>CANPXL010000008.1 GCA_947586055.1 uncultured Acetatifactor sp. | reverse complement strand
CTTACGCTTAAACCTAACCTCACGGCTTCGGCTCCAAGGCTGTGTACCGGCTGTTCGCTAAACTTTACCGGGGCAGGGCTCGCACCTGCCTATATTTCAAGCGCCGAACTGGCGCACTCATTAAGTCGAAATTATAGCTGCAAATTACAGACATAATATCAACTAACACCAACTATTTTTAGATGATTTCAGGAAGTTTTTCAGGACTCTCTGCTTATTATATAATTTTCAAGGTTCGTCGAACTATTTTTGTTTAATGTTCTGTATGTAATATTATTTTGCAATTCAACAAATAAGTGCAACATTTAATAGTTAAAATTTCCTGTTATTTAACATGTCTATTATTTATTCTTATCGTATGTTTCTTCCTTTCTTCTTAAATCATCGTGATTATACATAATCATCTATTTGTCCACATTGTACATGACATTAAGATCTATGTCAAGCAAATATTTTATTTCAAAAAAATGCTACGCCACAGTCCTATCAGACCATCACATAGCAATTTTGTTCAACCGTTATCTAAATCACCACTTGCCGGCACCAACTTACCTAAATCTGGCTGTTTGGAACTTCATCTGAATTGTTATGAAAACGGGTTCAATAACCTTGTTTTCAGCTTTTTAAAATTCCTCAAAGATCGGTATCGGCAGCCGCCTTCACTCCTTCCTCCACACCATTTTATTGACAATCCCCGTATAGCTCTGAATAATCTTGACAACCTTTGTGCTCACATTCTCATCCAGGTAATTGGGCACAGCAACACCAAGGTCACCCGCCGCATTCATTCGGACCGCCATATCAACTGCCTGCAGCACCTGTTCCGCGGTAATACCGCCCAGAATAAAATTCCCCTTATCTATGGCTTCCGGCCTTTCCGTCGAAGTTCTGATACAGACCGCCGGAAATGGATGCCCTTTTGAATTGAAATAGGAAGCTTCCTCCGGCAATGTGCCGCTGTCCGATACCACACAGAAAGCATTCATCTGTAAGTGATTGTAGTCAGAAAAGCCAAACGGCTGCAGACTCCGTACCAACGGATGAAATTTAAAATTTCTCTGTTCAATAAATTTTTTACTTCTGGGATGCGTACTGTAAATGATCGGCACCTGATATGCTTCCGCCATGCAATTTACCGCATCCATCAGAGCAAAAAAGTTTTTCTCCTGATCAATATTTTCTTCCCTGTGCGCCGAGAGAAGGATATATTTCCGCTGTTCCAGTTTCAGAGTTTCCAGCACACTGCTGCTCATTATCTTTTCCATGTTAGCAGAAAGAACCTCCGCCATAGGTGATCCCGTGACATAAGTTCTCTCCTTTGCGGTCCCCTCAGCGTTTAAATACCTGCGGGCATGCTCACTGTAGCAAAGATTTACATCGGCGATATGGTCTACGATCCGGCGGTTTGTCTCCTCCGGAAGGTTTTCATCAAAACAACGATTCCCCGCTTCCATATGAAAAATGGGTATTTTCAGTCTTTTTGCGGAAATCGCGGCTAACGCTGAGTTTGTATCCCCCAGGACCAGAAACGCATCGGGCTCCACCTCTGTCATCAGCTTATAACTTTTGGCAATGATATTTCCAATCGTCTCCCCCAGGTTTGTTCCCACTGCATCCAGATAATAATCCGGCTGCCGGAGACCCAAATCCTCAAAAAAGATCTGGTTCAAAGTATAGTCGTAGTTTTGGCCTGTATGCACCAGGCATTGTTCAAAATAATCATCGCACTTTTTTATGACTTCCGACAATCTGATAATTTCCGGTCTGGTGCCGATTATGGTCATAAGTTTTAACTTATTCAACCCTCTATCCTCACTTTTCCTGCTGTTTCTCTACTTTTTCATAAATCGTATCCGGCCTTCCGGGATCGAAACACTCATTGCACCACATCAGCGTTACCAAATCTGCAGGGCCCTCATTGACAATGGAATGCGTATAACCGGGGGGAATGTCCACCACCTCCAGACGCTCTCCGCTGACATGATATTCTATGATCTCATCACTCCCATGTTTCCGAAAGCGAATGAGTCCTTTCCCACTGACCACCAGAAACTTTTCGTTTTTGGTATAATGCCAATGGTTCCCCTTTTCAACACCGGGCCTGGTTATATTTACAGACACCTGACCTCTGTCCACACTTTTCAGAATTTCCGTAAAGCCGCCTCGTTTATCTGTCTTCATATCCAGCGGATAGGAAAACTTATCCTCCGGCAGATAACTTAAATAGGTGCTGTAAAGTTTTTTTACGAAACCGCCCTGAGACATGTCGGGAACCATCAGGTTCTTCCGGCTTTCTCTAAAGCCACGGAGCAGACTGACAATCTCTCCCAGCGTCACCTCATGCTCCACGGGGACATAACAATAACCGTCCGCATTTACATGGGGATGACCGTCCAGCGCCTGAAGAAGTTCCTCCACCACATCATCGATATACACCAGATGCATAACTGTATTTTCGTCATTTACCTGAATGGGAAGATCATGGGCGATATTATGGCAGAAAGTAGCTATCGCGCTGTTATAGTTAGGCCGGCACCATTTCCCGAAAACATTAGGGAACCGGTAAATGTATACATTAGCGCCGGTTTCCCTCCCATAGGCAAACATCAGATTTTCTCCTGCCCTTTTGCTCCGACCATACAGATTTTCCAATGCCGCCTGTATTGACGATGAGTTCATAACAGGGCACCGATTGCCTGCTTTTTTCAGCGTCTCCGTCAGCACAGCCACAAAGCTGCAGTTGCCCTCCATAAATTCCTCAGTCTGACGCGGCCGATTGACCCCCGCCAGGTTGTATACAAATCCGCATTGGCCGCAATACTCTTCCAGACGCTCCAAAGGCGTATCCACATCAAAAGGAAGAACCTCAACGCCTTCCCTTCGCTCCAGCTGCGCAATTAAATTCTTTCCGATGAAGCCGTTAGCTCCCGTAACCAGCACTTTCATCTTCCTGTATTCTCCCACTCCCTCAGTTCATCCCTGATATAAGAAAGAGTCAACAGCTTGTCCTTCACCTGTTCCACATCCATCAGCGCAGTATTATTGGAATTAAACTCTGAAAGCTTACTGCGTTCCAGATTGCCGTCGGTAAAATATTTATCGTAATTTAAGTCACGCTTGTCCGCAGGCACACGGTAAAAATTCCCCATATCGATGGCGTGGGCACACTCCTCGTTCGTCAAAAGAGTTTCATACATTTTTTCGCCGTGGCGGATCCCGATCACTTTTATTTCCGTGTCAACCCGAAAGAGTTCCTTTACCGCCTGAGCCAACACACCAATTGTGCAAGCCGGCGCTTTCTGCACCATAATATCCCCGCTCTCCGCATTTTCAAAAGCGTATACGACCAGTTCCACCGCCTCTTCCAAGCTCATCACAAAACGGGTCATGGAGGGTTCCGTTACTGTCAGAGGCTTCCCCTCCCTGATCTGGCTAATAAAAAGAGGCACCACGGAACCTCTGGAGCAAAGAACATTCCCATACCTGGTGCAACAGATGCTGGTTTGCTGTGCGGGGATCGTCCGGGCCTTTGCCACGATCACTTTTTCCATCATGGCCTTGGAGGTTCCCATGGCGTTCACAGGATAAGCGGCCTTGTCTGTAGACAGACATATCACTTTTTTCACCCCTGCGTCCACCGCCGCCTGCAGTACATTTTCCGTCCCCAGCACATTCGTTTTTACAGCTTCTATCGGGAAAAATTCACAGGAAGGCACCTGTTTCAAAGCCGCCGCATGAAAAATAAAATCCACACCGTGCATGGCTTTCGCAATGCTCTGAGGGTCGCGGACGTCTCCAATATAAAATTTAAGTTTATTGCTGTATTCCGGATATTTACGCTGATAAAGATGGCGCATATCATCCTGTTTCAGTTCATCACGGGAAAAGATACGGATCTCGCCGATATCGGTTGCAAGAAAACGGTTTAAGACGGCATTGCCAAACGAACCTGTGCCGCCGGTAATCAGCAAAGTTTTGTCTTTGAACATGAAACACCTCTCTCATAATATATTTTATTGTCGAGTTCCTGCCCTCACAGACATTATACTCCAGGCATGCAAAAGAAGCAACCCTTACTCCGCTGTGGAGCGCATTATGCTTCTGTTACAGAAAGGCAAATTCACCAGTCTGGAAGTCCACTCCGTATCTCCATATTTTCCCTGGTTCTTCATCAGTATCAAACTGTGTCTTTTCATAAAATGGATATGTCACCTTAACCTTATCCCCATAATCCAACGCAAACAAACATGTACCTAACGCCATTGGTTTAGAACCTATCGTGCACAAATTTAATAATATTCCTTCATACTTTTTCAATATCTTGCAGAGTAAATTGTATGTTTCAAATGGATTATTTGCTGCAGAGCACAGTACATTTTCTTTTTCTATTTTATTAATCAGATCTTCATTATTAAACAAACTTACATCTTTCAGCTTGACTGTGTAAGAGGGAAATCCATTCACAACAAGTGTCTGCAATATTTCCTTTCCCTCTTCCCCCAGTTTAAAGTATACCATATCAGCCAATCCACCATCAAAACCTAAAAAGATTGTCAAAATTTCCTTTTCATCTTCCCCACTGTTACAATAACCAATCACCGGGGCACAATGACGTTCCTTAATCTTTTTATGGTAAGCATCAAAGTATCCTTCTTCATATATATAGAACCGCGGTTCTGTGTAATATATATCCAAGTGCCTGATCTTCACTACATTTTTCAATGCTCCTATTACACCGTATATATTGGGAATACTAAAACCTGTAATATCAATTGCTATATTTTTATCAGACTCAATACCCAATTTACATAGCTGCCGTACAGCATCCATCTCACTGGACACCTTTAGATGAATTATAGTGACACCCTTAAAATCATCGTAAAAAGTATCTTCCTGTTCATTCGTTATCTCTTTATGAAAATTCGCATAATCCATGACGACGACTTTGTTAAAAATTCCCTGATCTCTCCATTTTAAAAAACTGGCTCTGCTTCGTTTCTCTATGTTTGGGGCCAACAACAGATAATCGTATGCTGCCCCATTAAATTCATCCATATCATCCACCTGTTGCATATCAAAGATCTGCCGAATCATCTTCATCCTCCGTTGGGTTATCAAACAAGTTACATTGTTCCGACCAGGAATTATTTCCTATATACTTCTTGGGGTCAATACTTTTTTTCAGCATAGTCTCAAAATCATCCCGACCTATTATTACATTAAATCCACCTCTTGTTCGATATGAATATTGATAAATAGGAGCATATATCCTGTTTAACTGGTAAACTGCACCTCTTGTTTTTCCGACAGATATCATCTGTCTCCTTTGCTTTCTGATTACTGCACCGGAATTTATCAATTCAACAAAATAGGCGTTCATCCTATCATCATTCCTTATTTCATTTTCATTTGCAAATGCGAACTGATTCGTTTCAGGATATCTTGCCTGCATATCCCGGTGATACTCTTCAAAAATACTTCCCATATTATCAATAAACGTATACATCTCTTTTCCGAATCTATTACTCATAGAAACTTTTCTTCTTTGATCTTCAGCCGTATCCAGAGAGGCATACGTTTGAATCCGTGGGCTGATTTGTTCTCCCCCACGTATTTCCTGCAGCATTTTTTCATTGATTTGCTTAAAAGTATTCCTGCACAATGATATAAAATCATTGATTGAACCACTGGACAATCTCAAAAAGGTATTAACGCTGTAATACAATTTCTGTTCGCCATATATTGTCAGCAACATATACAGCAACGCAACTCTGTATTTATTACTGTAATCAAGATAATATTTATGAAGTTCATTATTTCCTGCCGTCCCCGACTGACCGTTTTCTCTTAAACTCTGATATTCTCTGCATAATGATGCCGTTTTTTTGTAATCTTCTCCTCTCAACACCCGAAGTATATTATACATTTCCATCAACTTGTTACTACATGAGAGTTCATGAATAACATCATCCATCATTTCCGGCGAATAAAACTCCCTTATTAATTTAAAATGTTTTTTCCCGCCTTTAACTACCTGTTCTGCTTCTTCATCAAAATTTTCATTTTTTCCAAGAATATTATTGATATCGCATAGTCCGTTTTCGCGAAAAACCTCAACACTTTCCAGCCGTTTTTGGGATATTTCCAGAGCAAATTTCTTATAATCCCCAAAGTTCTCATATTCAAGACGCCGAAGTAAAAAATCTCTGTCAATCTGCAGATGTTCTCCGGCCACATTGGTTTTATTATTATTGTCCATACCTGCCGGACGCATTCCCAGCCGATACGTCAGATTCGCGGTATCATCCACCTGCTTAATCAACGTATTTACCAAAGTTTGAAACAGACCCAGATTTTCATATTCATCCAGTAATATTACAAATAATATATTCTCCCAACCATTGCATTGGTTATTAATCGTCTGAATAAATTCCGTAACTAAATTTCCCTTACCAAGCAAAGGCATCAGTTTTTCTTTCCATGCCTCATCAAAACCGGAAGAATTTATAATTTCATCCATTTTTCTGAGCATGGAATTAATATGCTGGCGTACTTCATTTAAAGATCTGACACTGATGTCTAAAAAAGAACAAACCACCTCTTCAATCTGAGAATTATTCTGATTTTGGTAAATATCATCCAAAATTTCAAGAATTTGTCTTAAAATAAACAATTCATAATAATGAATAAATATTCTTTCCTTTGCCTGCCAGTCACAATCAAGATTATCAAACATGTGACAAAAATCATCTTTATATCTAAAGTAGACTCCAATACATCTTTTTTCAAAATACTCCATTGTTTGGTCTATAGAGCTGTCCTTAATAAAATCTTTCTGTACAAAATAAGATAAATATTTTAAAATCATTGTCTTACCTGTGCCCCGGACACCTTCAATGACAATAGGCGTCCGACTGGTAAAAAGTTCTCCCTCATTTATCTTATACAGATCAAACGGACTACACCAATACTGGCTTACTTCTTCATATTTCATGTCGCGTGCAGTGCACCCAACAAAAGGATTACTAATAATACTTTCTTTCATCTAATATATACGCCTCCTCTTTATATATCTTAGGATATCGTTTAAACAGAGGTATCCACCCGTTGGTATC
Source organism: uncultured Acetatifactor sp. (assembly GCA_947586055.1). Lineage (GTDB taxonomy): Bacteria > Bacillota > Clostridia > Lachnospirales > Lachnospiraceae > Acetatifactor. The sequence continues at coordinate 93,238 of CANPXL010000008.1, read as the reverse complement.
TGCCCAAAAGATCGGCAGTGTATTATCAGGTGTGTTATATTCAAAACCAATCATATACTGCCCGTTTCCAAAACCCAACGGATAGTTACTCATATATCCGCAGTCCTTTACAGCTCTTGCCCCATAATATTTGCAAAAATCTTCCGCGGTCTCTTTTAGAGCTCCAATTCTTTTTTCTGAAAAGACATATGATAAATCAGAAAATGCCCTGTCCCTTTCGTCAAGCTGAATTGTCGAAATAACTCTGATCTTTTCAGGGGCTTCAGTCAGCCTTTTTACCGCATCTTCTGTAGCGATCAGCAACGCGGCATATGTATTGCCAGCTTTAATATTTCTGGAATTGATATATTCAATAGCCTGCTCGCCGGAAATAGTAACATCATCTATGTATACCAGATTCTCATAAGTTCTGTCCAAATCTATCTCAAAACTTTTCTTTGGTAATGAATTCTCCTGTCTGAAATAATAAAGAATATTGTTGCCGCTTTCACTGTCATTCCCCAGCCCCACAAATATCGTATCGTTTAAAATGCTGTTAATGGTCTGTGAAAGTTCATTATTGCCTCGCTCTCGTAGTTTTTCATGCAAATACTGATTAAACAGATTCCTGCATAAAACGCGAATGTCATTCAATGTATAATATGAAAAATGAGCCAAAAGCCACAATGCAAGCCTTTTTTCGTTTTCTTCATCTTCAAAGTAATTCCCGTTAAAATTGCATAACCATTTGTCAATTTTTTCATCCGAAATTTCTTTCTGCCAGGCGACAATAGAAGTATTCCGGATAATTCTCTTCAAACGCTGTATGTCTAAATGATCCTTAATCAGTTTTTCAGCTTCTCTTTGGTCTATCATTTATATTCTCAAACCTCCCCTTTGAGCCTTCTGCATATACCGAATTAATTTCTATCCCGATCCATCTTCTATTCAGCCGTTCCGCCACAGCACCAGTCATATTGCTTCCGGCAAAAGGATCCAATACCAAATCCTTTTCATCTGTCAAAAATCTAATAAAGAATTCCGGTAATTCACGCGGCATCCTGGCCGGGTGAATTTCCAGTTCGTTTTTTTTGCAGTATTCAAAATAGCTTCCTTTTCCGGCGGTATTTGCAGCAATTATTACATTTGCCGGAATAGCACCGCCATTATCCACTGCAAAAGAACTGCGGCCAATAACATGTTCTGATGGTCTATGCCCCGCATTATATTCTTTTTTACTAATCAGTTTTTGCATCTGTTTGCTATATTGTGTCAGAACCTGCTTATTGTCTGCTTTTGGATTTGGTGTTTTAGACAACCACCATAATCTGGTAAAAGCATCTTTTACGCGTTTCCGCTTTTTATTTACCCATTCAATAGGTGCCGGCAAGGCTGAGGTGTTATAATGGACAAACTCCTGACACAAATACAGCTTTCCCGCTTTTTTAAATTCCAATAATGCTTCCAGTGGCAGTGTTGAATGCACCGGCAGTCCCTTTTCCCATGCGTTTCCAATTTCTACAACAATGGAACCATCATCCGCCAGTATATCGGAAAACAATGGAGCCAATCCTGAAAACCATTTTATATAATCTTCTCCTGTCATGTTCCCATACCGCTTTGCGCGATTCAACGGAAAAGGAGGCGAGGTAAAAATCAAATTTACTTTCTCTGTATTTGGAGTTCTGCCATATTCTTTTATCCATTCTTCACAGTCCCCAAGGTACAGTAGGCCATTTTCTGTCTGATAATATAATTGATTCATTGTAATTATATCCTTTTTCTCTGCGCGTAATCATTAATATACGGGTCACTCACACGATTTTGCGTAACAAAACAGGATTCCATAATTAAGGCAGCAGTATCTTTATACACATCATAACAGTTATTCATCAATTTTCAGCATGCTGTCATCTCATTTTGTTGCTGTCAGAATTATTAAATACAAACTTCTTACTTACGATATAATTTATTATCACTACTATTACAGCCATGATACACTTACTGATAAATTTGCCGATATTACATATCTCCACTAAAACCACTATCCCCATAAAATCCAGTATCATGGTAGCCCCTCGTGCAAACACAAATGACAGAAATTCCCGCAGCAGTTCTTTTATGCTTTTACAAGCGGTCTTAAAAACAAAAAATTTATTTGTAATATATACAAATATTTTCACTATAAGCAAAGTAATTACTTCTGAACTTTTATATTCCACACCCGCCAAAATCAATAACTGAAACAATCCCACATTTAAAGCCATACTCAAAACGCCCCATATAATGTATTGGATCATCTCTCTTCTTTTATTCAACTTTCATTTACTCTCTTTCCAGTAAAACCATTGTCCATGGCATCGGACATTTCCATTGCGCCACCCGCCATTGATCATCTGCACATAAATCAATAAATCTTTTTCTATTCCAATGTTGTACATGTCCCGGAGTATTGCCCCAGCATCTTAAATATTTCCCTCGCAATATATTTAAGCATCTCCATATGGGTTCCCTCGGCACACTCAAAAGTATAAACCTATCGGAGACACGCTTCAGCTCCTGCAAGGCTCTCATCGGATCCTCTAAATGTTCCAATACCTCGCAGCAAACCACCAGATCGTACCCCCCCCGAAGACATATTATATATATCGCCCTGTTTAAACTTAACTTTCGGGAATTGAAGAGATGCCTGCCGAATTACCTTTTCCGAGATATCAAATGCCTCCAGAGCGCATTCTTCCCCCTGTTTTAGACCTATAAAATTAATCACTTCTCCTTCTCCGCAGCCCGCCTCCAAAATATTCTTCACTTTTCCTATTCTGATCAGCATATCATCAAGGCTTTTAAAATAATTTTTCATCATCCACTGTACAATTGGATTTTTGGAATGATACTTATCATAAAAATTTCCCTCAGGCTGGACAATCCTACTATTCATTTTGGTCACCTCTGTATTCTATCTTTTTTATTCTATATTGAATATCCTGCAACAGTTTTCTGTTTGCCGCTATAATGTCAGCCTGCAGACCAATAACAATTGTCTGCCATCCAATCAACATGAGAACTGCCGCTAAAATCAACGACTGTACATGTCCCGCCCCCCCTGACTCCGTAAAATAGAAGATCAGGAACCGGATACCCAGTATAATCCCACCCGTAAACGGTATCAATCCCACAATGGTAAAAAATCGCAGCGGCTTATACATAATAAATGCACGCAAAATTGTTCCTACAGATTTCTTTACATATCCAAACATGCTGTGAAACAATCGAGATTTTCTGAGTTCCTCATTCGTTCTGACCGGCACAGACGTCATTGCAATTTTTTCTCGCCCTGCCTGAATAATTGTTTCCAGCGTATAAGTATACTCATTAATCACATTCAGTCTCATAGCAGCTTCTCGGGAATAGGCACGAAAGCCGCTTGGGGCATCCGGAATATCTGTGTGGGAAGCTTTTCTCACCACCCATGAGCCGATGTGCTGCAGTTTTTTCTTTACAAAAGAAAAATGAGCTGTAGCATCTATCGGCCGCTGGCCTATTACAATGTCATATTTCCCCTCCAAAATAGGTCGAACAAGTTCTTCAATGTCATCCGCACAGTACTGATTATCCGCATCTGTATTGACAATAATGTCGGCTCCATTTCTCAGACACGCATCAATTCCTGCCAAAAATCCTTTTGCCAGACCCTTGTTTTGTTTAAAACTGACAATATAGTCAACTCCCCAATCACGTGCCACCTGCACGGTAGAATCCTGGCTGCCGTCATTTATAATGAGGTATTCTATTTTGTCTATTCCCTGTACCTGTCTGGGCAGCTCGTCCAACGCAATTTTTAGCGTATCTGCTTCATTATAACATGGGATTTGAATAATCAGTTTCAAAACTTCTCCTCCTTTTGTAGGACAATATTACTGCAAAATACTAACGCAAAGCTTCTTCCCACTTAATGATATTATACTCTTTTGTGCAAACCGCGTCCACTTGAAGATCATTTTGCATCAGAAAATCCGCATAATCTGCCAAATCAGCTTCCCTTCCTTCCAGCTCCGGAGACACAAAACAAAGTTTATAGCCCAAATCCTTTAATTCCTTATATTCCTTCTTCCCAATTGGGATTTTGGTAAAACAATCTATCCATACCCAGTTTACCTTACCTGCCATGTTTCTAATAGTATCCATTCCTTCAAACTCTGACAAACGCAGCGCAATATTTTTTTCTCCCTGACCTGACAAAGCATAAATCATAGGAAAAGTACTGTCTAAAAAAAAATAATTCTCAATATAGTATTTCTTAAGAATCTCTTGAAGTTTATATTCTATTCTCTCACTCTTAACATTTAAAATCATAGTTCCATGACGGTATTCCTTAATATATTCTTCAAAGTCCTCGCCTTTCTCAAACGGATTATGCGCAATATAAATTCGGCCGTCCAAATCATCTCGCAGGTCCAATTCCACACCATATTCCCGCGGCAAGTTCCTTAACTCCGCCAGAGTGTTAATTCTATGCGCTATATATTCCATATCAATTCCTCCACATATATTTTAGTTCATTGCTTTTCGGTATTTTTCAGCCTCCCAGTTTAACAAAAAGTTCTGTTCCTCCTCCGTCAGCAAAACACATTCACAGCCCTGATTGATTTGCATTACCTGAGCGCTGAAACTCATTACACTCTGAATTTCCAGTGCCTTTTTCACACTATCCGCTACAATATATAAATTTTCCCCATAACTTACCATGACCGGACAGCCGTACGAGGCACAAAATTCATTTACGTTTTCTTTTGTCGGAACTTTCGGCAGTCTCAAACATTTTTTCCCTAAAAAGACAACACAGTCCGGGCAAAATGTATGATTCCATATTTGATGACTCTCCTTATAAAATTCCATCACATTTTTATCAGTTACAAGCCAAACAATCTTATCCTCAAATAATTTCCATATTTCGGTTACAGCATGATAGTATCCAAAGTCAATATTTAAATATTGTTCAATTTTTGTAAGAACCTTTTCATTTTTTTCTATAACAGCATCTGCTGAATCCGCTGAAACAACCAAACCATGATTTTGCAGAAAAACTATTTCAGGGATAAAGTTTTTATCATCCCTCTTTATATAAGCTCTAAAATATGCCTTCGCCAATTCGGCTCCGGGCGTGGCATAGGGGACAAGAAGTGCCTGAGGGAATAATGCTCCCAGAACTTCCATTCCCCCTTTGCGGCATGTTAAAGCATTCACTACAATTGGATGCGTATGCAGCGTATATTTACCTGATACTGCATGCAAAAATGTTTCAATAGAAGGTTTTGGGCCTTCTATCTGTGCTTTCTGCAATAATAAACGCCCTTGTTCTTCTGACAAGTCTTCAAAATTACCCACTCCTGAAAATGCACTCTTGATCACCTGTGGATCTACTAATGCATAACCTTCCTTCTCGGAAATATCTGCCAATTGAAAACCCGATGCCTTAATTGCCATCTTTCGATCCGATATTTTACAGGAAGAATTACCGCCGCCGCCCTGCACCAAATCTTCCCGCATGCCTGCATATTTTGATATTCTTTCAAAACCTTTCATTATTATGTATTCCTCTCAAAAGTACAAAATGTAATCAAACAGCATCCGATGCCTCATTTTTCTCACTTTCCACTCTTAATGCTTTCACAAACGTCATGGTGCGTTTTATTGTTCTTATTCTTGCGCTCAATCCACATAGCAATCGAGATTTTCCATACTTGCGTTTTCCAAACTGCACTTTAAATCTTTTTTCTATTAAGCCCAATTTTAAGGCCTTATAGTAGCAATAAGTTTCTATCATAACGTCATTAGGAGCTCGTAAAATCACATCTTTAAAACCGACCGGGTAAATATTGGGCTGTCCGTTTATATCAACCATTTTCACCCCCAGCATATGAGACGACCACTTACCCATTATGTTTGTTAATAAGCGTTCTGCTATTGTTCGATTCTTTTTTTCCCGTATACCTTTTACAAAAACATCCTGCGTAAAGCAGTTCTTTTTAAGCCACTGATATGCGGTCAGCACTTCCGTTGGATCCACCTGAGAATCCGCATGTGTCCAGCCCACAAAACATCCTTGGCAATGTTTTACACCTTTTTTAATCCCATAGCCATAACCTTGATTTTTTATCACAGTAACCAAGCGCATATTAGAATATTCAGTACATGCTTTAGAAATTATTTCATGAGATTGGTCTGTTGACCCGTTATCAACTAATACAAATTCAATATCTTTATATTCTTGAATATAAGCAATTTTATTAATTAGTTCAGGCAAACTTTCTTGTTCATTATAGCAAGGAATTACAATAGATAAATAAGTCATTTTTTACTCCCAAAATTCAGTGCTTGGATTTATATTTTCCAGAATATCTTTCTTAATCTCATCTTGATAAGTTCCTGCTCGTATAATAACTATCGGACAAGATTGCCCCGCCAAAATATGCGGTGATTCGCATATCAACCCACAACCTTGCAGCCTTTTTCCCCATTTTTTGGCGTCATTATCTAATATAGCTTCAATCTTACTTTCATGTATGCCAAATGCGAGCAAAAACTGCGAAAATAAATGCCCTCCAAATAAATATACTTTTCGTCCTGACACCCCTTGCATCTTATCATTAACCACTTCAGCAAATTTTTGATAATTGTAAATAAATTTTTGAATCAATTCCTTATTTATGTCGTACAGATTGTTTGGTAATTTTATAACGTCTACGTCTTCTTTTCTTTCGCAAGAATAAAAAATGCTATGCTGTTGATAATATTCCTTTTTTATAATCTGAAAACCATTTTTTGTTACCAGATAATCTACATATGGTTCCGCCAAGTAAAATGTATGTTCAAAATTAAGCGTGTTGGTTTGCATATTTTTCAACATCGCCTGCATATCCGGCACAGAAAATATAAGCTTATTATTCATTCTCATTTTTGATGCAAGACTGGCCATAAACACATCCGGTCTATAAATATGCTCAAACAAATGTGAAAAAATAACTGTATCGAATTCCGTCTTAATATTATAATTTTGATCAAAAAATCCCACTTCATAATGTGCGGAACATCCATCTACCGGGTCGGGGTTGGGTTCTAATATAACCCACTTGATTTTCGGATTTTGATATTCGTTATAGTTTTTTTCCAAGTATCCGGCACCGCCACCGATCTCAAAAATACTGTTGGGATGAAATATTGCAATAAACTTCGCAAACGCTTTATGATGATTTTGCCAGATACTTCCTATACTTCTCGAATGCTCCCCATTGTACAATATATCTTCAGGAACTAATTTTTTTACCTGAACCATTCCTGATTCTTTACATATGTCGTATTCAAGGTCAAGCAAAATATCATTTTCGCGGCTAGAATAAGTTGTATTTTGGTTTACCGGAAAATCTTTAAATTCATAAAGTTTTTCCAAATTCGTACTTCCGCACAAAACACATTCCTTTCTAACTATAATATTATCTTCATTCATTCTCATCGAAATTTCCCTCGCATATTTTCTCTATTTCACTGACTAAATCGGTATCTTTGCGATATAAAATTGCCTTGCATCCACAAGCGATTGCACCGGCTATATCTCGGTCATAACTGTCTCCGACCATTATGCTCTCAGAGGCTCTGCACATACATTTACTCAAAGCTGTCTCAAACATAATGAGATCCGGTTTTTCTTTGCCCACTTCTTCACTTGTAACCACGCAGTCTATATAATTTCCAATTTCGAGTTTCTCGAGCTTGCAAAATTGAATATATGCTGTCAAATCAGATAATATTGCAATCTTCATTTTTTTTTGCTTTAGCCAGTTCATTGCACGATATACATTATCATTTATCACCATATTTTCAAGCATTGAGTCCCAGTAAATATGATATAGTTTTCTTGCGTATATGATAGGATTAACTCCAATGATCTCGCATACATGCTGCATATAAAGCATTCGGTTATGAGATGAAGCAACATTACCCGTTTGTGCCTTTGTTACTGTTCTGGCTCTAACATATACATTTGAGGCATCTATTTCTGACATATTAAAAGCATCTGCCATATAAGCATATACTTTTCTCTCTGCAATTTCATTACAATATTTATAATCGTAAACTGTCCCATCCAAATCAAAAATGACTAATTTTATCAAATTGTTTTACTCCTTCATTTTTTCGCTGATTTCCATTAGCAAAAACATTTGTACAATCCCATCTACACCCTTCTTCCATTTAGGTGTATATGTAAACAAATCTTCATATTGAGGAACAATGACGGAAGCTATATTAGCAAAATCAAGTTCTACCTTTTTTATATTGTTTGATTCAAACAAAATTTCTTGTCGGTCAAAATCTTGCGTAATATAATGTTCAGGTACTAATCCCTCTTCTCGAAAAACACTCAAAATTCTATCAACATCAAAGCTAATATCCAACGTTATCTTTACACTTAATTCTAATGTATGAGCATCTTCAAGAGCATTTTTCAACGTTGTGTCATAATATGTAATAACAATATCTGCGTAATCTTTTTGCGGATAAATATATTTTTGCGCATCGGATAACCGCATAGCTATTTGCCGTAATATATCTTCCTTTTGACGTCCTCTGTTTTTTGAATCTCTTTGAAGTTTCCAAAATGTTCTCAATTTCTCATCTGCATCCATATAGATTTTCAAATCTAACTCTCTTCTCATTTGCGGAAGAAAAAGAGAATGTAAGCCTCCTATAACTATAAATTTTCTCGGCTTTATTTTGTGCTCTTTTGTAAACTTGCCAATACTGTGGTCATAATCAACACGCATCACAGACTTACCATGCTTCAGCGCTCTAATATCATTCGCCTGTTTATATAAATAGTTGGACTGTGGATCCAACGCCGTAAACTGATCCCATTTCTCATCGTCACGCTCCCATTTGTGATCCCCATCACCTTCAATAAATAATACATCTTTTTCATTTCCAAAGAGATTACAGATTGCCCCCATTAAATAACTTTTTCCAGTACCACTGTCTCCTGAGATTCCAATAACAAAAGGAATATTTCCTCTTTTATACAAACTGTTACTTGCAATTCCAAATGAATATATATCATATACAGTCATCCCAAGTGTTGCGACTACTATTGTAAACACAACACATCGAAGTTCTGTATTTAAAATTTTTAAATTTTGCAGACTCATATTTAAAAAGTACAAATCAACATAATTAGTTGACGCTAACAATACCGCATATATTAAATAAGATATATTAAAACACATATATATTACAAAAGTCTTTTTGTTGCCTGACGTTGCATACCCAAAATACAATGCCGCAAAAGGAACAATCCACATAAACCATCCTGCATTTGGCGGAACGCAAATCAAAAAGATAGCGAATGTCATCGCAATCATTGAAACTAATAATTCTCGATTAAAATAGTTCAGTTTATAAGTTTTTAAATATATAATAATAAGAACCAGTATTGGTACAATTACACTCACTGTTCCATAATTAATATTAACATTGAATAATACTGTCTGCTCTTTGTTTAGCAATACTGTATATAGTATTCCGCTTCCCCAAAAAGGAATTGTAATCAGTAAGGTGATCAATAACACTCTCATCAATGCCTTGACTGCCACAAAATAGTTCCTTTTTCTAACAATGTAAAAAAACAATATGGGAATGACAGCTAAAATATGTGTTTTCGCTCCTACTGCCATACCCAAATATAATGAAAACAAGATTAAATTATTGGCTTTTTTCCAATTAACTAAATAATAAACGGAAATCACCAGTAACGTGGAAGGAATAATGTCTAGTTGTCCATGCATATATGTAGAATAAAGCACTATCGGCGACGACATATATATAATCAAAATATATTTATTCCCACCGGATAATTTTTTTAAAAAATAATATCCTAAATAATCAAAAATCAATAGTGGTAATTTGAAAACAAAATTAGTTAAAATCAAATTTTTTATGGAAAATACTTTTAGTATCGCCCCTCCTATTGACTCAACAAAAAGCATCACCGGCATATATGGAAAAGAGCCCGGCAAATGATTGCAGTAATAATATTCATATGGATTTTTTCCATTCAGGAAAACATTTACAAATGGAATAAATACTTCTCTGGAGTAATCAGACGAAAACAATAGCATCAGCATAAGCTTTAGCACAAGAAAACCCCAAAAACATATTATATATTTTTTCCCGTCCAACCATTTTTTATTCATCATATAGCTGCCACATTTCCTTTATTTGTACTCATTATGATAAAATCCAAACCAATATTCAAAGGTTTTCTGGTAGGTTTCATAATCTTTCGGCGTCCCCCAGCCGATATATCTATCTATTTCAAATACTTTTGCTTTATAACCCAGTTCAATTACATGCTTTGTCACCTGATCTACATAGAACTCATTATTAATCCGATCATTTTCCTGAAACATCTTCTTTGCAGCTTCTACAAAAATCCTCCCCTTTTTATACCAGAACGTCGCTACTACGGCGTGATCTTCCATAGGGCAGTCCGAAATAGCTTTCTTGATAGATGTTCCTATAATATTGTCTTGATTATCTACCCGCATCCAGCCGTATGCATTAGGATTGTCTAACACCGATTCGTTATGTCTATATGTAAAAACCAGCATATCTGACATCTGGCAATATCGCTTGAACTTATCTAAATTTATCTCCATTCCGTTATCGCATCCCGCGATAAGCAATTCCTCATCATTATTAATCCTGTCCTCAGCCAGCATGCAGGTGCAAGCCTGTCCATCCGTCAAATTTTCAACAGATATAAAACCTGCCTCGGGAAAGCTTTCTAATATTGCTTTTTCTGTTCCATCCTGTTTATGAAAAACCCGGTCCACATATATTACATTAGATCCGTCTGATTTCAGTCCAGGCAAGTCTAACGTTGCACATACCACCATTGGAAGTTTTTTCCCTGTACGTTTATCATAAGTCGGCAGCGCAGGTTTGCTTATTTTATATCCTGCATCCTGAAAGCGCTTTCCTTCCCCAGCCATTGGGATCAATATATTCATTCCTGCAATCTCCTCATCATGTCTATCCAATATACACTTTCCCTCATATCTTCCGGCGTACCCCACTGGCAAAAATAATCTATATCGGTAGGTACCCAGACCTTTAATCCATCTTGCACCATAAAGTTATATGGCATACTGGCATAGTATTCTCCATGAATGCTTTGGCCAGAATCCACAAGCTTCTTGCAATACTTTTTCAGGATCCTCCCATTTTTAAAATAATAAACCCCCGGAGAATGTTTTGCCAATAATTTATTTTTCTCAAAGGAATATTTTTCCCTGATCTCAATCAGATTGTCTTCTTCATCCGTAAGACAGGATGCATAAAAATTATTTTTTACAAGTAAATGAGGATGAAAACCTGTATAACATGGTACACATCCGTCACAATCCCTGTCCAGAAGTCCTTTCTTCATTTTATTCCAATCCCAGACCATATAAAAATCACAATAATTGATAATCGCAGAGTCCATGTCATCAATCGCATCCGCCGAGCGGAGTACATCAAATACAGGGCCCTTTTTTATCCAATCCTGAATGGCAATAATTCTGGCATCAGGGGCAATTTGATGCAACATCTCCTTCATTCCGGCAATCGAATCCAAGTGCTCCTGCCTGCAAATAAACAAAAAATTTTTTTCACCCGGATATATACCATCCACGATCCACTTCAGGATGGGTTTTCCCTCCACTCTTATAAAAGGTTTTAAATCCTTGTATCCGGCCGCCACAAAGCGCGAACCGTAGCCGGTCATTGGAATTATGATCTGCAAAATTATTTCCTCTTTTCACATATAAATTCATTCTAATCTGTAAATTTTTATCGTCGTGCTTTGATAATATTGTGATTTAGGGAACCGGAAGCGCCCCAGATAATCAATAATATATTGCCATCCCCTTCCATCCGTAATACCCTCAAAGCTCTGTATTTCTGTAAGCTTACTCATATTATTCAGGTATGTTTCTGCCCAATCAGGTTGACAATATCGTCCTTTCCATAAGATGTAATCTTTTCTTTGTACATATCGTGCGCTTTTATAGCCGACAGATATATAATAGTCCCCTGAATTCATCATGGATACGTCAAATTCCGCTGGATCCACTGCATTCATGACATTAATAACCTTATATTTGTTTTTATCTATAATAGGGCTATAACTATACTCCACATATATGGTAGCATTTTCTTCTATATTATCGTTGATCCATTGCTCCGCTGCATCATATGACACGTCATAACTTATTACGTTTAAAACCGCAAAAATGTTAGCAAACAATGAACCTATAACTATGACGTTGACTAAATATTCCGGATGCGAAAATTTCAGTTTTAACCATTCATAAGCTGCATAAATCCCCAGAATCAATAATATATGTGCTATGGGCATAATGAGAGAAAGATTTCTTGCCAGCACAATATAATACCTGCAAAGTGCAAAAAACACGGCTACACACGGAAGAATGAAAGATATTCCCAGCTTCCTCCTGTTACCGGTCAACATGTAAATTATACCTGTTATCGTAAATAAAGCCCCCACAACACCAAACATCGAAAAGAAAAATGGTTCAGTATATCCCCATATAGGCAAATTATAAACTACTCCTACACCATTGCTGTCCTGAGACGAATAACGCTGAAAATTTGACAAAAACCCCTCTATAAAACTGTGAATATGAAGTAATCCAAGGTAGTTCACTAACAAAAAAAACAGTAAAATAATAAAACAATTCCCCAAAAAGCATAAATTTTTCTTAAATGATTTATAGTATTTCTTTGATAAATGAATGCACATCCAGAAAATCCCCAGCAAAATTCCATGGTATTTTGCCGATACTGCTAATCCTATCGTTATTGCCATCAAAGGGTAAAGCTTTTGAAAAATCAACTTTTCATCCTGATTATAATATATATTTATACCAACCAGAAAGACAAGATTGGATATGCCATATAACATTACATCCGGGCCGCAATAGAACAAGTATTCAAATGAATACAACGAAAAAACAGAAAGCGCATATCCTATAATTCCCCAATAATTACTATTCGTTATCTTTTTAATATCAAAGAAAATACAGATATTAGAAATTAGTGCGAATCCACATATACAACATCTTAAAAAGAGAGCCAAATCCGATATTTCTATAAAAGCCCCAACAAGTTTATAGCAATAATAGCCATAATAAAATACCAAATGCGGATAATTGAACGAATAAATTTCTTTGCCATTAATCAGCGCCTTTACATTATTAATTGTGATTCCTTCATCTACATTAGGATGATTTGGCAATTCAAAAGTCCAATGATGGTAATATATAAAAAACGCGGCAACAGTAATTACACCCAGCAGCAAAATTGTAATATATTCAGAACGCTTTCTGTCTCGGTCCATTTACTTTCGTCTCCTTCACAAACATAAATTATAGCACATAAACCTATAATCTCCAATATCTCATTCCACTCTGGACTAAATCGGATATTTTATATAGCCCCTTCACGTCTATGAGCACCTTGTCTTCGTCTTTTGATGTGCGATACAGTTTTTTAATATCATCCAGGCTGATCTTTCTGAATTCCTCGTGGGCCACTGCGACAATAATACAATCCGCATCATATACATCGGAAAGTACAGCAAGCTCTACACCGTATTCCCGCTTTGCATCATCTGCTGATGCCCATGGATCAATGACTATGGGTTGAATCCCATATGTATTAAGTTCTTTTATAATATCATTAACTTTACTGTTTCTTATATCCGGACAATTTTCCTTAAATGTAAGACCTAAAATTACTACTCTGCTTTCCCTTGGAGCCTGCCCGGCCTCAATCATTTTCCGTACAGCCGCATCAGCAACATACGCACCCATTCCATCATTTACAATACGGCCATTCAGAATAATCTGACTATGATACCCCAGTTTCTCCGCCTCATATGTAAAATAATATGGGTCTACGCCAATACAATGCCCCCCTACAAGCCCCGGACGGAATCCAAGCGCGTTCCATTTAGTGTTCATCCCGTCCACCACTTCATTTGTATCAATATCCATACGGTCAAACACCATTGCCAGCTCATTCATAAAGGCAATGTTAATATCTCGCTGACTGTTCTCTACTACTTTAACTGCCTCTGCAGTACGAAGATTTGACACGGGATAAGTACCCGCTTCAATTACCAGATCATATACCTTTTTTATGATTTCCAACGAAGTCTTATCTATACCTGACACAATTTTACAGATATTTTCCAATCTATGAATTTTATCCCCAGGATTAATACGTTCAGGGGAATACCCAACTTTAAAATCCTCGCCGCATTTTAATCCACTTTTTTCTTCAAGAATCGGGATACATACATCTTCCGTACAGCCAGGATATACCGTTGACTCATATACAACTACACTCCCTGGAACAAGGTTGCGTCCAACAATTTCTGAGGCTCCAATGACCGGTGTAAGATCAGGCGTATGATCAGTATTTACAGGTGTAGGGACAGCAACAATATGAAATTTCGCCTTTTTAAGATCCTTTTCATCACAGGTAAATGAAATTTTTGTTTTTGCTATCTCAGCATCCCCTACCTCCTGTGTGGGATCAACACCGGCTTTGTATAAATCTATCTTTGCCTTATTCAGATCGAACCCGATAACATGAACACCTCTCTTGGCAAAAGCATGTGCGATCGGCATGCCAACATAGCCTAATCCTATAAGAGCCAGAAATTCCTTTCCGTTCAGGATTCCCTCATATAGATTGTTGTAACTTACCATAGCTGCATTCCTTTCTATTTTAGATTTCTGTTGGTTAACTGCGGTGCCAATTCCTTTACCAAATACACAAGTACAAGAGGCGACATCTGTAATAAGTATCTGTTAAAACTATCACCCCAACCTTTTCTCAGCGGTTGAATTCTTCCCATACTCATACAGAAAAAAACAAGGATCAGTCCCAAAACAAGCATATCCCAATATCCATATTCTCTCTTACACTTCATTACCAGTACAAGCATGATAACTACAAAAAACGGGAAAAAATACCATCTTTCGCTTAAACTTGTCAAATTATAAAATATGCACTGAAAATTGTTCTTAGTTCTTTCAATGTCTTTCATACAAAATGCTATTGAAGCTAACAGAAGTGTTCCCAACAGAATTTGCGGCATGTTTCTTCTTAAATACTTTACCCATACTCTTTCATATAGCCAAATATATCCAACCATAAGGACTACAACAATTGCCATCATCAACAATAAGGATTTTGTCACAAACACATTGCCATATGGCAACTTTATACTGTCCACCGCAATCAGAATCTGATTTTCCGCATGAAAAATCACTCCAAAAATCAAAGCCGGGATCGAACAAATCATAATTTCTCTACGCGTTAACTTTAAATAACTCATGCAGACAATTAGAAAGACAACCGTCACGATTGCTTCAACCCGGCATAGTGTCATCCATGCCAAAAACAGTGATAATATACATATCAAATTTCCCCTTGCAGTCTTATCCTCTAACCCTGAAACTTCTTCCGCTAAAGTAACTGCCAAAAAAGTATATGCCGTCATCCAGGAGTGTGACAGAATAAGACTATATTGAAGAAATAACGGAGAGATCGCCGTTGTTATAAACAAAAGCGTCAAAATCATACATTTATATGGAACAATTTGATGATTCAGAAAAACTTTATATAAATAAACGGTCAGTCCGACTAATAGGCTCGTCATTAAAATATAATGCATTATTTGTATGGTTTCAAAGCCACAAAACACAGCAAAGCATGACATTAACGCAGGCATAATCCCTGTCGTTTCCATCAAATTTCCGACTGACTCAACGCTTAATTTTCCAACTGACGTTATTAATCTTCCATACGTGTATATATAGTAGTGAGTGTCGCTTGTCATGGTATATCTTGGATATCCTGTCGAAAAAATATTTGCAAGAACTGCAACAATCAAAAAAGCCCGCAACAGATTGCCTGATTTAATAAATGCTAACCTCCTTCTATATACAAGCAGCAATATGCCGGAAAAAGAAATAAAAGCTGTAAACGCTGTCACTTTATTATACGGAATTCTGAAAATCAGGAGTATAACAGAACTGAGACCCCAAATAACTATTCCCATTGGCATGGAAAGAATTAATTTAGAAACCTCCAATGCCGCCGGACAAATGATAACAACAATACAATATCCCACCATAAAAAGAACAATACTGGCCAAAATTTGTTTAAACTGGAACCCGCTTGTTATTTTATCAATTTCAAGCCATAACAAATTTCCTTCCGCATTGCTGTGATAACGATTTCTTAATACAACAGCAAACACCACAGAAATTAAATAGATAGACAAAAAAGCAGCTATTTTACAGTATTTATTTTGACTCATCTGTATTATACGCCTCAACATAGATATTTCCTTTCGCATCATTCCATACAGCGACAGTGTCGGTCTCCAGTAAATCAGCCGGTTTTATATAAAGCAACACACGCTCTCCTTCTTTAAAGCGAGCATTTGCTTCATCTGAGAGCAGGAGAAAATTAACATCTATGTGCATCCAGCCCACTTCCTCAAAGCCATTTGTTAAAGCCATCTCCGTGTCTTGTGCCAGACCGTCATTTTCATCTGTAAGCTGAATATCGGCCGCCATTGTCTTTATGTATTTGTTATACCAGCCATTCTTGGGGACAATGCACTTTTTATCATGCACCACTGTAAAAATAAGGGAATCCACATATCCTCCATCCCTTCCCCACACAGTATCTATTCCCCCTATATGCTCAATTGGTATTCTCGCCCCCCATCCGGGAATTTCTTTATGCGAAAATAAAAACATAATAGAATCAAAGAACACCATAACAAAAATCGCAAATGTTCTTTGCCAAGTATGCTTCACACAAAATGCACCCAAAACGCATATGAGAGAAATTACTCGAATCCAAAGGATGTCTGTAGTCAAAAATAAGCCTACATAAAATGCCCCCAAAAACAACAAAAATATTCCTTTTACTTTTAGAATTTTCAATATTGTATTCCTTTCTATCGTAAAAATTCATATGCACTAAATCGAATTTCTGTATATGGCTCTGCCCATCCCTTCATAATTTTAAGCCCCAACATTTCCATATCTTTTTCCTTAAACAGCAGATGTTTTGGTTCATGCGACTCACGAGGACATTCGCCAATAAAAATACAATCTTTGGTCACACGTTTCATCTCTTTGACTACTTGTTTTACATACTCCATGGACGGAAAATACATAAAACAACCATAGGCAAAACACTTATCAAAGTATTTGTCTTTAAACGGAAGATCATTAGCTTCTGCAAAAAGAGCTGGTTTCTGAAAAAACTCCATACACTTTTTAACAGAAGTACTTGAATAGTCTATCCCAACATAGTCGCAGTCAAGGTATTGTGCCATCCCCCCCGTTCCACATCCTATTTCAAGCACCCTATCAGTGGATTTTACCTCCATAAAATCCACTAATTTTTTAACAATTTCCTCTGCAGATGTCAGAGTCTTATTCCATCCTCCCATATAGAGTGCATCATCTTTTGTTCCTGCCTCTGCACCCTTCTGAGTCCAAATTTCCTGCCATGTACCTGTAAATTCCTGATGCTCCATCTTTGTCCCTCCCACTTGTTTTGTCTATTACTTTATTGTTCTTTAACTATACAAACGCTTTAATAGCACAAAAAGCCTCTGCGCATTTCACATGGTTCCCATACCCCCAAATTTCATTTCTCTGCATATTTGTATTGAATAAACGTCCCATTCGATCATGTTCTGCATCATAACAAGCCAGAGCGTTTCTTTTTATTTCTTCATATTCTGATATGTCAATATAATAGTTTGGGCAGAAATGTTCATATATAATATAAGGATTAGACTGAAACATTAAAAGATTTTTAACATGTCGAGCAGCCGTTTTACATATTTTATGTGCCTCCAAGTGATCTGTATTATAATCGTCTGCGTAGTGCAGAAATACTGTATCAATATTTTTTTCAAAAATCAAATGCTCCATTATCTGCATACTTTCTTGAGTATATACCAGATTACCATATGGTTGCAATGGGAAATCCAGTTCTTCTACCCCTCCTAGTGCAAGGCAAGCATTCTTACTGTTTTCTCTGACTCTATCATTTGTTATATTAAGATGCATATCATTAGATCTTACTACAGTATCAGTAAGAGTAATCTTGTATACCTTATGTCCTTCTTTAATTAATCTTGCAGCTGTACCTCCCGCCCCCAGTTCTGAATCATCATAATGAGCGCCAACAATCAACACATTCCCAAAATTTAACATTTTTCCACTCCTTTACATTCAAAATCTCTTAAAAATTTTTTTAAATTCGCCATCAAACTATCTTCTATTTTTTTCAACTCCTTTCTGCTATCGTATGGTGAATTAATATTCACAGACATTATGGCATTCGCAACATCTCTTGGTTCATTAGTATCACAAAAGTGCACGATATTACCGACCTCAGATTTTTCAATACATTCTGCTCTTGTAGCTACCACGTGTAGACCATTGCTCAAATACGACATAATTTTTGAAGGAAACGACGAATTAATATCTCTAGAACAAGGATCTTTACAAAATACTCCTATGTGACAACTCTGCAAAAAAGAAAGATATTCATCCCCAAGCAACAAACCATCATACGTTACCTTACAGGGTAATCCCTGCACTGCCTCAATATCTGTTATTACCTTTTCAACATCCTTCTGATTTCTTCCAAATCCAATTATATGAATGTGATATCGTTCATCAAGATATCTCGCTGCTTGTATCAATGAAAGATTTCCTATCACCCGTGGATCAAATGTTCCTGCATACACAATATGTATCTTCCCATCGCCAAAGCCACTACACATCCGTTTCTCACTTTTACATGTCCCATGATATAAAACAAAATTTTTCCCTTGAGCCACTTCATCGGCCAAAGGAATACTTGGCAAAATATATGCTGATGCCATTTTAACTTTTTCTATTTCCTTTTTCCTTAACTTTTCATTGCCTATTACATCCGAGTATATCTCTTCTAACTCCAATATATACTTGCGTCGAATCTTTTTTAACTTGCTATAGTAAGGGTAGAATATGCGGGAGTGATATATCACTAACATTCCGTCCTTTTTCTGTTTAATATAGTTCATAGCACTAAAATATATTAATCTCGAAGCAATAGAGCGAACTAACCTATATTTTGATTCCAAACATGTAAAATATTTCACTGTAACCGTATCGCTTATTCTTTTAAAAAACCCCTTTTGCAAAGATACTATTTTTTCTCCACTATATCTTGCGTTTGGAGATATAATTTCTACTTCATAACCTATTTCGGAAAAAAGATAGGTCAAATATGATACCTGCAGATCTGCAGCAGGGACTGCATCTCTCTTTCTATTTTTATCACTATTAGAATAATAAGCTAAGTAATAAATCTTTTTCATTTTACTTCCTCTGTCTGATAACTTTAGCCGGAACGCCTACAGCAATACTATTCATACTCACATTTGTTTTTACCACTGCATTTGCTCCCACCACTGCTCCGTTTTGAATAACGCTTCCTCTTAACACTTTGACGCCGGCACACAGCCATACGTCATTCCCTATAATAACTTTATTAATTTTATCTTTTTGCTCCATCATATTTATATTCGCTTCCATGCCATGATCGCAGTCAATAATATAGCAATGTGCCGCAATCATCACATTGTCCCCTATTTCAATACCCCCCCTAAAGAAGCATATAAAACAGTTCCATTGCCTATGTTAACATTATCTCCCAAAACGATGGGCCCTTGCCCAAAAAACATCACATTGGGATATATCACCACGTTTTTACCTATTTTGATATTTCTGTTTATTAATGTATAATCTCCGACTACGTATAGGCTTTTCTCTTTTGACTTTATTACATCTAAAAAAACTTGACGTTTATATATTCTTCGTATTTTATTTTTTAAACGTTCAAATATTGCTAATAACACTTTCATTCCTCCTTAAAAAATAGTACATTTTTGAAGCCGTTGATAAAAATGTGCTTCCATTGACATCACAATAAACTCAGTAATCACCGTCGTTACAGCAACTGCATTCATTCCTACAGTTGGCACAAGCAAAATATTTGCCAATACATTAAATATCGCTCCCAGAACACTGCATTTTGCGACCAATACCTGTTTATTTAATCCAATCAACATATACTCCAAAAATCTATTGAACGGCATAAATAAGAGACCAATCGATAATATTCTTAACGATGTAACTGCACCTTCAAAATTATCTCCCCAAAGCAACATAATACCGAATCTGCCAAAAACAAATATACCCGCGATTAGCACCAGAGATGACAGCAACATCATCTGAAAAGTTTTTATTACCAATCTATTTGTATTTTCCTTTTGTGCAATCATTCGATTAAAAGCGGGAGTTGCTGCCTTTGCCATAGCCAGTGGGACAAAACTCGCTGCTATATATATATTGCTTGAAACAGAATACAAACCTGTAGCAGACTCATTCAACATTAGTGTCAGAACTAACGTGTCACTTTTAAGACTTAAATATTCCGCTGCTGCACCAAATATCGTTGGAAAGGATTCTCGCAACATTTTTTTGCAAAACAATAGATCAAATTCCAATCTTATTTTACAAAGAGTTTTATTTACATACAATAGCTCTGCAATAATTAATATTAAAAATATAATATCATGCCAGATCAGCATGACCAATATGTCCTTTGTGAAATACAAAGCCACAAATGTTGCAATAAAACACAATATTTTCTGCAGCATATTAAACACAAAGGTGACATTAAACTTCTCAACTGCTGTCATACCGTCTGACGCCAATGAAAAAATACCTGTAAATCCCGTATAAACGCACGCCAATAACAGCATCCCGATTTCATTTTGTCTATGCATTACAAAAGCACAGACAATACTAATCAAAAGAGACAGCGGCATGGAGAAAAAGAAACGCATTGTCAAAGCATTTGCATAATTTTTTCCTGCAGATGTCATGTCTTGAGAAATATTTCGTTGAAATATTCCGCCAAGGCCAAGATTTAAAAACAAAAATATGAGCCCGGAAAACGTCATTGCAAATGTATAACTTCCCAGTCCGGCAACTCCCAACATTCTTCCCATAACAAGAGAAGATAAAAGAGCCACCATCTGGCCAAGAACGGAGCCAAGCATAGAGTATACACTATTTTTTACTATCAGTCTTCCGTTTGCCCCAACATGACGCAATGGATTCATTTTTTCTTATCCTTTTTGCAATCTATTGCATACTCAACGGCCTTCATCCATCCTTCAATAATACGGCCATAATTGCATGACTCCACAATTTCCCTGCTCATCTCGCCCATTTGAATCCTGTCTGTTCTTTCAATAATTTGTTTCATGGCATCTGCTAATTTACATACATCTCCAACCGGATAAATATATCCATTTTTTCCGTTTATCAGCAAATTTTCTGCTGTTCCCACCCCTGTCGTAATAATAATCGGCAAAGAAAAATTCATCGCTTCATTCAAAGCTTTAGGCGATGCATCATTTTGTGACGGCAATATATAGGCATCCGCCATTCTTAAATACTTACTCATTTCATTCTGAGGAAGCTGTCCGGTAACAAAAGTATTCTTTAAATTATTCTGCTTGATTAAATCCTCAACACTATCCCTGTCAATTCCATCTCCCACCATAATATAATAGGGTTCTAACCCTTTTGATTTTAAAATTTTCAATGCCTGTATAACATCTTTTTGGCGTTTTCTTGGAACCAGCATCCCTGTTGTAACAAACACGATCGCTCCCTCAGGAATACCGTGTTCAACTCGTAATATATTTTTGTCATATTTTTTATATTGAGCAATAAAATAATCATTGTCTACCGCACACGGAGCGGAAAATAAACTTTTCTCCCTCATCCCATAATATTCAAGATATTCTTTCTGCTGTCTGCATTCATATACTCCGGCAGACATTTCCCTGCAATATCTGCCAACCAAAAATTTCTTAACCAGCAATATACCGGCGCTTCTCTTACGCTCCGCTTCTACCGTCATCCTCGTCACAATAGGGATGTTCTCTTTCCTCGCCTGACGTATGGCTCTCCATGTCATGGGAGACCAATAGCTGCTTCCCATTAGAATAACATCAAAAGAATTGTTGTGTATATATTTTTTTATCTTGCGGCCATAAATTTTCAAATCACTTTTGCCAAGAGCTTCCATTTTGTCTCCAAAAAACAGATATTTATACCCTTGCAATAATCTTGTCCCCCAGGAAATATTCTTTCCTGTAGCCGCATTATAATAGGTTTCGCCATCTGTTGTTTTTACACCATAAGCAACAACAAGATCTATTTTAGGATGCGTTGCCCATAGTCGGAAAAGCGGATCAACATACGGCGCAGGAGCCTTAAAAATAGCCAATACCTTTATTTTCTCTTTTTCACTACACAATTTTTTCCACCTTCAATTCAATTGTTCCTGTTCTACACAAAAACTGCTTTAGTCTCGTCGGATGAGACGTACACTTACATCCTCGGCTTTCAAACCACAGAATCACGGGAAACGGATCCAGATTGTTACAGGCATCTGAGTCTGACTGCCAAAACACCTCATAGTTTGCCTTTAACTTTTTATAATATAGCGGGAAATTTTTTCTTTTCACCAAAAATCTAATATATATTAAAATACGCTTTACAAGCATAACAGACATCCGAAGTGGCAGCCATTCAAACAACGGAATAAAAAACTTGTACAGCTTTCCGAAAAATTTAAAATCCGAGTACGGTCTAACCTGATAACCCTTTGCAAACCAAGGACGACAATGCCACGCCGGACAAAAGATAAAATACCCCCCCTTAAGTACACGTATCACTTCCAAAAAAGCTTTTTCAGGATTCGGAATATGTTCCCATACGGCATAACTCCATACAACATCAAAACTGTTATCTTCAAAAGGCATCTCCTCCGCACTTCCACAGTAAAACGGCTTATGATAATACTTTTCGACACTATCTGCATAATCAATTCCTGTGTAATCACAGACAACATCCTGCAAGGCGCCCCTGCCGCTTCCCACCTCAAGGAATTTTTTATCTCTGTACTCTTCGTGCTGTCCTAACCAGTTTTTAAGTACATTATAAAACGCGTGATTCTGCATCTCCGTTGTATTACCGTACACGTCTGCCTTATACTGTTCCGAATAAAAATCTTCATATCGATTACTCACCTGAATTGTCCTCCAATCTGTTTGAAATGTCTATTCGATATAATCCTCTGTATCCTTCATGGACAGAATCAAAATAAATATACTTTTTTCCCCGCCCCCATTTGGGATGCAGATCACACCGCATTGCACTGAAATTCCATGAAACATTCTTTTCTTTCATTTTTTCAGGATAAGAATAAAACATACCAAGCAGATAAACCTTATCATTACTCATATCGTATATCATAAGGTGTCTCCTGTCATTCTTATCCGGATAAGTATCTGTGAGCATTAAAGCTTCATCTGAAGACCACGTACAATGGCCGTCGCTGGTAAAACAACTGTTTTCTATTTTACATTTCTCGCCGCTTATCAAATCCATCATAATATAGGCATCATTGGTAAGTTTCTGCCGATATTTTGAACTCTTTACTATATGATGAAATACACTGACAGCTATTTTCCATAAGCCCGTATTTCTAAAAAAAGAATTGTTCTGTACAGCGTTCACTCTGTTGGGCAGCCGTCCCCATGCTGATATCTTTTCATTTCCGCACCAACCGGCGTGAGATATAAAATTGCTTTTTAGAAGCACAGTCACATTGCCGTTTAAATCCGAAACACATACCATTGTATACGCAGCATTATTATTTTCGCCCCATCTATCGCCCCATCTATAATACAGATAGAATTTATCTCCTTTCGGATTAAAAACACAATATTCCACATGGCCGTTGGAATTTTTGATTCCTGCAAAACTATCCAGCGTATCATTCGATATGATTCGATTGTATGTACCATTGGCAAGATTCAAAAGATATACGCCGTCTTTATACGGATCCTGAGACCATTCGTCCTCTGTATGCGCATAATCATATTTGTTGTTTGTAAAACTATATGAAAGCGCAAATCCTTTAGCAACGCTGTATATTGGAATATCATATATTCTTATTGAGCTGCGCTGTACCACATCAAAAACCTCTGATTTAAATGTATGACCATCTCTTATATTGTAAATAACCCGTTCGTCATCCAGCCACTGCAGTCTGCACCCCTCCTGAAAATTCCAGGCAGATGTTTTTCCAATAACTGTATACTCAAACGTTCTCGCGTCAATATATCCTATCTCAAGCTCATCTGCGGCTCGCGGCATTCTATCAATAAAAGGCGCTTTATTACATAATATTTTTGTCCCATCCGGACTTTCTGGCGAAAGATCATAATAACCAAAGAAAAACTGTCCATCTCCGGGAGTAACTCTCTCTATATTAATTTCAGAGTTTATATTTTTCATATTCTTCAATCCCTGCCATATAAATCTCTTGAATACACTTTACTTCTCACATCATTTAAGCACTCATCATACCTGTTGGCAATAATGCATTGGCTCAATTGTTTAAAATTGTTTAAATCATTTATGACCCGATTCCCAAAAAAAGTACTTCCGTCTTCAAGCGTAGGTTCGTAAATAATTATTGTCGCGCCTTTGGCTTTTATCCTCTTCATAACTCCCTGAATAGAACTCTGCCTAAAATTGTCAGAATTTGTTTTCATGGTCAGTCGATAAACCCCTATCGTGACTTCCTTTTCCTTTGATGGCATCCACTGATCATTGGCTTCATACGCCCCTGCCATTTCAAGTACTCTGTCCGCAATAAAATCCTTACGTGTTCTGTTTGAGTCCACTATAGCCGTCATCATATTCTGCGGAACGTTTTCATAATTAGCCAGAAGCTGCTTTGTATCTTTAGGCAAACAGTACCCACCATAGCCAAATGACGGATTATTGTAATAATTCCCTATGCGGGGATCCAGACACACGCCGTCAATAATATTCTGTGTATTCAATCCTTTCAGTTCCGCATACGTATCCAATTCATTAAAATAAGATATCCTTAAGGCCAGATATGTATTTGCAAAAAGCTTTACTGCCTCCGCTTCTGCAAACCCCATAAATAACACGTCAATATTCTGTTTTACAGCCCCTTCCTTAAGTAAATCCGCGAAATCGTGTGCTCCATTTACCAAAGATTCATCGTCCTCATCAACTGACACTATGATTCGGGACGGATACAAATTATCATAAAGAGCTTTCGACTCTCTTAAAAATTCCGGGCTGAAAATAATATTTGAGGTATTATATTTCTTTCTTACAGATTCTGTATATCCAACCGGAATTGTACTCTTTATTACCATAATAGCTTTAAAATTCACAGCTATCACCTGTTCAATAACAGCTTCTACAGCCGACGTATCAAAATGGTTTTTCTTACTGTCATAGTTCGTAGGCGCCGCAATAATGATAAATTCAGCATCCCGATATGCTTTTTCACCCTCAACGGTAGCCGACAGATTTAGTTTTTTTGTTGACAAATATTCTTCAATATACTCGTCCTGAATGGGCGACCTTCTGCGGTTTATGTCATCTACTTTTGCCTTTAAAACATCCACTATCACTACTTCATTATGCTGTGCCAGCAACACCGCTAATGATAATCCTACATATCCGGCACCCGCTACGGCAATTCGCCTGTTCATGTATGTGCTTCCTCCATTTTTATGCTTTCACCAAATAGAACTCTTTATACCATCTGACAAAGTTTCTCAGCCCGTCTCTCAATGTCGTGTTCGGTTTAAATCCATAGTCCGTTTCTAAATCTGTTGTGTCCGCATAAGTTACCGGGACATCGCCTGGCTGCATGGCAATAAATTCTTTATGCGCTTCAAAATCATAAGTCTCAGGCAAAACACCCGCTGAAATCAATTCCTCCTGCAAAATATTTATGAAATCCAACAAGTTTTCAGGATGAGAATTTCCGATATTATATAGCGCATACGGCGGTACCGGCAACCCATCTTCTCCAATATCCCTTTGCGGCGCCCCTTTCATCACCCTTAACACACCTTCTACAATATCATCTATATAAGTAAAATCTCTTTTACAATTTCCATAATTAAAAATCTGTATTTGTTCGCCCTTAATAAATTTGTTTGTAAATCCAAAATATGCCATATCCGGACGCCCTCCAGGTCCGTACACAGTAAAAAATCTCAGGCCTGTGGTCGGTATATCATACAATTTACTATATGCATGCGCCAATAGCTCATCCGTCTTTTTTGTAGCCGCGTAAAGGGATACAGGATCGTCTACTTTATCAGATGTGGAATATGGTACTTTTTTATTTGAACCATACACGGAAGATGAAGACGCGTATACCAGATGTTCAACTCCCTGATATTTCTCAAACGCAGCATCATAGCTATGCCTGCAGCATTCTAAAATATTGTAAAAAC
The DNA here is from genome assembly GCA_947586055.1 of uncultured Acetatifactor sp. Taxonomy (GTDB): domain Bacteria; phylum Bacillota; class Clostridia; order Lachnospirales; family Lachnospiraceae; genus Acetatifactor. The sequence goes on along the minus strand of CANPXL010000008.1, from coordinate 66,660 downwards.
CAGTAACGTTGCTTTCCATATACGCATCAGGGTTTGTTATGGAGTATCTCACACCGGCTTGGGCCGCCATATTAACCACTATGTTCGGTTTGTATGTGTGAAAAATATCTTCCATAAAGCCTTTATCCGCAATATTTCCCTCATAAAAAATAAATTGTTCAGTCTTATTAGTACAAAGTTTCTTAATTTGGTTCAGTCTCCACATCTTGAGCGACACGTCATAATAATCATTTAGATTGTCAATACCAATGATGGTTACATCATCACATTCCATAAAGATCCGTGTGCACAAATTTGCTCCTATAAATCCAGCGGCTCCTGTCACAAGCACTTTCTTCCCCGACAGATCGCAAAAACATTTCTTCATACTGCATTTCCCTCACGCAATAATAAACTATCTTTAACATTGTCCTGCTTATTAATCTTCCATAATACAAGACATAGTTTCATTCCTATAATACTATTAATGTATCTTTTATCATTCATAATCAAATACCTGCGGAAACTTGTCAATAAATCCATTCTCTCTGTATTTATATATGTCTTTCTTGTTAAATATGGATACATAAGGATAATTATAAAAATATATTCCGGAATAATACTCCCCTTGCCCTATGTAGCTGTTTATGTTTTTCGCGCCTTCTACCATACATATTGCTATAATCAATAAACATACTTGTCCTTTTAATACAGTGAAGGCCCTTCTTATATACATAATGTCATTCTGTTTCCTCAGCAGCCTGGAAAAAAGAATAACTTCAGAAACTTTCATATACGCTGTTACCCTGTGCGAGATAAATGCCACAGGGCATAAAACCAGATAAATGCAAAATCCTACTAAATAAAAACTATATAATCTGTCGTTTATTTCATCCTGTTTTCCTGAAAACCGGTACAGGCGGGCAATCGCGATAAACAATATTATTCTCAATATTATAGCGCCTAAACTGGGATCAAAATGCACATAACTCATTTGAAAACCGGTTTCTTTTAAAAAAAGGCCAAACGCCATTCCAGCCGGCACGGCCAGTATAATCATTTCCTTTTCATGCTTCTTTACAATCCTTTCAACCAAAACCGGAACCAGTAAAATAATCAACGATTTGTGAATGGTCGCCCCAATACATACCAACAACATGCATTTGATTTTTTCATCTTTCAAATATGCCGGCAAAACAAAGCACAATGTATATGCTAATGCAAATCCCTGACGCACGGCATAATAAAAGGTAAGATAATATGTGGGGTACAATAACAAAACGGCAATTGTCTTTACCCCTCCATACTTTTTAATCCCATAATATGTCATGAGCATCATGACCAGAGACCAAACTGCCACAAACACCGGAAAAGGTGCTTTCAGCATTCTGAATATCTCTACTACAAACGTGTATCCAATTTCTCCATGAACTCCATTATGTAATAAAAAGTGGATGTCTAAATTTTGCGGAACAAGAGAATAATTTACTTCATATCCAAAGTAGTCAGTTCCCTGACCATATCTCAGGCATAACATTGCTCCCATAAGCAACAGCTCTATACAGAAGAGCTTTTTATCAGCCTTTCTGTTTAAATATCCCATCACAGCAAACAGTGCTGTAATCCCACTCATTATCAAGTACACTAGTTCTTATTCCTTCCTGACCATATTGCGTTCCTTAATGTTTTTCAATAATACATTTCTTATCTTTAATAACACATCTGATCTTCATTTATTGTTTATGCCCAGGATATTATAGTACAAATTAATCAGTTGTTTTGCATTTTCCATATAATTAAAAAGCTTCTCTGCTCTTTTTCTGCATGCAGAAATATAGCATTTTTTCCCTTTCTCTTTAATCTCCAGAAGTTTCTCTTTCATTTTCATTATATCATGCTTGTCCACTATACCGCCACAATCACTGCCCGGAATCTCCTTTATGCCTGTAGAGGCATACACAACGGCCGGTACGCCACAGGCAAGAGCTTCTGCCGCAACTTTACCAAATGATTCAGTAGTAGACGTACTTACAAAGGCATCTGCACTTGAGTATATTCTGGCCAATTCCTCCATGGAATCCAAATTGGGAATATGATACATATTTGCATGGGGAAGCTTGATATCTACGCCGCCCACCAGACATACATGCGCCTCCTCCCCAAGTTCTTTTGCAAGAGCACAGATTTCTTCATATTCCGTATTCTTCTTCCAATATGAAGAAACACCTATTACAAGAAAACCGTCACTCAATCCATATTTTTCCCTGGTCTCCTTATTCTGTTTTTCATCATACGGTCGAAAGCTGTCAAGATCAATCCAGTTATAAATTCTCTCTACTCTTCTCCCCTGAAATAGCGCTGACTGTAAACTCTCTGTCTTCATATAATCTGATACACCGACAACGGTCATATTATTAATGCCGGAATACCAACGTTTTTTATCTCGAAAGATTTTATTACTTCTATCAAAGAAGTAACTTTTAGGATACTTTTTCCACTGTGGACATTTCTTACATTCTCGTTTCCACTTATCACAGTGCACATTCTCATATCCCGGGCATTTCCCTGTATATGCCCATGTATCATGCAAATTATAAACTACAGGTTTGTTGTATCGAGCCAAAAATTTAAAAAGCGTTGGCAGATGAAGGTAGCCGCCATGCAAATTTCTCAGATGTATAATATCCGGCTCGTACCTTTGAATCACCTTTAACGCACGTCTGGTCGCAAAGAAAGAATAATATCCATCAAGTCCTGTCAGTCTGGACATTAACTTGTGAAAATAATATCCGCATTTACTGTTCACCACATAGCTATGCTTTGTGTCTGTCGTGTCCCCGACTTGATGAAGCGTAAGCGAATGATGTCCTTGAGCTTCCAACGCCTTTTCTACTTCCCAACACGTCCTGCCGGTACTCTTATATTTATAAATAGTATTTATCTGCAAAATTTTCATATACTTTACCTGATATAAGCCCCATATTCTAATTCATCCAAAGTATAAGACAATTTTATTTAATATGGAATACACTACCCTGCTTATACTAGAATAGTATATCGGTTCTTTATAATAAATTCAATACTTTTCTTGCTTGAGTTTCAGAAGGTATTGCCAAAATAGTAAAAATATTCAATTGCAATAAACAGATGTTAAGATTTGAAAAGATTCATCCATGAACTCTCGCTGCTCCTGCAGATAACAGGCCCGGCAATAGTTTAACAACAGTAAAATCTATTTGCATTATATCATGCCTATTTCCTTAATTATCTGAAAATACTGCTCCTTGACATTCCAATGTTTATTCAAATATTGAAATCCTTTCTTTCCTATAGCCCTTAAATTCTCATTTATTATTTTTTCGACAATCTCAACAAATTTCTCTACATCATCGCTTTCACACCACCAACCAAAACCACCTTCAACAATGATTCTACCGATATCAGTATTGGGATCGGTACACGCAAGGACTGGCAGACCGGCCTGCATATAACTTAAAATTCTGCTGGGAAAATTCGGTATTTTAAACTTATGATCCAAAAAGATAAGCCCAATATCGCAAGATACTATCATATTATCATAATCTTCTTTTGACATTTTCCCCAGCAGTCTCATATTACAGGGTCTGTTTTCATCAAAAAACCCTTGCAGTTTTCCATATTCCGTACCACTGCCAATAATTAAAAAAAATACATTCGGATTGTCAATCTGTGTTTTCAGACATTTTATTATAAACGAAATTCCTTGCGGTTTCCCAAGATTGCCACCATACACAAATATCTTTTTGTCTAATGGAAGTTCATATTTTTTACGTATTTTATCACGTTCAGAACTGGTAAGACTCAAGTCATGTACTTCAATACAGTTTGGGCATAGTTTTACTTTTTCAACAGGAATTTCAGGATTATGTGCAATAATAAATGTCTCATTTGCCGGAGACATACATCCAATTCGGTCAGAAATGGCATATAGTTTCTTTTCTTTTACTCGAAAATACCTATAGGGCAGACTCATAAAGCCTGTACTGCTCATCATGCCAATATCTACAGCATTCTGAGGGAAAATATCCTTAAGCATCAGGTAAGTCTTTGCATTATCACGCTTTTTTATGTACTTGACAACATTGGCAAACGTAATTGGAGGTGTAGTATACAATACCAAATCAAATCTTACCGTCGAAAAATTTTTTCTAATTGCCTTGATAAATCTCTTCTCTATAAGCAGTGTATTGATACCCTTTTGTATAATATTTGTTTTTTGTATCTTACCAGTTGCCACGCGCACAATTCTTAAATTTTCTTCACAAATAATCAACTCTTTTTTATCAAGGCTCTTCTCAATTGGAGAAAGAATATAAATAATATGATGATTCTTTTTAAACTCCCGAAGCAAATCAGGATATATTCCTCTGTCATTTATGGAATGAAATGAGAACAAACTTAAAAATAAAATATTCATCACAAAACCACCCTTTTCGTGAATAATGGTTATCTACAGATCTATGCTCTATATGCTGGAAAAAATCCATCCATATTAGGCTCCATTTTTCTCATTAAGCATAATTCACAGTATTTTTCCTGATTATAAACTTTCTTTCCAATAAAAAAATGATTAAGTTCTCCCTTATAAAATGCACGCTTAAACTTAAACAGACTGTCTTCTCCAGATCCCACACCTCCGCCCAGATAAAGAGATCTGTAACCATTGGCGCATCCCCATAACGCAACCTTATAAAGCAATAAATTTGTAGCTGCCAGAGAACTATATTCCCGCAGACTTCCGGATAAATGATAATTCATCCTTCCATTGGCGGCAAGTATGATACTTGCTGCGATGATCTTGCTGCCCTGAACTGCATAAAATACCTGCGCATTTTGGGGCAAATCATCCAGTATTGACTCATAAAACTCTGGCTCAAAATAATAATAATCTTTTGCATTGTCTTTATCCATTGTCGCATTATATATTTTGCGAAAAGCATCAAAAATTTCCGGATAACGGCCATTATATATTTTTACATCATTTTTTATGGCCTTTCGGATAACATTTCTATTTTTGCTTGTAATATTATTCCATATTATTTCCGGCGAAGATAAATCCATGTGTACAACTTCACCAAGTTGAATGACAGCATAAAAGGAAGCGCATTGTTGATGGTTTTTTATAACCGGATGGAATCGAATAAACTCCGATATAATATTATTCTCAATACACCACTCTTGATATGCCTTAAATAATTCTTTTGTTTCCACACCTTCAATCAACCAGCCTCCATAGCCATAGGGAGATGTAAAATCAAAAAAAGATTTCTTCTGAATCCTTTTTGAAAAATCAGGTTCTTCGGAGATATCGCGTTTCATCACTACATTAATTCCTCTTGCGGAATCTCCTTCAAAGTAAAAAAGCAACGGTTCGCCATCACCATGCAGCCTGAACGCCTTAACATAACCACTAAGCCAATACACGTCGTACTGAGAAAAAGAGCAGACAATGGTATCCCACTGTTCTGCCTGTTCCAATGTAAAAATCGAAAGCATTAATCATTTTTCCTCCTGAAAATTCTTTACTGCTTCAACAATTCTGAGCATGTCTCTTTTATCATAACGCTGGTCACAGACCAGACTCAGTTCGTTGTCATATATTTTTCTCTCTTGTTCATTTAACCTATGATATTGACTTACAGGCCAATGAACGGGGCAATATATTCCCTGCTTGATTAAATATTGACGAAGCTGATCTCGTTTTCCATCCGCTACCAAAATGGGAACAAACATGGGACAATCATTTTCAGACAAATCGGGAAACAAAAGGCAGTCAGCAAATGCATTCATAAGTATTACGGCATTATTTCTGCGTTGTTCCCGAATATGACTGACATCAAGGTACTGTGCAATCTCAACATCTTTCCCATCTGCTTCAAAAACACCTTCTAAATTATCCAAACGCTCTTCTGCGTCATTAAATATTGTTAAGTAATCTTTTTCTCTGATTTTACCTGACAGATACATTTTCTTTCTTTGCATCGCCATGGTACGCATATTTATAAAATACTGATCCGCCGCCACTGTTTCTGCTTTAATATCCCATGCATAACCTCCGGTCTTTACACCGCACCATTTCCGAAGTGAACCAAAATAGTATTTTGCATCATCATACTGATGCGAAAAAATCGAATGTGTTACATCTCTAATCACACAGGGATGAGATATGGTATAATTCGATGTGTATCCAAAATAATCCATTACAAAAACAATATCACTGTCCTTATTTATTTCCTGAACAAGTGCCTTTTCCCAGTATACAGGATAAAACTGAACTTCAATTTTTTCTCTTAAAAAAGGGATGATCATACTATCACAACACCAGGATGGCATTGAAACAGTATGAATATTCCTTTTATCTTTTATTTTTCTGATAATACCAGTCAGTGCACTTCTACCTGATAGAAACCATTGAGCAGAATCCGGAAAAATATTATTCTTTTCTTTTGACATTGGGACATCCCAGAATTCGCTCCCGATTTCCCCCATATTTTTTATACTCCTCTAAGACTTTTGAAACGATCAAATTGCGCTTCATATCGGTAATCTTCAAACAGCTTATGAACATCCATGATTGGTTCATACCCCAAATCCTCTTTTGCATTTGTAATATCCATCAGAAAACCACCACCACTCTTTCCTGGATGATACTCAATCGTGGACGGATTTTCTTTTGGAGAAAAAACATCAATAATTGCCTGACATTGTTCAAGAAGGGTCACCGGAATCCCAGTGCCAACATTATATATTTCGTGATCCTTACCGTTAAACAGACAAGCCTTGCACAGCATCTGCGCGCAATCATATACATGTACCATGTCCTTTGCGTAATTTGGATCCCCCCACAGTTCCAACGGTTCACTGTTTTTTGCACGGTTTATTTGCTTATATAATGGCCGCATCGTCTTTACGCCGTTAGGATAGTAATATTGAAATGTACTGTACTCATAGATAGTAGGAAAGCGAAAAATAAAATATTTTATGCCGTACTCGGCAAGATAATGTTTCATCATTTCTACCGCTGTATTTTTTGAAATAACGTACATGGCATGGTCACCACTGTAGCTAAAATTGGGGGGCAAATGCGGATCCAAAACACGATCCGCATTCTCCAACGCATACAGGCTGATATCAAATACCGTCTGGCTGAAAAGAATGCGATCCGCCTTAACCTTTCGGCAATATTCCAATACATTATAAGTTCCCATAATATTTGTATTAAGGTATTTTTCACCGCTGTAATCGTCCATATATGACGGAATGGTGGCAGCCAGTAAAATAACTGCATGAATATCGTCCTGTGGAAGTCTGTCAAAATCTGACTTATTAAGCATATCCACCTGAATAAACTTCACACCGAACTGATCAAATACATTTGTATTCCTCCTGCCGGTAGCTATTACTTCATATCCCTTCTCCGGCAGAAACTCAGACGCATATTTAGTTACATAAGAACCGACATTACCCGTTGCTCCAAAAATCAGAACCTTTTTCATCGCAATTTCTCCTTTCCACCAACACAGCCATCAGACATGTGTTGATAGAAAAGAGTATCAGCACATGTCAATCAGCTGCAGTCATCTTTTATTAGCGCCATCAATATCTCATCTACATACTGACCGTTTTTATAAACTGCCTTCCTTTTTATTCCTTCCTGCAAAAATCCAACTTTTAAATACAGTGCCTGAGCAGCTGTATTCGTCGCCAATACTTCCAACTGTATCCTTCTCAAATTAAGATTATAAAATGCGTGATTTATCATTGTTCTGACAGCATACGTCCCTATGCCTTGTCTGCGGTAACGCTCATCTCCAAGCATAATATGCAAATCACCGCATCGATTTATGCCGTCTATATTTAAAAGGTATACACAGCCTACAAGTTCTTCATCACGCAAAATAGCACAACGTACATTGCTGTTTCTTGTGCTCAGATATTGCTCATACCAATTCTTTTCTACATCATCGTTGACAAATCTGTATACCCCCCCAGGTTTTCCGAAAGCTTAAGATCATTATGCCACATCTTTATTTTATCCAAATCTCTTTTTTCAATTTCCCTTAATCGTATCATTTTTCTTTTCCTCCTCCCATTCTCGCTGGCGCACCGTACTAAAAGACTCCGGTCTCTCCTCACCCTGTCCAATATTATCACGTCTTAATACAACTGCTATCGTTTGAATAATAATCCTGATATCAAGCAGCAAAGAGCAATGGTCAACATAATATACATCTAACTCAAATCTTTTTTCCCACGATACGGAATTACGACCATGTACCTGCGCCATTCCCGTCAGGCCTGGCTTAACATCGTGTCTTCTCATTTCTTCTTTGGTATAATATGGAAGATAAATAGTCGCCAGTGGTCTGGGACCGACAATACTCATATCTCCTCTGAATATATTCCAAAGTTCCGGGATTTCATCCAGAGATGTAGCCCGAAGAAACCTGCCAAATTTAGTTAATCTCTCCTCGTCAGAAAGAATATCTATACCTTTTTCTATACATTCCAGTCTTTCAGTATCTGTAAGCTTCTTTCCTGTTCTCGTTTGTGGGTCAAGCATAGTACGAAATTTATACATTCTGAATATTTTGCCTTTGTAGCCGGGACGTTCCTGTTTAAAAATAACAGGTGAGCCAAGTTTTAAGTAAATCAGCACAGATACCACAAGCAATACAGGTGATAAGATTATTAACGCTACACCGGAAAATAAAACATCCAGCAGTCTTTTTATAATACGTTTATACACAACATTCCTCTTCTTGATCTTATTATAAACATTTCACATTATCAAAACACCTATTTATAAGTTCGATTATACCATCCTGCTCCTCTTCTGTCATCTTATTATCACTTGGCAAACATGCCCCCCTGTCAAATATATCCGCTCCAACATCCGGTCCACGCCCTTCAATATAGGCATTGCTTCTGGCTCTGCCATTGCCGTCTCTTACAATAAAATCATTCATACGGTAAAGCGGCTGCAGGTGCATTGGCTTCCAAATGGGACGACCTTCCGCATTAAACACGTTAATAACATCTAAAATTTCCTGAGGGCAGCTTTTACCAGATTCACTTATATACAAATAATCTTTCTCCCCTCGGACCTGTTTGCACATCGCATCCTCATTAATCACAAGACATGTCAGCCAATAATTTGGCACACTCTTATCTTCAAAGGGATTGACCGACACCGGCAAATTTCTCAATCCTTTCTTATACCGCTCGTAAATTGCCTTTTTTTGCGCAATATGCTCCTTGATGTGCAGCATATTGCCTCTTGCTATACCCGCAATGACATTACTCATACGATAGTTGTAACCCAATTCCTCGTGTTGGTACCAAGGAGCGGCTTCCCTGCTTTGTGTGCTCCACTTACGAACTTTCTCCGCATCCGCTTTATTATTTGTTACAAACATCCCCCCCGAACTGCCAGTGCATATTTTATTGCCATTGTAACTTATGGCCGAAAAGTCTCCAAAACTGCCACACATTCCTGCAGCAATCTTCCCATCATATCTTGCACCCAACGCCTCCGCAGCATCTTCTACGATCAATGCACCATGTTCTCTGCATATCTTCAATATTTCATCCATTTTAGCAGGAACACCATAGAGATGTGCCAGCACTACCAGCTTTACATCCGGATATATTTCAAAAGCCTTCTCCAGTGCTAATGGATCCATGTTCCAGGTATCCGTTTCCGTATCAATAAAGACAGGTATACCTCCCTCATAAACAACAGGATTTACACTGGCATCAAAGGTCATATCCGAACAGAACACTCTCTGTCCACTGAGGCTGTTTCCCGGAAGCGCTCCCGGATTAATCCGCTCCGCCGCAAGCTTTATGCATACATGCAAAGCCGCTGTTCCGCAAGACAAAGCCACCGCATGTTTCATTCCAAGATACTCGGCAACCATCTTTTCCAGTTCATCTATATTTTCACCAACTGTACTCACCCAATTGGTTTCGATTGCCTCTTGAACATACTCCAGTTCCTCACCATGCATAGTTGGTGAAGACAACCATATTTTCTTTTTAAAAGGCACAATTCCTGCAAATCTTGGGTCAGACATAATTGCTTTCTTATCCATAATTTACCCGTTTCCTCTACAAAAAATAATATATTCTAACTTCCTGTAATTTTGCTTTTATCTCGTATCATGGCCATCCAGCCTTTTCGGGAAGTTATCCGCACCCACATCGCGCGTCCTGAGCCCATTTTGCTTTTTTACGAATAAATTTCCCTTCCGGCAGATATGCTATAATGTACTCAATTAAAGGCCGATGTACAGGACAGCTTCTTTTCGTATATTATAACTAATTCAGTGCAAAAAAGAAAGGCCCAAATAAATCAGGATTTTACTTCCCTGCAATCTGTCATTCCCGCCACGCAGCAGCCAAGATAAAGCAAAGACCACGTAATCATTCCATCGTTCAGCGCCAGCTCCGTCAGCCCATAACAGAGGATTGCGGTAAAAACGGCGGGAAAGATCCAATGCCCGGAGATAACTCCCAGGGAAAGCGACTGCCTGATCAGCCGCCAAAGACAGTATAAGATCAGTACCAAAAACAATGCGCCCACGATCACTCCATAGTCAAAGGCCATCTGAAGAAACAGATTATGGGTATGCGATAACCGCACTCTGGCTGTAAACTGGAATTCCCTGTCCCCGATAGAATGCCCCTCAAGGTTCAAACGTTCAAAATAGTATTGATAGATCAATTTCCGTACTTCAAATGAATTAGGATTCTGATCTACAGGCACATACGGATGCTCCGGATCGCTTCCCGGCGCGGCCGGCTCACTGGCATACACCTTTAACACCCAGGAATTCGCCGAAATCCGGTTTCGTATCTTTTTCAGATCGATCCCCAAAAGATCCAGAATGCGCCCGATGTTTGCATCTACCGCTTTCTCAAAGGTGATATACCGTTCGCTGTCCCATGGGTCAAAGGACCGTACGCTTCCTGTTTCCGAATACTCTCCCTCAAACAAGACAGGATGATGGAGAATTGTCGGCAGATACCGGATGCCTCCATATACCGCCGGAAACGTTAAAACAACCAAAAGGCACAGCAAAACGCCGTGGCGCAGCCATCCGCCAAAACTTTTTTTCCATACGATATCATACAGACTATAAATCAGAATGGTTGCAGCCGCGGCTCCAAAAAGAGACGAACGCCCTCCCGTAAATAGCAGGAAGCTGATGCTTACAGCCGACATCAGAAAATAGAACCATACCAAGGGACGTCTTTTTTTCCGCTCTCTGGCCCAGATCCATTTGCATAAAAAAGCGCAATAGGTGAGCATATAAAAAACGCCGTTAGGCGTTACGCCTTTATACAGTCCCCTGTAGCGCGGATTCAGGTCATAAGGCCGAAATCCAAACGCAACAGACTGCTGCACAAAAAACCAAAGGATGATTCCGTTCATCAGTCCCAGCGCGAAGTCTTCTCTCCGTTTTTCTGGTACGCCGATGCAAAGGAAACCGCCAAAGATCAGAAGCATCCATAAAGGAAGAATCCCCTCGTGCCTGGAAAGAAACATCAGCAGAAACATCAGCGTCATGAGACAAAATACCGGCTGCCTGACCCGATGCTTTATCTGCAGAGTCTTCCGCTCCCGCACTGCATAAATCATCAGATAGCTCCACACAAAAACATTCAGCGCCCCGACGACCCACTGTCCCTTGTAAATCCTGTTCTGCCATCCCCAGATCCCCGCGGCGGCGACAAGAGGTATCGCGGCAATGGACCAGATCAGATAAACTTTCTGTCGAAATTTTTCCATTCTGACCGAAGGCAGCAGCATGGCCGCAATAACAAGCCCAACGCCGTTGGAGAAAGCCATCTGTGTTTGTCCTGTCGCGCTTCCTTTTCTCTGGTCGATAACGCCAAGCGCAAAAAAACACAGCGCATACCAGATCCGATAACGGTTTTCGGATATTTTTTCAGTTATACTCATTATATTCCTCCGTTTCAGACACTTGATAGATTCTAAATTCAGGGATGTTCTCCAATATCGTTTCTTCAGCCAGCATCTGATCAAAAGTCAGAAGATTGCTGATTTTTTTGATTTGTTCTTCCCCCATATCACAAATAACCAGCTCAGGCCGTCTCTCGGGATTTCTGTTCCAATACTCCAATAAGCGGTCATCAAAGGTAGGCGTGCTGATGGTAGAATAATTGCTTATGGTCTGGCCGCCGTACAGATAGATCAGAGAATGTCTCCCCAGATATAAAACCTTTTTCCCCTCGACAGACACGTTCTCCAATATTTCAGCATATCTGTTCAGGGTATACCCCTCCACATAACGGCAGTATATTCCTCTGGCCGGTCCATACAAAACCTTTTGTCTGACCATGAAGACAGTATCCTTTACTCCCTCGTCTGAACATACCAGATATCCCTTTGCAAATAAAGTTACTCCGATCAGACAGATACAGCCGCCGATGCCAAACGCCGATTTCGGTCTTTCGCAAGATACCGACTCCGCTAAAAAACTTCTCTCCAGCAGAAAAATGGCGCTGAGCAGGCCAGTCATCAAATAAGGCCCCGTTACGCTGATCGTTGTATTGGTAACCAGCAATGCGCTGAGCCAGACTGCGCCGCCGAAAACGGTTCCTGCCCAAAACAAAAATGTCTCAACTGTATTTTTACCCCGGAAATAATGTTCATACACCAGAAAGCCTGCGGCAAACAGCACATAAAAATATACCAGTGGGTTCTGCAGATAGTGGCTGTCCCCCAGCCATACGACAACTTGATGCAAAAGCGTGACGCAAAGCAGCGTCGTCAGGAAAGCGCTGAGCGACCTGAGCCTTTTTAAACACAGACACAGACAGCCCGTTATTCCCAGGCACAACAGGACAACAGGACATAAACGCAATAATTCCTGCCCCCATGCCAATACTTTAGCTCCGACAGTCTCGTTGTGAGATCCATCCCGCATCATTTGTGATACGCCGTAGAAAAAATCTTCCAAAGACATATGTCCCAAAAAGTAAACAACATACAAAGCGCCAGCGGCGGCGCAGGTACCAAGCAAGATGCCTGCCTGACGCAGGTAAGCGCGGCCGTTTCTCCGAGATTGGATCTTCCGCATTGCGATCAGAAGCACAGGTACCGACAGAATACAGGAGGGATAGGATAGGATCAGGCCGGAAAGGCTGACGCCTGCCAGGATCAGCCATAAGCAGGAACCTGTTTCCTTTTCTTCTTTCCTTCCCGAAGCAGGAACATAATATCGCAAAAGACATAAAAAGCACAGTACACTGAACCAGATCAGCATATTGGAAAATTCCGGCGTCTGAATCCATTTAGGCAGAGTATTGCAGAAGAAAACCGCAGCAAGAAAGCAGATGTCGTCGGAAAAGTATCTCTTCGTTGTAAAATATAAAAACAGTCCGATCAAAAGCTGAATCAGACACCCGCATATTCTTAAATACAGGATCATATAGTCGGTTCTTCCGGTGAGGAATAAAAACAGCCGAATAAGCGCCGCGCTTAAGAAACCGGAAGTCTGATGAGGCTCCCACATCTCCAGGAACATACGATCCCCGGAAACCATGCGGCAGGACATCGTGACGGCGTATTCCTCGTCAACTCCCAGTCCGAGAAAGCATATTTTAACACTGGCCAGAACGGACAGCAGGATCAGTCCCGCTTTTATCGCCTTCTTCCACACCTTATTCATAATGATATGTCTCCACGATTTCCTTTACCAGACTGCGGACGTCCCCCGTCTCCTGCTTCACTTCCTTCGCCAGCCTGTCCAGCTGCTTTTCAAAGACTGCCTGGTCAAATCGGATGGGTCTGCCGATAAAAATCATCTTGTTGGCCGTCTTTTTCAGCCCTTCTTCGTCCATCAGCAGTTCCTCATACATCTTTTCGCCGGGACGAAGTCCCGTAAACGTTATCTCAATATCCTCCCCCACCCGGTATCCGGACAGCCTGATCAGATTTTTCGCCAGATCCAGGATTTTCACCGGCTTTCCCATGTCCAGCACAAAGATCTCGCCTCCCTGGGCATAGGCTCCCGCCTGCAGGACAAGAGAAACCGCCTCCGGAATCGTCATAAAATAGCGGATAATATTCGGGTCCGTCACCGTCACCGGTCCTCCCGCCGCGATCTGCTGTTTGAACAACGGTATGACGCTGCCGTTGCTTCCCAGCACATTTCCAAAGCGCACCGCCACAAAGTTCGTCTTGGAACGCTGATTCATCATCTGAATGATCATCTCGCAGATCCGCTTGGAAGCTCCCATGATATTCGTGGGGTTGACCGCTTTGTCTGTAGAAATCAGCACAAACTTGTCCGCGCCGTACCGATCTGCCGCCATGGCCGTCTTATATGTGCCGAATACGTTATTTTTGATGGCTTCATTGGGGCTTGTCTCCATCAGGGGGACATGCTTATGGGCCGCCGCGTGATACACGATATCGGGACGGTAAGTCTCAAAAATATAATTCATCCGGTTTGTGTTGCGCACGGAAGCAATCAGCACGACAAGATTCAGATTCGGATACTTTCTGATCAGCTCCTGCTGGATCTCATAGGCGTTGTTTTCATAGATATCCACGATAAGCAGCTGCTTCGGCGAATGAGACGCGATCTGGCGGCAAAGCTCGCTCCCGATAGAGCCGCCTCCCCCCGTCACCAGCACCACTTTTCCGTTTACGTACCCGAGCACCTCCTCGGTATTGATCCGTATGGGCTCTCTGCCCAGAAGATCCTCGATCTCAACTTCTTTCAGTTTGGATACGGATACGTCGCCGTTGATCAGCTGGTACATTCCCGGCAGCGTTTTCAGCCGGCAGCCGGTGCCGGCGCAGATGTCCAATATTTCTTTTCTTGTCTGTACGTCGGCGGAGGGAATGGCAAAAATGATCTCGTCGATGCCGTACTGACCCACCGCATCCGGAATCTTATCCCGCCCTCCCACAATGGGAATGCCGCGCATCAGCTTCCCGTGACAGCCGGGCTGGTCGTCGATGATGCATCTGACATGATACTTCAGGTATCGGCTCGTCTCGATTTCCTTCAGGATCATGTTTCCCGCCGCGCCGGCGCCGATGATCATGGCGTTGATCCGGTCATTTCTGTCTACGATGGCTTCCCTTTTGTTATTCAGAATTCTCAGGAGCCTGTAGCCGAAACGGATGCAGCAGGTAAATATCATCAAGAGGAACCAGTAAAGAAGATAATAGCTCTTTGGCATTTTCTGAGACGTGGCGTGGCAGTAGATCACCTGCGCCGCTGCTGCGCAGAAGGTGGCGGAGACAATATTGATCAGCTCGTTGGCGCTGGCGTAACGCCACACGCTCTTATACAGCTTCCACAGGGTGAAAAACAGCACCACAAACAGAATATCCGGCAGAATGATATGCTCGTATGTATCCAGATACTGCCGCATGATCCCGGAAAAGCTGAATTCAAACCGGATATAAAGCGCTCCGAACGCCGCCGCGAGCACCGACATCGCATCCATCAGCAGAAGCGCAATAATTCGGTTGACAGGAATTTTCATAAAATTGTTCTTCTTCACAGCACGCAAACCTCTTACTCTTTTATCCTGACCGTCCGACAGCTTATTATACACTTTCGTCCGTAAAATTACAACTCCGAAGCCGTCTGTGCACGCGTCTCACTCCCGCGGGGGAAAGAGCAAACAGCGTGTGGTACAGCTTGTTCTTCTTGGTCAACACAGGGTTTTTCATGGCGCGAAGCCAGTTTTTTCTCAGGTAAGAGACGATCTCACGGTATGTCTGATTGTCTTTTCGCATCTGCGGGATGGGAATATGAAGCAGATACTCCAGCCGCTGAAACACCGCGAACCGCAAAGCCACGGTGGCAAGCTCCGCGTCGCCGCGCGCCAGATCCTGCGCCAGATCCGCGTTTTCCACACAGTCCGCATAAACTCTGGAAAAGCAGTTTGGATCGGCCTTGCGCGAGTTGCTCCCGATGCGGTAGAACACATGATAGCACTGCTGCGGCAGGGACACGATCCGTCCGATCTGCGGCAGCATCTGTATCAGCAGGCGGAAATCTTCATTCAGCTTCCCCTCCGGGAAAAAACGGTCCTGAAACAATTCCCGCTTCAGCAGCTTGGTGCAAAAAGAACAGTCCCCTCTGTGGAGCAGCAGTTCTCTGAAAAAATCCCTGCTCTCCCACACTTCGGGTTCCGACGGCGGCACACAGATATCCGGGAGCCGTCTTCCGTCCGCGTCGATCTCGTCCCTTGCCGCCTGCGCCGCGGTTACGTCATAGTCCGCGACGGCGCGCAGAAGCCGTTCATACATATCAGGATCGATATAATCGTCGCTGTCCACAAATCCCACATATTCTCCGGTCGCCTGTCTCAGCCCAAGGTTTCTCGCCGAGGAAGAACCTCCGTTTCCCTTGTGAAATACCCGGATCCTGTCATCCTCCCGCGCCAGCCGGTCGCACAGCTCTCCCGTGCCGTCCGTAGACCCGTCGTCGATCAAAAGGATCTCCAGATTTTTGTAAGTCTGAGCCGTCACGGACCGGACGCATCTCTCCAGGCAGTCCAGAATATTGTAGACGGGGATGATCACTGTAATGACAGGATTCTCCTTCATAGTTCCTCTCATTCCGCCGTTTTGACGGCATTCCGAAAATCTGCTCCCTGCTTTTTCACCAGCCGGCGGGCGGCGCGCTCCGTCAGAAGCGGCGCCGGGCAGCAGGGAGAAAGGGTCCCCCGAAAGCAGCCGTCCCGCGGGACCGACGGCGCTTCGCCGCCTCCCGTCAGGCTTTCTATCAGCTCAAGAAGCCTTGCCGCGGCATTCTCCGCGTTCCAGTTTTCCGTTATGGTACGATACGCCTGCTGCCCGACGGTGCGGCAAAGCTTTCTGTCCTCCGTAAGCCGTCGGACCTTTTCAAAAAGCTCCTTCCTGTTTCCGTCTTCATATATGAATCCGTTAGAGCCGTCGCAGATCAGATAGGGCACGGCGCCAATCATATGGTCCGCCACAAGCGCGCAGCCGCTGTTCATCGCCTCGTTTGCCACCGCGCCCCAGCCTTCCTTCCGATTGCTGGTAAACAGGAAGATATCCGCCTTCTCCATCAGGCTGCGAATCTGTTCGGGAGATTGAAAACCCAAAAAACGAACCTGCTCCCCCAGGCCAAGCCTGCGGCACAGTTCTTCCATCTCCCGCCGCATCTCTCCGTCGCCTGCCATGTCCAGATGAAAGGGAATTTTTCTCTCCTTCAGATACGCCGCCGTCTCCAGCGCCAGTTTCGGATGCTTCAGGCCGATCATCCGCCCTGCCCAGAGCAGATACGGCGTTTTGATCCCTTCCGGCTGTTCCCAGCCTTTTTCTCCGAACAGCGTTTCCGCATCATACCGGCGCGTCTCCGGGAAATACCCAAAGCAGTACATTTTCCCGGGATACGCTCTCACGATGTGAAAATCCGACGGCACATAAGCGCCTGAGCACAAAAGATACACCCGGCTGTTCCGGTAGCGGGTATGATCCATATACTTTTTCCGCAGTCCGCGGGGAGAGATTGCCTTCCACTGACCGTCCCTGTACAGGCGTTCGCTGATGCGGATCACGGGCTTTCCGGATCTCAGCCTTTCCTGAATATAGCTTTCGTCGTCCGTCCCGCCGAACAGAGCCGTCCCGCACTGAAGGACCAGCTCCCTGCAGCGCTCCGGCTCTTCATACCAGCATTTCACGTACGCCGGTCTCATTTCCTCATGCCACCCCATCTTTACCCTTTCCGCCTCCATGGCCTGCGTCTGGATAAAGACAAACTCTCCCTTTAACAGACGGTGCATTTCATTGCAGAACGGGATCTGGTGATGGTTGATATAATTTGACACAAATACCACTTTCATACTGTCTCATCCCCGGGCGGCTCATCGGCAAGAATCTTCGCATAGATTTCCATGAGCTTCATATAATTAATCTCCCTGTTGTGGGTCCGCCTTGCATGTTTCCTCGCGCCCTGACAATATTCGCTCTGCTTCTGCGGATTCTTCCACACCTCCGTCACGGCGCCAGCCAGCCGCTTTGCCACCGTCTTCAGCTGCCTGTCGTCGTCCTTCGTCCTGCCGGCGCCCCTTGCGCTTTGCCCAATCCGGAATCCCTCATACAGAATGCCGTCTTCGCCGTCCACAAACAGGCTTGGAATCCCGCCCACATCGGCGCTGACGCAGGGCATTCCAAGAAGCATGGCCTCCCCCAGGGAATTGGGAGAATTTTCTGCGGCGGAGCAGCATACGAACAGGCTGCTGCGCAGATAAGCCGCCAGCATCTGGTCCGCGTTCAGCTTGCCCAAAAATTTCACCTTGTTTTCCAGATTGTTTTCCCTGATCAGCCTGAGAAGGTATTTCCCGTAACCCGATATCTTCAGCTTCTGTTTCAGCGTGGCGTGGCCGACGACGCTGTTTCCCGCCACATACAGGGTCGCATCCGGAAACCTGGCCAGTATCAGGGGCATGGCAAGAAGCATATAATGCAGACCTTTGATGGGATAATCGCCCTGACTGATAAAAACGGAATGGGGAACGCACCGATCCGGATCCCATTGGGCGTTGTAAAATTCCGGGCGCAGGATTTCGTTCATATTAAAATAGCGGGCGTCCTGATTCCATTTTCTGGTGCAGAGCCGGTCCCATTCCGTGCGCCCCGTGATATTTCCTGCAATTTCGATAGATTCCTTCTCCATCATTCCCCGCCGGACAAATTTCTGCTGCTGTTCCGTCATGCTGTCTCTCTTTATGTGATCCCGCAGCGTCACTTTCCGAAACGCCTTATCCGGTATATCCGCAGGATACGCTTCCGCATACATGGCGCAGATCCCCTGGAGACCGATCAGCAGTCTTTTCCTGTCCGGAAAGATCCGGCACATTGCCAGAGTATGGGGATATTCCGTTCCGAAGCAATGGACAAGATCCGGCTGAACATCCTGCACGATCTTGCGCATCATGTCCTCCAACGCAGGATTATAAACCTCGGCATGAAGGACATCCTCGAAAAAACCGTAACAGTTCAGAACTGCGTCTTCCCGCCGGATCACCTTTTTGCAGATCTCGTGGTTTTCCGGGAACAGAATTTTGGGCGCCGGAAAAGCAATGGACAGTTCCACCCCGTTTTCCTTCTGTTTTTTCAGAACAACATCCAGGATGCCCGATATCCATCCTTCTTTGTTCGTCGCTTCCAGATTCAGCTGTTCCGCTATCATCGGTACCATTACGTTGCAAAGCCACAATACCTTCATACCCACACCTCGTTGACCCGCTTATGCGGCTGCAGCGCACGCGGCGCGGCCGCCCCCCAGTTCTCCGTTCTCAGTTCCCGCCTGCAGTACCCCGCTTCTGCAAAGCCATCCCTTTTTTCATCCAGCGCAGACACTGCAAAAACCCTGCTTCCCCGCACAGCTTTTTTCTGTGTACAAGGAGAAACCGGACCGCTATGATCCCATCCATCCTGCCGTACAGATACCGGTAGAGCACGCCTCTGTCATAAAAAAATTTTTCGTTGTACCCCTCAAACCAAGTAGATTTCTCCGACTCTTCCCGGCCGATGGTCACCGGCGCCGTATAGACTCTTCCGCCTTTTTTCATAAATTCTTTCAGGAAGAGGCTGTCCTCTCCGCTGCTGTATCTTGCTCCTCCCCCGAAGAGCAGGGAGAAGGTAACGCCCAGCGAAAGCAGGCTTTCCCTGCGCACGGCAAAGCTCACCGCGCCGTACCTCCCGCAGTTGTACCAGCGGACTCTTTTTCGCTTTGTGATATGATAGGTCCTGCGGTCCTCTTTGATGGCAATATTAAAAAGGATCAGGTCCGCGTCGGGACGGCGGCGAAATTCCTTCAGGATCTTTTCCGCATAGCCCGGTTCATATACAATATCCTGATCCGAGAACAGGCAGATATCCCCCTTTGCCCGCAGAATCGCTTCATTCCGGCTGCGCCCCACCCCCCGGTCCGGAAACGAAAAAAAGCGTAAGGTATGTTCTCCCAGCGCTGTCTCTTCATAATCCAGCCTGTCGCACTGATTTATAATCACCGCGTCAGAGGCAAGCCGCATCCTCTTTGCTATGGTCTCGGGGTTCTGGTTCATAACGGAAGCCAGCACTTCAACTTTCATCGGCGTTCTCCTCTGTGGGTTCCGTTTTTGCCTGCGATTCGTTTAAAATCGCCTCCTGACGCAGAGCCGTGATCTGTTCCGCCTCGACCCCCTCGGTGCTGTCCGGCCAGAACAGAACCTTGATCGTCAGGATCATCAGCTTAATGTCAAGCCAGATGGAATAATTCTCAATGTAAGTCAGATCCAGCTTCAGCTTATCGTAAGGAGAAGTATTGTATTTCCCGTACACCTGCGCAAATCCCGCAAGTCCCGCCCGCACCTTCATGCGGAAGGCGAACTCCGGCATGATTTCCAGATACTGCTCCATGATCTCGGGCCGCTCCGGTCTGGGCCCGATAAAGGACATATCTCCCTTTAAAATATTGAACAGCTGGGGCAGTTCGTCGATCCGGCATTTCCGGATCACTCTTCCGATGGGAGTAATGCGGTCGTCCCCTTTCTTCGCAAGCCTTGCCACCCCGTCCTTTTCCGCATCCGTCCTCATACTGCGGAATTTCAGGATATAAAATCTCCTCTGGTTGCGCGTGCAGCGCACCTGTCTGTACAACACCGGCCCCCCGTCGTAAAGCTTTATGGCTGCCGCCGTGACCAGCATGAACGGCGACGTCAGGATCAGAAGGAGCAGAGAACAGAAAATGTCTATTGTGCGCTTGAAAAACCGCTCTTCCATGGTAAGGCTGTATTCCCGCGTCAGCAGCATGGGACTGTCGAATACATGGAGCTCTTCCGCGCCCATTAAAATGACATCCGTAATTTTCGGTATGAGGTACACCCGGATGGATCTTCCGTAACAGAACTTAAGGAGCGGTCCTCTTTCTTCCACCGAGATGTCGCCGATCACAACGGCGTCGCATTCGCCTGTCGCGTAAGACTCCAGAATGACTTTGCAGACCGCCTGAAACCCCCGGTTCACATGCACGGTTCTGGTGATGATATACTTATCCCTGCGGCTTTCAAACTTGCTGCAGAGAGACTGGACAGGCCGGTCTCCGTGGATGAGCAGCAGTTTTCTCGGCGGGAAGATAGACCGGTAGATCCGGTTGGCCACATTCATATAGACCAGGACGATCAACGTCTGCTCCGCCATCATCGCCACAAACGCATCCGGCGCAAAGAGGCGCCGCGCCATAATGGAGAGCTCACAGTAGATAATGATGTTTGCCAGCAGGGTGGACAGCACCTGAGAAAAAACAATCTCGGCGTTTTTCTGATACCCCAGCCGGGTGCCGCCGTAAGTAGCCGACAAAAAGATCAGAACGACCGCGTAAAAAGAAATCTCCGCCCAGTTTCCCCTGTACCACAGCTGCTGCAGGTCTTCCACCAGCCCGGGCTGGTAATGGACCCGCCAGTGATACTCAAAGGCTGCGATCTCCAAAAGCAGGCAGCCGGCGATCAGGCCCAGGTTGATCAGTCTCTTGAATATTTCAAGTTTCCTGATGTTTTTTTCATTGGTACCGGTACTCAAGCCATTTTCCTCCGGTTTCTCGATTTACAGCATCGGTTCGGCCAGCCTCCAGGACAGAGGAAGCGCCGTTTAAAGTATAACACATTTTCCCCATTCCGTACAGTCCGGAATCAAACCCTGCCCCGAGCGAACGCAAACTCTACCCCGTACAGGGTTCTCCTGCGGGGCAGGGATCAGATCCTTCTTGCGACGGCGCGGATCGCCCAGAAGCAGAAATACCGCGCGCTGGCCGCGATTCCAAGGCCCTCTTCTCTCCGATACAGATTCCAGATCCGCCGGATGGCTTCCAGCTTGTTGGACGACAGCGACCGGCCGGGCCGGCGGTACCTGGCGAGATTCTCATCCAGTCCATACGCGGTATAACCCCACCGCAGCACCCGCCACCACAGCGCGGTGTCTTCGCTCTTGATCTCCGGCATTTCCAGTTTGCTTTTGGGGATCTTGTCCGTGTCGAACATCACGGTGGTCGTAAAAATGGTGGTATTGCTCAGCGCTTGACGGTAGGACAGCGTCTCCGGCACCCGCACCACTTTCCCCAGCCCCCTGCCGTCGGCGTCGGCGAACTCATATCCCGTAAAGGAAAAAGCCGCCTGTTTTTCCTTCATCAGCCGCAGCTGTCTTTCCAGCTTCTCCGGCATCCACAGATCGTCCGCGTCCAGATAAGCGATATATCTGCCGCGCGCTTCCCGAAGTCCTCTGTTTCTGGCTCTGGCTGCTCCCTGATTGGAAGGCTGACGGATCAGTCGAAGCCGCGGGTCCTTCTTTTCCTCCAGATACGCCGAGATCACCGAGACGCTGTTGTCCGTGCTGCAGTCCTCCACAAGGAGAAGCTCCCAGTTCGGATCCGTCTGGGCCAGCACGCTGTCCATCGTCTCCGCGATCAGCCTTTCCACATTGTAAACCGGTGTAATGACACTGACCAGATCCTCCATCCTCGTTCCTCACTTTGTCAAAAGATAGTATCCGCCCGCCCGGGACACGGTAAGATGCAGGGGCTGCGCCAATGCTTCCACCGTCTCCCCGTCGATCCTCTCCGGCAGCAGAATACGGTTTGCCCCGGCGCCCAGCGCCGTCCTCAGGCAGTCTTCCCCGGCGATCAGCCGCTCTCCCCCTTCGCCGTCGTCCACCTGCGCCGTTCCCTCCCGCTGTACATTTTCCATCCACAGATACAGTTCCCGGATCTCCTCGGAACAGGTATCATACGAATACGCGTTTAACGCTTCCTCCCACAGATTCCTGCCATAGAGCAGGCGCGGGGAACCGGACTGTCTTCTGGCGGACTCCAGGATCTCCTTCGGCGCCCACAGGCAGATCTCTTCATCTCCGCTCTCCGTCACAAGAGACAGCGCTTTTTCAGCCTGATCTCGTCTCTCCCGCTGCGCCTTCGCATCGACGCCGCTGCGCCAGGGGCCGCCGCACAGCGCAAGCACTGCCATCAGCAGAAGAAGGACCGGCAGGTTCTTTCCTGTCCGGGACGATGAAAGCGCGTTGTGCCGGGGAGCCAGAAACTCCGTCGCTCCCCAGGCGGCCGCGGCGGTCATGGGAACCATGCTCCAGATCCACTCATAATCGTAAAATCTGGTCTGATACCGCATCAGGATAACGGCGGTCACGGGCACCATGCACAGGAATGTGGAGACGGCGGCATAGCAAAAGAACGCCCGGTGCCGCTTCCAGCTGCCGCTCAGCCAGAGAAACAGAAGCGCCGCCAGCAGCAGTGCGGGCAGTTTCCCGTTTCCTGTGAATCTCAGCCAGCCAAGCTGCCATGCATTTCTGAATTGTTCCGCCATTTTTCACTCCTTTTCCGTCTGTTTTTTCCGCCTGTCCCATACCTGCCGGGAAACGGCCAGGCCCGCCGCCACAAAAAGGCACGCTCCCGCTCCGTACAGGGTCCAGACCACACAGGCTTCCGCCGCGATACAAAGGAGCACGGATTTCCATTTCCCCCTCAGACACAGAGAGAGCAGATAGGGAAGCAGGACTGCGTTCCGGATGGTCTCCCCCCGCCAGCCCTGGTAAAGCAACCCAAACCCGTCCATCCCCGGCGCATAACTGCCCGCCCAGAGAAGAAGCGCCGCCACCGTGAGAAAACAGGCCTGCCGCTTCCGGGATTCCGGAAACAGCGCCTTCCCCACGCAGAAAAACGCGCCGTAGCTTAAGACCAGCGTCACACAGGGGACCGCCTGCCATACCGTCGTCTGTGGCGGCGCGGAAAAGACGCGGCACAGAACGCTGTAAAACGTGGGGAGACAGAGAATCTTCAACCGGAAGGGGATACCGCTTTCGTACGGCGCACCGGTCAGGGGATTGACCTGATAGATCCCGTCGGTATCCAAAAAGCTTGTCACCGTCTCCAGCGTCATGTCTCCCGTCAGACAGGCGCCGCTCTGGGTCAGTAGAAACACCGCCTGCGTAAGAAACACAAGCGCGGGGAGCAAAACGGGAAGCAGCCGCTTCTTCCATGCCCTTTCGGGCGCCGCTTCCCCGGGCGCCCCTTCCCCGCGGCGTCCGGCAAAAAACGACACCGCCCCCATGGCCAACGTCAGGCAGATCACGGCTCCGCCCAGCAGAAAAGTGCACGCCTGCAGGGACAGGCGGCCGAAAACCGCCAGCAGATGCGACGCCTGCGCCATACCGATCAGCGCCACCCAGCCTGTCAGAAAAAAATCAGCCTGGCAGAACGCTTCCCGCTTCTCTCCATACAGGATCCGCAGGATTCCCCTTCCCGTCACCCACGACACCGCCAGCATACACAAAATCATACCTGTCAACATATTCTTCCATCTTTCCGCCCCGCCGCCTTCGGCGCCGTCTGTACGGCAGCAGCCGGAGGAATTCTCCGCCGGCTGCCGTTCATTCACGCAAAAAGGGCCTTCCAACTTTTGTTACACTGCCTGTCACATTGCTTTAATATCGAGCCGGACCTTATCTGCTATCCGCGCGATATACTCGCTGTTCGTAGGTCTTGTTCTCCCGGACAGCATGGAATAACCGAACACTTTTTCAAATGTTTCCGCATTCCCTCTGTTCCAGGAAACCTCGATCGCATTTCTGATCGCGCGTTCCACCTTCGGACCTGTCGTCCGAAAATGTCTTGCAATGGTGGGATAAAGAAGCTTTGTCACACTGCTTGCCACCTCCATATCCCTCCCTGACAGCAAAATAGCGTCTCGGAGATAATGATACCCTTTTAAATGCGCCGGAACCCCAATATCCAGCATAATATCAGTAATATACCTCTCCAAATCGCAATCCTTTACAATATTCAGATCCACTTAAAAGTCCCCTTCCTTGTTCGACTGACAGCCCTTATCTTTTGTGAATACCCTTATTTTACCAGATTTTTGCTTCTATGAAAAGTATTCCTGCCGTTATGTTTTTTGAAATATAACCGTTCAGTCCGGGACAGCGGATGCTCAAAGCTTTTCCTTCAGGATATAGACCGGCCTTCTTTTGACCTCCATATAAGTCTTTGCCAGATACTGGCCCAGGATCCCCGTGCAGAAAAACTGCACACCGCTGGTCATCAGGATAATGCATACCAAAGAGGGCCAGCCCGAAACCGGATCACCAAAAATCAGCTTCCGCACAATGATGAACAGGATCATCAGAAAAGCGATCCCGCAGAACAGGACGCCGACCACCGAGGCCAGCATAAGCGGCGCCGTGGAAAAAGCCGTGATCCCGTCCAGGGAATAAAGAAACAGCTTCCAGAAGCTCCACTTTGTCTCCCCCCGAAGCCGCTCCACGTTCTCAAATTCCAGCCACTTTGTCCGAAATCCCACCCAGCCGAAGATCCCTTTGGAAAAGCGGTTATACTCTTCCATGGACAGAATGGCGTCCGCCACCTGTCTGGTCATCAGGCGGTAGTCCCTCGCTCCGTCCATGATCTCCGTCCGCGAGATATGCCGCATCAGCCGGTAAAACATTCTGGCAAAAATACTTCTGATCGGGGGCTCCCCTTTTCTGGTCACCCGCCTTGTGGCAACGCAGTCATACCCCTGATCCATGTATCCGAACATTTCCTCCAGAAGGGCGGGCGGATCCTGAAGGTCCGCATCCATGATCACAACATAGTCGCCGGCGGAATGTTCCAGTCCCGCATACATGGCCGCTTCCTTGCCGAAGTTCCGGGAAAAGGTCAGCAGATGAACCCTGTCGTCCGTCTCACGCAGCTTTTTTACTTCCTCCGCCGTCCGGTCGCGGGACCCGTCATCCACATACAGAATTTCAAGATCCATGTTCCTCTGGCCCAGAAAACCGGTATGTCTTATCAGTTCCTCATAAAAAGGAGCCACATTCTGTTCCTCGTTATAGCAGGGAACGATCACGCTAAACAGACTCATCTTCTCTCCTTCCGCCTTCCGTACAGCTTTTCCATATCATTCAGTATACTATCCGGATCTGCGGTCCGCAAGCAAAATATTCCCCGGCACTTTATTAAAAAATCTTAATTTTCCGCTCATTTAATGACGAATCAGACAAAACGTGCTAAAATATTCAAAGAACGGAAGAGCCAGACAGAAAGTAGGTAGGAAACAGGTATCATGAAAAAAACCGGAATGTGGCTTGCCGTAGCCATTTCCCTTCTCCTTTGCGCCTGCGGCGGCAGCGGCAAAACAGAATTATCCGGAACGGACGCCGGTCCGGAGCACAGCCCGGTGGGAACAGTGCCGGAACCGAACGGCCCCGACGCTTCCGCGGATATTTCCGCCGACGAGGCGCCGCCCCGGGAGGGAATGGTCCGCAGCCGTCTCACAAACGAATGGGTGGATGAGGAAACCGCCAATACCCGGCCCATCGCCGTGATCATTCCCAACGAGATCGGCGCCGTGCCCCAGTATAACCTTTCCGAGGCTTCCGTCGTCTATGAAGCCTGTGTGGAAAAGCGCATCTCACGGCTGATGGCGGTCTATGAAAACTGGGAAGATCTGGAAATTATAGGAAATATCAGAAGTCTCCGGACTTATTATGCATACTGGGCTTTTGAATGGGACGCTTTTCTGGTTCACAGCGGCGGGCCCTACTTTATTGACGACCTGATCGCCCAGCCCACCACGCAGAACATCAACGACCACACAGGCGCCGACGCGGCGGCCTTTCTGCGGGATGACAGCCGTCCGATGCCGCACAATCTGTACGCCACCGGCCAGGGGCTGCTCGAAGTCATCAACAAAAAGGGGTATTCTCTTACCGACAGAGGGCTGACCGACGGAGATCATTTCCTCTTTGCATCCCCTTCCTCCCCGAACACGCTCACCCAGTACGGGGACGACGCAAAGAACGCCGTCTATATTGATATGTCAGGCTGCTATCCCCTGACCAGATGTTATTTTGAGTACAATGAGTCCGACGGGCTTTACTACCGCTCTCAGTATCTTTCCGGCGGGACGGACGGCCCTCACATCGACGGGGCCACGGGCAGGCAGCTCACCTTCAAGAATATCCTGGTTCAGAATATCGTCTACGATGAGCTGAACGACGAAGGTTATCTGGCATTGGGCTGCCACGACAACACGATGGACGGCTGGTATTTTACCAACGGCAGAGGAATTCATGTAAACTGGGAAAAGAAAAGCGACTATGGCGCAACGCGATTTTACGACGACTACGGAAACGAAATTCTTTTGAATACCGGCAAGACCATGATCTGCGTGGTACTGGCAGATACCAATTTTACGTTCCGGTAAATTCCGGTGAACCGTTTATTCTCCCAACCCGCTTTCCACCGCCTGAACCAGCGCCTGCAGCGCCTCCTGTTCGTCCGCTCCCTCGCAGACGAGCTCAATCTCGTCTCCGCACTTCACGCAGGCGCCCAGCACGCTCAGAACGCTTTTGGCATTTGCCGTATTATCCCGAAAGGTAAACGTAATCAGCGATTTGAACTGCATCGCTTCCTTGCACAGGATGCCCGCCGGGCGTAAGTGTAAACCGGTAGGATTCTTTATGACAACTTTCTGACTAACCATGGAAATCCCTTTCTCTGCGCTTTGATACCCGCCTTCTTAAGAACCTCTTATACTGTAACATGATTGGAAAGGAAAAACAAGCACGATTTAAAACATGACATCCTGGATCAGATCTGCCAGCTTCTGCGCTTCCTCCCAAATCACCTGCTGATCTTTTCCCTCGATCATCACGCGGACCAGCGGCTCTGTTCCCGAGGGTCTGATCAGCACGCGCCCCTGCCCTTCAAATTTGGCTTCCACCTTCCGGATGGCGTCCACGATGACGGGATATTCCATGTAGTTGTGCTTTTTGTGGTTTGCCACCCTGGCGTTTACCAGCGCCTGCGGAAGCACTTCCATAATGCCGGCCAGTTCCGACAGGCTCTTTCCCGTCTCTACCATCACCTGCAGAAGATGCAGGGCGCTCAGCAGACCGTCCCCGGTCGTGTTTTCATCCAGAAAGATAATATGCCCCGACTGCTCGCCGCCAAGGCTTGCGCCGATCTCCTTCATCCGTTCCAGCACATAGCGGTCGCCGACCTTCGTCTGCTCGATGGTAATGCCGTTCTTCTCCCCCATCAGGAAAAAGCCCAGGTTGCTCATGACGGTGGCCACGATGGTGTCCTTCTTCAGTTTGCCCTGCCCTTTCATATAATTGCCCACGATAGCCATGATCTGGTCGCCGTTCACAATGCTGCCGTTCTCGTCCACGGCAAGCAGTCTGTCGGCGTCACCGTCGAAAGCAAGGCCTACGTTGGCTTTTTCGTATACCACCCGCGCCTTGAGTTCTTCCATATGGGTGGAACCGCAGCTGGAATTAATGTTGGTACCGTCCGGATTATTATGGATGGCGACCACGCTGCCTCCAAGCTCCTTCAGCGCTTCCACGGAGGTATAATAGGAAGCGCCCTCGGCGCAGTCCACCACAATCTTCAGCCCTGACAGATCTACGGGAACCGCTCTGACAGAGTGATTGATATATTCTTCTCTGGCGTCCGTGCGGTACTTTACCTTTCCCACGCCGGGGCCGATGGGAAATTCTATTCCCTTCAGATCATCCCGGATCAGCCTTTCGATCTCATCTTCAAGGGCGTCCGGCAGCTTGTAGCCGTTTCCGTCGAAGAATTTTATCCCGTTAAATTCTACGGGATTATGGGAAGCGGAGATTACCACTCCCGCATCCACACGATATTTCCGGGTCAGATAGGCCACCGCAGGCGTGGGAATGACTCCCACGAAAATACAGTTTGCCCCCACCGAGCACGCCCCTGCCATCAGGGCGTTCGCCAGCATATCTCCCGAAATTCTCGTATCGCATCCGACCATGATCGTCGGCTTATGTTTCTTTTCTTTTGTCAGCACATAAGCGCCCACCTGCCCCAGCTGCAGCGCCAGGAGGGGGGTCAGTTCCTCATTGGCGATTCCCCTGATACCGTCGGTCCCAAATAATCTGGCCATTGCTCACATATCCTCCAACTTTTCCACTATGATCAGAACGGAAACATCTTCCCTTTTCTCCACATTCTCTGGCAGATCAAGCGTCACGGGCACCCGATGGACCCCGGCCGGCAGTTCCTCCAGCTCCTGTTCCTCCATCCATGCCTTCAGATCCACCCGCGCATTCAGACTTCCCGGCGTTACCTGCGACACTTCTGATTCCAGTCCGGACACGGACAGGCTGAAAGGTGTCTGCCCCTGCTCCAGATGAACCTCAGCGCCTTCCGGCACATTCACAACGGCGATCGTCTCGGGATCGATCTCCAGCGTCCGCTCCGCCTTTTTCTCAATGGGAACCGTGACCGTCACAATGCCGTTAAAACTGCTGTCCGCCGCTTTTACATTCAGAGCCGAAAGCAGTTCGCGTATATTAACGCTGGAAACCACGGTCTCGTCGGCGTTGGTGATGTCCACCTCTTCCGCCGGAATGACGATGCGGTTCACGCCGGAAAGCACAGAAGAAGTGCCCGCAATGACAATCGTATCGGGATCGCACAGAACCTCGCCCGTTGTCAGATACCCGTTCGCCGGCGTTCCCACCGTGCTCACAACAATCGGCACCTCCCTGGTCGCCAGTACCTCCACCGTCATGCGCACATAGTTCACATTCTTGGTAATACCGCTGTGGTCCACCAGCTTGCCGTCCCCGTCGTAAAGCTGTACATCCACATTGGCCGACAGATTGGTACTGGCCCCCGTCACGTCAATCTCCACGCAGGCATCGCTGACGCGGTCAACCGCCGATTTGGGGCCCGTGATCTCAATCTGGTTCAGATCAAGCTGGGCGTTCGATACGATATAGCCTTCCGCCACCTCTCCCACAATATTGTAATGCAGATTGATCCGTTTTGTGGTTCTGTCCTCCACGCTCAGCCGCAGCACATCCGGGTTGCTCTTGATCGATTCCACGTCATCCGCGGACTGTACCGACAGGGAAATGGCTATGGTATTGATCTCCGTAAGCTTGCTGATATCGGCCACAGCCGCAATATCGGAAGCGTCAAGATCCTTGATAATGCTTCCCGGCGCGCGGACGGTGACCGAAATCTTGTCCGTATTGCCCAGCACCTCGTAAACCTTGTTCTGCTGCTCCAGAAGCTCCGTGTTGACCAGCGTCACGGGAATTCCCCGAAATGTTTTGTTTTCCGGCGGGTCGTCAAACTGGATCACCAGCAGCCACAGAAAAAAAGCCAGCACCAGAGATCCCAGTTTCAGTCCCCAGTTATGAAAGATCTTCTTTTTCATTTTATTTCGTTTCCTGTTCCCTGTTCCTGCGCTTTCCTATCCACCTGCGCCTGGTCCCGGCGTTTTCTTCGGGACTCCTGTTATTCAGCACCATCTGCAGCCGTTCCTTCAACTGCTCCGCGTTCAGGCTCCTTTCCAGCGCGCCGTTGTACGCCACGCTGATCTTGCCCGTCTCCTCGGACACGATCACGATCAGGGAGTCCGTCACTTCCGATACGCCCACACCCGCTCTGTGCCTGGTCCCCAGTTCCTTGCTGAAGTCCTGATTGTCCGTCAGCGGCAGATAACAGGTGGCGGAAGTCACACGGTTGCCCCGGATGATCACAGCGCCGTCATGGAGCGGCGTATTGTGCTCAAAAATATTGATGAGAAGCTGGCTGGACACGATGGCGTCCAGATCGATCCCCGTCCTCTCATATTCTTTCAGAGATTCCTTCTGCTCAATAACGATCAGCGCGCCGGTCTTCGCCCTTCCCATCTCCACGCAGGCTTTGGTAATTTCATTGATGGTTTTTTCGGAAAAAATCTCCTGTTCCCTGTGAGAAGCATCGGAAAAGATCATGGACGGCAGAAAATTCCTTCTGCCGAGATTTTCAAGCGCCCGTCTCAGCTCCGGCTGCAGGACTACGATCAGCGCCACTACCGCAAAACTCAGCACATTTCTGGCCAGCCATTTGATCGTGCTCATATCCATCACAAACGCCAGCAGAAGAAAGACGAGGATCACGATCAATCCCCGCAGCAGCAGCCATGCCCTGGTGGCTTTCACCCAGACAAGAATATAATACATCAAAAAAGCAAGGATAATAATTTCAAAATAGTCATAGATATCCATGGTCGTGATATAGACCGTGGAGGTTTTCAGATATTCGGCTATTCTGTCCGCTATCGTGCCAAACCACTGCATTTCCCCTGATCCCGCTTCCCTCTGATATCGTCAGATCAGATCCTGATCGTCAGGATCCTCAAAAATATCCTCAAACGCATCGTCCTGAGACGCGCTGCCGATGGTAACGCTTCTGCCCGCTCTCCTGTCGCCGTACGCCGCGTCCCTCCGACCGCCGTATCTGCCCCGTCCGGAAACCGTCCGTTCCGTCGTCACTCTGCGGTCCGCCCCCGCCCGGCGGGACTGGGCGCCTGCGCGCTGGCGTCCCGTTTCCGTTCCTCTGCCCTGAGCCGCCCCTCTGGCATGCCGGACATTGATCTTTTTCACGGTCTTCGTGGACATGGCCACGGTCATCTTGGGCACCGCCTTCACATAATAATAATATTCGTCATCCTCAAACTGCACCTTTTCCGATCTGTTGTAATCCACGCAGAACCGGAAAAATTCTATGACCTTCGCCACGGCCACCGCGACAAGAGATCCCAGCAGCGTACTTAACACCGAAATGTTGATGTCGTAGATCAGGTCCCCGATCAGCAGAACCATAATATTGATCATCGCGCCGGCCACCATGGCGATCGTCCACGCGTGATCGACGGACAGTCTCCGGATCAGGTAAACCACAAGCACCGTGATGACAAAAGCCGCGGTCACCACCACCATCTCCCTGTTTTTCACCAGGCTGTCGATCAAAAGCCGGATCTTCTGAATGGCGTCCTCGTCTTCCATCATGTTCAGGGCAGCCGAATGATCCGCCACCGCATTTAACAGGTAATGAACGATGACGCCGCATCCGACGGACACCATGGAAGCCGGCCCGCACAGAAGTCCCACCGCGATGGGCACCACATAGGGAAGATGCAGATAAAAAAGCAGCGGGGTCAGCACGACCACCAGCGAATCCTTCGGGCTGAAGCGGAAAAACAGAAGGAACATCACCAGATAGACGCACAGTCCCACCAGCGCCGCCTCCAGAGAGAGCGCATACATGTGCAGAACGCTGAATGCCGCCCCAAACGCCACGATACACCCCGTCGGCAGAAAGGAACACATCAGCGCAGCGATCAGCACCAGCGCAATATTGTCGATCTGTCCCATATAGCCCAGTCTGGAATTCAGCGTCAGGAGCACGATAAAAGCCAAAAGGAACTTTGCCAGGGGCAGGATAAAAAATTCCAGTCTGCCGTAGATCAGTTTTATTTTTTCACGCATTTCCAACAATTCAGTCATATTGATCTATTTGCCTTTCCACAAAACCTGATACGCCTTTTACGTTTCGGAAACGGCTACTGCTGACTGTACATGGAATTCAGCTTTTTCAGATTCTGATAATAAAGCCGCAGGCTTCTCCTGGCTTTCGCGTACCGGCAGGTGCTGACGATATACGTCAGGATGCCGTAGCCCGCCACCGTAATTCCGTAACAGATCAGCACGTTCTTTCCGTAAGTGACCAGATCTATCTTATACAGGTCCTGCATAAAGTCTTCAAAATTATAAAACAGGTACAGCGCAAAAATCAACAGAAAAGCCACCGTCGCGCTGATCACGGACTTCAACACCGAAACCGCAATATAATCGCCGCGGAAGTAATTTCCGATCTTTACGTTCTGTTTTCCCTCTCCGGACTCATAAGAAGCCATGTGCGTCATCAGGATGACGCGTTCTTCGTTCAGCATCTTTCTTCCTCTCTTCCGCGCGGCCTTCCGCCTCCGGTTATTTCAGGAAGCGCATCCTCGCGTTGTCGCCTGTGCTGTGCGGTTCCTGTTTCGGCTCCGGACCCTTCTGGGGCTTCAGCACTTCGTTAAAGCCCTTGGTCATATTCATCTTGCACTTTTCACAGTATCTGCCGCTGCGGATCGGCGCGCCGCACATTTCACAGCTTAAGAACATGGGCGAGTCCTCCGTGACCTCCAGCCGATCGTCCTTCAGCCACTGGCGGATATGCGCGGGGTCCACATCGCAGGCCTCCGCCACCTCGTTGATGCCCACCCCTCTGTGTTCCCGGATATACTCCTTGACCTCCTGAAACTTTTCCTCCAGCTTATCCCTGCAGACAGGACACAGCACCGCGCCGGTCAGATAGTTGAAGATTCTTCCGCATTCCCTGCAATTTCTGATATTCATAGCATCCTCCATTCTACAGACAGCGCGCCCGCTCCCGCAAACCGTTTACGGCCCACTGCGCGCCCCGCCTCCGGCCAGAGCCACAAAATAAACACGTTCCACACCTGCCTGTCGCAAAACCCTCGCCGCTTCCTCGACAGTCGCCCCTGTAGTGTAGATGTCGTCCACGATCATGACTACTTTTAATTTTACATCATTTCGCGCTATATTAAAAGCTTTTTTCAAATTATTTTGACGTTCTTTTGGAGAAAGCCGTTTTAGCGGCGCCGTATTCTTCACCCGCACCAGCCAGTCCCCGTACACCGGAATGTGGGCGAGCGCCCCGATCCGCCGCGCCAGCAGCAGCGCCTGATTGTATCCCCTCGCGGCTCTGCGTCTGGGATGCAGAGGAATCGGCACGATGCCTTCCGGCCGGGCCGCGCGGATAAAGTCTCCCAGATATTTTACGATCTGTTCCCCGAAAAAATCCGCGTATTCTCTCCGGCCCCCGTATTTGAACCGGTAGATGGATACGGCGGCGCTTTCGTATTCATACAGGATCCTGCCCCTGACAAAATTCCGTCTTCCGGGGCCGCATTCCCTGCAGTATTCGCCGGGAACCGGCAGCTTCTTTCCGCACTGCATGCACCAGGGCGGTTTCACAGGCTTAAGCCTGTCCAGACACTTCGGGCATATTTTTTCGCCCCAGGGGACCACGATCCCGTCGCAGACAGGACATCGCCCGGGAAACAGAAGCTGTACCGCATTTTCCAACCATTTTCTTCTCATGAAGGTCCTTTCAGAAACCTTCCCCGACCGCCTTCATTTCCTTTATTCTCTGCGCCAGCGCCGTATAACGCCTGTTCTCGCTGACGTTGTCGATCATGCCGCGCACGGTGTCACTGCTGCCCAGTATCGTGACACAGTTTTTCGCCCTGGTAATGGCGGTGTACAGCAGATTCCGGTTAAAGAGCATCCTGGGTCCCGTAAGGAGCGGCAGAATCACCGCGGGATACTCGCTTCCCTGAGACTTGTGGATCGTGACGGCGTAGCACAGTTCCAGCTCTTCCAGCATGGAAAAAGAGTAGGTCACTCTGCGCTGATCGTCAAACTCCACCACCAGGCTGGACAATTCTTCGCTGATCGTAAGGATCTTTCCCATATCGCCGTTAAAAACGCCCGTTCCTCTGTCCACGGCGATCCCGTAGCGGCTCACGACCTCCCACTCCAGCTGGTAATTGTTCTTTACCTGCATGACCTTGTCGCCTTCCCGGTATACGGTATTGCCGCTGATGTGTTCCTTCCTTCTTTCATCCGGCGGATTCAGATATCTCTGCAGGATGCCGTTTAACGTCTCGCACCCCAGCGGGCCTTTCCGCATGGGCGTCAGCACCTGAATGTCGAAAGGCGTGGCGTTTACATAGGGCGGAAGCTTCTCCCGAATCAGCTGAATCATATGCTTATATATGACATTTACGTCATTTCTCTCCAGCATAAAGAAATCACGGGATTTGTTATCCAACGCAATCTGCTCGCCGCGGTTGACCCGATGCGCGTTGACAATAATGTCGCTTTTTTCGGCCTGCCGGAAAATCTTTTTCAGCGTCACCGTGGGAAAGACGCCGCTTTCCATCAGATCGCGCAGTACCTGCCCCGGCCCCACGCTGGGAAGCTGGTTCACATCGCCCACCAGGATCAGCCTTGTCCCCGGCATTACCGCCCGCAGCAGCGCCTGAAAAAGCTGAATATCCACCATGGACATCTCATCAATGATGATCACATCCGCTTCCAGAGGATTTTCCTGGTTGCGCTCAAAGCGCGCTTTCCCGGAAGTGGTGTCCGACAGAGCGCTGTTTATCTCCAGCATACGGTGAATGGTTCTGGCCTCGTAGCCGGTGGCCTCCGTCATGCGTTTCGCCGCCCTTCCGGTGGGCGCCGCCAGAAAAATATCCTGTCCCTGCGCGTCAAAATACCGGATGATCATGTTGATGGTCGTTGTTTTTCCCGTTCCGGGACCGCCGGAGAGAATCAGAAGCCCGTTTCGGATGCACTGAGCCACCGCTTCCAGCTGAAGCTCGTCCATCTCCATGGAAAGCGATTCCGCCAGCTTTCTCAGCGTCTTCTCCAGAACGGCGTCCTGAGCGGGAAGATTCTCCGCCTCCGCCATGGGGACGTTCAGCTCGTACAGCATCCGGGAGCAGTTCAGTTCCGCATAATAATACGAAGCGGAAAAAACGCTGTCTCCCTTGACCACCAGCTTTTTATCCATGACCAGATTGTCTATCTGCGGACGGATCGTTTCCTCCGGCAGGTCCAGAATCTCCCGCGCCCGCTCCAGAAGCAGGCCCATGGGCAGATAACAGTGCCCCTCCCCCACCGCGCCCGTCAGCGTGTAGCAGATGCCGCTGCGGATCCGGAAGGCAGAGTCCGCGCGGATGCCCGCCCGGGCGGCAAGTTCGTCCGCCAGCCGGAACCCCACGCCGTTTATGTCCTCCGCCAGCCGGTAGGGATTTGTCTTTAAGACGCTGTAAAGCTCCGCCTGGTACCTGTCGTAGATTTTAACCGCCAGCGCGTTGGAGATACCGTACTGCTGCAGATACATCATGGCGTCCCGAAGCTCGCGTTTTTCCTCCATCTGTACGGCGATCTCCCTTGCCATCCTTTCGCTGATGCCTTTGATCTCCGCGAGACGTTCCGGCTCTTCCTCTATGATGCGGAAGGTGTCCGCTCCAAATTTTTTCACGATCCGGGCGGCGAGAGCGGTCCCCACGCCCCTCACCGCGCCGGAACCCAGATACCGCTCCATGCCGGCGGCGTCCTGGGGCGCCGTGACCTGAAATCCTGTGATCTTAAACTGCCTTCCATAAACGGGGTGGTCCGTATATTCTCCCTGGGCCGTGATGGTATCTCCCTGTTCCAGTCCCCTGCAGGCGCCGACGCAGGTCAGTTCCCCCTCCTGAGAGACCAGATTCATGACCGTATATCCGTTTTCCGTATTCTGGAAGATGATATGCTCCACATATCCGCTGATGGTTTCCATGGATCCTCCCGGGTATTTTCCAAGATGCAAAAAGAAGGCTGCCGGATATAAGCAGCCTGATGCTTTCTCTGTTTTTATCGATATGACAGGAACGGAGTCTCTATACGGCCTCCGCCGCATCCGCGGCGTCGCTCTCCCGCTCCGTTTCCTCCGGCGGAGTTTCCTTTTCCTCCGCTGACGGTATTTCGGCGGTTCCGTAATTTCGCTTCATCTGGTCATAGAGCATCTTCGCCAGTCCCAGATCGGTCTGCTCCGTGGTCATCTCCGCCATGCTCTGAACCATCTGATCCCGATAGAAATCCGTCATCATGGAGGTATAGTTGGACGATTCCTCGCTCTTCGGGATCGTCTTCAGCATTCCCTTGTAAAGCTGCTCCACAAAATACGCCTCGAACTGTTTGCAGGCTTCCATCAGCTCGTCGTCGGTGGCGCCGGAAGCATCCCCGTTCTTCTGTTCGTTTTTCAGTTTTTCAGCGGTCCGGTTCGCCGCCAATGCGTATCTGTCGCTGTACAGAGACGCGACATCCGACATATCAATCATACGGATACCTCCTGTTGTTCTTTCAGGTCACACGACAGTCAAACTTAACGGCGCAGGTTGTTGGCCTGCTGGAGCATCTCGTCGGAGGCGATGATCGCCTTGGAATTCAGTTCATAAGCGCGCTGTGCGACGATCATGTTTACCATCTCGTCCGCCACCTGCACGTTGGAGCCTTCCAGATAGCCCTGATAAATATTGCTCTTCAACACCATGTTGTTGGTGGCCTCGTTGATGGGCTGGCCGCTGGCGGCCGTCTGGGCGTAAAGGCTCTCCGCAAGTCTTTCCAGACCGTTGGGGTTGTTGAACTGGAAAAGCCCCATGGTAATGCCGAGAGGCTGGGGGTTGTTGTTTTCGTCGGGATAGCACACGGACCCGTCCGCGGTGACGGTGATGCGGCTTAAGACGTATTCGTCTCCCAGTACGATCGGGTTGCCGTTGGTGTCCAGCACCGGCAGTCCCTCCGTGGTAGCCAGCATGTTGCCGTTGGTGGCAAGGGTCCAGAGAAGATTGCCGTTCTTTGTGTAGTAAGTGTTTCCGTCCTCGCCCCGGACGGCGAAAAACCCTCTTCCGTCAATGGCAAAGGCCGTATCGCTGTCCGAAGAGATCATATTGCCGGTCCGAAAGATCGTGGTGATGGACGCGTTTCTGGTTCCCAGACCCACCTGCGCGCTCGTAGGCTTTCTTTCGCCGTTGGCCGTGGTGGTCTTTGTCTGCAGCGTCTGGTACAGCAGTGTCTTGAATTCGTTTACCTGCGTCTTGTAGCCCTGAGTGCTCACATTCGACAGGTTGTTGGCAATGGTATCCAGATTTACCTGCTGGGCGATCATTCCCGTCGCCGCCGTCCATAAGCTTCTTACCATAAGTATCCTCTCCTTCCGCCCGCGCTCCCGCGGGACGTCACTTCACTGAAAGACGTTCCGGCCCTTCTTTCGTCAGGAACGTCACTGCACTCTGCCAAGCTGGCTCACCGCGATCTCAAGAGAGCTGTCGTAAGTCTGAATGATCTTCTGGTTGCTCTCATAAGCCCTCGTCACGGCGATCATATTCACCATCTCCGAAACCACCTGTACGTTGGACATTTCCAGATATCCCTGATTGATCACGGCTTCGGAGGGGGTAAACTGCGCGCCTTCCACCGGATAATAATAGGACTCCCCGTATTTTGCGAGGTAATTGTAGTCCTCAAAATCGGCTACCTGGATCGTGGCCAGCGGCACATCGTTCTGATAGATCGTGCCGTTCTCATCAATGACCGTATCCGCCAGAGTATTCAGCCGGATATGGTTATTGTTCGTATCCAGCACGTAATCGCCCTCCGTGGTCACAAGGTCTCCCTCTCTGGTCAGGGTGAACTGTCCCGCCCGGGTGTACATCGTAGAGGTTTCGCCGGCCTTGTTGGTAAATTCCACGACGAAGAAACCGTCGCCGGACAGCGCAAGGTCGTAGGTATTTTCCGTAATGCGGTAGGAACCCTGAGTAAAATCCGTATAGTTTTCGCCGATCTTGACGCCGGGATTGTTGAACCCGAGGGGCTGCACAATGCGGCTTCCCACCGATCTGTCCTTGATCTTTACCGCCAGCAGATCGCCGAAGGACTGGCTGGTCGCGCCCTCCTTCTTATAGCCCACCGTCGCGGCGTTCGCAAGGTTGTTGGTCAGTGTGTCCATTCTGTGCTGTTCGTTGATCATGCCCGTATGGGCCGTATATAACCCCTTTAACATCCGGCGCTCCTTCCTCCGGTCCCGTTCCGTTCCGGCAAACGCGTTTTTCGTCCGATCCCTATATGTTCTCTCTGTACCCGGAAAGGAATTCCACATACTTTCCGGTTCCGATGGCAACCGCCGTCATGGGGTCCTCCGCCGTCATGGTGTTGATCCCCGTCTTTGCACAGATCAA
This sequence comes from uncultured Acetatifactor sp., assembly GCA_947586055.1. Lineage (GTDB taxonomy): Bacteria > Bacillota > Clostridia > Lachnospirales > Lachnospiraceae > Acetatifactor. The sequence continues at coordinate 27,897 of CANPXL010000008.1, read as the reverse complement.
TTCCTCCAGCCCCCGCAGGAGACTGCCGCCCCCGGTAAGGACGATTCCCCTGTCCGCGATATCCGCCGCCAGCTCAGGGGGCGTTTTCTCCAGAACACTGTGAATGGTTTCCACGATCTGGGCCGTTGTCTCCTTCAGCGCCTCCTCCGTTTCCTCGGAGGAAACCTTCACCGTCTTGGGCAGACCCGTCACCAGATTTCTGCCCCTGACGTCCATGTAATCCACTTCGGATCTGGGATACGCGGAGCCGATCTTTATCTTCAGATCCTCCGCCGTCCTCTCGCCGATGAGAAGATTGTGTTTCTTTCTCATGTACCGCACAATGGCGTCGTCAAAATCGTCTCCCGCGATCTTGATGGAAGCGCTGACCACCGTACCGCCCAGGGAAATCACGGCGATATCCGAGGTGCCGCCGCCGATATCCACGATCATGTTTCCGCAGGGCTTGGAAATATCAATGCCTGCGCCGATCGCCGCCGCGATCGGTTCCTCTATGATGGATACCTCCCGGGCGCCCGCCTGATAGGTTGCGTCCTCCACCGCCTTCTTTTCCACCTCCGTGACGCCGCTGGGCACGCAGACCGCGATGCGGGGTTTCCGGAAGGTCCTTCTTCCCAGCGCTTTCTGGATGAAGTATTTCATCATCTTTTCCGTCACCTGGTAATCCGAGATCACGCCCTGGCGCAGAGGTCTTACCGCCACAATGTTTCCGGGCGTCCTTCCCAGCATCAGACGCGCGTCCTCGCCGATCGCCTTAATCTTATTCGTATCTCTATCGAAAGCTACAACAGAGGGCTCCTTCAGCACTACGCCCTTTCCTCTGATGTACACTAAAATACTGGCCGTACCCAGATCGATTCCAATATCTGTACACTGCATTTTACCGTTAACCCCTTTCCAATGGATTCCATACACGGATAATTCTGGTCATACATTTTCATTATAACCGAAAACATTCTTTTTTCCTAGGGGTAATCTTAACTTTTTTAAAATAAAACACGGAGAAAAGAACGGTTCCGTCCGTTCCTTTCTCCGCGTCCATGCCTCTGTAATTATTTTATCGGCCGGCCGTGCCGATTTCTTTAGCGTCTTATAAAGAAAATTACCGGGGCTCATATAGCCGGTAAAAAAGTATCATGAAAACCGCCGCCACGGCAAGACACACACCGCCCACCGCAAAGAGAAATCCATATCCCTTTATCCGCTTTTCCTCTTTCCGCCTGAGATAGTCATAATAACTCTCCATATTCCGGCGAAGCCCGGCGCCCGGTATAAAGACTCTGAAAAGTCCCCGAACCGCATAGGAAATTCCGTCCAGCGCTCCCTTGTTGGAGATCCACACAAGGCAGCCTGCCAGCACAAGCAGAAGACCGGGAACGGTAAACGCGTCGCACCATATCCTGTACTGTTCCACAAGGGGCAGGGTCCAGGGATCGCGTCCACTCACATAAAGCCACACAAGAAGCGCGCAGAAAACCGCCGCCGACAGATACCTGATGACACGGGCCTTCAAATTCCAAGCTCCTTCCTGTAGTTTTGCTCCTCGGCATCGTTACAATATACGAAATGTCCCGGCGTCAGCTCCCGCATGGATGGTTTATCCACACTATAATCGTGCGACTCCAGAGAATTATAGACAATCCTTGTCCGCTTCTTCTCCAGATGGGGATCCGGCAGCGGAATAGCCGACAGAAGCGATCTGGTATAAGGATGCAGCGGATGCGCAAACAATTCGTCGGACGGCGCCAGTTCCACCATCTTGCCGTAATACATTACACCGATTCGGTCGGAAAAATATTTTACCACCGAAAGATCGTGAGCAATAAACAAAATGGTCAGATCAAGGCGGGTTCGCAGTTCGTTCAGAAGATTGATGACCTGAGCCTGAATGGATACGTCAAGCGCCGAAATAGGCTCATCCGCGATCAGCAGTTCCGGCGACATGATCACGGATCTGGCAATACCGATTCTCTGTCTCTGTCCGCCGGAAAACTCATGGGGATAGCGGCCGGCGTGTTCCCGTACCAGCCCTACCAGCTCCAATATCTCATAAACCCGTTCCTCAATATACTTTTTGTCCTTGATCCCATTGATGACAAGACCTTCGGAAATAATCTCGCTGACCGTCATGCGGGGATCCAGAGACGCGATGGGATCCTGGAAGATCATCTGTATTTTGGTGATCAGCTTTGTCTTTCCGGCAATCTTCAGATCGCTTTTATACTGCTTCTTAAGCTCCGCCAGTTTACGGGAGTCGCCGGAAGCCTCCTGCAGGAGCGGTTCATATTTTTTCCTGACCTCCCGGACCAGCTTCTTCGCATATTCCCTGTCGGAATATTTATGATCGAACTTTGCCCTGCGGATCTGTTCCCCGTTCTCCGCCAGAAGCCTTTTCATTTCCTCTGTCTTTTCCGCGATCTTTCTGTCATTTTCCGCTTTTTTGCCTGGATTTTTTGCAGTATCCTCGCGGAGGGCCTTCACCGCCGCCCTTGTATCCTTCCGGGCCCGTGCGGACTCCTCCTTATAGGAACGCACACCTGCGCAGATGCGCTGTCCCTTGAAATATATGCTGCCGGATGTAATATCATAAATTTTGATGATGGACCGGCCGGTAGTGGTCTTGCCGCAGCCCGATTCTCCCACGAGACCAAAGACTTCGCCCTTCATGATATCAAAGCTCACGTCGTCTACCGCCTTCACCGGCCCGAAATGCTGGCTCAGGTGCTCTACCCTCAGCAGGACTTCCTGCTCTTTCTTACTGTCCATTCTGAACACCTCCCGCTTTCTTCATCCTCTCGATACGCTCGGTGATAATTTTAGGGACTTCCACCTTCGGCGCGTTCGGGTGCAGAAGCCATGTGGCGGCCTTGTGGGTGGAAGACACCTCAAACATGGGCGGCTGCTGTTCAAAATCAATCTGCATCGCATATTTGTTCCGGTCCGCAAAAGCATCCCCCTGGGGCGGATAGATCATGTTGGGCGGCGTACCCGGTATCGCATCCAACTTCTCCTTGGTGTCCAGATCAGGCATGGAAGAAAGAAGCGCCCAGGTATAAGGATGACGGGGATCGTAAAAAATATCGTCCGCCGTGCCGTACTCCACGATCTTGCCCGCGTACATCACGGCAATATCGTCCGCCATATTGGCGACAACGCCCAGATCATGGGTGATAAAGATAACGGACAGATTTCTCTCCGCCTTCAGCCGGTTGATCAGCTCCAGAATCTGTGCCTGGATCGTTACATCCAGCGCCGTTGTAGGCTCGTCGCAGATCATGATCTCCGGATCCGCGGAAAGCGCTATGGCAATCACGATACGCTGGCGCATACCTCCTGAAAACTCAAAGGGATACTGGTTAAACCGCATTCTGGGCTCATTGATCCCCACCTCTTCCATCAGCCGGATGGCCTTCTCCCGCGCCATGCTTCTGGTGACCCGATAGACTACTCTGGAAGCCTGTTCCTTCAGGTAATCCACGATTCCCACCGCGCGTTTTTCAAAGTTCTCTTCCGTGTCCGCGGAAAGCTGCGCCTTCCAGGAATCCTCCAGATCCCCGATCACATCCAGGATCTCCTTGCGCAGTTCCTCCAGGTCGCAGACCACCTTCGGCACAACCTTCCAATCCACGCTGCGTCCCCTGGCAATCAGGGCGTCCCGCTTTTTGGACTGTCTTTCAAAACGCGCCTCTTCCTTTGGATTATGCTTCCGGTAATAGAAATATTTTTCTATGGCGTTCCCCAGACTGGTACGGAAAGTATACGCCATACTGTCCTTCACGATCTCCAGCCTGTCGATCGCATCCTCCACTCCGTCGGACAACGTCTTACAGAGCTTCTCCGCTCCCGCCTTGTCAAAATCTCCCTGAAAATAGCTCTTTGCCTCTTCCATCCGGGGCAGAAGCTGCTTCTTTTTCCCGTAGGAGGTCTCGTGGGAATACTTCACGCCCCCGGCTGCCAGCGCAATAAATTCATTCATAAAATGATCGTTCAGAAAATCCAGCGCCATCTGGTTCAGCTTTTCCACCGGCACACCGTGCAGATCCGCATCCGGATTTTTCAGCTCAAAATATCCGATCCGGAAAAAGACCGGTTTTTCCTGGCTGCGAATCTCCCTCAGAAGCTCTTCACACCTTCTCAGCGCTGCAGTCAACTCAGGCGGATACCCCTTCCCGCTGGCCGCGGCTTTGTCGAGACAGCCGGCAAGCTCCGCTATCTGCGCCTTATAATTTGCGCTGTAAAAGGGATCCTGCAGCTTCTTCAGCCTGCCCCGGTATTCCTTCAGACGTCCCTTCACGTCCACTTTCTGTTTTTTCTCGATCAGAAAACACAGATCCTCCAGGGAAGAAAGCATGGCCTCCGCGTCCGCGTCCGCCTGATTATAACGCAGCTCCAGCTTGTTGGCCCTGATACAGAACGTGTCAAAGGTCTTTGCAAGCTCCCGTATACGCGCCGCAGACTGTCCGTCCGCAGCTTCCATATTCTTCGCCAGCAGCGCCAGCATATCGTTGAAATTCTTTCTGGATTCCCTGCGGGCCGCCTTGTTCTTCAGGAGCATGGCCTCCGTGATCTGTTTTCCGATCTTCACGATCGGGTTCAGAGAGGAAAGAGGATCCTGAAAGATCATGGCGATCTTGTCGCCCCGAAGCTGATACATTTCCTCCTCGTCAATCTTCAGCAGATCCTTTCCGTCATAGATGATCTTTCCGCCTTCTATGATGGAATTGCCGGCCAGTATACCCAGTATGGCCTTGGACGTCACCGACTTTCCAGACCCGGACTCCCCTACAATAGCCAGAGTCTTGCCCCGTTCCAGATCAAAGGAAATATCCCGCACCGCTTTCAGAATGCCCCCGGCGGTCCTAAACGATACTTTCAGATTTTTTACTTCCAATATTCTGTCCATGCCTTATCATTCCTCCACGCCCCTGAGTGCCGGGTTAAAAGCATCCCGCAGACCGTTGCCGAAAAGGTTAAAGCAAATCATAAGCAATGACAAAAACACCGCCGGCACGATCATCAGATGGGGATAATTGGTCCAGATACCGCTGGCATCGGACAACAGCGTTCCCAGAGAGGTGATCTTTGCCGTGCCAAGCTTCACAATGCCCAGAAAGCTCAGCATGCTTTCCTGCCCGATAACGCCGGGAATCGTCAGCGCGCAGGAAGTGATGATGGTTCCAAGGGAATTGGGGAAAATATGTTTCCAGATCAGCCTTCTGTCCCTGGCTCCCAGCGTCCGGGCCGCCATGACATACTCCTGGTTCTTAAACCGGTAAAACTGGGTTCTCACCCTGGCTGCCGTGCCGAGCCAGCCCGTCAGCACAAACGCGAACAGCAGGCTTGGAATCGCTCCCACCTTGGCCGCGAGATGAATCTGGAACAGGGTCGCCACCACGATAAAGGGAACGCCCGCCAGGATATCACTGATACGCTCCAGCGTAATGTCCACCACTCCGCCGTAAAATCCTTCGATGGCGCCGTACATCGCGCCCAGTACAAAATTGATCACCGACACGCATACCGCCACCAGCAGACTCAGCTTCACACCGTCTCCCAGACGGACGGCCAGATCGTATCCCTGACTGTCCGTACCGAATATGTATTCCGGCTCCATGCCGTTCATATAACGGTAATAATTATAGTAAAGCACTCTGACCCTGAACTGCGCGGTCTCGAAGTTGCCGCCTCCGCTGTACTCCCAATAAATCAGGTTTCCGTCCGCATCCCGCTTGTAATTGTCCTCCAGAATCATGCCGGGTCCGTAAGGGATGGCTTTTGCTTTTCCGTCCTCCGAGACAGTGACAGGATCACCCTTCTTGGATTTATACCAGTTGTTGGCATCCGAATAGTCCATATTCCACTCATTGTCCTGCACCAGCGGATAAAAGACGTGAAGACCGTTTTCTTCCTCCCATTCGCAGATCTTTCTGTACTCGCTCTGGGGGATATTTTTATACACAAATCCCACTTCCAGGTATGTATCGATGCGGCCGGGATAGATAGAAGTCTCCTTTTTGGCAGCGTTGATCACCGTGCGGCTCTGTCCAATCGATTTCATGGGCTGGTAATAGCTCTCCATTCCCTCTTCCAGCGCAACGCCCCGTCCGTCGTAGTCCTCGGCGCCGATCCCCACGGCCAGCGCCTTGATCAGGCCTCTCTCCGAAAAATCCCGTTTCGTGGCGCCGTCAAAAAAACCGGCGTTCAGACATGCCAGAATCCTCGGCGCCTTCTTCGCGTAGCTGGGATCCATAAAGGAAGCGCTGTGGTGGATCAGAAGCGGAGCGGCGAACGCATATAAAATGATCAGAAGGATTATGACCGCCGCGACAACCGACGCCCTGCTTTTCCGGAAACGGATCCAGGCGTCCTTAAAATATCCCACCGGCTTATCGTCAAACTTCTTGTCGCTGATACGCTCTCCGTCGTGGACAAACACAAATTTTTCCTTCGGGATCTGAGAGAGATCACCATATACAACATTTTCCTTCATCCGTCACTCCCCCATTCTGATTCTCGGGTCAATAAATCCATAGCTGATATCAATCACAATTCCTGCCAGCAGGCTGACCAGGGTATAGAAGATACAGTCGACCATAAACACATCATAGTCAAACAGATTGATGGCTCTCAGATACAGGGTTCCCACGCCGGGAATGGAAAAGATCTGCTCTATGACGAAGGAACCTCCCAGGATTCCGATAAAGCTTCCGATAATGGAAGGCAAGATGGGCACCATGGCGTTCTTCAGCGCATGCCGCACGGTAGCCTGCGATCTGGTAAGCCCCTTTGTCCTGGCAAGCAGCATATAATCCGAAGTCAGCGTCTCCGTGAGCTCCGCACGGGTAAACCGGCACAGACCCGCGATCTCCCCGAAGGACAGGGCCAGTACGGGAGCGATCATGCTGTAGAACATTTTAGGTGACAGCCAGGAATTTCCCGCATCCGCAAGAGAATACACCTGCAGCGGCAGCCACCCCAGCTTAAAATACAGGAAATATTGTACCAGGAACGCGTAAACATAAGGAGGGACCGAGACAAATACCATGACCATAGTGCTGATCAGAGAATCCTGCCATTTGTTTTTCCGGATGGCGGCGTAAATTCCCAGAAGGATCCCTATGGGTGTGGCGAAGATCAGAGAATACAGGTTTACCAGTACCGTGGGAAGCAATCGGTCGGTCAGCACCTTCAGAGCCGGCTGCCGGAACGCAATGTACCATGAGGTACCGAAATCTCCCTTGGTAAAGATCCCCTTGATATAGATCCAAAGCTGCACCAGCAAGGGCTCATTGTAGCCCAGGGCCTCCCACCGTGCGGCAATGGCTTCCGCCTGAACCTTCTCCTGCGGCAGCACCCTTGGAAGCATCCTGATCAACAGAAAGCACATGGTGGAAATAATGAAAAGGGTAAAGATCATCAGTACCACTCTCTTGACAATATATTTTGCCATTCTCATAATGTGTTTCTCCTTTCCGGGTGTTTTGGGAGAGGACCCTTCAGCGGCGTACCGCGCAAAGAGTCCTCCCGCAAAGCATCCGGCAGATGCCTGTTTTATTCGTAATTCAGTGTACCGCCCTGGCTGGCCACAAAATCAGCCCACTCCGCGTCGGTGTAGTTGTATTGCAGAAGCTCTATTCCGCCGTAACCGTACATGATGTTATACTCTTCGGTATAATAACTGCACTGATATGCCAACATAACGCAGGTTGTCATAGCGCACAGAGGCAGCCTGTAGTAGAGCTTCAGGTAGTTTTCCTCCAGCTGGGCCAGAATATCAAGCTTCGCGGAGAAATCAGCCGTTGCGTAATCGCCGGTTCCCACCATGCAGTTTGACCAATCCTGCCAGGTCTTTGTCACCTCCTGGCCGCTTATGTTCAGGGTCAGCTCCGCAGTCGTGGGATCCCAGCAGCCTGCCTCATTGATGCTGTACTGGCTGGGATCGCAGTATACCTGGAAGTTGCGGAAAGGATAGAAGGCTGCTCCGCCCCATGCGCCGTAACCGATCGCATACTCACCGGAAGCCACGTCGTCATAACGGTTCTCCAGATTGCCTACTGCCTCCAAGGTGATCGTGCCGAAGCCGGAGCCCTCCGCAGCTGCATTTACGTATTTGTTCAACAGTTCCACCTGCTGGTTCGCGGCGGAATCCAAAGCGCCTGCAGCCCAGCCCATACGGATAAGAATGGGATCGCCCGCCGTGTACAGGCCATCCGCAACCAGCTCATCGCAGGCTGTCTTCATCAGGTTCTGCGCCTCAGTCAGGTTGTAGCCGTTAATGGAATTATAAGCATCCTTCAGCGTCGCATAAGGCGTGCCTTCGCCGTATTCCACCTCGTAAAGGTTGCAGATCGCCTGCATCGCCTCGTCCGTGTTCCTGTAAGAGGACTCAGGATCATTGTACACATCGTAATAATACAGCGAGTTCAGCATGGAATAAGCGGGATTATAACCGGGCGTAGCGGAAACATACTCTGCGCGGTCGATTCCCAGGCTCATCGCCTTGCGGAAATTTACATTGGACAGGACCACCGAGTTCTGATTTCCCTTGGAACGGTCCATCTCCTTAAGGTTATCCAGTCCGCAGTTGAAGAACAGGGACATGGTGTAGGTCTCATCAGCCTTGTAAAGCTGATCGCTGGTAGAGTAGGCCAGCAGGTCCTCCGCTGTAGGATTCCAGTTGCTCAGCTCGCCCTTGAGGAACGCCTGCTTTGCAGCGCTGTCATCCATCACGTCGATGACGATCCTGTTGGTCTTGTAACGCTCAATGCTCTCTCCGTCCACCAGGTAGGGCGTCATGGACTTCAGACTTCCGTCCTCCTGTTTTTCATAGCCGTACCAGTTCTCGTTCTGTACCAGCACCATCTGCTTGTCGGTCTGCATGGACTCCAGCTTGTAGGGGCCGTAAGACATGGTGGTCTCAGGGGAAGTGTTGTAGGAAGTAGTCGTCACATCGCCCGTGGTGTCCTTGCCCTTCTCGTACAGATCCTCATACACCAGCCAGGTGGAGGTGCAGGAGGTCAGGAAATAATTGTAATCGATCTGATACTGGCAGACATAGCGGATGGTGTAATCGTCTACCTTGTAGCAGCCGACCGTGGAATCGTAATCCACCACGGGATATTCCACGGGGTAAACCAGATAATTGATGGCCTCCGCCTCGGTCTCGCCCCAGTCAGCCACTGCCGTGATCACGCCCACGATATGCGCCAGGCTCTCATCGGTGAGGGGTACCCGGCCATTCTCATCGGCCATATCCTTCAGCGCGTTGAAATCCTCTACGCCGAACATGGATTCGCCGTAAGTCTCCACATAAGTTGTGAGAGTATCGTCTCCCAGCCAGGAGAGATTATCCGTCAGGGTGACGTACACTGCCGCGCCGTCAGGCGTGGTATAGACGCCGTCTTCGCCCGCGGTCAGATCCTCCATACTGTAAGCCGCCGCGGCCTCCTGGTATGCAACGGAACCCATGTTGTAATACGCGTTTCCGCCCGCAACCGCAGACTCACCCGCATAATACAGGTTTGCGCGGTAGTTTTTCATGGCGGGATCCAGAAGCGCCTTCATGGAATAAATATAGGTGTCGGCATTGATGGGAGTCCCATCCTGCCACTTTGCATTGGGGTTCAATGCGATCTCAAACACATAACCGGATGTCGTCTGATCCGCGGTCTGCCCGGCGGGAAGATCCACGGCGTACTTCGTCAGGTCATCCTGATGGTCCGCGGTAACGTCGGTGATGGACGTTGCCATCTCATACACCCACTGGTACACCCCGTTCTCTGAGTCCAGAACCTGCATGGTGCAGAAAGGGGAGCTCAGATACGAAAGAACCGCGTCGTCCGCATTGGCATCCCAGTTATGGGGATTCCACTTGGTCGCCAAAGCCGACGTGTAATCGTGAAAGGTGTAGGTGTCCGTAGCAGAAGTCTGCTCGGAAGACTGTCCGGATCCCTCCGAACCGCTTTCACTCTGCTGGCCGGAAGAGGATTCTCCCGCCCCCCCGCCGCAGGCCGCGAGTCCAAGAACCATGGAAAGTGCCAGCAGCGTGCTTAGAACTTTCTTTTTCATACTTTTCCTCCTTCTTTTGGTGCAATTTGTTTATCTTTAAACCTTCGGAATGCCCTTTTGCTTTTTCATAATCTCCTCACAAGTTGGTACTCTCCGCGCAGGCATCTGGAAGGTTTAAATTCTGGGTACACAAAACTACCTGGCAACGCGATAGCCCTTTCTACCGCCCGTCAGATAGTTCCTGTCCTGACCTTTACCAACAATGAACGATGTTCACATTCCTGTTTTTCAAGTGAATATTATAAAATATCAAAATCATTCTGTCAATAGCTGTGTTGCAAAATTACCGCTTTTCCAGCATTTTCTTCACGTATGCTCCCGTGTAGGATCGCTCGTTTTCCGCTACTTCCTCCGGGGTTCCCCTTGCGATCACGGTCCCGCCCCTGTCGCCGCCCTCCGGGCCGATGTCGATGATGTAATCCGCCGTCTTGATCACGTCCAGGTTATGCTCGATGACCACCACCGTATTTCCCCCGTCCGCCAGCCGGTGCAGGATATCCACCAGCTTGTGCACATCCGCGAAATGCAGGCCGGTAGTGGGCTCGTCAAGGATATAGATGGTCCTTCCCGTGCTGCGCCGGGAAAGCTCCGCCGCCAGCTTGATTCGCTGGGCCTCGCCGCCGGAGAGCGTGGTGGAGGGCTGGCCCAGCTTTACATAGGACAGGCCCACGTCGTACAGCGTCTCTATCTTATGGCGGATGGAGGGAAGATTCTCAAAAAAGGCGCAGGCTTCCTCCACCGTCATGTCGAGCACGTCATAAATGCTCTTCCCCTTGTATTTTACGTCCAGCGTCTCCCGGTTGTACCGTTTTCCGCCGCAGACCTCGCAGGGAACATACACGTCCGGCAGGAAATGCATTTCTATCTTGATGATGCCGTCGCCGCCGCAGGCTTCGCACCGCCCGCCCTTCACATTGAAGCTGAACCGCCCTTTTCCGTAACCCCTTGCCTTCGCGTCCGCAGTGGAGGCGAACAGATCCCGGATCTGGTCGAACACGCCCGTGTATGTGGCGGGATTCGACCGCGGGGTGCGGCCAATGGGGGACTGGTCTATGGCGATCACCTTGTCCAGCTGTTCCATTCCAAGAACGTCTTTATGCTTCCCCGGAATGCATCTCGCGCGGTTTAAGTCTCTGGCGAGACGTTTGTAAAGGATCTCGTTCACCAGAGAGCTCTTGCCGGATCCTGACACGCCTGTCACACAGGTCATGACGCCCAGCGGGAAGTCCACATCAATGTTTTTCAGGTTGTTTTCACGGGCGCCCGTCACCTTGATCCAGCCGGTGGGCTTTCGGCGCTCCTTCGGCACGGGAATCTGCTTCCTGCCGCTCAAATACTGTCCCGTGACAGACTCCGGCACCTTCATGAGTTCTTCCGCGGTGCCGCACGCCACCACCTCTCCGCCGCGGGATCCCGCGCCCGGGCCGATATCCACCACATAATCCGCCTCCCGCATGGTATCCTCGTCGTGTTCCACGACGATCAGCGTATTGCCCAGATCCCGGAGGCTCTTTAACGTGTTGAGAAGCTTGTCGTTGTCTCTCTGATGCAGGCCGATGCTGGGCTCGTCCAAAATATAGCAGACCCCTACCAGCCCGGAGCCGATCTGGGTGGCAAGGCGGATCCGCTGGGCCTCGCCGCCGGACAGCGTCCCCGTGGCCCTGGACAGGGAGAGATAATCCAGCCCAACATCCACAAGGAATCCCACTCTCGCGCCGATCTCCTTCAGGATCTGACCGCCGATCAGGCGCTGCTGGCTGGTCAGCTCCATGGTCTTCAGAAAGTCTTTCAGGGCCCCTATGGACAGAGAAGTGATCTCGTAAATGTTTCTGCCGCAGACCGTCACCGCCAGAGACTCCTTCTTTAGGCGCATGCCTCCGCACTCCTTACAGGGCGTGATCCGCATAAAGCTCTCATATTCCTGCTTCATGGTCTCGGAGAAGGTCTCCTTGTATTTCCGCTCCACGTTGCGGATCAGCCCCTCGAAGGCCACAGGGTACACCCCTCTGCCCCGCTGGCTCTGATAATGGACCTCCACCTCTTTTCCGTCCGTTCCGTGGAGAAGGATCTTTTTGATCTTCGCGGGATAGTCCTCAAAAGGCGTGTCAAGGTCAAAATGATACTCCCTGCAGAGCGCCTGCAGAACGGCGTTGGTAAAGCTGGAACTGTCCGTGCAGGACTGCCAGCCCGTGACGGCGATGGCGCCCTGGTTAATGCTCAGGCGCCGGTCCGGGATCATAAGGTCTTCGTCAAACTCCATCTTGTACCCCAGCCCGAAGCAAACCGGGCAGGCGCCGAAAGGATTGTTGAAGGAAAAGCTTCTGGGCTCGATCTCGCTGATCCCCACGCCGCAGTCGGGGCAGGAAAAACTCTGGCTGAAGGTCATCGGCTCCCCGTCGATCACATCCACCACCAGCAGGCCCTCCGCCAGCTCCAGCACATTTTCGATGGAATCCGCCAGTCTTCTCTCGATGCCCGGCTTCACCACAAGCCTGTCCACCACGATGTCGATATTATGTTTGACATTCTTTTCAAGGGGAATCTCTTCGGTGAGTTCGTAAAGGCTCCCGTCCACTCTGACGCGGACGTAGCCTCCCCTCTTCGCCCGCTCCAGCACCTTGGCGTGCTCGCCCTTCCGGCCCCGGACAACGGGGGCCAGCAGCTGGATCCTTGTCCCTTCCCGCAGGGCCATGATCTGATCCACCATCTGATCCACCGTCTGTCTCGAGATCTCGCGGCCGCAGTTGGGGCAGTGGGGAATTCCGATCCGGGCGTAGAGAAGGCGGAAATAATCATAAATCTCCGTGACGGTTCCCACCGTAGAGCGCGGGTTGCGGTTCGTGGATTTCTGGTCGATGGAAATCGCCGGGGAAAGGCCTTCTATCTTTTCCACGTCGGGCTTTTCCATCTGGCCCAGAAACATCCTTGCGTACGACGACAGGGACTCCATATACCGGCGCTGTCCCTCCGCGTAGATCGTGTCGAAGGCAAGCGAGGACTTGCCGGATCCTGACACTCCTGTCAGAACTACCAGTTCGTTCCTCGGAATGTCCACGTCAATGTTTTTCAGATTGTGTTCCCGCGCGCCGCGGATTCTAATGTACTCCCGGGGGCGCATTTTCTTTGCCTGATCCATATTCCGTTTCTCCTTTCCACAGAAAGCAGCGTCTAACTCCTTTCATCCGTATCCAGATCCCGCAGCTTCTCCTTCAGCTCGATCATCTTGTCCCTCAGCTCGGCGGCGGCCTCGAAATTCAGATCCGCGGCGGCGCGCTGCATTTTCTTCTGAATCTCCGCAATCAGCTTTTCCAGCTCCCTGCGGCTCATGGATTCAGGATCCTTCTCAAACTGCATTTCTTCCTTTGCGATCACCTTCGAGATACTGATCAGATCCCTGACGGCTTTTTTGATGGTCTGGGGGGTGATCCCGTGCTCTTCGTTGTATTTCATCTGAATGGCCCGGCGGCGGTTGGTCTCGTCCAGCGCGATCTGCATGGATTCCGTAACGGTATCCGCATACATGATCACATGGCCCTCCGCGTTTCTCGCGGCACGCCCGATGGTCTGGATCAGAGAGGTGCTGCTCCTTAAGAATCCCTCCTTGTCCGCGTCCAGAATGGCCACAAGGGAGATTTCCGGAATATCAAGCCCCTCCCGCAGCAGATTGATTCCCACCAGTACGTCGAACACGTCGAGACGCATGTCCCGTATGATCTCCGCCCGCTCCAGGGTGTCGATGTCGGAATGCAGATATTTCACCCGGATCCCGGCCTCCCGCATGTAATCCGTCAGGTCCTCCGCCATGCGCTTCGTCAGCGTGGTAACCAGGACCTTATTATGCTTTTCCGTCTCCCTGTTCACCGCGGCGATCAGATCGTCGATCTGTCCCTCCACCGGGCGCACAACCACCTCCGGATCCAGCAGGCCCGTAGGCCGTATGATCTGCTCTGTCCGCAGAAGCTCATGGGCTTCCTCGTAGTCCGAGGGCGTGGCGGACACAAACAGCATCTGGTCGATATGAGACTCAAATTCCTCGAAATTCAGGGGCCGGTTGTCCAGCGCGGAGGGCAGCCGGAAGCCGTAGTCCACCAGAGTCGTCTTCCGGGAGCGGTCGCCGGCGTACATGCCCCGGATCTGAGGGATGGTCATATGGGACTCGTCTATGATGATCAGGAAATCGTCGGGGAAAAAGTCCATCAGCGTCATGGGCGGCGCCCCCGGAGGCATTCCGTTTAAATGTCTGGAATAATTTTCGATCCCGGAGCAGAACCCCGTTTCCCGCAGCATCTCCACATCAAAATTTGTCCTCTCCGCAATGCGCTGGGCCTCGATCAGCCTGTCCTCTCCCTTAAAGAAGCGCACGCGTTCCTCAAGCTCCTTCTCGATATTGTCACAGGCCGCCCTGATCTTGTCCTGCGAGACCACATAGTGGGAGGCCGGAAAAATGGCAACATGGTTCAGGGAAGCATGGATCCTCCCGGAGAGCGGCTCCACCTCCGCGATCCGGTCGATCTCGTCCCCGAAGAACTCGACGCGGATAAAATAATCGCCGCCCTGAGCGGGATAAACCTCGATCACATCCCCGTGGACCCGGAAGCAGCCCCGCTGCAGGTCCGTCTCGTTCCGGGTATACTGGATATCCACCAGTTCCCGCAGGACCTGATCCCTGTCCTTTACCATCCCGGGCCGCAGCGAGACGACCATATCCTGATATTCGTCGGGACTGCCCAGTCCGTAAATACAGGACACGCTCGCCACGACCACCACATCCCTTCGCTCCGTCAGGGAAGCCGTAGCGGACAGGCGCAGCTTATCGATCTCGTCGTTGATGGAAGAGTCCTTCGCAATATAGGTATCCGAGGACGGCACATAAGCCTCGGGCTGATAATAATCGTAATACGACACAAAATACTCCACCGCGTTCTCCGGGAAGAATTCCCTGAACTCCCCGTAGAGCTGGCCGGCCAGCGTCTTGTTGTGGGCGATGACGAGAGTCGGCTTGTTTAACGCCGCAATGACGTTCGCCATGGTAAAGGTTTTTCCGGAACCGGTGACGCCAAGCAGCGTCTGAAACTGGTTGCCTTCCCGGAAGCCCCTGACCAGATCCGCGATGGCCTTCGGCTGGTCGCCGGTGGGCCGGTATTCCGAATGCAGCACAAAATGATCCATGACCGTTCTCCTTTCTGCGGGGATTCTTTCCGTCAGCATAACAAGTATAACAGAACATCAGCAAAAAGTACAGAACAAAATCGAACCTTTGTTCTGTACTTCTCCGTCAGGACCTTCTCCCGGGCCAAAGCCCGCGGCGGACGCGCAGTCTATTCCGCCATCAGCTTCTCCAGAACTTCCTTCGCCTTCTCCAGCTGGTTGTCCGGATGATCCTCGCTGCCGTAGTACGCCTCTCCGTCAAAAGGGCATTCCACATCCGGCGCAATGCCGATCCCGTGGATGTTGCTGCCGTTTGGCGTGTAATAGGCGCTGATCGTAATTTTAATGGCGGATCCGTCCCGCAGCGGTATCACCTGCTGCACGATCCCCTTTCCAAAGGTAGTGGTGCCCACCAGCGTCCCCAGTCCGTGATCCTTTATGGCGCCCGCCATGATCTCCGCGGCGCTGGCGGAGTTGCCGTCCACCAGAACCACCAGAGGCACCTGAAGCTCATGTTTCCCGTCGCAGGTAAATTCTTCCCGCTCTTTGCTCTTATTCTCCGTATAAACGATCATGCCCTCCGGCAGGATCATCCGGCACATCTGGACGACCGCGTCGAGACTGCCGCCGGGATTCCCCCTCAGATCAAGGATCATCCCCTTCATGCCGGAGCCCTTCGCCACGGCCAGCGCCTCCGTGAACTGATCCACGGACACGTCGTCAAACTCCGTGATCTGGATGTACGCCATGCCATCATCCAGCATCTCCACCGTCACGGTAGGGGTCTCCACCTTCCTGCGGGTCAGGGTAATGTCCAGAAAGTCCTCCGCGCTCTCCCTGACCACGGTCAGCGTCACCTGCGTATTCTCCGGGCCCTTGATCATGGCGACCGCTTCGTCGAGAGACAGACCCTGGACGGGCTCCCCGTCCACCTGATAGACAAGATCGCCGGGCCGCAGTTCGCTGTCCTCCGCGGGACTTCCCGGAATCAGATTCGTGATCAGAGGAAGGCCCGTCTCCTGATCCATCTGCATATAAGCGCCGATCCCGAAATAGATCCCTTCCGTCTGCTGCATGAAGGAACTCAGTTCCTCCGCGGAATAGTACACGGAATAGGGGTCGTTCAGCGCCTCCATCAGTCCCTTGTAAATTCCCGTCTGCAGATCCTCGCTGCTGACCTCGTCCAGATAAAACATCCGGTCGATATACTCTTCCAGCAGCTGAAGCTTTGTTATCAGCGCTTCATTCACCACGGCCCCTTCCGCCAGCACCGGCTGGTCCTGACGTTCCATGGCGGCCTGCAGCCCGAAGCCCAGATACCCGATGCCGACCACAAACAGCGCAATCGCGATTCCCACCACCACGCCAATCAGAAACAGACCCTTTCCGCTCCCTTTTTCCTTGTCGGGAGCCGGCGGAACCGGCGGCATGCCGGAAGCGGTATAGTCAAAATAGGTTTCACTCTTGTCCATAAATCTCCTCATTTCTGCGCCCCCGGGCGCCGGATCCCCACTGTTTTGGGACTGTTACTTCAGATAATTCCACGGAGAGGTGTAAGCCCCGTTCAGCCGTACGCTGAAATGCAGGTGGTTCCCCGTGGAACGTCCCGTGCTGCCCACGGCCGCGATGGTCTCGCCGCGGACAACAATATCATCCTTCTTCACATACAGCGCGGACGCATGCATATAAATCGTATACAGCCCGCTGCCGTGATCGATCATCACATAGTTTCCCATGGTGGCGCTGTACTCCGCCGCCGCCACTTTTCCGTCGTAAGCCGCGTAGATGGCGGTTCCCTTCGGCGCGGCAAAGTCAACGCCGTTATGGAACTGTTCCACTCCCAGCGTGGGATGAATCCGCATTCCGTAGTCGTCCGAAACCCTTGTATAAGTCGCCAGCGGAAACTTGAACGGGCCGTTGTCATAGGTAAGAACGGAGCCGTTCTCCGCCAGGATCCTCTTCTTTTCCTCCGCGATCGCCGCCTCCAGGGAGGCGATTTCCTCTTCCTCCGCTTGGATCTCTTCTTCCAGCTCCCGGATCGCCTGGGCCTTCGTGTTGATATCGGTCTCGTAGCTGATGATATCCCGGGTCTTCTGGTCGATCAGATCCTCCAGATCCTGTTTCTCCGTCTCCACATTTTCCTTTGTCTGGTCCAGAATGTCCTTCTCCAGATCCAGCTGTTCCATGCACAGCTGCGTATACTCTCTGGCCGTCTGATAGTTCTCCCACAGCATCTTTTCATAGGCGACAACCTTTTCCACATAATCCGCCCTGTTCAGCAGATCGCTGAAGCTGACCGCCTTCAGCAGCGCTTCCATGGGGCTGGGGGATCCCATCTCATAAGTAAACCGGATATAGAGCGCCATGGATTTTTCCTGGGCTTCCTCGCGCGCCAGCGCTTCGTCCAGTTCCTCCTGCGTCAGTCCGATCTCCTCTTCCTTCTTCGCGATCTTCTGTTCCAGATCCGCGATGTTTTCCTCCATCTTTGCAAGGGCGGCGTCCAGTTCGGTCACATAGTTTTTCAGGTCGGACCGCTTCGACTCCAGCTCCCGCTTCAGATTCTGCAGGTCGGTAAGCCCGCTCTGCAGATTTTCCCTCTCCTTCTTCGCCTGAGCAACCTGCTCTTCCTTCTCGCGGATGCTGTCGGAAGTCAGGGAAGACGCGGATGCCGTCGACGTAAATGTCCCTGTCAGAATCGTAACACAAAACAGTATGCTCAGGATACGGCAAATTATGGTTTTTTTCTTCATTCCGCCACCTTATACGCGCAGATGCTTTCTCACCGTATTGATGCTTCCGAGAAAACCGATGCCGACGCCGAGCAAAAGCGACACGGGCGTCAGTGTTTTAAAGAGCTGATCCACCGACACAAAATTCAGGAAACGGCTCAGCACCGAAAACCGTTCCAGGACATAAGTCAGAGCGTAATTATAGATGCTGTATATGATCCCCAGCGGGATCAGCGCTCCCACGAGCCCGATCAGCATTCCCTCCAGAACAAAGGGAGCCCTGACAAAGAAGTCCGTGGCGCCCACATACTTCATGATATTGATTTCCTCCGAGCGAACGGAAATGCCGATGGCGACCGTATTGCTGATAAGGAAAATACTGACGGCCAGCAGGATCGCGATGATCCCCAGAGAAATGTAAGCGATCAGGAGATTCGTCCCGCTGAGCGTATCGGCCGTCAGCTGGGAGTATCTGACCGTGCGCACCTCCGGGATGGATTCCAGCCAGGTCACCAGCGCGCTCTGCATGGACACGTCGCTGAGGTATATCTCGTAACTGTTGTCGCCGGCCAGAGGATTTTCGGGAAAGCCCTCCGCGTACTCCTCGCCGTAGGATTCGGTGGCCCATCTCTGCCACGCCTCATCGTCGGAGACAAAGACTACCTTGGATACCTCCGGCCGCTGGGCGATCATCTGTCCGATCTCTTCCAGCCTTGCGTCGGTGGCAATCTGTCCGGCGGTGTGGCTTCCGCAGCCGTCGTCATGGGTCGGCCCCTCCTCGTGGTGAAAGAACACCGTAACGGAAACGCCCTCCTCCACCTTCATCACAATGCTCTGGAAATTGGAGACGACGGCGTAAAGGATGCCGAACAAAAACAGGCAGGCCGATATGGTGGCGACGGACGCAAGGGAGTACCATTTGTTTCGGAAGATATTGGAAAAGCCCTGCCGGATGGTATAGAGCAGTGTGCTAATCTTCATCGATGTACTCGCCTCCCTCCTCGTCGCTGACGATCACGCCTTTCTTCATTGTCACCACCCTCTTTTTCATCGCGTTTACGATCTCACGGTTGTGGGTGACGACCACCACGGTTGTACCGCTTCCGTTGATCTCTTCCAGAAGCTGCATGATCTCCCATGAGTTCTTCGGGTCCAGATTTCCGGTAGGCTCATCCGCAAGGAGAATGGAGGGGTGGTTGATCAGGGCCCTCGCCAGCGCCACCCTCTGCTGTTCGCCGCCGGAAAGCTGTCTGGTCTTCGCCTTGTATTTCCCGGCCAGTCCCACCGTTGCGAGCATGATCGGCACATTCCTGCGGATCTCGGCGGGATGCACCTCCACGATCCTCTGGGCAAAGGCCACGTTCTCATAGACGTTTCTGTCGTTCAGGAGCCGGAAGTCCTGAAACACAACGCCGATGTTGCGGCGGAATTTCGGTATCTGTCTGTGTTTCAGGCGGGCAAGGTCATGCCCCATAACATAAACACTGCCGCTGGTAGCCGTAAGCTCCCGCAGCAGAAGTTTGATCAGAGTTGATTTTCCGGAGCCGCTGTCTCCGACAATAAAAACAAACTCGCCTTGTCCGATATTGAGCGTAATGCCGTTCAGCGCCGGCGAACCGGTAGAGTAGACCTTGCTCACATTGTCCAGATAGATGACGCCGTTTTCGGCTATCATCTGCTCTCGTTTTTTTCTCTTCAATTCCCTGTTTGACATTCGTATTCCTCCGGAACAGAAAACTAATAATCCATGTTCTCCATGTACTTCATATATTTTACTACCATAAGCGCGATCCGGAACGTGATGGCGTCCTCAAAAACCCTCAGGTCCAGACCGGTGCTCTTCTGCAGTTTATCCAGACGGTATACAAGGGTGTTCCTGTGTATGAACAGCTGTCTGGAAGTCTCGGAGACGTTCAGGCTGTTCTCAAAAAACCTGTCGATGGTGACAAGCGTCTCCTCGTCAAAATCGTCCGGGCTCTTTCCGCCGAAGATCTCCCGGATAAACATTTTGCACAGCGGAATCGGGAGCTGATAGATCAGACGCCCGATGCCGAGTTCGCTGTACGCCACAATATTTCTCTCTTCAAAAAATATCCTGCCCACATCAAGCGCCATCTTCGCTTCCTTGTAGGAGCGGCTGACTTCCCTGATGTCCGTGACCACGGTGCCGTAGGAGATACGGGTGCCTTCGATCCCTTCCTTCTGCAGGAAAAGCTCCAGGGCCCTGGCGGTTCTGTCCATTTCCTTTGCGGCGTCAGATTCCGCAAGCTCCTTTACCACGATCACGTTTTCCTCGTCCACAGCGGTGACAAATTCCCTGCTGCTCCCGCTGAAATGCGCTCTGACAGGCTCCAGGACATTGTTGTCCCTTCCCCCTCCGGTCTCTATCACGATGACCGATCTGGGAATATCGATCTGAATATGGAGCTTTTTGGCGCGGCCGTAAATATCCACCAGCAGCAGATTATCCAGCAGGAGATTTTTCATAAAATTATCCTTGTCGAATCTCTCCTTGTAGGCAACCAGCAGATTCTGGATCTGAAACGCCGCCATCTTTCCCACCATATAGGCGTTCTCGTCGGATCCGCCGGCCACAAGGACATATTCCAGCTGCTGTTCGTCGTAAATTTTAAAGAACTGGTGCCCCTGTATTTCCTGAGAATCCGCCGGAGATACGGCAAAATCCACGGCTGCCGCGGAACTGTTCCGCATGTCTGAAGTGGACGCGACTTCCTTCCCGTCTACGTCCATTATGCAGAAATCCACTCTGGAAATGCTCTTGAGACCCTCTATGGTATTCTGTAAGATCTGATTTGATATCATAGCCCCCCATGCTCCTTTCCTCTTCGGCACCGTTTACCGCAATGTGACACACAGTATAATAAGAATGTACAAAAAATGCGGAAAAAAAGCAATAGGTTTTTACGAATATCCACAAAAAAACTGCCTGATAACAGCGTCTCAGGCAGTTTCCGAAATCAGAATCCCACATTAAACCGACATGTCAAAATTGGAACCCAAAGCAGGGTTCACGCTGCGTTCCATCGCCGCAGAATCAATCATATCGACCAGTCCGGAGCCCAACTCTTCTTCCGTATCCAGGGCCTTTGCAAGTACGGCTGTCCCCACCTTGGACTGTAAGGAAACATTTGACAACGCCGTAGAAACTCCTGCTATATCCATAAGCGATTCCCCCTTTGTTCCGGCAAACCCACAGCGGTTTCCGTTATGTTTTCAGTATATCACAGACAGATCCGTTTTTCCATAGTTCTTCCGCGATTTCTTCTTTTTTAACAATTATGCGTTTTTGCGAGTTATTTTTTTCTGAATATCGTTCCCGCGCCGTTCCCGCGTCTTCCCCGCATAAACGGACCGCGGTCCGGATGCGTCAGATCCTGCAGATCGACTGCTCCCCAATCCGGATCTTTCCTTCCTTCAGCAGCCTGCCCACCGCGCGTTTGAATTCATTCTTGCTCATCCCCGTCTTGCGCCGGATCACCTCAGGCGACGCCTTGTCGCTAAACGGCAGCGTCCCTCCGTGGCCGTCCAGAAGCCGGAGAATGGCTTCCGCATCCTTGTCGATCTGCAGATATGCCTTCTCCCGGATGCCAAGATCCAGCCTGCCGTCCTCCAGCACCCGGATCACGCGGGCGCTTATGTCCGTTCCCAGTTCCACGTTCCCGTACAGCTCCTTCGCCGGGATCAGTCCGGAATACCGGTTGTCCACCGCCACAAACGCTCCGAAGCGGACGCTTTGCTCATACACCCGTCCCGTTACCTGGTCGCCTGTATGATAGGGGCTGTCGTTTCTCAGATTCTTATATACGTTCATGGTGGCGCAGAGCCGTCCGCTCTTGTCCACATACAGAGATACCAGAACCTTCCGCCCCTGCTCTACCTTTCCCCGCTGCTGCCGGAAGGGAAGAAGAAGATCCTTTTCCAGCCCCCAGTCCAGAAAGGCCCCAAACCGGTTCGTCTGGGCCACCGTCAGTTCCGCCACCTGCCCCATCACAAGCTTCGGCTCTCTGACCGTGGCGATCTTTCTGTCGTCGGAGTCAAGATACACGAACACCGTCAGCCTGTCCCCGATCCTGCTGCCCTCCGGCACCTGTTTCCGGGGCAGCAACACCCTGTCGTCCGCCCGGGACACAGAGGGCGCCAGATACACGCCGAAGTCCACCTCTTTTACGATCTCAAGTTCCTGTTTCTGCCCAACCTGTATCATACGCCGATCCCCTGAAATTCCGCCACAACATAGACGGCTCCCGCCGGATCCGTCAGAGACACCACAATTCTTTCTCCCTCCCGGGCCACACACGGCACCAGCACGTCGTCCAGAAAGGCCTGTCGCTTGTATTCCGCGCGCAGCTGGCGGACTCTGAAATCTTCCGGCAGATAGGCCGCGGCCATGTTCACAAACTGCTGATTGTTTACGTGATGATTTGTGTCAAGGTGATATTTTCTCACCGTTATCGCATCCTGCCTGATTCCGTCCCCGGGAACGGCGATTTTCCGGGGCGCGTATTCCATCTCTATCTTCGGACCGATCCCGTACCCCTGCGCCATGCCTTCCGGTATGTTGGCAGGCTTTCCCGTCTCCGTATGCAGCAGGCTCCAAAGGGAGTTTGCCCGGGCCAGATACCGTCCTTCCTCGTCCTGCATCCAGAAATTACGGTAGCCCAGAAACCCTTTCATGTCATAAGGCTGTGTGCCGACGGTGACATGCTCTCCCAGCGCCGGATAACGTTCCACAACGATCTGCCAGGAGGACAGTACCCAAACCAGTCCGCTCTCCGTCAGATACCGAATCCCGAGACCCACATCTTCCGAGTGAAACGTGGAACAGTCCTGAAAATAATTGATAAGGGAAGCCAGAGTCAGCTTTCCGTCGCTGTCCGTTTCACTGTAACGGATCCTGCCGTCAAAAGTATACATCGCACTCTTCCTTCTTCCATCGCCGGTCCGACGGCCGGCGTCTTACATCGTATCAGTTCGGCGCGCGCGACGCCAAACTGCCGCCTTACATAAAAATCTGCAGAACGATCACGGCAATCCAGAAGATGCAATACAGCAGCATCCCGGGATTCAGAATCACCGTCCGGAATCTTTTTCCCTTCGGAATGGCCGTCTCGGCCGGCTCCGCCCGAAACCGTTTCCCTGCGATGGAAACGATGAGCAGAATACCGCCCGCCAGCATGGAGCCGTAAACCACCAGATCATAGATTAAGAGCAGAATCAGCCCCGCAACGTTATCCATAAAGAACGCGATCAGCGCGCCCGTATCTTCCGGATTCTGCAGAAGAATATTCAATTTGTCCATATCCAGCATATCCATCACAAGCAGGCCCATCATGCCGCCCACAAAATTCACTCCCATATGAAGGCCGATGGTAATTTTCAGGTTCCCCGTCCTTACATAGAGAAACGCAAGGAACATGCCGAGGAAAAAGGTGTAGGCGAACTGGTTCAGGTTCCCGTGAAACAGCCCGAACATCAGTCCCGACAAAAGCACCGCCACCCCCTGTCCGTAGCGGATGGTTCTGTCAACGATGAGTTTACGGAAAAGATACTCCTCCACGATGGGCGCACAGATCACAGTGTAGAGGAACACGAGGGGGAGATTTGCTCCCGTCAGCGTATTCTCCAGCACGTTCTGCACTTCTCCGCCCTTTAGCGCGCCTATGATACTTGTAATTACGTTCCCCGCTATGTTGCAGATATACATGATGGCAAAACACATGAGCAGCGCCAGTATAAAATGCCCTGCCTTCATCTTATGCTTTTCCGGCTTCCGGCCGGGAACCGTTCTCACCAGCGCGGCCAGCGCAGGCGCCCCGATCAGATACAGCGGCAGCGCCGACAAAATGATGCTGGAGTTGACATCGTTCAGCCATTCCGGTTTGAACGCCCGGCACAGGAATATCGCCAACAGCTGAACCACGTTTATGATAATGGTTCCCGTAAAATACCACAGCCCCAGTCTGGAAAAATGTTTTCTGATCTGTCTGGGCTGAGGGTTCTGTCCCTCCGCGCCGTTCTCCGCCGCGTCTTCCCCGGTTTCCCCGCTGCAGGCCGGCGTCTGCGCGCTGTCGATTGCCGTTTCCGTTTCCATCCGCTCGCTTTTGTCTTCCATTTATCTTCCCCTTTTTTGCTTTCGCTCCCGCTCTCCCGTCGTCCGGGGCAGCTTAAGCTTACCACATGTTAAAAAATCAGCCACCGGACGTTTCATCCAGTGGCTCCAAGCAGGGCTACAAGGATTCGAACCTTGAAATGACGGAGTCAGAGTCCGTTGCCTTACCGTTTGGCGATAGCCCTATCTGCATTACCTGATGTATTATACATGAAGTGTTTCCACTTTGCAATACCTCAATACAAATTTTTTCTGATAAAACGAAAAAGAAGCCGTCACCCAAACAGCATCCTGCGGACGGCGGAAAAGGTTTTTCCGATCAGGCCCTCCCCGGGCCGGGCCGTAACCACGGTGTCCGCCGGATCAAACAGGCGGACAAAGTACAGGATAACAAAAAGAAAGACGGTAAAATACAGGATGAAATCTGCTGCGCGCTCCGGTATTTTTTCCGCCTTTCGCAGAATCAACACCAACAGAACCATCGGAACCGACCAAAAAAGAGGGTGATATATAAAAGCCTGCCGGATGTCCAGATGCAGCAGAGACAGATACGCTCTCGTCATGCCGCACCCGGCACAGGAAATTCCGGTGATCCACCGGATCGGACAGCCGATGCCGAGAATATGAAAGGCGGCGTATACCGCGATAACAGCCAGAACAGCCGCCAGCGCTCCCCCTTTTTTCTTTCCCCTCATTTCCCTGATATGAGCCGTCCGATCCGACATAAGTACTCCCGTTCACAGATGCCATCAGGCAGCTGTTGGTTACTGTACGTTGTTGTTATTATACGCACCCTTGCTCTGATTGTAAGCAGCTGCAAGCGCATTTGTGTTCTTGATCAGAATATACATTGCCACATAAGGTCCGATACCGCAGACCAGGGCGCCGACCACATACCACATCAGAATGGTCGTTCCGTTTTCCTGGAAGTTCAGGCCATACCGAGGTGCATTGGAAGCCAGACGGTTGCCCAGCTTGTAATACCAATACAGCGCGTAAAATCCGCAGGTAACGAACGACAGAATGATGAACACTGCCAGACCGGGCGTATTTTCCCCGTCACCCTCGCACATGACATTCATGTCACGCGCCATGCAGTACAGGAAATAATATCCGTAGATACCGCAGGTCAAGATCGTGAACACAATGTATGTCACTAACGATCTGTTCGTCTTTATCATACTTGAATCCTCCTGGTTATAAAATATTTACGGTTTTGCGAAAGTCCGCCGCTTTATATAACACCCGGATTTTATTTTACTCTGCCCCCCCGCGAAAGTCAAGGAAATCGAAACAGATTATGATAAAAAACAAAACTTTTTGTTAATTTTTTCTAAAATTCGACCCGGTAATCCTCTGGCGCCGCACAGATGCCGTCGAAAATTACCGGGTCTTTTCTGTTCTCTCGAATTACTTATGCCGTCCGTTACACTTCAAAGATCAGGTCTCCGTAGGTAGGGATCGGCCATACCTTTTTGTCCACCAGCATCTCAAGAGCGTCCACCGGCGCTCTCAGAGCGTCCATCGCCGCGCGGATCTGGTCTTTATAGAAGAAAGCAAGCTCCTTCTGGTCTTCGATGCCCGCCGCCTTCTTCTCCAGATCCTCCAGCGCCGTCAGGGCTTTCTTCGCCTCAGCAAGCTTCCCGGATACCTCGTTCAAAAGCCCCGCCTGCACACTCGCGTCCGCGCCTGCTTCCTTCACGGCGATCACCGTGTCCGCAAGACTCTTCGTGTACCGGACCACAGCGGGAAGGATCTGCTTCTTCGCCATGTCGATCATGGTCAGCGCTTCGATATTGATGGTCTTTGCGTAGGTTTCATACAGAATCTCTTCCCGGGACTCCAGCTCGACTCTGGTAAAGATACCAAATTTCTCAAACAGCCGGATGGCCTTGTCGGTCGTAAGCGTCGCGGAGGCTTCCACCATGGACTTGATATTGGGCAATCCCCGTCTCTCGGCTTCCTTCACCCATTCCTCAGAATAGCCGTCCCCGTTGAAGATGATCCTCTGGTGCTCCGTCATGTATTTCTTGATCAGATCGTGTACCGCCACGTCAAAATTATCGGCCTTTTCCAGAATATCCGCCGCCTCGCAGAACGCTTCGGCCACGATGGCGTTCAGGATGGTGTTGGGGCTTGCGATGGAATCGGCGCTTCCCACCATTCGGAACTCAAACTTGTTTCCGGTAAAGGCGAAAGGCGACGTTCTGTTTCTGTCCGTTGCGTCCTTGTCGAGATCCGGCAGCGTGGAAACGCCCGTAAGCAGCTTGCCGCCCTGGATGGAGTGCGCCGCTTCTCCGGTCTCCACCAGCTGTTTCACAACGTCTTCCAGCTGCTCTCCCAGGAACATGGAGATGATAGCGGGAGGCGCCTCGTTCGCTCCCAGTCTGTGGTCGTTGCCCACATCGGACGCGCTCTGGCGCAGCAGGTCCGCATGAGTGTCCACCGCCTTCATGATGCAGGCCAGAACCAGCAGGAACTGAATGTTTTCGTTCGGCGTGTCGCCGGGATCCAGCAGGTTGACGCCGTTGTCGGTTCCCAGAGACCAGTTGTTATGCTTGCCGGAACCGTTTACGCCGGCAAAGGGCTTTTCATGCAGCAGACAGGTCAGGCCGTGCCGGCCCGCCACCTTCTTCATGGTCTCCATCACAAGCTGGTTATGGTCCACGGCAATGTTTGCCGTCTCATAGATGGGCGCAAGCTCATGCTGTGCGGGAGCGACCTCATTGTGCTGGGTCTTCGCGGTCACGCCCAGTTTCCAGAGTTCAATGTTCAAATCCTTCATGTACGCGCCCACTCTCTCACGGATGGTGCCGAAGTAGTGATCCTCCAGCTCCTGTCCCTTGGGAGCGGGAGCGCCGAACAGAGTCCGTCCCGCGAAGATCAGATCCTCGCGCTTTAAGTATTTTTCCCGGTCCACCAGGAAATACTCCTGCTCCGGGCCGACGCTTGCCACCACTTTTGTGGCTTCGGTATTGCCGAACAGCCGGACGATCCTCAGCGCCTGTTCGCTGACGGCCTCCATGGAACGCAGAAGCGGCGTCTTCTTGTCAAGCGCCTCTCCCGTATAGGAACAGAACGCGGTGGGAATGCAGAGGATCACGCCCGTCGCGTCCTCTTTCAGGAACGCGGGAGAAGTGATATCCCATGCCGTATAGCCCCTCGCTTCAAAGGTAGCCCGCAGGCCGCCGGAGGGGAAGGAGGAAGCGTCCGGCTCGCCCTTGATCAGCTCCTTGCCGGAAAACTCCATGAGCATCCTGCCTTCTTCGTCCGGATGCGTCACAAACGCGTCATGTTTCTCGGCGGTGATCCCGGTCAGCGGTTGGAACCAGTGCGTATAATGGGTTGCGCCGTGCTCCACGGCCCAGTCCTTCATGGCCTTCGCCACCACATCCGCAGCGGCCAGGGACAGTTCGCCACCCTGATCCATGACCTTCTTTACCTCTTTGTACACATTTTTGGGAAGTCTTTCCTTCATCTTTCCCAGGGTGAACAGATTGCTGGCAAAGATTTCTTCCACATTCAATACCTCGCTCATTTTCATTCTCCCTTTCCTTTTTCTTTCACCGTCATCTGCAAAAAAAGAGTTCCAAAGTAAACCTGTTACTGTGGAACTTCCTCGTTCTCTGATGCCGATATGAAACACGCCGGCGGAAAACACCGACACTTTGTTTTTCTATAAGATACTCTAATTTTCCGTAAATTGCAATACCTAATTTTAATTTTCTCCATTTCAGCAAAAAATCCGTTACTTTTCACACCGTAGCCAGTTCAAAGTAAAGACATATCTACAAAATTGAGTCTGATTACTCCCTGAAAGTA
>CANPXL010000007.1 GCA_947586055.1 uncultured Acetatifactor sp. | reverse complement strand
AGACCGCTGCAGT
Organism: uncultured Acetatifactor sp.; assembly: GCA_947586055.1. Classification (GTDB taxonomy): domain Bacteria; phylum Bacillota; class Clostridia; order Lachnospirales; family Lachnospiraceae; genus Acetatifactor. The sequence goes on along the minus strand of CANPXL010000007.1, from coordinate 102,313 downwards.
TCCTCTGCTCCATCAGAAGCTCATCCACAAAACCGGTCACCACATCAATATTCTGCCCCAGATTTTTCAGGATTTCCCTTGCATTGTCCGATGTGTTTTCAAAAGGGACCAGCTTAAAGCTCACATCAGAACAATATTCATGGATCTTTGGCCACAAGTCCATCAGCATCTGTGCCGGCATAATGGGAGAAGTTCCGATGCGGATCACCCGTTCCTGCGTCCGTTCCGCGCTTCTGGCTCGTTCAACCGCCTCCCTGCAGTATTCCGTGATGTACTTCGCATCTTTATAAAGCGACTCGCCGGCCTTTGTCAGCGTGATCCCCCTGTGGGTCCGGTCAAAAAGCCGCATTTCCAGATCGCTCTCAAGCAGATTGATCTGTTTGATCAGCGCGGTGGAGGTAATGTGAAGATCCTCCGCCGCCTTGTTAAAGCTGCCGGCCTCCGCCACACGCATGAAAGATGTAAAATTGATATTATTGATGTTCATAGGCGGGCCTCCACCTCTTTTTGTTTCAGTAAACGAGTACCCTTCCCTGATCCTTGAGGTTCAGATACCGCACCAGCGTGTCATAATGTGATTCCAGCGCTTCAAATGTCCATGTGTCGCTATTCCATGCCACAGCCAGAAGCGTAGTTTTCTGCCTAATCCCATTTACATCATCTTTTTGTACGCATGGTCCCTCATAACCGTACTGGATACAGCCGATGCATGGAAGGATATCGGCATGGGCGGCATCGATTATCTGTATGTTATGACCGGCTTCCAATGCTCCAGATGGGGAACCCAAGCAAAATTGTATCATAAGCACCAACATTGGCATCCTTGTCTGCCAGGGACGGACGGCTGGATTTGTCATTCATCTCCACAGAACTGCATAACTTCTTATCCATCCAGTTTAAGTCCGCCTCGAAAAATACGCTACCAATGTTTTACTCATGTTTATTTCCTCTTAAATGTTTTATGGTTCTGTTATAGCTGCACTTGATTACTATGTATTCAAGTCGTTGATCGTAACAGTAAGTCTGGAAAGCCTGGAATCAATCTCCTTGCTGGTTTCAGCCATCCAGCCCGCCAACTTCTGTACCTCAGTGGCAACAACGGCAAACCCCTTGCCGCTTTCGCCTGCACGTGCAGCCTCAATAGATGCGTTCAGGGCGAGTATACTCTGTTTCTTGCTGAAACCGGCTATCTGGGAAGTGCTTACGTTGGCCGCTTCGATCTCCTCCGCCGCCTGCGAGATACCGGTCTTCAGCTTGCCCAGTATCCTGCTGTTCTGATAGCTTTGATAACTGGAACGCACATACATATTTATCACATCGCCGAGAAGGTTGGCGGATGCTTCGATCTGTTCCCTGGTTTTGATAGTAACCTTATGCAGTGCTTCAATATAGGTATCTTCATTGATACCAAGCTCCCTTGCCACTTCACGGAATTTCTCCTCGTCAGGCTCCTCCGGAAGGACCTGCCCGCCGATCACGCTTCCCAGCACAGTGCCGTCGTCAAGTGTAATGGGGATACCAAAGTCTACCAGTCCCGCATGGCACGAATACACGCCGTTTCCCTCCTGATCACATTTTTCACACCTGCGGCAGCCCTCTTTGCTTCCTCTTGTCAGTTTGATGCAGAAGTCTGTAAAGTTGTAACAATCGCTTATGTACTTTCCATCAGCGCCAACTGCGACCGTTGCAAGTCCGGTGCTCTTTGCCCAGTTATCCATAATGTTTTCAAATTTTTGCATATCACAAAATTCATCGATTCTCATAGCTTTCCCCCTTTCTGCGTATTTCAGCGTATTGTTAAAAAATCTACTTTTATCATATCATTTCTACTGGGAAAATGTAAAGATACAAGCTTCAGAAATTTTCGTGTACTGCGGGAACTCAAGGAAAAAGATACTTGATGTCTTCAGCAAACTGTGATATAGCAAGCATAGAAAAAAGGTGCCGCCCTCCTGTCCACCGGATCCCCATGCAGGTTTCTATGTAAACGGAGGGATGTGTTCGCCTGCTTTTTCCGCCTCCGCCCGGCGCTTTGACGCTCTTTTGCTGGCTGCCGCAAACCTGACCATGAAAGCGCTCTCACGGGGGTCTTTCAGGGTTGCTTTCAGAGATTCGGCAACGATCGTCTCAACACCATGCGTCATATATGACTGAATGTCAAATTTTTCGTCCACCGTATGTCTCCTTTATCCTAAGATATCTTTTGCAAATTTCTTTACATTTTCCAAATCGTTCTGATTCGGTTTGCCTTTGTGGAGCGCGGTTCTCATAATTAAATTCCGTAAAGGCGTCTCAGGTCGTTGGAAATATGCTCCGGCTCCGGGTAGACAAACCCTTCGGTAATGCCAAACACCCGCAGGCTCTCCAGAAAATACTGCCTCCTGTCCGCCGGAATGATGATCTTATACAGTGTCTCCTGATCGCAGATATCCACCAGTTTGCGGAGAGAATTATGAACCGTGAAGTTGGCCTGCTGGGAATACATGCGCATATTGCTTTCCGTGGAGCGGCAGGCAATGATTTTGTCGGCCAGTCCCGGGTTATGACCCCTCTCCTTAAACGCTGGCAGAAGCATATCCTGAGCCGTATCCGCATCCAGCGGGTAGATATAGTCTCCGAACCCTTCCCTCTCGTTCAGCCGCGCGGGAGCAAGGACCCAAACACAGGCGTCCACGCCGGGATTCTTATAATAGGTCTCCGTAGCGAAAAAGACCGCGATCAGCGGAGACTGGCTCCAGTCCAGAAGCCGGGTGGGAAGGCCGTAATGCTGCATCAGCGACATCCACGCCGCATAATTCTTTTTGTCGGGACACTTCTCCAGAATCGGCTTTGTCCTGACATAAAAATCATTGACCAGCATCCGTTCGCACTGTATCCTCCGCTCGCTTCGCTGTATGGAGGGAAGCAGCACGAGTCCCGCGTCCATAACGCCCCGGTACCACAGCCGCAGCCCATGCACCTGATAGATTTTATGGACGAAATTCAACAGTTCATCGATGGTCCTTACCTTCTGCTCGATCATTTTCTGCTCCCCATTCCGCGATAGTTTTCTTTCCTCAATCTCTTTCAAAGATTCTGACATCCACGCCCTTTTCCGTTGGCGTCACTTCGGATACCAGCGCAGCCTTCTGCCAGTGGGCCAGCGCCTTGCTGTCCGTTACAAGAATCGGAACGCATGCGTCCAGACTCGGGCCGTTGTTCTCAATAAAGATCCGGCATTCCGCGCCGGTAAAATCCTTTCCCTCCAGCATGTATCTGGCGGAAAGGCGCTTCAGGCTGCCATTTTCCAGCTTCTGGGTGTCCACTCCGCTCCCCACGGTTTTTCCCGTAAAGAACTCCCCTTCCGCCGTGCCGGTAAAGGGAAGCATCACAACCGCTTCCGTGCCGTTGTTTACGTCAAAAGAGCCCGTAAGAGTCACATGTATGGTCAACAATAATCGCATTGTCCCTTCCTCTCCGAATGCACGCGTATCGCGCTACAGATATTTTATCAGTTCCTCCCGCACGCCGTCCATGCGGCTGTCGGAAAGACCGAAGCTCATCTCCCGGTAGCTCCAGGCGGCTCTCGCAATGCCGTACTTTTCAAAGACGCTGTTGATCACCCGATACCATTTCAGGGCATCCTCCGGCGCCACTTTGTCGATCACGCCGTATTCTCCGCAGTAGACGTCCGTGCCGTATTCTTTTGCCTTTTCCAGTGCGGGAAGAAAAAGCTTTTCAAACATTTCAGGCATGATCTCAAGATCCTCGAAGCGATATCGGGCGTTCTGATCGATCTCTTTTGCCCAGGTCGCGCCCTGATGGGTAAATTCCAAAGGCGCATAACAGTGGAAATTGTAAATCACCTTCCCGTCATAAGGCTTTTCCAGATCCTTTACCGCCTCCGGGCTGTTATTCCAGTAGCTTCCCACCAGGATCAGCGTATCGGGCGCATAGACCCGGATCCGGCGGATACATTCCCGTATGATCCGGTTCCAGACCGTGATGACGCTCTGGTCCGTGACCTCGTTCAGCAGTTCAAACGCCGCCCGGTCAGAACGGTTTCCAAAGCGCTTTGCCAGTTCCTCCCAGAGTCTGTAAAAGCGTTCCTGGTATTTTTCACTCTCGAAGAATCCGCTCTCCTGTTCTCCGAAGTCAAAAGAAAAGCCCGCCGTCTTATGCAGGTCGATCACGGTGTTCAGTCCATGCTTCTCCGCCAGATCCAGTGCCCTCTCAATGCGCGCAAAGCCATCCTCCTTATAACTTCCATCCTCATTTTCCAGAATATTGTAATCAATGGGGAGCCTTACATGGTCAAGCCCCCAGGAAGCAATCTTCTCAAAGTCCTGCTCCGTGATGAAATGATCCAGCCGTTCTCTGCTGTAATCGCACTGGGACAGCCATCCTCCCAGATCAACGCCCTTGTAAAATCCTTTTTCTTTTAACATCTGCTGCCGCCTTTCCGCTTTGATCCGCACTCTTGTTTTTTGTCTTGTTTTTCTTATCTCCGTCTTACTTTTGTCTTATCTCTGTCTCATTTCCGTCCCATCTCTGCCTCATTTCTGTTCCATCTCTGTCTCATTTCGTCCCATCTCTGCCTCATTTCTGTCTCGTTTCTTATGCCTTATCTTTGCCCTGTCTCCGTCCTGTCTCCGTCCCGCTTCTGTCCCATTTCTTTCCTGTTCCCGTTTTCTTTCCGTCCCGGGTATCCGCCGTGGATCCCCTGCCCGGCTTGGCCGCCCGCTCTTTCGCAGCCTGTCCGCGTTTCATCCGATCCGGATCTCTACGCCGCCCTTCGCCGCGCTTCTGTACACGGCAAACAGCGTCCGCATGGTATTTTCCGCGTCCCGGGGAGAAAAATACTTTCCCTCATCGTAATACCGCCGGATCAGCCTTTCGTGACTGCTGCCCCAGTAGGCCTTCCCTGTTTTCGGCGGCTCGTCCTCGGCCAGCAGCGTATCCCCGCACCAAAGCCGGTTGTCCCTGTAGCGCACCGTCCCCTTTTCAAAGACAGTTTCCAGAAAAGGCGCGGAATTTTCGCCATAGCCGTTGGTGGCGTAAAACACGCCGCTGACGCCGCCCGGAAGGCCAAGACGCGCCATGCAGGTATCTTCCACCTCGATCGCATCCTCCAGCGAAAAATTCGCCGTCAGGGCTCTTACGGTCTCCACCCCTCCAAAAAGATAACTGAAATAATCCAGCGTATGGATGGCCTGATTGATCATAAGTCCTCCGCCTTCCGTGGCATAACGGCCTCTCCATCCGCCCTGCTCATAATAGGCTCTGTCCCGATGCCAGGTGAGAACGGCTTTGACCGCCTTGACCTTTCCCAGACCGCCCTCCCGGATCAGTTCCCGCAGTTTCACGATACCGGGATTCAGCCGGTTCTGAAATACCACGCAGACCCGCTCCGCTCCGTCCATCTTGAGAAGGGCGTCCAGTTCCTCTTCCGTCCTGGTCAGCGGCTTTTCCGCGACCACGTCCTTTCCCGCTTCCAGCGCCCTGCGTATCATCTCATAATGAAGGTAATGCGGCGTACAGATATGAACACTTTGGATATCCGGATCCTGCAGCATCCTGTCAAAATCCTCATACGTCACGGCGCCGTACTGTGCCCGGCAGGCTTCCCTGCGCCCGGGATTCACGTCACAGACCGCATACAGCCCCGCCCGATCCGTCGTCTCCAGCGCTTTGGCGTGAACAGGTCCTATCGCCCCGTATCCCACAATACATACATTTTTCATGGAAAGTCTCTCCCTTTTACCGGAATCCCTTTGTCTGAAGGAACTCGTAACTCATCTTCATGGACTCGAAGGGATCCCGTCTGCAGGTATCCTGCTCCACCAGCGCCCATCTTACCCCCGCCGTGTCGCAGGCCTTGATGATCCCGTCCCAGTCCAGACTTCCCTCTCCTACCTCCGCCATCTCCGTGGTATTGTCCGCGTTGGCCTTCAAATCCTTGAAATGAACCGCCATAGCCCGCTCTCCAAGACGTTCGATAAACCCGGCGGGATCCATGCCGCCCACCTGAATCCAGTAAGTATCTGCAATAAATCTTACCTTGTCCGGATCCGTCTCCCGGATCAGGCGATCCATGATAAATACGCCGTCCTGTTTTGCAAACTCCAGCGCGTGGTTGTGGTATCCGAGATACAGCCCTTCTTTTTCCAGCGCATCCGCCGCACGGTTCATGCCTTTTATAAACTCCGTGACTCCCTCGCTGCTTTTGCTGTATGAGAACGGCATCATCCCGATACCGCAGAGAGTGCAGCCCAGCGTCCGGTTGTACTCTATGATCTCTTCGATATGGTTTACGAAATCCTCATACGCCCTATGGGTTACGACCGTCTCCAAACCATAGCGGTCGAGGATCGGCCGCATCTCCGCCGCGGCCAGAGACGTTCCCGAGATCTGGACCACCTTGTATCCGATCTCGCTTACCCTTCTGCAAGTCTCTTCAAAACCTTCTATGGTGCCAATATGTTCTCTCAGTGTGTAAAACTGAGCGCCAATGCGTCTGTCCATTTTTACTCCGTTTCCGCGTTTTCCGCTCCGCATTTCAGGTTTCGCTTTTCAGTTCACGCTTTTCGGTTCACGTTTTTCGGTTCACATTTTTCATTTCATGCTTTCCCTTCCGGGTTTCGCTCCCTCGTTCACGCCGTCTCCGGCGGCGCGAACGATCATCGGGCACTGCCCGGCCTCCCATCAATATGTGCCCCTTGTATCCGCGATCACCTGCGACGCTTTCTTCACTACCCTGGACGCCCGGATCTTTTCCTGCAGCAGCTCATAAAATCTGTCGTCCGGGAAATGCCTTACATCCACCGTCTCTCCTGTCCATCCACTCAGGTGGATGGCGTTTGAGATGGTGAGTCCCAGGATTCCTTCCTCCCCCGGCGCAAGCAGGGGCGTTCCTTTCAGCACGGCATCCGCAAAATTATTCAGGATCCCAACATGCTGCGCCCCGCCGGAAAAGTCAGCCGGCACGTTGCACTCCCAGCATTCCGGCCTCCCAAAGGGCTGTGTGTTTGCGGCGTTAAACTCCCGCTCCGAAATCACGTTGCGCAGAAACGTCAGTTTATTGTTCTCCACCACAATCTTACCCATGTCGCAGGCGATCTCAAGGCGGTTGGTTCCCGGCGCTTCTCCCGTGGAAGTGATGTATTCCCCCGTGGTGCCGTTGTCGTACTCAAAAAACGCCATCACGTCGTCTTCCACTTCTATGTCGTAATATTTCCCGAAGCTCACCTTGGCAAAGATCCTGTCCGGCATGCCGAACATCCACTGCCAGAGGTCCAGCTGATGCGGGTTCTGGTTGATCAGGGCGCCGCCTCCTTCCTCCTTCCAGGTGGAACGCCAGCTGCTGCTGTCATGATACGCCTGCGGCCTGTACCAGTCCGTGACGATCCAGGTAATGCGCTTGATATGGCCCAGATCGCCTCTGCGGATCATCTCCCGCAGCTTCTGATAGACCGGGTTCGTCCTCTGGTTGTACATAATGCCGAACACCTTCCCGGACTTTGCGGCAGCCTCGTTCATCTCCTTCACCTGCTTCGTGTAAACCCCCGCGGGTTTCTCTGTGATCACGTGCAGACCGTTTTGAAAAGCCTCGATTGCCAGCCCGGGGTGGCTGTAATGGGGTACTGCGATCAAAACCACGTCACAGAGTCCGCTTTTGTACAGATCCGTTGCGTTCTCAAATATGGCAAGCTGTGGATGAGCGGCTGCTGCCGCTTCCCGCCTTGCCGGCGCGATATCACAGACGGCGGTCAGTTCCATGTCCGGTACCTTCCCCGCCGTGAGGTTCGCCACATGTCCCGTTCCCATGTTTCCGTACCCGATAATGCCGATCCTCAGTTTTTCCATCCTATAACATTCTCCCTTTTCCTGTTTTCCTTTTTCCTATTTTCCTTTTTCCTATTTTTCTATTTTCTTTTTCCTATTTTTCTTTTTCTGTTTCTCTTTGTTTCCTTCTACAGAACCCTGTCCAATATCTCACACAGCGCCCGGTAGGCCAGCGTAAAGGTTCCCTCGCCGCCCTCCGGAAGATCCATCATCTTCCCGCCCAGTTCCAGACCTGCCAGACCCTCGAAGCTCCCAAGGTGGGGCTCCAGACTTAAGAACCCGTCATACCCGTCCGCAAACAGCTTTTTCAGAATGCTCTCCACATTGCCGTCCCCGGCACCGGAGGGCACTACCCTGCCGTCCTCCATGCAGGCGTCCTTGATGTGCACATAAGCAATGTATTTTCCAAGCCGCCTGTAAGCATACTCCGTATCCTGTCTGCACTGGACAAAATTTGCTGGGTCAAAGACCGCCCGGAAGAAATCGCAGCCCAGTTCCTCCATCAGGTCGGCGCATCTGTCCGCCGTATCGCCGTAAATTCCCTTCTCATTTTCATGCAGCAACACCACGCCCTTTTCCCGGGCATAGCCGATCATTTCCCGCAGCCTTGCGAGAACCTCCCCGCGCTCCTGCGGCGTCCAGACATCGCCCCCGTCATGATAAAAGCTGAACATCCTGATATATGCCGCATCCAGCTGTTTTGCAATCTCTACTACCCGTTGAAAGAGAGCGAAATGCTCCGAAAAGGGTTCCTTCAGATTTACCTTCCCTATGGGAGATCCGATAGAAGAGACCCGTATCCCGTTTCTTTTCATCTTATCCCGAAGCGTCGATACCTCCGCATCCGTAAGCTCAGAAATGCTCTTGCCGTCGATTCCCCTGGGCTCAAAATAATTGATTCCAAGCTTGCGCAAAACCTGAAACTGAACATCCACCGACGGGTGGATCTCATCCGAAAAACCGCTCAGCTTTTCATACATTTCCATTCCCTCCCACTTCACGCTTTCGCGCCGAAAAGTTCCGATTCGCTACTTCCACGTTACCACAGAATGGGGAAAAAAGCCATCCGAAATTTTCCTTTTTTCTCCGCTTTTGCAACAGTTCAGACCGTGCCATTCGCACAAAGCCGCTCAGGCGCGCTATCCGGCGCTGCGAACAATCAATATCCTCCGTCACAGCTCCAGACAGGTATACTCCCCAAGGTGCTTCAGGGATTCCTTTCTGTGTGTGATAATCAGGAGAATGCCGGACTCCATGGCCGAGCGGATATTCTGCAGGATCCGCTTCTCATGGTCCGCATCCAGAGCGGAGAGTGCCTCGTCCAGGATCAGGATCTGAGGACGGTGAAGAAGCATCCTGGCCAGCACCAGACGCTGTCTCTGGCCCCCGGAAAGGCGAAGCCCATTCTCACCGATCACGGTTTCCATTCCCTGAGGCAGGGTGCGGATAAAGTCGGCGATACATGTCTGCCCGCAGGCATTCCACATCTCTTCCTCCGTGGCGTTCGGATTTCCGATCCGCAGATTTTCCCTGACGGATAAATGAAACAGACAGGAATCCTGCATCACGATGCCCGCCTTCCGGAAAAAATCCCGGTCAGAATAGCCGGATCTGGCCAGGCCGTTGTACCGGATCTCCCCCTGTCCCGGCGAAAGCAGCCCTGCCAGCAGGCGGGCCAGAGTACTTTTCCCGCTGCCGCTTTTTCCCAGAATCGCAAGGCATTGACCTGTCTGCAGCTGCAGGCTGACGTTTTGCAGCAGGGGTGTCCCCTCGTAGGAAAAGGATACGTCCGATACCGTAAACTCCGTAAAGCGCCGGCACCTCTCCGCTTCGCAGCCAACATTTGACGCCTTTTTCAGATCGGAATCGGATTCCGCTGCCAGCCGTCCCTCCATCCGCTGCAAGGCCGGTTCCAGCTCCCCCTGTCTGACATAACCGTCCATCATTGCCAGTAATGTATTCATTGCCGTCCCAAAATACTCCATGAACGCCAGCAGAACGGCCACCGAGGAATATCCGTACAGCGCCAGCACGCCGCCGAACAGATACAGTCCCATTTTTGTGAGAAATTCATCCTTGAACGCAATCAGCGTGCGGTTTGCAAACCAGAATAAATGCGTATGCAAAAAAGCTTTTCCCATACGCTCCTGATGCTCTGCCAGCTGCCGCTGCGTCTGCTCTTCCAGATTTTCCGCCCGTATTTCCTTCCAGCATTGGAGACTGCGGAACAGAAATCCGTCTGAATCCGATTGTTCCTTTAAAAGAATCTGATGATAACGGCTATTCTTTTTTCTGACATTCCTGGTAATGGCCAGGGAGACCGGCGCCATACACAGGCTTGGGATCGCCAGACGTACATCCAAAAAGAGCATGACCGCCACAGTGGGCACCATGCCCAGAAACTGCAGGCAAAGATGCATCCTTCCCATAACCCACTCCGCGGCTGCCTGGGGATCATCCCAGACCATGCGCTTGCGCTCACCGTTTTCCAGTGCCTTCAGACCGGGAAAAGACATCTCCGACATCTCTCTCATCATACGCCTTCTCCACCCTGCGGCAGCGCCGAGAGCGATCCGATGATACTGCTTTCTTTCCAGATATCCGGCGAATGTCTGAAGCAAATAAACCGCCAGGTATCCACCAAAGATCGCCGGGACCCATCCAAGCCTCCCACCAGTGATCACCTTCTCAAGAAAGAGCAGATAACAGTACGGCGGAACCAACGCCAACAGCTGGTTAAAAAGGTATACCGCGCCGTATAAGCAGACAGAATGCCTCTGGTCCTTTTTCCAAAGTTCCCATACCGGCCGCCTCGACAACCGGAAACAAAATCTTTTCATTCGGATTTTTCCTTCCATGGCACTTTCTCCAAGATCATGCAACAAATCTGCCAAATAGTAACTATTCCGCATTATGTAGCCGCCGCATACAGGGCGCGATATTCCTCACATTCCCGGAGCAGTTCCTCATGCCGTCCGATGCCTGCCACCATTCCCGCCTTCAATACTACGATGCGGTCGGCCTCCAGAATCGTGGCAAAGCGATGGGCGGCGGAAACAACGCAGGCATCCGCCGCCCATTTCCGGATCGTGCAGTTGACGGATTCCTCTGTGGCGGCGTCCAGGGCGCTTGTGGCTTCATCCAGCAGCAGCACCGCCGGCCGTTTCCACAGGGCCCTGGCCACCGCAAGTCTCTGGCGCTCCCCTCCGGAGAGTTCATCCTCCTTCAGGTCCCGCCCCAAAACCGTATCCAGACCACCGGGCAGCTTTTCGATCCGTTCCCGGAGGCACAGATCCTCCAGCAGTTCCCACAGAGCGGCGTCCTGAGAGGGTTCCTCTTTCAGACAGATGTTTCGACGAATGCTTTCCCGAAACAGCACGGGATGCTGCAGTACAATTCCCATCTGCCTGCGCAGCTCCTGTCGTTGAAAGTCCCTGATCTCATGCGCCCCAAACAGGATTTCTCCCTGCCGGGCATCATACAGCCGAAACAGCAGCTGCAGCAGCGTACTCTTCCCGTCTCCGCTTTGTCCGACCAGGGCAATGCGTTCCCCCGCATTTACCCTAAAGTCCACATCCCGCAGGATCCAATCTTCCCAGGTCTTTGCCTCTTCCAAATAAGAAAAGCTTACCTTCCGCACCTCGATACCTTCTTTTGGGAGTTGCGGCGAGACGGCCTTCTTTTCCGCTTCCTCCGGCTCCATGTCAAAAATCTCTTTTACACGCTCCGCACCGGCCAGGTTGCCCGCCATACCCTGCAGCTTTGTGTTGATACCCTTCAAATAAGTCACGCTTCTTTCATAATACGCCGCGCACGCCACAAAATCGCCCACACTGATCTCTCCGGAAGCCGTCAGCCAGGCGCTGCAGCCGAAAACCGCCAGCCGACCCGCCAGCAGCAGAAACGTGTTGATCCGGTCAGCCAGAAATTCCAGCCAGCTGACAGAGATCTCCCGCCCCAATAACGCTTCCGTCCTGTTTTCCTGTTCGCCGTACAGGTACTCTTCCGCCCCCAGCAGCTTCACTTCCTCCATGCCGTTCAGCATCTCCGTCTGCCAGGCATTCAGATTGCCTCTTTCGTCCGCAAGCCTTCTGTTCTGCGCTTTCAGCCGCGCCGTAAAATACAGATTTCCCCATACCACCGCAGGTGCAATGACAAGAGCCGCCGCCCCCAGCAGCAGACTCTTGCCGGTGAGATAGAGAAAAGCCGCGAACATCTGGATTGCGTTTTCCAGCGTATAGAAACAGCTTCGGTGGATCAATTCCAGAATACATTCCACATCTCCGTCCAGACGCTGCAGGATGTCTCCGCTTTTGATGTCGTTCCACCTTTCGGCGCGAATTTTCATCAGATGGCAAAAGGCATTTTTTCGAATATTGACAAGATAAGTGATTTTCAGCTTTGCCCACAGGTAGTTTAAACCGCCGTGAAAAGCCTGATTGACCAGATACAACCCTGCGTAAACGGCAAAGTAAGAAAAGAAAAGCATAAAATCACGCCGGTACAGCACGGCATCCACCAGAAGACCGATTACCCTGTTATAACAGGACGCAGTGATCGCCGTGACCAGCACCGTTCCCAAAAGCCCCGTCAGGCGAAGACGGTATCCGCGTGTTGTTTCATAGACAAAAGCCCTTAAACCGGAATTAAAAATATCCCGTGAACATTTTCGCACAGGCATGGACCACCACCTCTCCCTCCCTTTTCAAATAATCCGACAGATACCGTACAAAATCGCTGCCCGCTTTCTGAATCTTCTCTCCCAGAGCCGTATCCTTTTCCACAAGAAAGCGGTATAACGAATCTAAATCGTCAATGTGCAATTCATTTTCATAAATCTGACAGGTCAAAGAACTGCAGGCAGCCTGAAGATTCCGCTCCACACTTATGTAACGTCTCCTCTGTCTCTCCATTACCGCTTCCATGCTGAAATCCTGAGAAAACCCTTTCAGTAGTCCGTCCAGATCCGTCACAAGGTCCTGACGGTTAAAGTTGGTACACAGCCGCCCTTCTTTCTTTAAAGCCCTCTTTACACGCTCCAAAAAGACCTGCGGCTCATCGATGTAGTGCCACATATGCAGCGCAATCACACAATCGTACCGTCCCTCTCCGAAATCCGTATGGTTCGCATCCATCTGCTGATACGAAAAACTTACGTTCTTTTCAAGAAATCCCCGGTTCTGCCGTTCAAAGGACTGCATCCAGTTTAGTCCCCCTTCAAACTTATCCGCCAGATGGATATGAACATTTGCGGGAATCCTGTTCCAGCTTTGCTGCCATATCAGCCCTCCGCCGGCTCCCACATCCAATACGTTCTCTCCCTTCCGCAGCTTTAGCTGGCGGAACAGCCAGGGGTACCAATCCCTCTGACGGACGCCGAACCGTTCCCATACATCATAGATCCTTTGCATCTTGTTATTGCTGGTGACCAGCCTGATCAACCCGGAAAGCTCGGAGAGTTCAATATCCCGATCCGCACAATTGTCGGCCACTTCATCCAGCGTTCGGACGACCTGATCCAGCTGTTCCTTCTTTTGCAGCAAAAGCCTTTTCTGCTCCCACAGCAGTTCGCGGATGGAAATATTCCTCTCCTTCTTCATGATGGTGCCAATCTCTTCCAGAGACAATCCAAGATATTTCAGCATCACGATCTCCTGCAGCTGGATCAGGGAATTCTTGTCATACAAACGATATTTCCCCTCCGAATATCCAATCGGCGTCAGTAATTTTTTCTGGTCATAAAACCGGATCGTCCGGGGAGATACCCTGGCCAAAACGGCAAGCTCGCCTGCGGTATAATATTCTTTCACTTCACACCTCCTGAAACGTCTCAATGGGTCCTTGTTGTTTTAGTATAAGGGTTTACGCTGCGGCAATGTCAATAGATAAATTTCATCATGCGCAGAACCTGCGGAACATACAAAAAAAGCGTCACAAATAACCGATTCCCGGTTATTGTGACACTCCCTTTTCTCATTCTGTCCTGAAAATATACCGCAGGCGCGGGATTACACCCGGAAGGATGCAACCGTCCTGTTCAGAGATTCGCTGAGTCTCTGAAGCTCTTCCATCTGGGAAAGCACATCCTTTGAATTCACGTTGGAGTTTTCTACGGTCTGCTTCATTTTCTCCATGTAATCCGCAATCTCACCCACCAGTTCCGTAATGGCGCTGAGGGATTCGTTGATTCCGGTCATGCTGGCGCTCATCTCCTGAGAGGAAGCGCCGAGATCGCTGGAAATATCGCTGTAGAACGCGGCGTCCTTCTCGTACATCTGCGCCAGTCCGGTCATTCCCTTATAATCTTCCATCACCTTCTGGTTCATAAACTCCAGCAGTTTGGAAGAACTCTCGGACAGGAAGGAAACATTCTCCACCACGCCCTCCGTCACCTGACGGATCTTGTCAACGGCCAGTCTGGAATTGTCGGCCAGCTGCCGGATTTCCTCCGCCACAACGGCAAAGCCTTTTCCGGCTTCTCCCGCCCTCGCCGCCTCGATGGAAGCGTTCAGGGCCAGCAGGTTGGTCTGGGAACTGATAGAGAGAATTTCCTCCGTCAGGGTGTCGATCTCCTTTACCCTCTGGCTGTCTGCAATGGCCTTTTCAAGCTCTCCTTTGCTGCTTTCATAGAGCGCCATGGCCGCGCCTGCCGATTTTTCGGAATTTTCATGCTGTTTGCCTGCGCGCTCCATGATGTCGCTGGACTGCGCAGCCGCTTCGCTTGCCTTTCTTGCCACGTTGTCGATGGCCTCGCCCAGCTCCCGGGCCGTCTGCCGGATGCTCTCCGCCAGTTCCTTCGCCTCTTCGGTCTGGCGCATCACCTCACCCGCGGAGTCCGCAATGCCTACGATATCCCGGTTCAGTCCCGTCATTTTTGTGGAAGTTCCCTCCGCAATGGCGCCGATACTGCCCGCCTCCTGCTTCGTGTTCAGAATAATGCCCCGGATCTGCTGTTTTACCTCCGCGGTCGCAGTCTTGATCTGTTCCGTTTCATCTTTATACTGGCTGGGAATTCCCCGCTCCATCACAACGTTTTCGGAGAAGTCTCCGGACGCAAACTGCTTCAGCATCTGAACCGGCGCCAGCAGCTTTCCGATCAGCCCCGCCATGAATACGGCCACCAGCACGATGACAATCACCACCACGATCATGGGAAGCATGCTCATGGCGATCAGGGATCCTGCAACGTTCGCCCGGGGTTCCGCCACGCCCAGACGCCATCCGCAGCCTGAGATCTCCGCCAGCGCAAAATAACATTTCGTACCGTCATAATCCTTCAGGAGGATCTGATCCCCGCCCGCGTCCGCCAGCAGGCTTTCCAGCCCCGGCATCACATCCGTCACCGGAACCGCGGAATCCTTTGTGGGTTCAAAGTCCTTGTTCCTGTGGGCCACGTAATTGCCTGCGCTGTCCACAAGAAATCCGTAAACGCCGTCAGCGTAATTGATATTGTTGGTCAGGTCCGTCACCGTACCCAGCGAGACGTCCAGACCGATCACCGACGCCACTTCGCCCTCTATCATCACCGGCACGGCAATCGTCATGCACATCTGGCCCGTTATCGCGTCCAGATAAGGGTCCATCACAATGACCCGCTTCTCCGAAGAAGCCTGTATGTACCAGCCTCTCTGCACGGGATCGTAATCGGGGGCCACTTCCGCCTCGTGGTTGGACTGAATAAATCTGCTGTCGGGCGTTCCGCAGTAAAGGTTCAAAAGCTCATCCCGGCCGGCCGCATGGGTATCCACCACCGTCTGAAGGAAATCCGTCTCCAGGCTTCCCACGGCCTCTATGCTTGCCGCCGTTCCCTCCGCAAGCATCTTTTCGCTCTCAACCCATGCGTTGATTTCCTCCGCGTACCGGTCCGCGTACAACTGCAGTTCCTGCGTCTGATCGTTTATCAGACGGTTTGCCGCTATCGTCACGACGCCGACCATCGTCAGAAGAATGCTCACAACCACAATACAGATCACGCTGAAGGTCAGTTTTCCCTTGATCGTTCTCATAGGCGGGTACCCCTTTCTCACGGTATTTCGATAAAGTTTTCTCTTACATAATTCTGTGTACATTGTACCACGCTGTTGAAAAAAAGGAAAGTAAGATTTAAGTAAAAATCATACGCTTTTAAGTTCGCTTTTAAGTTTTTGAGGTTCAAAGGCCAAAGCCCTTTTCCCCGCTCACGATAAAACCCACATCCTCCACGCTGCCGCCCGCGGCAATCTCCTTGTTATAATCCACGGAAGAGACGGTAAGCCTGCTGCCCGAGACTTGATAGCTTCCGTTCCAGCCGTCCGACAATGTGATCTCACTGTCAAAATCCAGCTCCGCCGTCCAGCCGCTGCAGGCCGTATCTCCGGTATTTGTGATCGTCAGCGTATACTGCAGGCAGTCCCGGCCGTCCTGCTCCCAGGAGTTGACAAGCACGGCGGAGATCTGCAGACCGTTCCCGCCGTTTAAGACTACCGGCGCCCGATCCTGCGCGCCGCCTTCCTCCGTCCGGCTGTTCTCGCCCTCGCTCTGTCCCCCATCCTGTCTGCCGCTCTGCGTCCTGCCGTCGTCCGTATCTTTGGCATCTCCGCCTTTCGCCGGCTTTTCCCTCCGGGAATTTCCCGCCCCATCGGCGCTTTCTCCGGTGAGAAGTTCATACAGCCATTTTCCCGTCTCGCTCAGGTCCTCCGCTCCGAAACCGCTTGTCCTGCTGCAGCTGCTCTTTAAGAGCGCGGATGTCTCCGCCTTGTTGGACAGATTCCACGCCACATAGCTGATACCGTACTGTTCCAGTGTGTCAATCCACCGATCCGCCTCATCCCGGTCGATCCCGCCGTTTCCGCTGGCATCGCAGATACCGTACTCCGACACAAAGACGGGAAGTCCGGCATCGACAGCGTCCGTCAGGGTCTTCCGCAGGGACTCCCTGTGGGTGGCGGCGTAAAAATGAAGGGTGTACATGATATTCTCCCTGTCCGTGATGGGATCCGCCGCGGCCTGATCCAGATACTGGCACCAGTTGGGCGTTCCCACCAGGATCACGCCGTCGCTGTCATTTCCCCGGATGACGTCGATCACCTGTTCGGCATACGACTTCACATCGCTCCAGGATGTGCCGCCGTTGGGCTCGTTGCATATCTCATAAATCACGTTGGTGGAATCCGCGTATTCCTCAGACATCTCGTCAAAAAAGGCCTTTGCTTCCTCCAGATGGGCGTTGGGATTTCCGTCGGATAAAATGTGCCAGTCGATAATCACATACAGGCCGCAGTCCGTTGCGTATGTCACGCCGTCCCGGATAAGCGCCTTCAGATCCTCTTTGTCGCCGCCCGTGCAGTAGCCGCCGCTCTCCGCGGTGTACATGGCAAGACGGATCACGTCCGCTCCCCATTCTTCCTTCAGCTGGGCAAAACAGTCCTCATTCACATACTCCGGATACCATGCGAGGCCATGGGTGCTGATTCCCCGAAGCACAACGGGATTCCCGTCCGGGTCCACAAGTCCGGTCCCCTTCACGGAAAGCGCCGGCAGTCCGCCTTCGGATGTTTCCGGCTTCGGACTGTCCTTCTCCTGGGCATTCTGCTCTGAAATCCCCTTCTGCGGGGTATCCTCCCCCGGAATTTCCTTCTCCGGGGTACCTTGCTCCGGAATTTTCTTCCCTGACATGTCCTGAAAAAGGGACCAGATTTTCTCCGCCTTCTCTCTGTCCAGCCTCGACGTTACGGTCTCTTCCCGGCCGCATCCCGCGGCTGCCAGGAGCAGTAATAAAAACAAAACTGCCAAAAAGCCCGACCGTCTTTTCCGATGCCGAAGATTCCTTTTTTCTCCCTCGCTTCTCATTTTGACTCCATTTCCGCGCTGTCTCCCGCGCATGTCCGGCCTGTTTCATGCGATCCGCAGGCCCCTCTTTTTCTCACAACGCCGGCAGATATTTCTCATACAGCATATTCTGGTCGTCAATGCACTGCCAGCTGCTGCTGGAACCCGCTGTGACGCACAGGTATTCTCTGCCGTTTCCGTCTATTGACAGACTGGCCGCGCAGCTGCCGGACTGATTGACAAAGCCGGTTTTGCCGCAGAGGACTTCCCCGTGGGTATCCCGGTCTTCGATCCTGCGGAGAAACCAATTGGACAGCAGGATGCCTTCCGGATGCTGCGTCGTCTGCGCCGTGTTGTAGGTATGTGCGGACAGCACCTGCCTGCAGAACGGATTGTCGGCCGCTTCCTTCAGGATCACGGCAATGTCGTATACAGTGCTGTAATGCGCCTCGTCGTAGAGCCCCACGCAGTTTGTAAAATGGGTGGTTTCGGCAAGTCCCATCTCCTGCAGCTTTGCGTTCATCAGTTCCACAAAAGCTTCCTGCGATCCGGCGGTATAAACGGCAAGCCCTACCGCCGCGTCTGCGCCGGAGGGAAGCGCCGTGCCGTAAAAAAGATCCCGGACCGGAATCATCTCATCTACCTGAAACCCGGCGATGCTGCAGTCGTTTACATAGCTGTAATCGGTGATATCTATTGTCATGGTAAAGAGATCGTTCAGGACCTCTTCGGTTCCGTCCCGGATTTCCAGAGCGTCCGCCGCGGTGAGTACCGTCAGGATCTTGGTCATGGAGGCGGGGCTGATCCTTGTATGGCATTCCTTCTCCGCCAGCACCGTCTGGGACGCCACATCGATCAGGACGCCGTATTGGCTGACAATTTCCTCCCAAAAGCCTTCCGTCTCCGCTGTGAAGGAAGCCGTAAAGACAACGGGGCCGGTTTCTTCCGGAATGTCATTCTGCGATGCGCCGTCCGAAGGATTTCCCGCGCCTTCCGCGCCGCTGCCTCCCGGCTGCCCTGTGGCTTCTCCGGCGGTTTCCAGCGCCCCGTCCGGGCTGCCTGCCTCTTCTCCCTCGCTGGACAGGGCTGCTCTCTTTTCGCCTGCCGCGGCACCCTTACGAACACCGGCTCCCGCCGTCCGGAAGGCTTCCCGCACTTTTTCCAGGCAGACCTCCAACCTGGCATTTTGCCCGGGAGCAGGCGTTCCGTCCTCCCGGGAAACCGCGGAACGGATCAGAGCGCACACGCCCACTGCCGCCGCGGCAGCCAGCGCCGCAGCCGCGCCAAGGACGCACCGATGCAGGATCTGCACCCTGTGCTTCTGACGTTTCATTTCCTCGATATGCTGTTTCCGTTTCAGAACCCGCTGTCGCTCCGCTTCCTCTTCTTCCTCCGCGTTTCGCGCCTCGTCTGTTTTTTCTTCCATTTGCTCCTGTTCCATCAAACCGCGCCTTTCCGTATTCTTCAGGCCAGCCTTACCGGCTGATGCCTTACGATGTCCGCGAACTCCGCTCCCGCCGCCCTGGCCAGGTCCTTCGGCGCCAGAACAAGCTGGGAACCGATCCGCCCGCCGCTGACAACGATCTCCGGCAGAGTCTCCGCCGAGCTGTCGATTCTGGTCACATACTGCTTTTTCATCCCCACCGCGGTACAGCCGCCCCTGATGTAGCCCGTAACGCTGTTGATCTCTTTCACAGGGATCATCTCCACGCTCTTTTCTCCCACGCTTCTGGCCGCCGCCTTCAGGTCCAGTTCCTCCGCAATGGGAATCACGAAAACAAAATAATTCCTGCTGCTTCCCACGGTCACCAGCGTCTTATAAACCTTTTCATGGGGCAGGGAAAGCATGTCCGCGATCTGAATGCCGTCCACAAATTCGCCGCACTCGTAAGTCAGGTGGCGGAAGGGAATCTTCATCGTCTCCAGGATCCGCATCGCATTGGTCTTTATTTCCTTTTGTTTCGCCATATCCGCCTCCATCGTTCCGCAAATATCATTTCAGAGTGTGATAAACCGCCCTGTCATACTCGTACAGCATCAGAGCCGCCGCCACGGCAATATTCAGGGAAGACTGTCCTTCCGCCATTGGGATCTTGACAAAATCCGTACACCGGTCCAGAATCTCTTTTCTGACGCCGGTGCTTTCGTTTCCCACCACGATCGCAAGATTTGGGACGTCATACACCATGTCATACAGATTCGAGGACTGAAAGCGTGCGCTGGTACCCATGATCTTAAAATGACGCCCCTGCAGAAGCTCCATGAGTTCAAAATCGTCCGTACAGTAATAGAGCGGGATCCTTCCCACCGCGCCCCTTGCGCCACGGATCGCATTTTTATTAAAGGGATGAACCGAACCGCTTAACAGGATGACCGCGTCCACGCCGGAGGCGTCGGCCGTCCGCAGGACCATTCCCAGATTATCCGGATTTGAGATTCCGTCCAGAATCAGGAAAAAATTTCTGCGGTCAGAAAATATCAGCTCGCGCTGGTCATGCACCTTCAGCCTGACGCTGCACAGAACCTCCGGCACGGGATTCGTGTTTGTCATCGCAGCCATGATGCCCTGACCTGCCCTGTAAGGCGTCACGCCGTTCTTTTCGCACAGCTCCAGAAGGCCGTTTACACTGTCGCTGTCAAGACTGTCGCAGTAAATCAGCTTTTCCACCGGCAGGCTGTCTTCCAACGCCCTTTTTGCCAGAAGCATGCCTTCCATCACAACGTGTCCCGTATCAATGCGGGTCTTCAGGGTGGTATACTGCCGAAACTCGGATACCACCTCTTCTTTTTTGGAGCCGATGACCCGGCCGGTGGCTTTGCCGCCGTTTGAACGGATCCCGCCGTACCCGCCCGGTCTCCTGCCACGGATGCACCAGACGCCTTCCGCCTGTTCCGGGCCGGACAGGTATTCCGCCGCCACACGGGAATAAACGGCGTCAAAATAACAGGTGATTTCCCGCTGGACGGGCAGGCGCCTGAAAAGATCCCGCGCCGCCCTCTCACAGTCTGCCGCGATCAGATATTCCCCGCTGTCCGGATCATAAATCCCGACGCCCCGCGGGACGTTGATCACGCTGACATGGCAGATAAGTCCTTGATCTGCCCGTCTCAGGCGGTCAAGATACTTTTCCGCCTGTCTGAGATATTCTTCTGCCCCTTCCGGCCGCTTAAGTCCCTCAAGATAGGAGACCAGAAACCGTATGCTCTCTTCGTATTGTTCCATTCTGTCTGCCATGCTTTCATAACGGGGCTGCGCCCTCTTCCCTCCGTAGTATGATCAACTCAGACATCCCTCTCAGGCCGGGAACATGTCCCGCCCCGGCTTTTCGTCTGTTACTCTGCCTTTCATCACCAGAGCCGACTGATACTCCGTATAACTGTTTTTTCATCCTTCCGGCTTCCCGGCGATTGGTTTATGTGTGATATCGGTTCAGTTTAACATCGCCCATCCGGCATGTCAAGATTTTTCACTGTATTTTTAGCGTTGATCATTCGCCTGAAATATAATAATAATCTGAAATTGACGAAACCAAATAGCGGGGAAAGACTTCCCCCGATACGGTTCATCTACGGCGTCCGACAAAACCATTCATCAGATTTTAGTTGCTCTGCTAACAGATCTTACAGATAATGGAGTGCGATCGCAAGATTTAAATATCCCGCAAACGTCACCCAGACAAGATACGGCACAAGCAAAAGCCCCGCTCTGCGGTCAATGGGCAGGAACTGGCGTATGGTCAGGTAAATCAAAAGCCAGAGCAGAAGCAACCATGCGAAGGCAAAGAAATAGACCTTCAGTTCAAAGAAAAGCAGGGGCCATACCATGTTCAGAAGCAGCTGATTTCCGTACAGGGAAAGGGCCAGCCTCCTGTCGCTGCCCTGAGATTCATAGATCCTCCAAGACGCGACGCCCATCAGTATGTAGAGAATCGTCCAGACAATGGGAAACAGCCAGCCCGGCGGCGCCAACGGCGGCTTATACAGATCTGCATACTGCCGCATGCCTCCCCCCGTGAGCAGCACGCTCAGGATACCGGTGCCAAGACTGATGATAAGGCTGACGGTCAGCGACTTTATTTCCCCGGCAGTCAGATCCGGTTTTCGGAACACGGGTTTCGTCAGAAGAGGTTTTTGCAGGACAGGTTTCCGAAAGACAGGTTTTGTTAACACAGGTTTTTTCATAACAGATTTTATCGTTGCTTTCCATGTTTTCCATACAGTATATGCGGAAACAGCCCCGAAAAATCCCGGCGCGCTGAAAGTTGCCGGCAAAAAGGGAAGGTATCGTATGCGGTTTCCGGGCTGTTGATCCTATACCGGATCGCGCATCCGCCGGGCGCACGACAAAAGCAGGGCGGCATAACTGAAATCATGCCGCCCTGCAAAATTCAATCTTTCTTATTACGCCCCCGGGTTCCCCGGAGCCTTTTTTCTCCGACCGTTTTTTTGAAGGTCAATCCTTCTTTGCCAGTTCTGCGCGCAGCTTCTCGGTCAGGGCGGGAACGATCTTATTCAGGTCGCCTACCACGCCGTAATCCGCAACGTCAAAAATGGGAGCGGTCTCATCCTTGTTGATGGCAACGATGATGTCGGATTCCTCCATTCCTGCCAGATGCTGGATCGCGCCGGAGATACCGATCGCAAAGTATACGTTGGGACGGACAGTCTTACCGGTCTGTCCAACCTGAAGATCCTTGGGCTTCCAGCCGGCGTCGACCACGGCACGGGAACAGCTCACCTGACCGCCGAGAACCTCCGCCAGATCCTCCAACATCTTAAAGTTCTCGGGGCCGCCCATTCCGCGTCCGCCGGACACCAGAATCTTGGCATCCATAATGTCAACGGTATTTGTCACGGCCTTTACCACGTCCATGATCTCCACATACTTGTGGTCAGGGGTAAATCCGGGATTGAACTCTTCCACATTGGCCTTTACGCCGGGCTTTCTCTCTCTCTTCTGCATCACGCCGGGACGCACGGTAGCCATCTGAGGTCTGAAGTCCGGGCACGCGATGGTGGCAATGGTATTGCCGCCAAATGCGGGACGGGTCATCAGAAGCTGATTATGCTTCTGCTCCTTGCCGGGAACGGGAGCCAGCGGGAAATCCCCGATCTCAAGCTGGGTGCAGTCGGCGGTCAGGCCGGTATGGATCCTGGCGGATACGCGGGGGCCGAGGTCGCGGCCGATAGCGGTTGCGCCGACCAGGAAGATCTCAGGCTTATATTTTCTGATCACGGAAGCCAGCGCATGCGCATAGGGCTCTGTCCTATATTCCTTCAACTCGGGATCATCCACAACGATCACCTTGTCGGCGCCGTACTCCGCAAGCTGGTCCGCCAGATCCCTTACGTTGCTTCCCACCAGAACAGCAGTTACCTCGGTGCCAAGAGCCTCGGCCAGATCCTTGCCCTTGCCGATCAGCTCGAAGGCGATATTATTTACACAATTGTCTACCTGCTGTGCGAAGACATATACACCTTTATATTCTTCTAAATTCATTGTTCTTCCTCCATGTTATATTTTACATCTCTGCGCCCATCAAATGACATGCTTCTCTTTCAGCTTGCCTACAATATAATCAACGGACTCTGCGGGATCCAGGTTTACTTTCTCGCCTGCTCCCTTTCTCACCTTGTCGGAAGCCTTTGCAATCTGGGTAGGAGAGCCCTTCAGACCCAGGTTGGAATCTTCAACGTCCTTCAGATCTGCTCTGCCCCATACGGTGATCTCAGCCTTGCATGCGTCGAAGATTCCGCCGGGAGTCATATATCTGGGCTCGTTCAGCTCTGCCAGCGCGGTAATCAGGCAGGGCATTTTTGCCTTCAGCACATGGTATCTGTCGTCAAACTGACGCTCCACGATCACGCTGTCTCCCTCGATCTTCAGATTCTGCGCATAAGAGATAACGGGGATGTCAAGGTGCTCGGAAATCTGGGGTCCGACCTGCGCGGTGTCGCCGTCGATGGCCTGACGACCGGTGATGATCAGATCATACTCCATATTTCTCAGCGCGCCAGCCAGGGTCTGGGAAGTAGCCCAGGTATCTGCGCCGCCCAGCACTCTGTCGGTCACAAGAACGCCCTTGTCCGCGCCCATTGCCATCGCCTCGCGCAGCACATCCTCCGCCTTGGGAAGACCCATGGTAAGAACGGTCACCTCCGCGCCGTACTGATCCTTTAACCTCAGCGCAGCCTCCAGACCGGCCTTGTCGTCGGGATTCATAATCGTCATCATGGCAGCTCTGTCCAGAGTACCGTCGGGATTGAATTTCACGCCGCCCTTGGTATCGGGGACCTGCTTGATACAAACAACAACTTTCATTGTATTTTCTCTCCTTCTATATTAGTTTGAATTGACCGTCTGTGGTTTTATTTCAGCAGCGCGGCGCTGATGACCATTTTCTGAACCTCGCTGGTTCCCTCGTAGATCTCGGTGATCTTTGCGTCACGCATCATGCGCTCCACATCATACTCTCTGGTGTAGCCGTAACCGCCGTGAAGCTGAACCGCCTTGGTGGTAACCTCCATTGCAGTCTCCGCCGCATAAAGCTTTGCCTGAGCCGCCTCGAAACCGTACTCCTTCTGGTTTGCCTTTGCCATTGCTGCCTTGTAGACCAGAAGCTGTGCGGCCTGCACCTTGGTTGCCATGTCGGCCAGCTGGAACTGGGTATTCTGCTGTGCGGCAATGGACTTGCCGAACTGCTTTCTCTCCTTGGTGTACGCGATAGTTCTGTCCAGCGCGCCTTCCGCGATGCCAAGAGCCTGCGCAGCGATACCGATACGGCCGCCGTCCAGCGTGTGCATTGCGATCTTGAAGCCCTGGCCCGGCTTGCCCAGCATGTTTTCCTGAGGCACCCTGCAGTCGGTAAAGATCAGCTCATAAGTGGATGAACCGCGGATTCCCATCTTCTTCTCCTTGGTTCCGAAGGAGAAGCCGGGCATTCCCTTTTCCACAATGAAAGCGGAAATTTCTTTCATCATCCTGCCGCGCTTCTCGATCATGCCGGTAACGGCGAAGATCACATAGACATCCGCTTCCTTACCGTTCGTGATAAAGATCTTGGAGCCGTTGATCACATACTCGTTTCCGTCCAGTACAGCCTTGGTCTGCTGGCCCTGGGCGTCAGTGCCCGCGCCGGGCTCGGTCAGGCCGAATGCGCCCAGCTTCTCGCCCTTTGCCAGAAGAACGAGATATTTCTGCTTCTGTTCCTCGGTGCCGAACGTCATGATGGGATCACAGCACAGAGAGGTGTGGGCGGATACAATAACGCCCGTGGTGCCGCAGACCTTGGACAGTTCCTCCACACACATCACGTATGTAAGAGGATCACAGCCCTGTCCGCCGTACTCCTTGGGAACGGGAATTCCCAGAAAACCGTTCTTCGCCATCTTTTCAACGGTTCCTCTGGGGAAAACCTCGGTCTCATCCACTTCCTGAGCCAGAGGCTTGACTTCCTTTTCGGCAAACTCCTTAAACAGGGCGCGTGCCATTTCATGTTCTTTGCGCAACGTAAAATCCATGATTACCATTCCTCCATTTATTTATGTTGAATTTCGGCGGAGCCGGCAGTATTCTCCGGAGTCCGCCGTTTTTTCTTTTCTTACAGACATCTTACTTCTTGCTGTAGTCATAGAAACCAACGCCGGTCTTCTTGCCCAGCTTGCCCGCGCGCACCATCTTGCGAAGCAGGGGATGAGGACGATACTTGGGATCGCCGGTCTCACTCTGCAGTACCTCCATGATAGCCAGCACGATGTCAAGCCCTACCAGATCGCCCAGAGCCAGCGGTCCCATGGGATGGGATGCGCCCAGCTGCATTGCCGTGTCGATATCCTGTACGCTGGCAATGCCTTCTGCGTAGATTCCGATGGCTTCGTTGATCATGGGGATCAGAATCCTGTTCACTACAAATCCCGGCGCTTCCTTTACTTCCACCGGAGTCTTGCCGATCTGCGTGGCGATGTCCTTAATCTTCTCCACAAGCTCCACGGGGGTGTTTGCGCCTGCGATCACCTCCACCAGCTTCATCCTGTCTGCGGGATTAAAGAAGTGCATGCCGATCATGGGTCTGTCAAGACCTGCCCCGATCTCCGTGATGGAAAGGGACGATGTATTGGTGGCAAAAATGCACTCGGGCTTTACAATGGACTGCAGCTCCTGGAACGTGGTCTTTTTGATCTGCATATTCTCGGGCGCAACCTCGATCACAAGATCACAGTCCGTGCAGATGTCCTTTAAACCGGTCACAATCTTTGCCGCGATGGCATCCGCCTTCTCCTGTGTGATCTTCTCCTTGCCCACAAGGAAATTCAGATTTTTCAGGATTCTTGCCTTGCCGCCGTCTGCGAACTCCTGCTTGATGTCGCAAAGACAAACGTCATAGCCGTCCGTCATGGCAAACGCCTGAGCGATTCCGGCACCCATGGTGCCCGCGCCGATAATACCTACTTTCATTGAAAGAACCTCCTTTTGCTATCTGTTTTTAACTACAATTTAAACCGTATTTTTCATACAGCTTTTTCCAATCTTTCCTGTTTTCGTCAACAGTTCTTGAACGGCTCCTTTACCTTCTCCTTGTTCTTGTCAAGGAAGAACGCCATGCCATACTTCTGATCCTCGGTCTCGAAGCAGTCGCCGAACAGCTTCTCTTCGATTTCAATCGCCCTGTCCATGTCCGCTTCCAATCCCTCGTTGATGGCCTTCTTGCAGTTGCGGACCGCGATGGGCGCGTTCTTTGCAATGCCTGCCGCCATCTTCTCCGCAGCGGGGAGCAGTTCCTCCTGAGGATAAACAGCGTTCACAAGGCCGATCCGGTACGCTTCGTCCGCCTTGATGTTGCGGGCGGTGTAGATCATCTGCTTTGCCATGCCTGCGCCCACGAGACGGGCCAGTCTCTGAGTCCCGCCGAAGCCGGGCGTAATGCCAAGCCCTGTCTCAGGCTGTCCGAACACTGCGTTATCGGAACAGATACGGATGTCGCAGCTCATGGAAATCTCACAGCCGCCGCCCAGCGCAAAGCCGTTGACCGCCGCGATCACAGGGATAGGGAATGTCTCCAGCCTGCGGAACACGTCGTTTCCCTTCTTTCCAAAAGCTTCGCCCTGCGCCTTGGTCAGGGTGCTCATCTCCGCGATATCAGCCCCCGCCACAAAGGATTTCTGTCCTGCGCCGGTGAGGATCAGGCAGCGCACAACGTCAAGATCCACGCTGTCCAGAGTGGCATCCAGTTCCTCAAGCACCTGAGAGTTCAGGGCGTTAAGCGCCTTCTCCCGGTTGATGGTAATGATGGCGTAATTGCCTTTTTGTTCATACAGTATAAACTCCATTTTATTCCTCCACGTTGATCGTTGATCTGTTTGATCTGTTTTTCAGGGCTGCAGAGCCGCCCCGGTTCTTTTCGCAACAAAGAGAATACCCTCCCGCCGTACGCGGTTTGGTATTCTCTCCTGTTATGCCGCAGGTTAATCCTCGATCTTTACGATCGTCGCGCAGCCCATACCGCCGCCGATGCACAGGGTGGCAAGTCCGGTCTTCGCACCTCTCGCCTGCATCTCATAGAGCAGGGTTACAAGGATACGGCATCCGGATGCGCCCACGGGATGGCCAAGCGCGATGGCGCCGCCGTTGGGGTTCAGCTGCTTATCTACGTCGATGCCCAGATCCTTGCCCACGGCAACGGACTGCGCCGCAAACGCCTCGTTGGCTTCGATGATGTCAAAGTCTTCGATCTTCATGCCGGTCTTTGCCATGACCTTTCTGGTCGCGGCAACGGGGCCGATTCCCATCACTTCGGGGCGGACGCCTGCCAGAGCGCCTGCGACATAAGTCGCCATAGGCTTCACGCCAAGCTCTTTCGCCTTTTCCTCGCTCATCACAACAATGGCGGCCGCACCGTCATTGATACCGGAAGCGTTTCCGGCAGTCACGAATCCGCCCGGGTTAATGGGACGGAGTTTTGCAAGACCTTCCATGGTGGAACCGGGTCTGGGACCTTCGTCCGTGTCAAAAATGACGGTCTCCTTCTTTTTCTTTACCTCTACGGGAACGATCTCCGCCTTGAACGCGCCGGACTTCTGCGCCGCTTCCGTCTTCTGCTGGCTCTTTAATGCGAACTCATCCAGTTCTTCTCTGGTAAGTCCCCACTCCTCACAAATATTGTCGGCGGTCTTGATCATGTGGTAATCATTGAAGGCATCCCACAGGGCATCCTTGATCATGGTGTCCACCAGTACGCCGTTGTTCATTCTGTATCCGTAACGGCCCTGAGGGATCGCATAGGGAGCCATGGACATGTTCTCCATACCGCCTGCCACAACGATGTCGGCATCCCCTGCCAGAATCATCTGAGCGGCCTGGTTTACGCAGTTTAAGCCCGAACCACAGACGACATTCATGGTCACAGCGGGAACCTCCACGGGAAGTCCTGCCTTGATGGACGCCTGACGCGCTACATTCTGGCCCTGGCCGGCCTGTATCACACAGCCCATATAGACCTGATCGACAGCCTCGGGCGCAACGCCGGCTCTCTTCAGCGCCTCCTTGATAACGATTGCACCCAGATCCGCGGCGGGAGTGGTGCTCAGGGAGCCGCCCATAGTACCGATAGCGGTACGGCAGGCTCCGGCTAAAACTACTTTTTTTGCCATTTGATTTTCCTCCGATTGCTTTTAATAATGATTGTTATTTTTTTGTCATTTCTGTAAGCTTTAGTTTATCATAGTCGGGGCTTATTTGCAACGGCTTTTCTTATATGGATCAAAAAATTCCGCTGCCGCAAATTCCCCCATTACCTATTTTCCCGCCTGTCCGCACTTATGTTCAGCGGAACTCTTTTCGTTCCTCCAAAAATGTGCTATCATATCTGTAACTGCATACCCCATGCGCCGTATCGCCATATAGAATTAAATATTTGAAAAACGCCGGACCCCGGCAGAAAGAGACATAAACCTCCATGGAACAGTTATCCTTCTTTGATTCGGAAAACGAAAACGCCTTCTCCCCCGTCACCGCTCCCCTTGCGGACCGGATGCGCCCCCGGGACCTCGAAGACTATATCGGGCAGGAACATCTTCTGGGAAAGGGCAGGATCCTGCGGCAGATGCTGGAACGGGACCAGATCTGCTCCATGATCTTCTGGGGGCCTCCCGGCGTGGGGAAAACCACTCTGGCGAAAATCATCGCCCGCCGGACAAAGTCCTCCTTCGTAAACTTCAGCGCGGTCACCAGCGGGATCAAAGAGATCAAGGATATCATGAAACAGGCGGAAGACAACCGTGCCTACGGCGTTCGAACCCTCTGCTTTGTGGACGAGATCCATCGTTTCAACAAAGCCCAGCAGGACGCCTTCCTCCCCTATGTGGAGCGGGGCAGCATCACCCTCATCGGCGCCACCACGGAGAACCCTTCCTTTGAGATCAACGCGGCGCTCCTGTCCCGGTGCAAAGTGTTCGTACTCAGGGAGCTGACCACGGAAAATCTGACGGAGCTTCTGCGCCGGACGCTGCAGGATGAGCGCGGTTTCGGCAAAATGGAAATCCGTATGGAGGAAGACCTGCTTCGCACCGTCGCCGCCTTTGCAAACGGCGACGCCCGCACTGCGTTAAACACTCTGGAAATGGCGGTTTTAAACGGAGAGATTTCCCCGGAGGGCGCCATCACCGTCACCCCGGAAACTCTGGAACAGTGTCTCGGGAAGAAAACGCTTTTATATGACAAAAAGGGCGAAGAACATTACAACCTGATCTCCGCCCTGCACAAATCCATGCGCAATTCCGATCCCGACGCCGCGGTCTACTGGCTGGCAAGGATGCTGGAGGCCGGAGAGGATCCCCTCTTTATCGCCCGCAGGCTGATCCGGTTTGCCAGCGAGGACATCGGTCTCGCGGACAGTCAGGCCCTTCCTCTGGCAGTAGCGGCTTATCAGGCCTGCCACTTCAACGGCATGCCGGAATGCAACCTGAATCTGGCCCAGACCGTGATCTACCTTTCCCTGGCGCCACGCTCCAACGCCGTATACCGGGCCTATGAGACGGCCAAAACAGACGCCGTAAGCAGGCTGGCGGAGCCTGTTCCCCTCAACATCCGAAACGCACCCACAAAACTGATGTCAGATCTTCACTACGGCGAGGGTTATACTTACGCCCACGACACGGAGGAAAAGATCGCGCGGATGACCTGTCTGCCGGAAGGCCTGAAGGACAGGCGTTACTATCTTCCCACGGAGGAAGGCGCGGAACGCGAGTGGAAAAAGCGGCTGGAGAAAAGCCGGGAATTCCGCCTGGGGGAAAATGCCGAATAACCTTGTACGGTCTGTCCCTTTCTCCCTGCCCTTAAGGAGCTTCCGCGTCATCTGTATGATTGCCGGATGCCGCCTTGTATTCCTCCACCGCCGGATCCACGATCCTGCCGGTCCGCACCCACTCTCTGGTGTCGCCCACCTTCTCTGTCTCCTGCCTGTGTTTCGCCAGAAAACGGGTCAGGGCGTAAAGATCGATCCAGATCTCATTGTCGCTCTCTTTCTGGGACTCGTCAAAGATCAGCTCCAGTCCCCAGTGAAGATGCGTTACTTCTATATTATTGACATTTTCTTTGGTGCTGTAGCCCGTATGTCCCATATAGCCGATGACGTCTCCGGCAGTGACCACGCTTCCCACCTCAAGACCCTCCGCGTAAGGATAGTTCTGCCGCAGATGCGCATAGTAATAATATCGTCTGCCATCGAAACTGCGGATGCCGATGCGCCAGCCCCCGTACTGGTTCCAGCCCAGAGCCTCCACCACGCCGGACTCCACACAGATGATGGGCGTGCCGATCCGCCCCATCATGTCATGTCCCAGATGCCGCCTTTTATATCCATAGCTTCTTCCCGCGCCGAAATCGTCGTAATGGCTGTACTCAAATCCCCTGGCCAGAGGAAAATATCCCTTTAATCCATAGCAGTCCCGATAGGTCACATTGCCGGCCCCATCCACACATTCCTCCTTAAATTCTCCCACCAGGCCCCCCAGCGCAGCGTCGTAAGCGTCCTGATAATAGGGGAAATATTTCAGATCCGCCGTCAGTTCCTCCAGCGTTTTTTCTCCTTCGGAGAGACTTTTCGCAGCTTTCTCCATCATTTTCAGGGTGTCCCCGTCAAAAGCGCCCCCGGTTCTGGCGGCAGCGCAGGCCAACAGATCCACCCAGCAGATCTCGTGCTCCGTTCCGTGGGTTTTTACGTCCCACTCATAAGCACAGCACAAAGCCTCGTAGGAAACCGTGAAATCTACCCACTTTATGTAATCCTGCTCTATGGAGAGCGCATTTGTGCCGAAACTCTGTTCCGCCGTCCGGCTCCGCGCTCTTCCCGCAATCATTGCCGCAAGCAGCGCCACCATTGCGCATTCCACCAGAATGGCTTTTCTCAGACGGTCTGTATATCCGTTTCTCCGCTCTCCGCCCATATTCGCTCCGACACATTTATCACTGAAAATATATGTGCCGCGCCGCCTTGTCATGCCTGAATGAATCAAATCCCCAGCGCAGGCACAACCGCTCTCGCAAAATAAAAACCGTCCCTTCCTCTCTGGAAAGAGACGGTCTCTCATGGCATACACCCCTGATTCGTCTTTTATATCTCCGGTTCGATCAGTCCGTAAGTGTCTCCCTTCCTCTTATAGACCACGTTCACCTGATCTGTCTCCGCATTGATAAACACGAAGAAATTATGACCCAGAAGCTCCATCTGAATGCAGGCGTCCTCCGGATACATGGGTTTGATATCGAACTTCTTGGTGCGGACGATCCTGATCTCCTCCTCGTCCATGTAATCATTCTCTACATACATCTGGCTGAACGAGCCTGTCTCCTGCTGCCTGTCAACGATTTTGGTTTTGTATTTCTTAAGCTGTCTCTCGATAATTTCCTCCACAAGATCGATGGATACATACATGTCGTTGCTGACCTGCTCGGAACGGATAATATTTCCCTTTACAGGAATCGTCACCTCGATCTTCTGACGATCCTTCTCCACACTCAGCGTTACATGCACTTCGGTATCAGGACGAAAATATTTTTCCAGCTTCCCGATCTTTTCCTCCACAGCCGATCTCAGTCCGGGTGTAACCTCAATGTTTCTTCCCACAATAATGAATTTCATCTGAATCACCCCTTCGTTGTTTATTGTGTAGTCATTATATCATATTTGCATGGCTTCTTGCAACAATTTCGCTGATTATTTACTTGTTTTTGACATTATGCTTGTCAACTGCAAATTTGGTTTTTTTCTACAAAAAAACATTTTTATCACATCTTCACAAAACGAATGTTCCAATCATAAGCGTTATTTTATTCTCCCAAACAATGGCAAAATGTGTGGATAATGTGTATAACTTGGTGTATAAGTCACTTTTATCGTGTTTTCGGTGTTTTTATCTGTGGATAACTTTCCATTCAATCCCATTAAACATATAACCGTTATTTCGTTTATACCTGTATTTTTGTGCAAATTGTACAATGCCTTAAAAACCTTTCTCCTTCCGCGCCGGAGAATATTTTGACAACTCTCTTCATTTTGTGAAAACGAAAAGACCGCACCCCCTTGGATGCGGTCTGCAGGCTTTGTTCTCAGAAGATCCTGCGGATAGCAAGAATTTTTCTGTAATCCACATTGGATACAATAATGCCCGTCTTTTTATTGGAAGCGTGAACGATCTGTCCGTTTCCTATGTAAAGAGCCACATGGCCGGAATAGCAGATCAGATCTCCGGGCTGGGCGTTCTCCAGTCCGTCCACCGCGTATCCCTGCGAACGGTCGGATGCAGAAGAGTGCGGCAGGCTTACGCCAAAGTTCGCGTATACGCTCATGACAAATCCGGAACAGTCCGCTCCCTTGGTCAGGCTGGTGCCTCCGTACACATAAGGATTTCCCACAAACTGAAGCGCATACTCCGCTACCGCTACGCCTTCCTCGCTCCCGCTGCCCACGGTATAATTTGCTGCAGGCGCGCTATTGGCATTCGTCGATGCGGTTTCTCTCTCCGCGCTTTTGGATGCCGCGGCGGCGGCCCGCGCCTTTTTGCGTTCCTCCTCTTCCTTCTTCAGCCTTGCCTCTTCCTCTTCTTTGGATTCGGCCTGAACAAACTCACTGTGCAATTCCGTATAATCGGTAGAAATCCAGCCGGTACCTTCCTCGACGTCTACCTTGACCCAGCCTTCCACTTCGTCCAGCACCAGCAGTTCGTCTCCCTCCGGCACCATGCTCAGTATCGGGGCCTCGAGACTTGGCTCCTTACGGACAAACAGCGTCTGGGTCGTCACCTTTGCAAACCGCTTGCCCACCTGCTTTGCAATTTCCACGGCGGCATCGCCGGTCACGCAGTAATCGGCCTTGACATAACCTGTCACGCTGCCGGAACTGATTTTATACCAGCCGTTTTCCTCACCGAGAAATGTTCCCACGGAATTGTCATAGAGCTTTCCGAGAATCTCACCCTCTTCGCTGGGAATGCTTCTGACATTGACATATCGTTTGACCTGCGCAATGACCAGATTGCGGAACATGTCTTCTTCCGTAGGCTCGTCGCTCTGCGCCTTGTCCAACCCGGTAAACTCCGCTATGGAATCCAGTTCCCAGGAATCCGTGTTTTCCATTCTGTTTCCCTGGGCAAGCGCGTATCCCACGCCGCCGCTCATAAAAACGGAGGAAGACGATTCCGCCGCTGCCGCCGTAATTCCGGAGCAGGAAAAAGCAAGAACCGCTGCCACCGCGCCAAACATCGCTCTCTGAGTCTTCCGGATCATTTTGACTCCTTTCTTCCGAACCGTAAATTTTATATGTAAGTAACGACTTTGAAACAAATTTATTACAAAATTATTAAGCGCATTAATAAATATAGCACTGTTCCCTGCGTTTGTCAACAGCGGAATTTTTAAATTTTCCGGCTCTGTTTTTTAAATTCTCCGGCTCCGTAACAATTCAGCCCGGATCGCCGAAAACCGTAAAGATTTTTCCAAAACGGCATCTTTCAGAATGTAGTCGTTTCATTCTTATCGTTCTTGTCATGAGAACCGCGGCGGTACGCATCCGCATCCATGGAAACAAGCTTATTCCGCAGCCTGTCCGTCCATCCGGCAAGCCTTTCAAGAAGAGGAAGGTACCTCTTCTCAAAAAGCCTTATCCTCAAAAGTTCCAAAACCGTGCCTGTCAAAAAGACGACGGCGACGGCAAAAATCGAATAGGGAATCAGCATGACGCTGTTTTGATAAAGAGAATTTTTAAAAACCGTATGCCACAGGAACCCGCGAACATAACGATTATCATGCAGCAGATACACCCCGAATGTGGCGGAAGCGGTCACAGTGATAAACTTCGCGCCCTTTTCCACCCTGATTTCGTTAAACGCTTCAAACAAAAGAACGGACAGAAGCAGAGCAGGCAGTTTCTGCTCTCCCGAAAAGACGGTGGCGTTCTCCCCGATGATCGGAACCCTCCGGCCGATCAGATCAAATAAGACTACCGAACCGGCCAGGAACGCAAAAACGGCGGCAGCAGATAAAAAACAGGTTCTGCTCTTCACATTCCGCGGCGGATAAAGTCTCAGGTATCCGGCCAGAGCATACAGATACATAAACCACAGCAGATCGTTGCTGCCGATCAGTTTTGTGGTCAGGGTGGGCATGACGCTCCAACAGAAGGTAAGAATCATCAGAAGCTGCTTATACCGCTTTCTGTCAAGAGACGTAAGCAATATATTAAGGAACGGGGAAAGAAGGCTGAGCATAAAATACGCGCTTGCGAACCACCATTGTTCAAAGCTGATCGGCATAAAGCTTTTGACTGCGTTTAAGAAACTGAACTTCTCCGTGCCTGCCAGGACAAACACAAAATAGAGAACCACGGAATATGTAACCGTCTGAAGCCACAGGCGGAACAGTCTGACAACGTTAAACTTTTTGGAAGCAACCAGAAAATAACCGGAAATAATGACAAAGATATTGGACGCCGTCTTGCCCAAAATGACGAAGAACTGCATCCATAAACGGTTTACGCTTATTCTGTCAGGAGGAAAATCAAACCCTCCGTGAAAGCTGAAATGGGACATTACGATTCCTGTCATTGCCAAAATACGCAGCAGTTCGATACCTGCCCTGCGGGTATCGGAACCGGCGGCCGCCTTTTCCATCCTGTTTTCCCATCCTCTCTGATCTTAAAACCGACACAACAGTCCGCGAAACCGTGTCTCTTTCCATACAAAAGAACAATCCGGCCCGGTTCGGGACAAAGCGGCTTCCTCTGCGGCAGTTTGCCTTCGGCCGGCTGTCCAAACAAAAGGCCGGAAAGCTGTCTGTGGTTTTAGGGGTTGCGGTTATTGCGGCAGTACGCATCCGCCGCCATGGCGGCGTTGGCGCCGTCGGAAACGGCGGTGACGATCTGACGGATCGGTTTCTTCCGCACGTCTCCCGCCGCAAAGAGACCGGGCGTCTGTGTGGCGCAGTCTTCTCCCGCCAGAACATAACCGCCCTCGTCGCAGGCAGTCAGCTCCCTTACCAGCCCTGTGCCCGGCCGGATCCCCACGGCGACAAAGATGCCAGCCACCGAAAGACGAAACGTCTCATTTGTCTTGAGATTTCTGATTCGAAGCCCCTCCACCGCGTCCGTTCCGCAGATTTCCTCCACCACATGACTGTAAAGGATTTCCACGTTCGGCAGCGATTTCAGCTGTTCCTGCAAAACCGCCGCGCCCCGCAGTTCGTCCCGTCTGTGGATCAGATAAACCTTCTCGCAGGTGCGGGCGAGAAAGATCGCATCCTCCAGCGCAACGTCCCCGCCTCCTGCCACCGCTACCGTCTTTCCCCGGAAAAACGCGCCGTCGCAGGTAGCGCAGTAGGATACTCCCATGCCGGAAAGCTCCTCCTCCCCCGGCACTCCCAGATGCGCATGGACGGCGCCTGTGGCCAGGATCACGGTCTTTGTCTCCAGCTCCTCCGTCTGCGTGCGCACCACCTTTACGCCGCCCCTGTCTTCTATGGCAAGGACCTCCGCTTCTTTAAATTCCACGCCCAGCCTGTCCGCATGCTGGCGGAACTGCACGCCCATATCAAATCCATTTATGCCGGGCAGGCCGAGATAATTGTCCACTTCGTAAGTATTCAGCACCTGCCCGCCGCTCATGGGATTTTTTTCAAGCACCAGCAGATTCAGACCCGCTCTTTTTCCATATACGGCTGCCGAAAGCCCCGCGGGGCCGGAGCCAATAATAATCAGATCGTACATAAACAACCTCCTCTTTCCTATCAGTGTATCAGTTTCAGGGTGGAAAAGCAAGGCGGGAATGTGATATACTAAAGGAGAGTTCAGCCGGCAGTCATGTTGGGCGAAAAATTGTGCTCGCACAAATTTTTCGCCTAACATGGCTGTCGAGGGAGCGCCATTTCATGAGCAAAGGCAGGCGCGCAGCGCCGGACAGCGCGGCAGCGCGGCTTTGCGAATGGCGCGGGCTGAACTGTTACAAAAGAACAGCGAAATGAATCCTGACAGAAAGGCACATTCCATGACAGCTTCTTTTTTACCCGCTGCACTGATCACCGGCGCCTCCCGCGGCATCGGACGCGCAACCGCGGAGGTTTTCGCCGCCGCAGGCTACCGTCTGACGCTCACCTGCCAAAAGTCCACAGAAGAACTGGAGGCGCTGGCCAACGACCTTGCCTCCCGCTTTCGGATTCCCTGCCGCGCGGTCCGCGCCGATGCCGCAGACCCGGATTCCGTCTCGGAACTCTTTGCGTCTCTGGACCGTCTGGACGTGTTGGTAAATAACGCCGGCATTTCCCACTTCGGCCTGCTCACGGAAATGACCGTGGAGGAATGGCGCCGCGTGATGTCCGTCAATCTGGATTCCTGCTTTTACGCCTGCCGGGCGGCCATCCCTCTGATGCTGAAAAACCACAGGGGGCGGATCGTCAATGTTTCCTCCGTCTGGGGCGCGCAGGGCGCTTCCATGGAGGTGGCCTACTCCGCTTCCAAGGGCGGGGTCAACGCCTTTACCAAAGCGCTGGCCAAGGAGCTTGCCCCCAGCAACATACAGGTAAATGCCGTCGCCTGCGGCGTTATCGACACTACCATGAATGCCCGTCTCTCTGCGTCGGAACGAAAAGCCCTGCAGGACGAGATCCCTGCGGACCGGTTCGGCGCCCCGCAGGAGGCCGCAGAACTGATCCTTCAGGTCGCTCAGGCTCCCGCCTATATGACCGGCCAGATCATCACCGTGGACGGGGGCTGGTACTGACATAAAAACCGCGCCGCGCTTACCTTGTCTGATTCCGCTCTTCCTCAAACATGTCCGTCTCCGCGGCCAGCGCCTTAAAATCCATGGCGGGCACCAGCTCGTCCATAGTCTTCTGTCTCTCCGCCGGATTTTTTGCGTCCTTGCAGCGCAGGATCAGATGCTCCTTTTCCGTTTCCGTCATATCGTTATAATTCTGAACATTAGGATTGATCTCCATTTACACACACTCCTTCTTTCAAGATCGTGAAAAAAGGGCGGCCATACATCAGCCGCCCTGACGACACTATCAGTGTGTGCAGAAACTTCAAAACAATACCCTGCGCCTTCTGGCAGATATCTCCTTCTTTCGTGCGCAAATTAATTTGAAAAACAGATATCCTGTTCTTTCCGCAGTTCGTAACAGATCACTTCGCTGCCTTCCAGATTTTCCCGGTGCATGTCCACGGCAGTGATCCGCCGGTTGCCGTAGGTAATATAATAGTAGATTCCCCGGTCCACATTACAGCAGGAGCTGTAGAGAGTGTACTCAAATTTTCCGTTTTCCACGCGGACGCAGCCCTTCGGCATTTCCACCGCTCCCAGAATATGGAAAAACTGACCCACGCTTTCCGCCTCGTCGTCGGAAGCCGGAGAATTCAGTTTGGTAAACACGGCCCTCACAAAGCGGGAGGAAGAAGACGCATCGCCCGGCATTCCCATCGCACCCATGCCCCGGCTGTAGAGGGAGAGATCCAGAGTGTCGGAAAAGCGGTTCTGCGGCTGATCGGGCGACAGATTTCTGTAATTGTTCAGCGTAAACAGCTGCATGTCAAAGGGCGGATTGTTGGTCAGCACTCCCACCGGATTTTCGTGGACCTTCAGTCCGTCTTTTACGGATTCCACCGTAAGCGATCCCTCCCGGTCCGAAAGAATCCAGTGCAGCGGCGTCAGCGGAAATTCGGGGCTGAAGGGAATCTGTACAAGATTCAGATTCGCAAGCAGCCGTCTGGCCTCTTTTAAGTCCGCACACTGTCCAAGGATCCACGGAATGAACTCAAAAGGCGTGATATTGTCCTGATCCGGCGCTTCCGGCTTGTAATCGGCGTTTCCCGGGAAATTCAGCCCCGCCATGCTGAGGCCCTTCTCGTTGGTGGCGTCATAGTAGAGCGGGTATCCTCCCATCACCGTAGCCATGCCGATCATGGCGTAGTGGCTGTCAAGACGGGGAGCTTTGCGAAACTGCAGCGGATAATTCCGCGGCGTCACCGTCACGGTCTCCCTGTAGGATATCTCAAGATCGAGATTCCGTCCGAAATAATGATCCTTTGCCGCATAAGCAACTGCTGTACACATCTTTTTCTTCTCCTTCCATTTTCGTATAAAACCTGTTGTCTGCGTCACACGATCCCGCAGGCAGTATCCTTTTACCGTTGGGCGGCGGCCGTCTTCCGCTCCGCTTCCTCTATACTCTCATAACCGTACATCCTCACGCTGTTTCCCATGATATCACGCGCGGGATTCTTTCCCTCTCTGGCATATCTCACAATATATCTGCCGTAGAGTTCCAGCATCTTGTCGGAATACGTTCCCAGCTCCCCCCGCAGATACGTCTCATAGGAGGTATCGAAGGGATTGTCCTCATAGCTGTGAATGCTTCTGGCGTTGTCCGCAAGCGCAGGATACTCTCCGGCGAATTCCTCCATCCAGTCCACCTGCATCCTGCAGATCTGTTTGATAATGGCCTTCTTTTCCTCCGACAGTTCCGGGAAGCGGTCCCGAAACTGTTCATATTGTTCCGGCGCGGTGCTCTCCATCATTCTGCCGTACTTTTCCTCGATCAGGTTATGCCCTCTGCCGTATTCTCTCTGAAAATCATAGAGATATTGCATCAGCATTGTCCTGTCCCAGGTCAGGTACTGGCTCCTTCGCATAATGGAAAAGGTAGGCCAGTCATTCTGGCAGCTTGCCCTGCCTCCCTCGTTCTTTACCTTGTCAAAGGCATCAAACTCCAGCTTCGCGATGTCCATCGCAAGCTCTTCCTGACTTTTTGCCGCAAGGGACGCCTTGAAAACCAGTTCTTTGGAGTGCGCGTCCAGATAGGATTCGATGTCGCTGATCAGATCCCGGCCGTACATTTCTCTGGCGAAATGCTCTCCCAGCTTCTCCACGGCAAGAAACGCGGCCTTGTAATCTTTTCCCACGTTTCGCCCAATCTCTTCCAAAAGCGCCGCCGTCTCTCTGCCGGTCCCGGATTCCTTCAGGCTGCGGAACAGCCATTTGTCGTGGGGCGGATACTTTCCTTCGATATAATGCTGCAGCTTCATGGCCGCCCTGATGCCGTCCCACGCCATCATGCCGGCGGTAAGCTCATCGCCCCTCCTGTACATCCGAAGAAAGTTATACTGGGCGGCCTGGGAAAAGCCCGCGGCCGCTTCCGCCAGCTTCAGATACCGGATCTGCTCCGGATATCCCTCCTTCAGCCGGTCGCGGAACGCGCAAAAAATACCCTCGTCGTCCCGGAAAACCTCCCCGTTCACGGCGGCGGCCAGCGCGTAGTCCGGCACATTCCGCCAGTCAATGTCCTCATAGCGGTCCGTCCCCGTAAGAGACCTGTAAAAATCTGAGATCCGCCATACGCCCCGCCGGCCCTGTCCGTTTACCGCCGGCGCTCTCCGGTATCCCTGAAATTCCTCCGGCAGCGCAAGATACGCCTTCTCCAGCGCTTCCCCGATCTCTTCATACGTTTCGTCCGTCACCCAAAGACAGAAATCCGGGCCCCAGTCGTGATCCCGGGAAGCCTCATCGTCATACCCGAAGCAGTCCGATCCTCTTCCCGCCAGTCCCACCGCGATCCGGCTCTCATAGGCGCCGAACCGTTCCCTGATCATGGGTCTGCCGTACGTCTCATAATACGCCCTGCACAGGGAAAGTCCGTCGGCCCATATCCCATCCCGTCCATCGCTTTCCGTCAGCGCCTGCCTGCAGGCCGTCACGTGCTCCCGCAGTCTGTTATATGCTTCGTTCTGCCCGAGCGCGCGCTCCACGATCTCCATCGCCCGGGTGTAAAATTCCAGCGCGCTCTGAAATTCCTTTTTCTGATAATGGTAAGCGCCCAGAGAGGCAAGCGCAGCCGCAAAATGACTGTCCTCCACGCCGAGACTGCCAAAAATCTTTACCGACTTCTGCGCGTAGTCCCTGGCTTCCTCCTGTTCTCCCAGCTGTATGCAGGTAGCCGCGAGATTTGCGTTGGTGACGCCCGTTTCGTACGCGGCGTTGTTGGCCTGCGCAATTTCAAGCGCCCTCAGCTGGCAGGCCTTCGCCTTTTCGTATTCCCCCATCTCCTGATAGAGCAGGCTGAAATTATTCTGCAGTCCCGCCACCAGCATATTGTCCCCGTCGAACAGCCGGTCGTACAGCTTCTGCACCTCAAGGTAATATTTCAGGGACTCCTGCAGTCTCCCGCCCGCCCGGCAGGCGTTTGCAACGTTCAGCAGGGTAGTGGCGTAGGGAGCCGTTCCCTCAAGTCCCATCCGCTCCGCCAGCCGAATCGCCTGCGTGCCGACCTTCTCCGCATCTTCGGCCCGGCCCGCTTCCCGGTAATACCCCAGCAGTTCGTTCAAAAGCTGGAGCAGACTGCCATCGTCCCGCTCCCGCACCGCCTGATCTGCGCTTTTCAGCATCAGCCTCTCGGCTTCCTCCCCTCTGTTCTCTTCCAAAAGGGCATCCACTTCTTTTAAAATATTCTGAATCTCCATGCTGTCTCTGTTCTTCCCCCGTCCTGTCCGCCCCGGCTTTCACGCCTGTTCCGTCTTTTCAAGGTATTCCAGGCTTTCTCTGATTTTTTCCAGACCGTTTACCTCCAGAAGACAACTTACATCCTGCAGACCGTTGTGTCGTATCTGACCGAACACATACCGCCAGTCCACAGCTCCCCTGCCCAGCGCCAGGTGATCGTCCGTCTGGAGATGATTGTCGTTCAGATGAAAATGCCGGATATAAGGGGCCAGCATTCCGAACCATTCTCCGGGATCCCCCTTGCTGAGCATCAGATGCGCCACATCCACGCAGATACCGAACCGCGGTTCTCCCTCCAGCCTCCGGGCCAGGTCAAGCATGGACTGCGGGGACTTCTCCTGCACGTTTTCACAGTAGATGTCTGGGCCGGGATTTTGGGCCAGCAGATTTCGTATCACATCCGCCGTCTGATCCAGCCAGTTGTCATAATATCCCGCCCCGTTCAGAAATTTCGGTTCCAGTCCGGAGTGGAACACCACCGCCCGGCAGCCCAGCCGTCGGGCAATTTCCACGGACTGCTGCATCCGCCTGACGCTGTGGGAACGGATCCCCCTGTCCCTGCTGAAAGGGACCAGATCGAAAAAAGCCCCGTGCATGGTATCCAGACCGGCCGGCCGGTTCAGACCCCGGTACAGATCTATCCGCTCTTCAAGCGCCCCGTCATCGTCCAGAAGCTGCGGATCGAAAAAATCGTTGTATTCAAATCCAAGCGAGCGCCGCTTTGCCAAATCCACATAACTTTCCAGATCCCGGATGTCCGGTATTATCTCAATCATCGTGTTCTTTCACTGTCCTTCCCGTCTCATCTTCCCGATCTTTGCAGTGGATCAGCCGGGTCCGGCCGTTGTCCTCCGCCAGCGCTTCCCTGAAAAGCCCCAGAACCTCTCTGTCAATCTTTCCCTCGTCCGCCATTTTCCCCAGAACCTCCAGCGCTTTCTCTCTCTCCATGGAGGTCTTGTAGGGCCGATCCGAGCTGGTCAGCGCCTCAAACACATCTACAACGGCTAGGATTCTTGCCTCAAAGGGAATCTCATCTCCCTTCAGCCCTCTGGGATAACCGCTTCCGTCCAGCAGTTCATGATGGGCGCCCGCCCACTGGATGATATGCGGATAACGTTTATCATACTTCATCTTTTCCAGATATCTGACCGTGTATTCCACATGGGACCTGATCATCTCCCGTTCCGCATTCGTCAGATTGCCGGACGGAACAGAGAGACATTCCTTCTCTTCTGAAGTCAGGAAAGGAATATCCTGACCGTCGGCGCCATGATATACACAGTCCCCGAGCTGCCGCACATAATCGATTTCCTCTTGGGTGAGACGGTTTTTGCGGTTCAGCTCCAAAACCCTGTTTTGCGCGTCGGAAATTCTCTTTTCCGCTTCCTCCCACTTTTCCCGGCTGATCCTTCCTTCCAGACAGTCGATCCGGTACCGTGCGGCCAGATGTCCAAAACGCTCCTGCACCAGAGCCAGGCCGCTGCCCAGCCGTGTCTTTTTGTCAAGGATCTCATTGGGAATTACGAGCTTGCCGATATCATGCATCAGCGCCGCCATCAGAATCTCATCCCGCTCCATGGAATCAAAAAAATGGTCCGTTTTCCCCGCTTCGTGCTGTCTGTTGATATAATCCACCAGCATTTTCACATAGAGATGTACGTTTCTGGAATGATAATAATTATAGGGAATACGGGCGTCAATGGCGTCGGTAAAGACCTGGGTGACGGACATCATCAGCTGTTCGATCTCCTGCACAAAACGCATGTTGGAAACCGCCACCGCCGCCTGAGAGCCCAGGGACTGCACTACCTTTTCGCACGCTTCGTCGAAAGGGATGACGCGCCCCTGTTCATCCGCGGCGTTGATCAGCTGCACCACGCCGATCAGCTGGCCCTCATGGTTTACAAGCGGGAACACCAGCATGGATACCGTCCGGTACCCTGTCAGTCTGTCATACTCCCGCGGGCCGCTGAAGTCAAACTCCTGGCAGTCATAAGCGTCCGGAATATTCAGAAGTCTTCTGTGGATCGCGGCATAAGCGCAAACCTTCGTCTCATCCATGGGCACCGGCGGAAACTGCTCCCCGCTCTTACCGTTCCGGTCAATGCCCATGGACTGCGTCTTCATGACGCAGAAATTCAGCCGTTCCCCGTCATAAAGATAGAGCGTCCCGCCGTCGCATCCGGTCAGTTCCATGGCGCAGTCGATGATCTTCGACAGAAGCCTGTCATAATCGTGCTCCGCCGTAAGCTGGATCCCTATTTCCAATATCTTGTCTGCCTGTAGTTTCTCCATACGGTTTCCTTTTCCGCCGCCTGCACGGCTCTTTTCCTAAAACTTCACCGCAAATGCCTCTACCTTATCCCGGCGGCCCTTCAGAGACAGCTCCCCGATATATTCCGCCAAAAAACGATCCTTTACCTGTTCGTAAAGCTGCCGGCTGATCAGGACCTGCCCCGGCTTTGCCAGACTTTCCAGTCTCTCGGACACATTTACCGTATCCCCGATGGCGGTATAGTCCATCCGGAAGCTGCAGCCGATGTTGCCCACGACCGCCCGGCCGCAGTGAACGCCCACGCCGCAGGCGATACGCCTTCCGAAGTCCTTCTCCAGCCCGTCGTTGAGTTCCTCCACAAAACGGACGATATCGATTCCGGTCTGAACGGCCTTCCCCAGATAATCCTCCACATCCAGAGGCGCATTGTACACCGCCATCACGGCGTCGCCGATAAATTTGTCCAGCGTCCCCTCGTTTTGAAAGATGGCTTCCGTCACCCGCTCCAGATACCGGTTCAGGATCCCCACCACCTGATCGGGCGGCAGTCCCTCCGACAGGGAAGTAAATCCTCTGATGTCCACAAACAGCACCGCGATCTGACAGTCCTTCCCGCCCAGTTCTATCTGAAACTTTCCGTTCCTGCTCAGTTCATCCACCACCTGCGGCGCCATATAAGTCCGAAACATCTGATAGATTCTGCGCTTCCGAAGCCGCTCCGTCAGATATCCCGACGCCAGCCGGGTCAGAAAGATGACCGTCACCGCAGCCACCGGCGCAAGACACCGCCAGTACAGCCCGGCGCCGTAAAGTCCCTTCGCCGCCAGCGGCACCGCCGCGTCCAGCAGGACGGCGGCCGTCAGGTTTACGCCAAACCCGCAGCTGCAGGCGAGCAGCGTATATCCGCCGGCGATCACAGCGGCAACCAGCACGCTGATCCATACGGGAAGATCCGTATAAGTCCGGCCGTCCAGAAGCGCATTGACGTGGTTGGCCTGTACCTCCACTCCGTTCATCACTCTGCTTCTCGCAATGGGCGCCATGTACTGATCCATCATGCCGGAGGAATAGGCCCCCACCAGCACGATGCTGTCCTGAAAGACCTTTCCGTCCAGGCGTCCCTCCGCCACGTCGGCAAAAGAGTAAAGCTCGTACATACCGGGCTCCGCCGTATAGTCAAATCCGTAAAGGCCTCTTTCGTCCGTCTTCGGAAAAACCGCCTGTTCTCCCCTGCTCTCCTGATAGCTTTCGTATACGGCCCAGGCAAAATTGTACTCTCTGGAATCCTCCGCGTCCGCCCAGAGCATGGATCTGCGCACATAGTTGTCGCTGTCCGGCATCGTGTCGGTAAATCCCTGCCGCGTCACCTTCCGCAGCGCTTCATAAGGCTGCTCCAGCCGCTCCACATACAGTTCGTTCATCTGCAGCGTTCCGTCCGCCTGCCGCTCCAGACGCGCCCCGTAATCCACATACGAAGCCATCACTACATGCTCGTATTCTGCCGCCGCCCGTGCAAGGGCGTCGTCTCCCTGCGGATCCAGTTCGCCGAAATAGTTGATGTCAAAAGCAATCACCGCCGGCGCATGTTCCGGGTCAAAAGCGTTGATCAGGTCGGCCGCACGCTGTCTGGTCCATCCGGAAAACGGCCCGTACTCCTTCAGAGTCTTCTCATCGATGCCGATGATCTTGATCCGGTTATCCACCGGCCGTTTACGCAGAAAG
Organism: uncultured Acetatifactor sp.; assembly: GCA_947586055.1. Classification (GTDB taxonomy): domain Bacteria; phylum Bacillota; class Clostridia; order Lachnospirales; family Lachnospiraceae; genus Acetatifactor. The sequence continues at coordinate 57,651 of CANPXL010000007.1, read as the reverse complement.
AGACTGTCCGCAAAGGAATACTCCAGCCGCCCCAAAGGCGCCCAGAAAGTCAGGAAGGCGGCTGCCAGCGCGACGGCAGCCGCCAGAAGGGCTCTTTGAACCCCCGGTATTTTCTTCTCATTCCGCTGTCTGTTTCCGCTCATACCGATATCATAAATCTTCCGCGATCCCTTCTACTGCGTTGCGGGGTGGAAAATATAGACCTTTCCCGCTTCCAACTCCGTCCCCCCGCTGATGGAGGTTCCGTCATCCAGCTGCCAGTTGATGGTCTTGCCTTTTAACGTCTCCGGAAGCATGTTTTCCGCGGGTCCGTTCAGGGTCTGCGTTCCGGGTTCTGTCTCTTCCATATCGATCAGGTCGCCGTATCCGTTTTCTTTGGTGTCGGTAACATACAGCACCTGACAACCGCCCGTAACTTCCTCCTGCCAGGATGCGCGCAGCGTGGTGACGCCTTGTACCGTACCTGTCTTTGTCCCCCAAAGCGGACCGGTTCCCCAGCCCTTCAGCAGATATCCCTGCCTGGTAGGCTGATTGTAGCCTCTGTATTCCGTTTCTCCGCTGATCACGGGAATCTCGTTAATGTGGCTTCCCTCTTCTACGCTTCCGCAGTAGTAGCTTGAAGTAAAAGAGTCCCTTAAAATCACAGGATAATAATCTTTATTCTCTTTTCCATCCCTCCAGACAGGGAAAAGATATACATTTTTCTCTTCCATCGTCTGCTGGGTAAATTCCCATTTCTCTCCCGTTTCCGTGTACCAGCCCTCAAACACGAACTGATCCGTGGCGCCGCTAACATCGTTGAACGTCGGAGCCTTGGGTTCCGCGACGGCCGCGCCTGCGGCCAGAAGCTGCAGCGTATAGACGCCGGGCGACTGAGACGAGATCTGAGCAATCGACCCTTCCGTTTCCGCGGAAGAGGAAATGATATCCGGCAGATAAAAAATTACTTTCCACCGCATTTCGCCGCTTTCCGTCTGGGTTCCCACCGATTCGTTCTGTCCCGCTTCCTTCCAGGCGTCTTTGTCCTCCTGCGTCACCGTCGGGTTCTGCGCAGGCGCTGCCGTGGGCGCCTGTGTAGGCGTCTGCGTGGGCGCCGCCGTGGGTGCCTGTGTAGGCGCCGGCGTGGGCGCTGCAGTAGGCGCCGGCGGTTGAACAGGCTGAGGTGTCTGCGTCACGTCGGATTGTTCCCCGGGGTTTTCCGTGGCTGCCGGCTGTCTGGAAGCGGCCGGTTCCGCCATGGGACGGGGCGTCGTTTCCGCCTTCGGCTTTGCCGTCGCGGCAGGCTCTTTTGTGCCGGAAACCTCCGGGGAACGCACGGGCACGGGTTCCTCCGTTTCCGCCGCATCCGGTTCGGGAGACGCTTCGTCCCCCGATGCAGTATTCTTCTCCGTCCCGCTGTCGTTCGCCGCCTGACTTTGATCCGTCCCGCCGGCCTCCGCAACAAAATCCTCCAGAACGGCGTCGCCCAGATCCAGAACCCTGCCGCTTCCGTTGATCTCCTGCAGGCGTGGAATCATCTGAGTATTGAGCTTATCCGCCGTGATCTTTTCCCTTTCCACAAGAAACTGCGGCGCATCGCCCGCCGTAAACTGCGTATATTCACCGCTCTCATACAAGACGGGCTCCTGTCCCTCCAGGCCGACCGCTACCTTTCCCTCATAGACCAGCACCTCAATGTTTCCCTGACTGCCGGAGCCGTTCGCCCTCGTCTCAAACACCGTTCCCCGGACCGACATGGTGGCGCTGGGCGTCACGATCTCGTACGCCGCGTTCTCTCCCAGAGGATTCCGGATTTCATTCAGCACGCTGCCTGTCTCCAGATGGATCGTCGTCCTTCCGCTCTCCGCGCGGCCGTCGGCGTCCACCTGTATGGAACCGCTTTCCCCCAGCATCACATATTTGTCGTCGTCCAGCCGAAGCACGACATAGGAATCCGCCGAGGTGCTCACATGATCCCCGGAAATCAGATTCATATTGACCGACGCGTCCATACTGCCGACATTCTCCCGGGTGATGGTGACGCTGCCCTCCAGCTCTACCACCCGTATGGACCGGTAAGACTTCTCGCCGCCCTTAAAAATCAGGACTGCCGCCAGTATTGCCACCACCGCCGCAGCGGCGGCGGATATCATAATAATCCCTTTCTTTTTCTTTCCGCTTCCGTTCATTTTCGTTTCCTCGCCAACAATTTCCGTTCCGCCAATACAGGCGCTCTCTTTATCATACTCCATCTTTGCTTTTCCTGTCAACGCAGGAATCCGGAAATCCTCCGCGGAAAAGGAACAGCTCGGCCGCGCCGTTCGCAAAGCCGCGCTATTTTGCAGAGAGCAGTTCCAGAAAATCTTCCCTGCTCATGGAGCCGAGGCTGTCGGCGTCTCCCCGGACCACCTGTTCCGCCAGCAGCCGCTTGCTCTCCTGCAGCTCCTGGATCTTTTTTTCCACCGTCTCCATCGCGATCAGCTGATAGACCACAACCTTCTTTGTCTGTCCGATGCGGTGGGTTCTGTCGGTCGCCTGATTCTGGGCCGCAAGATTCCACCACGGGTCATAATGTATGACCACATCCGCCCCGGTCAGGTTCAGTCCCACGCCGCCGGCCTTCAGGGAAATCAGGAACACGGGAACCTCTCCCCCGTTAAAATCCTTTACCAGCTGCAGCCGCTTTTCCTTCGGCGTCGCGCCGGTAATGGTATAATAGGCGAAGCCGGCCTGTTCCAGTCTCCGCCCGATCCTCTCCAGCATCGTCGTAAACTGGGAAAACAACAGAATCCTGTGGCCGCCCTCCACCGCGTTCTGCACCAGTTCCATGCAGGCGTCCAGCTTTGCGGAGCCCCCTTCATAATTTTCAAAACAAAGCGCCGGATCACAGCAGATCTGCCGCAGTTTTGTCAGCTCCGCCAGAATCTGAATCTTATTCTGCCGAAATTCCTCCGCTCCCTGCGAGCAAAGGGTCTGCCTGATCTGCACCACCTGTGCGTCATACAGCCGTCTCTGCGCATCCTCCAGTCGGACATACCTGCTTTCCTCCAGCTTTTCCGGAAGATCCTTCAGCACGTCTTCCTTCAGTCTCCGCAGGATAAAGGGCGACGTCATCCGCTGCAGCCGAAGGAGCGCGGCGTCATTCTCATCCCGTACGATGGGCGCTTCCAGTTCCTTTCGGAACACCTCGTATCCATACAGATATCCCGGCATCAAAAAGTCGAAAATACTCCACAACTCGCCGAGCCCGTTCTCCACAGGCGTTCCCGTCAGCGCGTACCGGGTTCCGCTCTTTATCCCCTTTACAGCCTTTGCGGCCGCCGTAGTGTGATTCTTGATATATTGGGCCTCGTCTATGATCTGACAGTAAAATTCCAGACCCTCGTAAAGCGCAATGTCACGTTTCAGCAGGTCGTAGGAAGTCACGATCACATCATATTTCCCACAGTCTTTCAGTTTTTCCGCTCTCTCCTCCTGCGACCCGGCGATGATCTCCCAGGACAGCTGCGGAGCGAACCGCCGCAGTTCCTCTCCCCAGTTGTACACGAGAGAAGCAGGAGCCACGATCAGGGCGGTTCCCTGCCTTCCCTCCAGTTTTGCGGCGAGAAGCACGGCAATGGCCTGCACCGTTTTCCCAAGTCCCATATCGTCCGCCAGAATACCGCCGAAACCGTAGGCATCCAGCAGGCGCAGCCAGCGGTACCCCGTTTTCTGGTATCCTCTGAGCACCTTTTCCAGCGGCGCCGGCACCTCAAAATCCGCATCCTTCACCGTGTTGAAATTCCGTGCCAGCTCCCGGAAACGGCTGTCCCTTTTGGCGTAAACCTCTTCGTTCTGCTCTAAAAGCCGTTCCAGATAAAGCGCCCTGTACAGGGGCAGTCTCACGGTTCCTCCGAGCAGGTCCTTCGGAGACATTCTCAGCGCGGCCGTCATCTCCTGGAGCGTTTCAAGGGAAGCGTCTTCCATGCTGAGGAAATCGCCGTTCTTCAGCCGATGATATTTCTTTTTCATCCGGTAGCTTTTCAGAATGTCCAGCAGCTCTTCCGGCGGAATATCCTCGGTAGCTATCTGAAGGTCCAGCAGGTTGTGAGACACCGATACGCCCACACGCACCTGCAGCCTGCGGTTGACGTGCATGCCCCCGAACCGTTTCGTGCACTGCACCTCTCCCATGCCAAGCAGCGCGTCCACACCGCCGTTCAGGACCTGATACATCTTCTCTTCCTCTCCGCCGCAGTGAATCTCCTTCCTTTCCGGATCGTAGCAGGGAAACCACTGTTGTGTCAAAAACAGGATCTCCTGCTCCCGCATGACGTCACGGAAGTGCTCAAAATCCTTTTCCTCCTCCAGCAGATCCAGCACGGACACCTGACGCTCGCCGTACCTGGCGGCAATGCGGCAGCTCATGTTCCCCTGCTCCGCATCCAGATAAAACACGAACTCCGCCTGCGGAAGCAGATAGTTTTCCAGATCGTCCAGCTGCTCCTCCACAATATCGACAAAGCCCTCCAGCCGGGGAAGCACATTGTGATAAAACTCTGTCAGATAATTTCTCCCCACCTGAAAAGAGAACGAACCGGACTGTCCCACCTCCGCCAGCAGTCTGATCCGTTCGAGAAATTCTTCCTGTATCCGGCACAAGGCGCCCTCCCCTATATAATAAGCGGTCCGCACCCCATAATAAAAAAACGGCATACTGCATTCCACAGTGACACCGTGGAAAACGTGCCTGCTGCTGATCGCGTTTTTCCGTATCGTCATGGTAACGCGGGGATTCTGCTCTTTTCCGTGCAGGATCCCTTTTTCGCCGGTTTCCTTATTTTCAAACTCGATCCCGTCAGTTCCAAGCAGATCATACAGTTCGTCCAGTCTCCAGCCGGATACCGAAAACTCGCCTGTTTTAGACAGGGCCCGTTTGTTGTAATTTCCGGAGTTGATCAGCCTCGTCTCAAAGGCCTGCTCCTCACGGACAATCCTGCCGACATAATCGATCCATTTCCTGTCGTTCTCCGTAAAATTAGACCGGCCGAGATTCAGCTGCGTGCCGCTTCCGAATGTCATGATGGAAGATTCCTGTACGCCGTTGTAAAATTCAAACAGATTTTTAATAACGAACAGCCTGCCCGCTCCCACCCGGAAGGAAACGGAAAGTTCCCCCTTCCGGCTGATCATTCTCGGCTGCAGCGACAGCGTCTGCTCCCGTCTCCCGGAATCCGAGAGCAGGGAATTCGCGCGCTGTTCGGCGAAAGACTGAAACAGAAGCTGCGCCCGTCTGTCCGTTGCATCCCCAAGATTTTTCCCTTTGATATACGCCTGGGTCAGGCGCATCAGCGCGGCCAGGCAGGCGCAGTATTCCTTTCTGTAATAAAAAGAATAATAATGCTTCCTGCACGCGCGGCATCCGCATTCTCCGTACAAGACCTTGTCCCGGGACATAACAAGGCGCATCGGAAAAACATGTCCTGATTCCCGTCCCTGCCCCGTAACTTCCGCGACAACTTCGTTTCGCCCGTCCATATACCCGACCTGCATCTTCTCAAGTTTTACCTGACCGCTTTCCGCCAGTTCCTCAGCGCTGCGGGAAACGGCCTGCAGGGTATGCATGGATCTGTACAGCGCATTTCCGTCAAAATATTCATAACTGTCCAGTCCGTCGTAATCCGGTTCTTTCTTTGTCTCTCCGGCAGCCTGGTCAGGCTGGCCATGGACTGCTGTTCCGTCCTCCGGGGCCGGCTCTTCCTCCCGCCTGTTCAGCACGATGTATTCTCCGTCGTCCGCCATCGCCTGAACCGCCGGCATCTCTTTTTCGGTCCCTTTGTCACCCTTTTCGCCGCGTATCATGATATCCTTCTTTCCGGCCCGGCATCTATCCGTCCCGACACCATCATACCGTACGGGGACCTATTCTGTCAATGAAATCACTGCACCACCAGATTGGAATACCCCATCAGGCTTTCGTCCACCGCCCGCGCGGCTTCCCTGCCCTCCCGGATCGCCCATACCACCAGAGACTGCCCTCTGTGCATGTCGCCGGTGACGAACACGTTCTCCCTGCTGGTCTGGTACGCGCCGGCCTGCGTCTTCACATTGGTGCGCTCGTTCAGTTCCACGCCAAAGGCCTCCGCCACATAAGGCTGTGTCCCCAGAAATCCCGCCGCGATCAGCACGATATCCGCATCCAGAACCTGTTCGCTCCCCGGAATCTCCCTGCTGTTCATCCTGCCGGTGGCCGCGTCCTTCTCCCAGGAAAGCTTCACGATCTTCACCGCCTTCAAATTTCCGCCATCGTCCTTGATAAATTCCTTTACGGTCGCCTCATAGATTCTGGGATCATGGCCGTATACCGCGATGGCCTCCTGCTGGCCGTAATCCGTCTTACAGATCTTTGGCCACTCCGGCCAGGGATTGTTTTCCGCCCGCGTGTCGGGAGCCTTCGGCATCATCTCGATCTGGGTCACGCTCTTTGCCCCGTGGCGGATAGCCGTTCCCACGCAGTCGTTTCCCGTGTCGCCGCCGCCGATGATCACCACGTTTTTGTCCTTTGTATCCACATATTTCTTATCTTCAAACGAAGAGTCCAGCAGGCTCCTGGTATTTGCCTTCAGAAAGTCCACCGCAAAATAAATTCCTTTGGCCTCCCTGCCGGGCGCTTTGATGTCTCTGGGGTTGGAAGCGCCGCAGGCCAGTATGATCCTGTCGTAGTCCCTCAGCAGCTTATCGGCCTTCATATCCTTTCCCACATCCGTGTTGGTGACGAAGACAACGCCTTCCTCCTCCATGATTCTGCGCTTTCTCTCCACGATCCGTTTTTCCAGCTTCATGTTGGGGATGCCGTACATCAACAGCCCGCCGATGCGGTCGGAGCGCTCGTACACCGTCACGGAATGCCCCCTCTTGTTGAGCTGATCCGCCGCCGCAAGCCCGGAAGGACCGCTGCCGATCACAGCGATCTTTTTTCCCGTCCTCACTCTGGGCGGTTTCGCAGCCGCATACCCCTGCTCATAAGCATATTCTATGATGGCGTATTCGTTTTCCTTTGTGGCCACAGGTTCCCCGTTCAGACCGCAGGTGCAGGCCGCCTCGCACAGCGCAGGACAGACTCTGGAAGTAAATTCCGGAAAATTGTTGGTCTTCTTTAACCTGTTGTACGCCTGCTCCCAGTTTCCCATGTAGACCAGATCGTTCCATTCGGGCACAAGGTTATGCAGCGGGCACCCGCTGGCCATCCCGCAGATCATCATGCCGGACTGGCAGAACGGAACGCCGCACTCCATGCATCTTGCCCCCTGCAGGCGCTGCTTCTCTCTGGGAAGGTGTTCATGAAATTCATTGAAGTGCCGGATCCGCTTTTTCGGATCCTGCTCCTTGCTGACTTCCCTCTTATACTCCATAAACCCGGTCGGTTTTCCCATCTCTTTTCTCCTCTCCTACTTCCTGGTATTCGCGTAGAACGCCTCGATCTGCGCCTGCTCCGCGCTCAGGCCCTTTTCCTCCATCTGCACGATCGTCTTAAGCACCCTCTCGTAGTCATGGGGGATGATCTTCTTAAACTTCGGCAGATACTCCCCGAAGTGATCCAAAATCCTCTTTCCCTTCTCCGAGTTGGTCAGCGCCACATGCTCCTGAATCATGCCCTTCAGCTCTATCACATCGTACTTTGACGTGATCTCGCTGGAGGAAACCATCTCCTTGTTCAGCCTTTTATACAGATCGTTTCCTTCGTCCAGCACAAAGGCGATACCGCCGCTCATACCCGCGGCGAAATTTTTCCCGGTGCGTCCCAGCACCACCACGCGTCCGCCGGTCATATACTCGCAGCCGTGATCGCCGACGCCCTCCACCACGGCGACGGCCCCGGAGTTGCGCACGCAGAATCTCTCGCCCGCCACGCCGTTGATAAACGCCTTGCCGCTGGTTGCGCCGTACAGCGCCACGTTGCCGATGATGATATTTTCTTCCGCCTTAAACTGGCTTCCCCTGGGCGGATACACGATCAGCTTTCCGCCGGAAAGACCTTTTCCGAAGTAATCGTTGCTCTCTCCCACCAGCTCCAGAGTAAGCCCTTTCGGGATAAACGCGCCGAAGGACTGGCCGCCCGCGCCCTTGCACAGCACCCGGTAGGTATCTTCCTCCACCTCGTCTCCCAGCTTTCTTGTGATCTCGCTGCCGAGGATCGTGCCGAAAGCCCGGTCCGTGTTGGAGACATCCACCTCGATGCTGCGCTTCTGGCCGCTCTCGATGGCTTTCTTCAACTGCTTCAGCAGCACCTTTTCATCCAGCGTCTTCTCCAGCTCAAAATCATAGACCTGCCTGGGATCAAAGGTACACTTCTGTCCTGTTCCCACATAGGGATTGGCCAGGATCAGGCTTAAGTCCACCTGCTTCTGCTTTGCGCTCAGGTTCTCCCTCACCTTCAGAAGATCCGTGCGCCCTACCAGCTCATCCACCGTCTTCACGCCCAGCGCCGCCATATACTCCCTAAGCTCCTGCGCGATAAATTTCATGAAGTTCTCCACATACTCCGGCTTGCCCCGGAAATTCTTCCGAAGCTCCGGATTCTGGGTTGCGACGCCCACGGGGCAGGTGTCGAGGTTGCAGACGCGCATCATGACGCATCCCATGGTCACAAGGGGCGCCGTGGCAAAGCCGAATTCCTCCGCTCCCAGAATCGCGGCGATGGCCACGTCCCGGCCGCTCATGAGCTTGCCGTCCGTCTCGATCCGCACCTTGTTTCTCAGCCCGTTCATGATCAGGGTCTGATGGGTCTCCGCCAGTCCCAGCTCCCAGGGCAGGCCCGCGTTATGGATAGAACTTCTCGGAGCCGCGCCGGTACCGCCGTCATAGCCGGATACCAGCACCACCTGAGCCCCGGCCTTGGCCACGCCCGCCGCAACGGTTCCCACACCGGCTTCGGAAACCAGCTTCACGGAAATTCTGGCGTCGGTGTTGGCGTTTTTCAGGTCGTAAATCAGCTGCGCAAGGTCCTCGATGGAATATATGTCATGATGAGGGGGCGGCGAGATCAGGGAGACGCCGGGAGTGGAATGGCGGGTCTTCGCGATCCAGGGATACACCTTTCCCCCGGGCAGATGGCCGCCCTCGCCGGGCTTTGCGCCCTGAGCCATCTTAATCTGGATTTCCTTCGCGCTGACAAGGTACCGGCTTGTGACGCCGAAGCGTCCGCTTGCCACCTGCTTGATGGCGGAACACCGGTCCAGCCCGTCGGGGCCCACGGTCAGCCTTTCCAGATCCTCGCCGCCCTCGCCGGAATTGCTCTTGCCGTGGAGACGGTTCATCGCGATCGCCATGGTCTCATGAGCCTCCTTGGAAATGGAACCGTAGGACATGGCGCCGGTCTTAAACCTTGTGACGATGGACTCCACCGGCTCTACCTCTTCTATCGCTACGCCCTTTTCCGGATAGTTGAAATCCATTAATCCACGCAGATTGCGGACAGTGTTTTCATCATTCACCATGGCGGTATACTGTTTGAACATCCCGTAGTCGCCGCGTTTTGTGGACTCCTGCAGCATATGGATGGTGGCGGGATTATACAGATGCTCGTCGCCGCCGCTGCGCATCTTATGATGCCCCGGGCTGTCCAGCGTCAGATCGTTTCCAAGTCCGAGGGGATCAAAGGCCTGAGAATGGAGGTCATCCACCTGTTTTTCAATATCCTTCAGGGTGATTCCGCCCACGCGGCACACCGTATTGCTGAAATACCTGCTGATCACCTCCGGCGCAATGCCGATGGCTTCAAAGATCTGGGAACCCTGATAGGACTGGATGGTGCTGATCCCCATCTTGGAAGCGATCTTGACAATGCCGTGAAGGACCGCATTGTTATAGTCGTTCACCGCCGCATAATAATCCTTATCCAGCATGTGGTTCTCGATCAGCTCGCGGATGGAATCCTGCGCCAGGTAAGGGTTGATGGCGCAGGCGCCGTAGCCTAAAAGCGTGGCGAAGTGATGCACTTCCCTGGGCTCACCGGACTCCAGAATCAGCGCCACACGGGTCCGTTTCTTTGTGCGGACAAGGTACTGGTTCAGCGCCGATACCGCCAGCAGGGAGGGAATCGGCACATGGTTTTCATCCACGCCCCGGTCGGACAGGATCAGGATGTTCACGCCGTCGCGGTACGCCCTGTCCACCTCTACAAAGAGTCTGTCGATGGCGCGCTCCAGGCTGGTATTCTTATAATAGGTAATGGGGACCACTTCCACCCGGAACCCCTCCGCCTTCATGCTCTTAATTTTCATCAGGTCGGTGTTGGTCAGGATGGGATTGTTCACCCGCAGCATGTTGCAGTTCTTTGGCGATTCCTCCAGAATGTTCCCTTCTGTCCCGATATAGACCGTTGTGGAGGTCACGATCTCCTCCCGGATGGCGTCGATGGGCGGGTTCGTCACCTGCGCGAACAGCTGCTTGAAATAATGGAACAGCGGATGGTAGGTCCTGCTCAGCACGGGCAGCGGCGTATCCACGCCCATGGCCGCGGTGGCCTCCCCGCCGTTTTTCGCCATGGGAAGGATGCTGGTTTTGATCTCGTCATAAGTGTAACCGAAGGCCTTCTGCATCCGCTGGCGTTCCTCGCTGGTGTACTCGGGGACGCGCTCGTTGGGGATGGTGAGATCCTTCAAGAATACCAGATTGCTGTCAAGCCACTCGCCGTAAGGCTGTCGGGACGCATATTTCTCCTTCAGTTCCTCGTCGGAGATCACTTTCCCCTGAAGGGTATCCACCAGCAGCATTCTGCCGGGACGCAGCCGTTCCTTCACCTTGATTTTCGTGGGATCGATGTCCAGCACGCCCACCTCGGAGGAAAGGATCAGGGTATCGTCGTCCGTGATCATATACCTGGAGGGACGAAGACCGTTTCTGTCCAGCACCGCGCCCATAATGTCTCCGTCGGAGAACAGAATGGAAGCCGGGCCGTCCCAGGGCTCCATCATGGTCGCATAATACTGGTAGAAATCCCGCTTGGTCTGGGACATCGCCTTGTCGTTGGCCCAGGGCTCGGGAATGGCGATCATCACCGCCAGCGGCAGATCCATGCCGCTCATCACCAGAAACTCCAGCGTGTTGTCCAGCATGGCGGAATCGGAGCCGGTCTTGTTGATGGCAGGCAGCACCTTGTGCATCTGTCCTTTCAGGTGTTCAGATTCCATGTTTTCTTCCCGGGCCAGCATCTTGTCGGCGTTGCCCCGGATCGTATTGATCTCGCCGTTGTGCACCATCAGGCGGTTCGGGTGAGCCCGCTCCCAGCTGGGGTTTGTGTTGGTGGAAAACCGGGAGTGCACCACCGCGATGGCGGACTCAAAATCTTCGCTCTGCAGGTCCGCATAGAAGGTGCGCAGCTGTCCCACAAGGAACATGCCCTTGTAGACGATGGTTCGACTGGAAAAGGAGACGACGTACGTGTCCTCCGTGGACTGCTCGAACAGCCGTCTCGCGATATAAAGCCGTCTGTCGAAGGGAAGCCCCTTCTCCACATCCGCAGGCTTTTTCACAAAGCCCTGCATGATATGAGGCATGCATTCCACCGCCTTATGACCCAGCACGTTGGGGAATGTGGGAACCTCTCTCCAGCCCAGGAACTCCAGGCCTTCCTTCTCCACAATGATCTCAAACATCTTCTTTGCCTGGTTGCGGCGAAGTTCCTCCTGCGGAAAGAAAAACATACCTACGCCGTACTCCCGTTCCTTCCCGAGATTGATGCCGAGAGGCTTTGTGACTCTGGCAAAAAATCTGTGGGGAACCTGCGTCAGAATTCCTACGCCGTCTCCGGTCTTTCCCTCCGCGTCCTTTCCCGCCCTGTGTTCCAGATTCTCCACGATCTTTAAAGCGTTCTCCACCGTCTCCCGGCTCTTTTCGCCCTTAATGTTCACACACGCGCCGATCCCGCAGTTGTCGTGCTCAAATTCTTCCCGGTAAAGCGGCGCGGCCGCCTGTTCTTTTTTTACGTCAAACATGTTTCCTGCTCCCTTCCTGCCCGGCTTTTCTTGTTTTTCTGTTTCCTTGTTTCCTCCGTGCGCATTCGTTCCGCGGCTGTCCTCTCCTGTCGTCGCTCTCTAAAAAGGCCCCGCCCGGATCCAAAAAAAGGGCGCAGCGGAACTTTTCCACGCTCCGTTGCGCCTTTACTCTCATCAATATACACCTTTTTTCTCCGCCTGTAAATAAAGACTTTTCTTTAAATTGTCAGATTGTTTGAATCTTTTTATATTTTTGCATTGTAGTCTGTCAATTTTTCTTTCTCAGTATTTTTTTCTGGATTCTGTGGTAGATTCCGGAAAAACGCCGGCTCTCCGCCAGAGCGCTGCGCAGCGGAGCCAGCGTGCAGGCCATAGCCGCCCGGTACCACAGCAGCTCGCCCTTCGCCATATAGCTCTCCGTGATCCGCTTATGTTCCTCCCGGTCCCGCGCCCGGTTGTCCCTGTTTTCCGAGTAACCGTCTCCCTCATAGGCCGCCACGGGAAAGCCCACATGGACAAACGCCGCTCCGCCCCGATAAAAACACCAGAGAAAATGGTCGTAATCCGCCCGAATCCGATACCGAAGGTCAAAGGGTTTCCCGCGGCACAGATCCGTGCTGTAAAAGCAGGACTGATGGCAGGGAATGTTCCGGAAGCAGGTAAAGCCCGTGATCCCTGGCGCGGACGTGATGGTCACGTTGTTTTTTCCGCTGAGCGTATCGCCGTAAAGCACCAGCTTTCCCAGATCGGCGCCCTTCGCCCGCTGTTCCTCGACGCGCTCCGCCACCCGCTCCAGCACGTTTTCATCCGCAAAGGTGTCGCCGCAGTCCATAAATATCGTAAAATCCCCCGACGCATAGAGGACCGCCTGATTCATGGCGTCGTAGATCCCACGGTCCTTCTCCTGAAAAAAACGGACCGTCCCGCCGTGCGGCGCGCCGCTCTCCCGCCGGCACTGTCCCGGGCCTTCCTCCCGTCTCCAGCGTTCCACGGATCCGTCCGTGCTTCCGCCGTCCTTCAGGATCACTTCAAAGTCCCGGCACGTCTGGCCGAGGATGCTGTCCATTGTGCTTTTCAGTTTGCCGCCCGGATTCAGACAGACAACGACAACGGAAAATTTCATATACGGTTCCTGCCTTTCCTGCGCCTTCCGGTCTCCCGGCCGGCCGTTTCCCTTCCGCCCGTTCAAAATACCTTCCGCTGACGGTGAAGCAGCCAGAACTCTCCTGCCGCCACAGCCAGAAAGGCCAGACATAGGGGCCAGCTTACCATACCGCCCGGCGCCGTCCCCATAAAACTCATACCGTACGCCATCACATTCGCCACGATATGGATGGCCAGAGGCGCCCTGAAGCTGCCGAAATATTCATAGGCGTACGCCATCAGGCAGCCCATGAGCGCAGCGTAAATGCCCTGTACCATGTTCCCGTGGTACAGACCGAACAGCAGCGCGGAAAAGACCGCCGCGATCCTGCGGTCCATCATCTGCCGGAAACATCCGTAGACAACGCCCCGGAAGATCAGTTCCTCCGCTATCGGCGATATCAGCCCGTAACTGACCAGTCCCAGAAAAAGGCCGGCGGAAAACTGATTTTCCCGGACGATCCGATAGCTCTCGCTGCTTTGGGCAACCTTTAAAAGCTCCAGAAGCAGATTCAGCCCGAGCACCGCACACACCGTAAGAATCCCGAGAATGACATAGTTTCCCTTCGGCTCCCGCTTCAGATGGGACAGTTTCATTTCCTCCGCCGTTTCCAGAAGGCGCTCCCGCACAGCGGCGCGGACGGACAGCGTCGCGGCAAGATAGCTGACCGCCGAGATAACGGCCCATGCATTGCCGGTAAAACCGGACAAATTTCCCCCTTCGTCGCGCAGAAAGAAAAACGCTCCCCCCTGGACTCTCCGTCCGGCTCCCGCAAGCAAAATCTGCAGCAGGCAGGAGACCAGGCCGTTTACGCAGAAAAACAGCAGCACGGGGCACAGCAGCCGCCATATCCGCCGCGATACAGCGCTCTCCCCCGGCTCTTTCGTCTCCCGCAGCAGGAACCTGTGAAGTTCCTCCACGGATCTGACGATATAATCCGCCTTTGCTTCCTTCAGCTCTTCCATGCTGCCGTAACCGTAGGCGACGCCAACGCTTTCGATTCCCTGAGCCCGCGCGCCCTCCACATCGAACCGCCGGTCCCCGATCATGTAAACCTGATCCTTCTCCACAGGTTTTTCACCGAAAAGCTGCCGCAGCGCCTCTTCCACCACCTGCGCCTTTTCCACCCTTGTGCCGTCCAGCTCGCTTCCCACCGCGACGGCAAAATACCGGTCAATGCCAAAGTGCTTCAGGATCCGTTCCACGAACACCGTGGGCTTGCTGGAGGCCACGGCCAGCTTCATTCCCTTTTTTGACAAATCCCTCAGCATTTTAGGCACGCCCCGGTAGACCCTGTTCTCAAAAATGCCTGTATCGCGGAAGCGCTCCCGGTACTTTTCCATCGCCGCCTCTGCTTTGGCCCCGTCCATGCCGTAAAATTGCATAAAGCTGTCCTTTAACGGCGGTCCGATAAAGGGCTCCAGTTTGTCCAGATCGGGTTCCTCGATCCCAAAGGAAGCAAGCGCATACTGTACGCAGGTGGTGATTCCCACCTTCGGGTCCGTCAGCGTCCCGTCCAGATCGAACAGCAGATACCGTTTCATCCCTAAAAACTCCTTATCCTGTCGCTGTCTTCATCCGCCGTCTTCTCCAGCTTCAGGATCTTTACGTCGTAGCCGGTGGACTCGTTCACGGTCACATGAACCGTCTGTCCCTCCTTCTTCCCCAGCAGTGCCTTTCCCAGCGGGCTTTCATTGCTGATCAGGTTCTCCAGGGAATTTCCTCTCACGGTGGTCACGATCCTGTAGGTTTCCACGGAACCGTCGTCCGTAAACTGCACCGTCACCGTGTTATTGATCCCCACCTCGTCCTCGGCGGATCTGTCCGTTATCACCCTGGCCGTCTTCACCATGCGCTCCAGATAACGAATACGGCTCTCATTCTGGTTTTTCGCCTTCTTTGCCGCATGATATTCAAAGTTTTCGCTGAGATCTCCGTGGGCTCTGGCGTCCTTTACATCCTGCAGCAGACTGGGCCGCACCACCAGCTTCCTGTGCTCGATCTCTTCCTCCATTTTTTTGATATCTCCCGACGTCAATTCATCGTACATGACAGACCTCCTGTTTGATTTCCTTCTCCGCGCCGTACATCCCGGCCGTTCCCGCGTCACAGACTGATTCCGTATACCACCGCCACCGACAGAATGATCTGTATGATGGCGAACCGAAACACCGTCTGGGTATTGGACCAGTTCCAAACCTTCCGCACGTGATCGTGGAGCGGCGTCCTTACGTTTTTCAAAATCCGGATCTTCAGAAACCGGAGCAGGAACACCTTCACCAGACCCAGTCCTCCGTCCAGGATCAGAACCAGCGCAACGGGAAGATAGAGCAGCGGGCACCCCGTCTTCAGGACGGCGATACTGATAAAAAGTCCCATGGTGCGGGAACCGGCGTCCCCCATCATCAGCCTGCTGGGCGCCGCATTGTACCAGAGATATCCAAGGATGCACACCGCAAACAGCAGGATCAGATAAGAGAACCCGCCGCCAACCCCAAGCAGCCTGTCCACCATATAAATGGTCATGATCGAGATGATGGTCAGCGTGCCGGAAAGCCCGTCCACGCCGTCCGCACAGTTCGTCACGTTCACGGATCCCCAGACCAGAATCACGGCCAGCGCCGCAAAAAGCACAGGCGGCAGGGTAACCTGCACGTCAAACAGGGCAAGCCGTACCTCGCTGGAATTGTATTTCAGAAACGTCTCGACGACAAGCACGGCCACGCACAGATCCAGAAATCCTTTCTTGTATTCCCCCCAGGGCACCTTCGACGCGTCGTCCAGAAATCCCGTCAGCATACACAGAACCATCAGGATCAGATAGATCAGGTTTTCCGCCCTGATCGGAGAAAACAAGAGCGCCGCCGCCGCAAAGACCGGCACAAAGATGACCCCCGCTCCCCGGGGTTTTCCCGCCGACAGCTTCCCGTCATGGGCGTACTCCCGTCCCGCGTCTTTCGGAAGAAACCTCTGCAGCTTCGACGTGGCCGCCACGGTCAGCGCAAAAGCGAAGAGAATTCCCAGAAATGCAGCCAGAGGACTCTGCTCCTCTCCAATAAACCGATATAACATACCTTCCTTCTCCTGTCAAATTCTATCCGTCGTCACGGTGCCCGCACGCTTCCGCCTGACGCCCGGGCCTCCGCCGTCTCAGTCCTCTCCGGTCCTTTCCTGTCTCCGAAACTGCAGATACTCCAGATCAAAACTGCTGCCCGGCAGGAAGATCAGTTCCACCTTTCCCCTGCCCTTAAGGGGCTCCAGAGAAAACGTCTGTTCCCTGCAGGCGCCGTCCGTTCCCTCAAACTCCAGAATGCGGTTTACGGTCACGCCGGAGACGTCTGTAAAATGAAGATGGATCGTATTGCGGGGAAGCGCCGTCCCGCCGCAGACGGTAATGGACTGCGCGCCGCCTTCACCGAAATCCATATTTTCATAGACGACGGACACATTGTTTCCGATCCCCCGGACAGCCTTTCCGTCCCACCGGAAGCTGTCGCCGTAAACGGACGACGCATCCTTCGCCCAGAGCTGTTCGTAAGCTTTCTCCGCCTTTTTAAAGCAAAAGCCCTTAATGTGTATCTTGTCCCTCAGCGTAAAGGCGATGGTGGTCAGGCCGCTGATCCGCTCCGGCAGCCTGAAGGTCTCTTCCTGATAGGTGTTCCAGATCGAGGGCTTCTGATAAACCACCGAAGAAAGGATCCTGCTTCCCTCCTCATAAGGCATTCCCTGCCAGATGTCGATATCGTAAGGTTCTCCGGACAGGGCAAAAATCGGAATCGTCAGCTCGTCGGAGCCGAACTCCCCGAAATCCACATTGTCGTACACGGGACCGCTGACGGCGCCCCGTTCGGTGGCAACGCCCTTTTCGTTGCCGTTGCCAAGCTGTCCGTAAGCTCTTGTATACAACCCTCCGGCGACAAACTCATAGGGGTTAAGGAACGCCTGTCCGATCCCCTCCGCGCTGCACTCAAGCTGGGAGATCAGCACCGTCCGGCCGTCATGCTTCACCATACAGCGGACCACAAAATCCCCGTCGCCCAGCGCCGTCACGCGGGCAAGCTGCCTTCCATCCCCGCTCTCTGCAGGCTCCACCTTGACATAGCTGATGGGGATGCCGGCGGCATTGACCGCGCGCCACACCAGCTCCCGGTCCGTCGTATCCGCCGGATGCAGCTGCGCTTCCACCGTCAGCTCCCGCGCTTCTTTGGTGATCCTGCGGCCGTACGGCGCCCGCAGCTCCGCCTTTCTCACAGGGATGCGCTCCGGCAGCCCCGCCCTGGCCGCGGGAAATGTCCGGCAGTCCTCCAGATATGTCTGGAAGGCGCCGCCCGCCTCCCGGACAGGCAGGGTAAGCTTCGCTGGCTCAAGGCCCCTGCCCCGGACATGAAGCGTGATCTCCCCGGGTTCGCCCGCAGCGCCCGCCACCACAAGAAGCTTACCGGAAAACAGCTTTCTGCAGGTGGTCTTATACTCGTCGTAGTCCGTGCTGTCTCCGTTGTCCATGCCGAGGATACGGCCGGGTCCCTCCAGCGTCACTTCCACATAATCGGAAGCGTTCTCCACCCTGTTTCCCCTGTCGTCAACCGTCTCCACCGTCACAAAGCACATATCGTTTCCGTCGGCCGCCAGCCCGGCCCTGTCTGCCGTCAAAACAATGCGTCGGCTGTCCCCGAAGGAAGTCCTGGTGTCTCTCGCCACCTCGCGGCCGGTCTCATCATAAGCCACCGCCGTGACGGTGCCGGGCATGTATTCCAGCTGCCAGTCCGCCACCAGCTTTTTCCCGTGGGCGTGGTCGATCTGTCTCCTGCCCTGGGAGACGCCGTTGAAAAACAGCTCCACCTCCGGCGCGTTGGTGCAGGCGCGCATGTCGATCTTCTGTCCCGGATTAAAGTCCCAGTAAGGGAACAGGTGCACCATGGGCGCCTTTTTTACATCCGTCCACTGGGACTGGAAGAAATAATAGGGATCCTTGGGAAAACCTGCCGTATCGATCATTCCGAAATAGCTGTTCTTGGTATGGTAGGGCGTAGGCTCTCCGATATAATCAAAACCGGTCCACAGAAACTGCCCCAGGATAAAATCGCAGTCCCTGTCGTCCAGAATACAGTATTCCCAGCTCTTTGCCCCCCAGCTCGTACTACAGTTTCCCAGACAGGAACACTGCTCGTCGTCATCCGAAAGAACTGACTGGCTCAAGGGAAAACGGTAGATTCCCCGGCTGTGCACCAGAGACGCCGTCTCGCTGCCGTACATGATCCAGTCCGGGTGATCCGCATGCTGGGCCCGATACAGCTGTTCCCCATAGTTATAACCGGCCGCCTTCAAAATATCCGCGCACTTCCGGGCCCCTTCCCACGCCATGTAGTTGGAGCCGATGGTGATCAGGCCGTTGCCCCTGGGATCATGCAGCTGCACCATGCTCTGAAGCCGTCTCGTGATCTCCTGTCCGTGATCGTCCGCATGCGTGTCGTAAATCTCGTTTCCGATGGACCACATAAGCAGACAGGGATGGTTCCGGTCTCTGCGCACCCAGCTTCGCACATCCCCTGGACACCACTCCCGGAAGAACCGTCCGTAGTCATACTCCGTCTTCGGGCGTTCCCACATGTCGAAGGCCTCGTCCACGATCAGAAAACCCATTTGATCCGCCAGGTCCATCAGCTCCGGGGCCGGCATGTTATGACTGGTGCGAATGGCGTTGCAGCCCATTTCCTTCAAAATCCGCAGCTTCCTCTCAAAGGCCGGCGCATGAAAGGCGGCGCCCAGGCAGCCGAGGTCATGATGCTCGCATACGCCGTGGATCTTTACATGGCGGCCGTTCAGGAAAAATCCCTTTTCCCGGTCAAACTCAACCTCCCTGAACCCCACCGTGATCTCCTGCACGTCAAGCTCCCTGCCGTCCGCGTCCAGAAGCTGTACCTTCAGCCGATAGCACTGGGGATCTTCGATATCCCAGCGTTTCGGCGCGTCCACAAAGGCCTTTATGCCCGTGCGCCGGGGCGCAGGCTCCTGTGTGCCGTACTCTCCCCGGGTTCTGTCCTCCGGGGGCCAAAGTCCCTGTCCGCACCCGAAGTCCGCCGTCTGCTTCCCATCCTTCCAGAGCGTATAACGGCATACCGTCCGCTCGAGGCCGCATCCCTCAAGCTCCGTCTCCGCTTCCAGCAAAAATCCGCCCTCGGCGGGCCGGGTCACCACATAAGTGCCGTCCAGCGCCAGGTACGCCCGGCCGCACCGTTTCAACCATACCTTTCTGTATATGCCCGCTCCGGAATACCATCTGCTGTTGGGCGCCTGATGCCGGACCTGCACAACGACTTCGTTTTTCCCCTGTGTCACAGCGCCCGTAATATCCATGTCAAAGGTGGAATACCCGTATTTCCAGTCGCCGATCTTATTCCCGTTCACATACAGTGTGGAATTCATATATACGCCCTCGAACCGGAGGATCAGCCTCTCCCCCTCTTCGGGCGCGTTCTCCAGCGTAAATTCCTTCCGATACCAGCCGCAGCCGTCCTGATACAGATCCTTCGCCTGATAGATCAGCCAGTCATGAGGCAGCTCCACCGGCTCAAATTCCTCTCTGCGGTCCCGAATATCCGCCAGCGTGCCGTTCAGGTCCGTCTTAAGAAAAAACCAGTTGTCGTAAAAAGGGATCAGATGTGCGTTCATTTATACCTCCCGTCTGTCGGAAACCGTTTTTTGTTCTCCGTCGTCCGTCCTGCCTGTGTATCCTTACTTTACCACCTTTTTCTCTTTTTTTCCAGTCTCTATGTGGTTTTGGGCGGGGCGTCCGTGAAATCGGGCACGGACGGCGACGTGAACACCCGGCTCTGAGCGGAATATTTCTCTCTTCGGCTTGCCCGGGCCGACTCCACCGTCTCCCGGAATCCCGCCGCGGACAGTCTCACGGCGCCGGCCCCCCAAATGATCATCTGTTCCAGAGCGTCTGAGGTGGCGACGGTTACACGGCTGCTCTTCGCGATCCTGTGTACCGTCTTTTCGATGTATTGATCCGCCGTCTCGGCCTCCTTTGTATAGACCACATATATGTTATGGTACTGCCGGACAGAGCCGGGATTTCCCTTTACCCTGTAGGCGTCGAAAACCAGAATCAGCACACAGCCCGCGTCCCCCTGATAGTCGCAGCAGATGTCCATCAGCCTGTCTCTGGCGCTGTCGATATTGACCGCCGCAAGGCCGCGCAGATCCTCCCACGCAAAAATAATGTTGTAGCCGTCCACCAGAAGATATTCCCTTTCCTCACCCGCGTCCGAAGGTTTCCGCCCCCGTCCCGCGCCGGCCCGGCTCCTTTTGTCCGCGGCCGCGCCCTCCTGTCCGCCGGAGGCCGCAACCGTCTCCGCGCCCGCATTCCGGCCGCTGTAACGGTACGGTTCATAATCCTTCGCGCTCTTTTTGTAGGTGCTCTGAAAGATCTGTTCGATCTCCTCCTGCGTGATATAATCCGTGCGTCCCTCCCGGGGCCTGGGCTGGATCCGGAAGCCTTCCGTTTCCTCAGGATTCCCGCTTTCCCTGCGCTTCCATTCGTTTTCCACATGGGCGTACCGCGCCACGTCATCCCACTCCACCAGATATCCCGCCCCGTGGGCGCAAAACACGGAAGAAGAGGGATTCTCCGTATCCTGCAGCGGGTCGTAGCCAATGGCTGCGATCACTTCCTCCGCGTTGTGACAGGGCTCATATCCCTTTAACGCGCAGGTCAGTCTTCCCCGCCCCCCGGTATAGGCGCTGACCTCCTTCTGATAAGACCCCAACTCCGCGGCCGGAGCGCTGCCTGTCAGAATGCTTCTGTCCCCTTCCGTCACGGGCGCGCCGAAGCTGCCGTGCCTTCTCCGGATATCCGTCATCGCTCTGCCCAGCTGCTCCGCAGGCAGTTCCAGAGTAAAAGCGTACACCGGCTCCAGCAGTATGTTTTCCGCCTGCATCAGTCCCTGGCGCAGGGCGCGGCAGACGGCCTGACGGAAATCCCCGCCCTCGGTATGCTTTATGTGCGCCCGCCCCGTCAGCAATGTGATCTTCATATCTGTGACGGCAGAACCCGTGAGCACGCCAAGATGCGTCTTTTCCTCCAGATGAGAGAGGATCAGTCTCTGCCAGTTCCGGTCCAGCACATCTTCGCTGCAGGCGGAGGCAAACTGAAGGCCGCTGCCCGGTTCCCCCGGCTCCAGCAGCAGATGCACCTCGGCGTAATGGCGCAGCGGTTCAAAGTGTCCGATCCCCACCACCGGCGCGGCGATGGTCTCCCGGTAGACGATACTGCCGCTTCCAAACTCCGCCTCCAGCCCAAACCGCTCCCGGATCAGGCTTTTCAGAATTTCGATCTGCACCTCGCCCATCACCTGCACATGGATCTCTCCCACAGCCTCCTTCCAGACCAGATGAAGCTGCGGCTCCTCCTCTTCCAGCTGGCGCAGCTGTCCCAGCGCCTTCAGAATGTCGCTGCCCTCGGGAAGGATCAGCCGATACGTCAGAACCGGCATAAGAACGGGAAGTTCGCTGTCCTCTTCCGCTCCCAGCCCCTGCCCCGCAAACGTCTTTTCCAGTCCCGTAACGGCGCAGATTGCGCCTGCTTCCACCCGTTCCGCCGTCAAAAACTGCGCGCCGTCATACACACGGATCTGATCCGCTTTTTCCGCTTTTCCCTGTTCCGCATCCTCCTGCCCGCTCCTTCCGCCCAAAGGCATCTTCACCCGCAGAGCGCCGCCCGTAACCTTTAAGTGTGTCAGCCGGGTTCCCGCCGCATCCCGCGAGATCTTGTACACCCGCGCGCCGAACGCCTCCGGATATTCCGGCAGCGCCGTGTACCTGCGCAGTCCTCCGAGCAGTTCCTCCACGCCCTCAAGGTGCAGCGCGGACCCGAAATAGCAGGGAAAGATCTTTCTTCGGCGGACGGCTTCCGTCACGGAGGTCTCCGACAGGGAAGCCGTTTCCAGATATTCCTCCAGCAGTTTCTCATCGCACAGGGACAGCCCTTCCAGAAATTCCGTCTCCCGCTCTCTTCCCTGTCCGAAATCCATGCAGTTTTGATCCAGCTTTTTCCTGAGCTGATCCAGCAGTCTCTCCCGGTCCGTATCCGGCCGGTCCATCTTGTTCACAAAAAGGAATACCGGAATTTTGTACCGGGCCAGCAGCCGCCAGAGCGTGGCGGTATGCCCCTGTACCCCGTCGGAAGCGCTGACCACAAGTATGGCGTAATCCAGCACCTGAAGCGTCCGCTCCATCTCCGCGCAAAAGTCCACATGACCCGGCGTGTCCAGCAGCGTCATTTCCAGTCCCTCCCAGGACAGCCCGGCCTGCTTGGAAAAGATGGTGATCCCCCGCGCTCTCTCCAGGGCAAAATGATCCAGAAAGGCGTCGCCGTGATCTACTCTCCCCGGTTTCCGAAGCGCCCCCGCCGTATAGAGCATCGCTTCGGAAAGGGTGGTCTTTCCCGCGTCCACATGGGCCAGGATTCCGATAACAAGCTGCTTTCCCCGCATAGCTGCCGCTCCCTTTTCTCCATCGGCCGCATCCGTGTCCCCCGCGCGCCGATGACGTTCTTCCTGTTCCAGCATACCAGAAATTCCCGCGTTTGGGAAGAAGAAGCGGCCAAAAAACGCGCTTGACAAGCCTAATGAAATGTCTTATAGTATCCGTAAACAAAATAACCGCTAGGGGAGCACATCGCTGAGATTGAGATGCAAAGAAAACGCATTTCTAACCCTCACTACTTGAACCGGATAATACCGGCGTAAGGAAGCAGAATGACAGAAAACCCGTCTGATGGTTTTTTGGATTCCGATGTTGTCCTCCTAAAGAAAAGGAGGCTTTTTTTATGTTGTATCAAGTTGTTATCAATGACTGGGACGAGACCACCTATGTTCCCACCACTCTGGGAAACGTGCTGCTGGCGGCGGTTCTCATCGCCCTGCTGGCAATGGCTGTATTCTTTGCCAGAAAGTACGCTTCCCGGCAGGCTGCGCCCAGGGAGGGCAAAAAGGGACTGCTGACGGTCAGGCAGCTCACGTTCTGCGCAATGTCCATCGCGCTGGGAACGATACTTTCCAACCTAAAACTATTTGAATTTCCCTACGGGGGCTCCGTCACGCCTCTCTCCATGCTGGTGATTTGTCTGCCGGGATACTTCTTCGGGCTGAGCGCAGGGCTGCTGACCGGCGTCGCTTACGGCGTCCTGCAACTGATCATTGATCCCTATGTACTATACCCGATGCAACTCGTGGTAGATTATCTTCTCGCTTTCGGCGCGCTGGGCCTGTCGGGGATTTTTGCCAATTCCCGGTTCGGCCTGATCAAAGGCTACATCACCGGTGTTTTGGGCCGCTACGTGTTCGCGGTCATCTCGGGCTGGATCTTCTTTGGCGCCTACGCCTGGGAGGGCTGGGCTCCGCTTCCCTACTCGCTGGCCTACAACGCCTCCTACATTTTTGCGGAGGCTGCCCTCACGATAGCCATTCTGGCAATTCCCGCCGTGAGAAACGGAATGGCGCAGATCAAAAAACTGGCGGTACAGTGACCGGGGTTCCGGCACTGCACCGCCAGGCATGATTTGTTTTTAAAACCGGACGGTTCTGGGCGGCGCGCCAAAGGAGGAAAAGGTGGCGACAGCATCCTGAAAATACAGGACTAACGTATTGTCATCCTCTGCGGAATACATATCCTTTAAGTTGGGATAGGCGTCCAGCAGATGCGCCTTTGCCTCCACGCGTTCGTCCGGGATGAGCCTGCCCGCCACGCGCAGCCAGGTTCCGTCCATAAACGCACAGATCTCCGCCCTGGGGTTGGCCTTAAGCTGTCTGGCGACCTCCTTGCTCTTTCCCGTCTGGATATAAAGCCTGCCTTCAAAAAGATCCACTGTGCCGAAGGGCCTGACTCTCGGCTGATCCCCATCCGCCGTCGCCAGATAATATACCCCGCACTCTTTCAGGAAATCATAAACCTCCTGCATACCGTCTCTCTCCCTTCTCTCTTCCGGCATTTCCGCCGTCTCAAAATCCTTTTCTTCCGCCTCCAGATGCCAGACGTCGATCTCTTCTTCCGCCACCGCCGCCCTCAGCACGGCGTAATAAGCTTCCTTCGCCTCGCATTTTCCGTGAAACAGCAGCGGATAGCTCGGCTCCCGCCGAAAGCCGGACAGCCAGCTGGTCTCGTCCAGAAGGTTCCAGAATGTGACGGCCGTCACATTCGCCCTGCCCGTCTTCTTTGCCTCCAGAAGGATCTCAAAGAACTTCCGGTAGCGCAGCGCCAGCCGATGCATGGATTCCTCCGACGGGTCCGGATTGTGCATGTCAAGCTCCGTGATCTGAATCTGCAGCCCCAGCGCGCCGAACATGTACAGGGCCTTCTCATACAGGCTGGGATCCGGATGATCCATCAGCAGATGGGACTGCATCCCCATACCGTCTATCAGGCCCCTTTCCCGCAGCGGGATCAGAATCTCGCTGATGATCAGATCTCTCTTCCACTCCTGCGCGGTCTCATAGTCGTTATAGAACAGCGCCACATCGGGATCCGCATACTTTCTGGCGTACTCAAAGGCTTTTATCACAAAATCCCTGCCCACAGTCTTCAGCCAGAGAGAGTCCCTCAGATCCCCGTCATTGACCGCCTCGTTTACCACGTCCCATGCATAGATCACGCCGGGGTAGTTCTCCTGCACAAAGGCGAGAACGCCGTGAATATAATTTTCCATCCTGGCGAGCATCGTCTCCCGGTCCGCCAGCCTTGCCGTCTCGTCATAGTTCTCATGAAAGAACCACTTCGGCGTCTGGTTATGCCAGACAAGCGTGTGGCCCCGCATGGGAACGCCGCTCTCTTTTGCAAACTCCAGATACGCGGCCGCCGTCCGAAAGGTCAGGGCCGGAGAGAGATTGTGCTCCTGGGGGTGCAGTCTGTTTTCCCTGCGGTCCAGAAAATACATGGGCTTCATGTCATTTTCGCAGGTAAAGCTGTTAAACTGTTCCTTCAAAAGCGCCATGCGGGCGGGCGTAAAAAGATCCCAGCGGGAAACGGCCGCCCCAATTTTAAAATAAGGCTCGTAAGCTGTCCTGAGGTTCATGCGTCGCCTCCTTCCAGCACATCGGACCGGTATTCAATGGAAACGACCTGATCGCCGTCCAGGATAAAACACAGCTTCATACCGCCCTTCTGATATGTGAGCAGCGCGCCGTCTTCCTGATAATCCGTTCCGTACCTTTCCTCCACCTTCGCTTTCGTATCCCCAAGCGCCACGCCCTCCGGCGTAGCCACGGAATCATCCTTTAAAACCACAAGGGACACAAAATCTTTCCCGTCTGTGGGATAGGTCTGCAGTTCAAAGCCGCTGTAGGTATAGATCTTGTCCAGACCCTCAAACGCGCAGCTCGCCGCTTCATAATAGGAAGCAGGCTCCCCCAGCGCTTCCGTGACGGACGAAGCGTCCTCGTCCATGGAAATCGTCACATCTCCGTACACAAACACATAACCCCCCGCGCCGTCCGTGTTTTTGGCTTCCTGCGGAGCGCTGCCCTGATCGGACGCACTCTCCGCCGCGCCGCCCTCCTGCGGCTCTCCCGATATTACATGTTCGCTGTTTCCGCAGCCTGCCAGCAATACGCCGCACACTGCCGCGAGCGCCAGAAAATGTCCCAGACCCTTCTTTTTCATCCTTGTTTCCTTCCTCTCTGTCCGTTTTTATTTCCGCAGGCAGCGCGCCAAAGAGACGGGTTCCTCACCGCGCCCGCACAGCTGCCGTGCCGTTGTATGGCGAACAACCGCCTTTACCTGTCCGGCGGCGTCATACCGTACTTTTCATACTGGGCGTCCCTGTCCTGCTCATAAGCGGCGAGCTTATCCCGCCACCGGTCCGCCAGCGCTTTCTCTCCCCGCCGGTCCGCAAGCCCGATATCCTCTCTGAGATACGCTCCCAGATAGCGCGTGATCTTCTCCGCCCCCGACAGGTTCAGGTGCAGCCCCGCATCGTAAGTGTCCTGTGAGAAATCCAGCCCGGTTTCCTCCGTCAGCTCCAGGAAATTGAGATAGGGCAGTCCCCGTTCCAGAGCGTAGGCTTCCACCTGCTCTTCCCACTGGGGATACCAGTAAGGGTACAGGCTGGGCGCTTTCACAAGCACCAGCAAAATTCCTTTCTCCTGACACAGGTCCGCAATCCTGTCCAGATAGTCCCAGGCGTTGTCCCCGAAACGGTAATCCGCCAGGATCCTTCCCTCCGGCACATTCTCCGCCGGTCTCACATCCACCCGCATGTAGTAGCCGTTGTGGGTAACGCGCTCCCTGCGAAACATTCCCCTGAAGTCCTCCGCCTTCAGCTCGCTCCAGCGGGAATGGTACCGCAGCAGGGGAAACACATAATCCAGAAAGCTTTCCTTCTCCGTCATGGAGGCGAGAATGGATTTCACCTTGGAAGCCGACCAGCGCATTCCCTCCAGAGTCATGCGGTTATACGCTTCGCTCTGGGGCCTGTCATACTGCAGCGCCAGCACGTTAAATACCACCACCTTCGGCGTCTCATAGCGCAGCGTGTCCTCCAGCAGATAATAAGACTGCCAGATCAGCTGCTGGGCGCTTCCCCGGATATAACTGTTGATCCCGTATTCCCGCCACAGCACCGCCGGGGAAAAATTCTCATACACCTCGCAGTCCCCGATAAAGACCACGTCGTGATCCTTCTCCTCCCCATAGTATTCCCGGATCATGGCCCCTTCCGTAATATCGTATATATATTTCGGCATCAGAAGCTCCTGCAGCAGGATCAGGGAAACCGCCACCGCAAGAACCGTGCCCGCAATCTTCAACCACTTCCGCTTTTTCACTTTCTTCCTCCCGGACCGCCCGCATCCCTCAGAACTGGTTATAGATAAACTGGCTGGCGTCATAGCCGATCCCATAGGCCCCCGCCAGCAGCACCGCCAGGAAAAGCCCGTACCACAATGCCGCTCTGGCGGGATAAGGCCATGCCGCGATCCTCTTCCGGACGCTGCCCTTCCTCTGCGCCATGCTTACCGCAAACAGCGCTGCCAGACCTGCGAGCAGCACTCCGTAATCCACCGCGGAAAGTCCCAGATTCAGCAGGGAGCCGTCCCAGAGGATGTTCCAGTTAAATTCTGTGAACAGAGTCCCGAACATCCGAAACGTCAGGGGGACGTCCCGATAGCAGTCAAACATCCGCAGGCAGCTCATCAGGAGCACCGTCCGCACCACCTGAAACGCCCTGAACCAGAAGCTTCCTTCCGCCTTTGGAAATCTTCTGTGAAACATGCCGTACAGCGGTTCCAGTTCCTGAGAAACCATGATCACCACCCAGTTTCCCAGTCCCCACACAATAAAATTCCAGCTGGCCCCGTGCCAGATGCCGGTCGCGGCCCAGACGGCAAAGGAGGAAAGATAGACCGGGATCCGTTTTCCCACAACCTCCCCCAGATGCGCTCTGGACCATCTGGAAAGCTTCAGCATGGGCTTGCTCACCGAAATGGGATAAAAGATATAATCCGTGAACCATGTCCCCATGGAAATATGCCATCTTCTCCAGTATTCCTTGATGGATTTCGAGAAATAAGGGCGCATGAAGTTCTCTTTCACCGTAATTCCCAGCGTCTGGCCAATGCCGATGGTAATATCGATCCCGCCGGTAAAATCCGCATACAGCTCCAGCGCGTAAAACAGCATCCCCACCAACACCCATGCGCCGCCATGGGTCTCGGGCTCCCGGATGACGGCGTTCACCGCCGTCAGGATCCTGTCGGCGATCACAAGCTTTTTAAAATATCCCCACAGGATCCGCTGCAGCCCAAGCGCCACCGTTTCGGCCCGGAAGGGATGTTCCTCGTAAAGGCTTTTCCCAAGGTCGCCGAACCGGCTGATAGGGCCCTGGACCAGCTGAGGGAAGAAGGACACGAACAGTCCCAGCCGGAAAAGATTTTTCTCGGCGGGAACCGTCCCCCGGTAAACGTCGATCAGATATCCCAGCGCCTGAAAGGTGTAGAAGGAAATTCCCAGAGGCAGTACAAAGTCTGGGACGGAAAACCGCCGTTCCAGCCCCGCAGCCCCAAACAGAGCGTTTACATTCGCGACCGCAAACGCGGCGTACTTCACCACCGCGAGAATCCCCAGATTCAGAAGCAGACACAGGACAAGCAGACGGCGCTGCGCCCGCTTTCCCTTCTCCTTCCAGACTTTCTTTTCCTCTCTGGTCAGGGTCTCTCTGTTTTCTCTGACATAAGCCGCCGTTTTATCTCCCCGGGCCTGTATGGCACAGGCGGCGAGCCAGACGGTGACGGTAGTGGCCGATATGTACAGAAGATATTCCGGGCCCGCGAAAAAATAAAACAGATAGCTGGCCGCCAGCAACAGCATCCACTGACATTTTTTCGGCGCCAGATAATAAAGGAGAATCAGAATGGCCGTAAAAGCGATAAAGCCGTAAGATGTAAAAAGCATTGGGTCACTCTCCGTCTTCCAGCTTCCGGATCAGCGCATACAGGGCTTTTGCCGAGTTGAAATTCTCCGGCGTAATCTTTTCCGCCGTGATCGCCACATCAAATCTTTCGTTGATCTCCGCGATGACGGACACAATGTCAAAGGAATCCAGTATCTTGTCGTCGATCAGCCTTTCGCAGGTCTCAAAATCCACCTCCGGATGCAGATCCTCCAAAATCTCCAGCAATTCTTCCATTTCAGTTTCCATCTCCGTTTCCCGCCTTTCTCATTTCCCGACAGCCGCCCGAAGCGCCACCCTGTCGATCTTGCCGTTTGCCGTAAAGGGCATCTTTTCCAGCCGCACGATGCGGTTTGGGATCATATAGCGCGGCAGCTTGTCCTTAAGGGCTTCCGCCAGTTCCTTCTCGGAAAGCTCCCCCACATAGTACAGCAGTATCCTTCCCCTGGTATCGTCATAAACGCAGCCTGCGATCTTCACGGGCTCCAGCATGTTTACGTTAGCCTCGATCTCTCCCAGTTCGATGCGATGGCCCATGTGCTTGATCTGATAATCCTTCCGGGATACGAACACAAGCTCCCCCCGCTCATTGAACCGGCCGATGTCCCCCGTCCGGTAGATCAGCTCGGGATACGCCGTATTCAGCGGATTCTGTACAAAGGCTTCTCTCGTCCGCTCAAAGTCGTTGTAATAGCCCAGCGTCAGAGAAGTGCCCCGGATACAGATCTCTCCCTCTTCGCCTTCCCCGGCCCGCTCGTCCCGCTCGTTCAAAAGCAGAATCTCCGTATTCCGAAAGGGTCTTCCGATGGGGATAACCTCCCCGTCCTGAAGTTCCCGTTCCACCTTATAATAGCAGCACATCCCCGTGCCCTCCGTGGGCCCGTAGAGGTTGGTGAACCTGGCGTCGGGAAGCGCCTCCCGCCATCTCCTGAACTGCTTTATGGGAAACACCTCGCTTCCGAACGCGATATTGCGAAGGTATTTTGGCGTGACGGTCCGAAAGGTATCAAACGCGGAAACCATGGTCAGCGCCGACACCACCCAGCAGATCGTGTTGACCTTATGCTCGTTGAGAAACTCTACCAGCTTTACCGGCAGGGAGAACAGCTCCCGGGGGATCAGCCAGGTAGTGGCCCCGAACTTCAGAGTGGGATACAGTTCCTTCAGACAGGCGTCAAAATACAGGGGCGTCTGGCTGCCGAACACGGTGTCTTCGTCAAACTCCAGCACCTCGGAGAGCTGCTCGATATAGTCGATCACGGAGCGGTGGCAGGCGGCCACCCCTTTGGGAACGCCGGTGGAACCGGAGGTAAACACAATATAAATGGGATCCGTGTCAATGGCTCTGTCGTAAATCTTCCGCAGCGCCTCTTCCTCCACGTCCGTGCCGCAGATGTCTTCATAGCACACGATCTCTCCGTGAAACGGCAGCTTCCCTGCCGCCTGATAGGTGGAAGCGTCGCAGATCAGCATCCCGGCCTTCACGTTCTCCAGGATCAGCCCGATTCGCACGGAGGGCATCTCCTCGTCGATGGGAACATAGAAATCCCCGGCCGCTATCACGCCAAAGAAAGTCGTAATCTCCTCCGGGGATTTTCTCATAAATACCACCACCGGCTGCTTTTCAATCCCTTTTCTGTAAAGAAAAGTCGCCACGGCCCTGCTCTGTTCGTAAACCTCGGAAAAAGTCATCTCGCGCCTTACGTCCGCGAAGGCCGTCTTGTCCGGTTTTACACGGACGATGTTATTCAGGTAATCCAGCACATTGTTCTGCATGTCGCTACTCCGTTATCAATTGATCGTATTCTTTTTTCAGCCGGCCGCAGGTAAGCACCGCTTTTCTGGAAAGCACTTCCATCACGTCCAGAAAACCCGGATCCAGCCGACAGTCCCGCTTGATCAGAGAAAGCTCGGTGCATCCCAGCAGGATCACCTGGGCTCCCTCCCGGAACAACCCCCGGGCCGTATCCTGAAACAGGGACATTTCCGCGGGTTTCCCGGCCTTCACATCGTCATAGATCAGATGCATGACCTGCCGCTGTCCCTCCTGCGCCGGCAGCACACAGCTTATGCCCGCCTTCCCTAAAGCGTCCTGAAACAGCCGGCTTTGTACCGTTCCGTCCGTAGCCATCAATCCCACGCGCACCGTCCCCGCATTTTTCAGAAAACGCACCGTTTCCTCGATGGCGTTTAAAAGCGGGATTCCGATCCCTTCCTCCAGCTGCCGTTCAAAGTAATGCGCCGTGATACAGGGAATCGCAATGACCTCCGCTCCCTGCGCGGCCAGTCCCTGCCCCACTCCGATCATGGCCGGCAGCGGGTTCTCCCGGCTTCTGTCCAGTATATATCCCGTCCTGTCCGGTATCTGGGGCATGCTGTGCAGCAGTACCTCTATATGTTCCTGATCCGTCTTTGCGTCGCTCATCTGAACCAGCAGCTGCAGAAAATACGCCGTGGCCATGGGACCGAGACCGCCGATCACGCCCAGCTTTTTCACATTGCACTCCGTTCCGCGCCCATGGCGCCAAGTCTGATCTGTCAGTTGATCTGCGGATAGGCGTCGCGGTCATAATTATGGGAACCGTGATGAGCGTCGGAATACTCCTTCAGCTCCGCGTCTGTCCACAGGAAGAACCCCCTGGGGCCGCCCGCTCTCGGGCAGGTATCAAAGTGCAGCCATCCGTCTCCCACATCCACAAGGTTCCAGAAATGCATGGTCTTTGCAGGTATCTTCTGAATATCCATATTGGGGATGCCCGCTCTGGTCAGCAGTTCCTTGGAGGTAAAGGCATACACCCTGCAGTCGCCCTTTCGCAGCGCAAGCCCTTCATAGGCGGATTTGACCCAGTCATCCCCATCGGAATGGCTGATATACGCCACATGCGTGGTGACCCACTCAAAAATGGCTTCCGCCTTCTCCCTCAGGGTCATCTCTTCCGTAATGATCTCCGACAGGACTTCATCGGCCAGCGCATCCACCTCTTCCTGAGAATATTCTCTGGCCGCCACCGTAAAATGAACCGTGACGCTGGATGTGTTGCCCGCGCTGTCCGTCGCGGTATAGACCACCGGGTATACTCCCGGCTCCTGCAGGTTTACCCCGGACGCGTCCACCGTGAGCGCAGGCTCCGTCTGGCTGTTGTCCGTCACGGTAATGTTTTTCCGGTAAGAAACACTGTCGCCCAGATAGATCTTCCTGTCGGCGGCGCCTCCTATGACCGGCGCTTCCGTATCCGCCTGCAGCGTCAGTATCGCCGTTTTCACCGTCCGGTTTCCGCCGGCATCGCAGGCCAAAAGCCGCACCTCCTGCCGTCCCTCCAGAGTCCAGTCCGGCTCCTGATCGTAGACAACCGTAACGGACGTCACATCTTCCACACTGTCCACAAACTCCATTGCGCTCCGGGGCGTCAGGCAAAACCCTTCCATGTCGTGCACCGTAAGCTGAGGCGGCACGGTGTCTTCCACCTTTAACAGCGAATCGCAGGATACTCCCGCAACCTTCAGACGGACAGCGTATTCTCCCACCTGCGTAACATCCAGATCCCGTACATCCGTCTCAAAAGACGCTTCCTCATTCGTCAGCACAAAGTCGGACGCGGCGGGGATCTCTTCTCCCGCTTCTATAACTATCTCTTCCACCACCCGGGAGATGAACAGCTCCGAGCTCAGCTCCGTAACGTTTCCTCCCAGATCCGTCAGCGCCACGGTCACCGTCTGGGAGCCCGGACGTTCAAAATCCGGCGCCGTCTTCCACTCGCAGGTCACTGTCGTGGCGTCCGACAGCTCCGAAATCAGATCGGACGGCTCGCAGGTCTCTCCCAGCATGATCTTTCCGGGAACAGAGACGGCGGAGGGCGGCACCGTATCCGCCACGATCAGGCGGCAGCGATGGACAAACCACCCGCTTTTTACCTTGACCTGATACTCTCCGGGAACAGAAGCGTCAAACCAGGTATCCTCCACAAAAACCGCCGAAGGGTCCGGCTTTTTCAGAAAATCAGACGGCGTTACGTTCCCGCCCGCTTCCACACGGCATACCCGATAGGCAAGACTGTCAACATAGAACCAGCCGGCAAAGGCCAGCCCCACGGAAAATACAACTGCGGCGATCGCAATGTTTCTCTTTTTCCTATTGTTTTTCTGCATGATTCTACCCTCAGTACAAGACTAAAATACGCTTCCTCCCCCGGTTTGTCAATATTTAAATTCCCGTGTCCGAAGCCCGGCCATCTGTCTGATTATCCTGCGCCTGTGTATCCTTTC
The DNA here is from genome assembly GCA_947586055.1 of uncultured Acetatifactor sp. GTDB lineage: Bacteria > Bacillota > Clostridia > Lachnospirales > Lachnospiraceae > Acetatifactor. The sequence goes on along the minus strand of CANPXL010000007.1, from coordinate 24,845 downwards.
CGTATCCTTTCCGTATCCTCTCTGCATTCTGCCGTTATCACCGTTTCGGGCGGACGTCCGATATCCGCCCGTTGTCGTCCCGCCGCTGCGCCGTAAACAGCGTACACCCCTGCCGGATGAACTGTTCGATCTTTTCGTCGATATCCCCCACGGTCACGCCCAGCGTCCGGGCAAGGCAGGTTTTACAGAGAAAACTCGTGCTTCCTCTGTGAATAAACTTTTTGTGGGCGCCGATCTCATTGTACGTCAGTTCCTTTCCGCACCGCATGCACTCGCTCATTACAGATCGACCACCTTTGCACGGTACACGGCGCAGTCATACGCATCCAGATCGATCATGATATTGGCGTTCTTCACCACATACTTTTCGCCCGTCCAGACTTCGGTCATCTCCAGCGTCTTTCCCGTGCTGGCCGGAAGCCCCATTTCGTCCAGATTCACTTTTACGCCGGCCCTTTCCTCTCTCAGGTTAAACAGTCCCAGCGCGATATCTCCGCCTGCCAGATGCTTTTCATAAATCAGAATGTCATCGCCGTTCCAGATTCCGATCAGCTTATCGGGCTGACGGCAGGCGGGATCCTGATTGATTCGGATCATTTCCTCATTGGTAAGGATGTCGTAAGCGGTCTGACTCATGTTCCGCAGATCGCAGCCGATCATTAACGGCGATCCCAGAAACGCCCACAGGGAAAAGTGCGTTTTGTACTGAACGTCACTACAGCCCTTAAGTCCCACGTTCCCCTTGCCGTACATTCCAACCACCAGCATGTCCATATCGTTAAAGCACCCCGCGCCGTTGTACGGATGCAGCTTTTCCTGCTGCTTTGCCAGACTCTTGATGGATTCCCAGGTATCGAAGATATCCCCCGTGGATCTCCACATAGAAGCGCCCGTGGTCTTGATCCATTCGTGAGTCTCATCCGCCCCCCAGGAGCAGGCGCTGAACAGAATGTCCCTTCCGCAGTTTTCCAGCGCCAGGCCCATCCGTTTGTAGAGGTATTTCCCGTGTATGATGGGGCTGTGGTAGCAGTAATCGTATTTCAGGAAATCCACGCCCCATTCCGCAAAGGTCGCCGCGTCGATGAACTCATGCTCAAAACTGCCGGGATAACCGGCGCAGGTAAGATTTCCGGCGCAGGAGTACATGCCGAATTTCAATCCTTTGGAGTGCACATAATCCGCCACCGCCTTCATGCCGTGGGGAAACTTTTCCGGGTCCGCCACAAGACGCCCTCCGGCGTCCCTCTCCTTCAGGGACCAGCAGTCGTCTATGACAAGGTACTCATATCCCTTTGCCAAAAACCCTTTTTCCACCATAATGTCGGCCATCTCAAAGATCAGCTGCTCATTGATATCCGGGCCGAACGTATTCCAGGAATTCCATCCCATGGGCGGAGTCATTTTTACCATATCAGGTTCCTCCTTCTAAAATTAAGATGTGTCCATTATACAATCAAATTTCCGCGTGCGCCACAAGATTCTTTCTTCTCCCCCTTTCTTTTTTCTTCCGAATCTATTATAATAATAATAAAAAGAAAGTGCGGATTCGTATGACCCTATGACCGAACGATCTCACAGACTTTTCCAAAGGAGGTTCCCATGACGGACAAAACCAGAAAACCGGTTATCGGCGTATTGGTAAGCGGAATACTTGATGATTTTACAGAGCAGCTCTGTCAGGGCGTTATGACGGCCGCCGAGACGCGGGACCTGACCGTGGTGGTCATACCGGGAAAATATCTGGACCGGGATGTGACGGGGAACCCCGGAATCATGTACGAATACCAGTACAACACTCTTTTTTCCTATGCGGCGCCGGAAAATGTGGACGCTCTTCTGGTGGCGGCAGACTGCATCGGCTGTCTCACTACCCGGGATCGGCTTTGCCGGCTGATGGAAACCTACCGCGGGATCCCCACCGTCCTGATCGCTTCCAAGCTGGAGGGATATCCCAACATCTCCTATGAAAACGGCGCCGGAATCAGGGACGGCATGGACTATCTGATCCGCGTTCTGGGATGCCGCCGCTTCGGCATGATCGGCGGCCCGGACGACAATTTTGACGCCGCCGAGAGAAAACAGACGTTTCTGCAGGTGCTTGAGGAACACGGCATCGCCTTTTCTCCGGAAGCTTACATTCAGGGCGAACTGACCGGCTGCTCCGAAGAACAGCTCGCAGATTTCCTTGACCGCAACCCGGATCTGGAAGCCGTGGTCTGTGTCAACGACGATACGGTGCTTGGGCTTTATGAAGCGCTTCACAAGAAAGGGAAGGTGCCTGGAAGGGATATTTCCGTTCTGGGCTTTGACGATTCAAAGGCGGCAACCAAAGCCACGCCTCCGCTGTCCTCCGTTTCCGCCAGTCCCGCCGCGCTGGGACAGCAGGCGCTTTTGTCCGTGCTGCAGCTTTTGGAGGGAAAGGAAGCGGAAAGCATCCTGCTCCCCACAAAATTTATCAGGCGCCACTCCTTCTGCAGTGTGCCGGAAACCGCCGAAAACGGCGGCGCGCAAGCCGTCGGAAGCCTGACGCCGGACAGGATCTATGACGCAATCTTCTACCGCTATGACCGCGACGTCTACCAAAACGAAATGGCCCCCGTAAAGGCGGCTGGCAGCGCGCTTCTGGACAGCATCCTGCAGCGGTTTTCCGGCTCGGATTCCTCCGCTGGTTCCGACGGCGCGATCCTGAATCATCTGAATGCGTTTGTGGACGCGGGCGCCTTAAGATACGCGGATATCGACAACCTTCTTTCGATTTTTGAACAGGGATACCGGCTTCTGGCCGGGCGGCAGACGGACCCGAATAGGAAACAGGAACTGGAGGATCTGTTCTTCACCATGCACAGGACCGTCATCCGGTCCATGAACGCGGAAAGGGACAGGCTGATCGAACGGCATCAGTCTCAGAACTATTCCATGCGTCTGTTCGTCCATGACATTCTCACATTTGAAAAGGGAAACGACCAGAGCTACTGTCACCTTCTCTGGCATCTGAACTGGATGAACATTAACAACGCCTTTCTGTATGTTTATGAGAAGCCGATCCTTCATCTGAACGGGGAGCGGTTCGTCCCGCCCGACCGGCTTTGTCTGAAGGCAGTTTTTCGGGACGGCGCGGTTTCCATGGTTCCGTCCCTGAAACAGTCCGTTTCCGTGAAGGATCTGTACCGCAATGATTTTATGGACCCGGACAAACGTTACCGTCTGGTGCTGCTTCCGCTGTTTTCCAGCGAGATGCTCTATGGTCTTCTGCTCTGTGATCTTGCGGATTCCATTTATGAAGACGGCGAATTTATGGTAAACCAGATGGCTTCCGCTGCAAAGATGATCTATCTGCTCCTGAACAATGAACAGATCCAGCAGCAGCTGGAGGACAACCTCGTCACGCTGCGGGAAAACAACATTGTTCTGGACGCTCTGTCGAAATCCGACGGGCTCACCGGCATCCTCAACAGACGTGGATTTGAAGACAGCGCGGAACATCTGCTTTCGCTCAACAGGAGCGCCGGCCGGGAGACGCTGGTGGTCTATGTGGATATGAACAACCTGAAGATCATCAACGACCGTTACGGCCATGAAGAAGGGGATTTCTCCCTGCACCTGATCGCCGGGATCCTTTCCGGCATCATGAAAGACATGGACGGCATCGCAGGCAGAATCGGCGGAGACGAATTTGCCTGTGCAGTGACGTATGAGGGCGAAGACGACGGCAGGGATCTTCTGAATCACATCTATGGCGCTTTTGATTCGTTTAACAGAACCAGTTCCAAAAGCTATAACATAACCGTTTCCGCCGGCTGCTGTCTGGTGGATTCCGCCGGCAGCCTGTCCCTTGCGGAAGCGCTTTCCACAGCCGACGAACAGCTTTACCATGTAAAACACCTCCGCACCAGAGAAGTGGAGAAGAAACTTCCTCCCCGGATTTACCCTGAGCCCGCCTGTTCCAGATGAAAGGAGTAGAGGATGCGCTCCTTTACCGGCATGCCCATAAGTCTCACAAGGGCTTCCTCGTAATAGTCCATCTGTGTCTCATATCGGTTCCAGAGTTCATCCACGGCGTTTACGACGTCCGTTTTATAGTCCAGCAGCACAAGACCGTCTTCCTCCGCAAAGAACACGTCTATAATGCCCTGAATCAGCACGGTCTCCCCGCCGGGCAGCTCTCTGTTCAGCCGTCCGGCTTCGATGCCGAGAACAAAGGGCTGTTCCCTGTACAGTTTTCCCTGTCTCTGAGCCCGGCACATCCGCCGGGCAAGCGGGCTGGCCAGAAAATTCAGGATTCGTCCATCCTGCACCGCTTCCCTGTATTCCTTCGACAAACGCCCGCAGGCTGTCAGTTCCTCCAGACTTTTTTTCAGCTCGTTTTTCAGCTTTTGCCGTGCCGTCCGGGCGTCCGCATCCCGCGAAAAGCTTCCGTTTTCAGGGTCTTGCGTTTCCCCGACACCGGCGGCTCCCAGCAGCCGGTCCAGATCCAGAAGCTCCATGACTCTGTGATAGGCGTTGCCGCGGACGGTGCCGTTTATCTTTTCTTCACCTCTCCGAAAAGCCGGTATGTAAGGCTGAAGTTCTTTCTCTTCAAAGGTGTGATAGGCTTCCTCGTCCCTGTCCGCCATGGCCGCGATCTTCAGCTCCGAAACGGTCGTCTTTGTATAGAGTCCGGCAAGCGAAGCAAACCGGTAGGGCGTGTTCAGCTGCTCCCGCAGCGTCTCCAGCGCGGCGTCCTCCTGCTGATCCCGCGCCGGCTGCGCCGGCAGGTCTTTGGTTTCCAGTCTCCGCAGCCTGTCACGCCTGTCAGAAAGATCAAACTGTTCTTTCAGCCCCTCGGCCAGCAGATCTTCTTCTCCTGTCACCGTCACAGGAATGCCGGTCCGTCCCAGAATCGGCAGCAGCATGTCCAGAAAGCTCCCCGCTTCCATAAAATCCAGATAGGAGAGATGCTCCGTTCCGTTTTCCCGGTACCGTTCCCACCGTTTTCCGGCGTCGTCCGAAGCCGCCGTCAGGATCAGTTTTTCCCGGGCTCTGGTCATGGCAACATAGAGCACCCTGAGTTCCTCCGAGAGACTCTCCTCTTTCAGCTTTGCGGACAGCGCCAGCCTTCGCAGCGTCTTGTTCCGGAGTCTTCTCACCGGATCCGTATAGTCGGTGGCAATTCCCAGATCCATGTCCGTCAGCAGGGACCGATTGACGTCCTGCAGGTTAAACCGCCCGCCGAGACCCGCCGCAAAGACGACGGGAAATTCCAGCCCCTTGCTCTTATGGATGGTCATGATCCGCACCACATCCGCATTTTCATCCAGAAGTCCCGCTTCCCCGCTGTCCACATCGTATTTTTCAAGCTGTTCCATATACCGCACAAAATGAAACAGGCCGAAATAACTGGTCTTTTCAAAGTCGGAAGCCTTTGTGAACATCATCTCCACGTTGGCCCTTCTCTTTTCTCCCGCGGGCAGAGCGGTCACATAATTCAGATAATCAAAATCCGTCACGATCTTTGTGAGCAGGTCGCGAATGGGAAGATATACCGTACAGCTCCGGTACGCGTTCAGCATTTTCAGAAAAGCGCCGCATTTTTCCGCCAGCGCTTTCCTGTCCGGCGCAGGAGTTTCCGCCCCTTCCGACGCCGCTGCCTTCACCGCTTCATAAAGGCTGCCGCCTTTGCGGCCGCTTCGGATCACCGCCGTCTCCTCCTCGGAAAAACCGCCGAAAACGGATCGCATCACCCCGAACAGAGGGATATCCTGCGTGGGATTATCCAGCACCCGCAGAAACTGAAGAAGCTCCTGTACCTCCGCCGCGCCGAAATATCCCGTTCTGGAGGTAAGATAGACCGGGATCCCCTCTTCCTCCAGCACCTTTCTCAATTCTTCGTCCCATCCGGCGCCTGACCGAAGCAGGATCACCATATCCGAAAACCGGACGGGCCGGAGCGTCCCGCTCTCCCGATCCGTCACCTGAAAATGCTCCCTGAGCTTTTTGATTTCCGCCGCGATCACCCGGGCTTCCCATTGCCTTGCATTCGCGCCGGAATCGGGCCGGGGCTTTTGAACCAGCAGAACCTCCGTGTCGCACCCTTCGTTTTCGGGAAAAGAAGCCCCCTGATACAGCGCCGCCTTTTCGTCATAATCGATCCCGCCCGTCTCTTTTCCCATCAGTCTGGAAAACACTGCGTTCACCGTGTCCACCACCTGACCCCGGCTCCGGAAATTCCTGACAAGGTCGATCCGCCTGCAGGAACCTGTTCCGGCCGTGTAGCTCCGGTATTTTTCCAGGAACAGTTCCGGCCGTGCCAGGCGGAATTTGTAGATGCTCTGTTTTACATCCCCCACCATAAAACGGTTAAACCTTCCGTCTTCCTCCCCGGAGACGGCCTTCAGAAGGTACTCCTGCACCAGATTGCTGTCCTGATACTCGTCCGTCAGCACCTCCGCAAAATGCTGTCTGTACTCCAGCGCAACGCGGCTGGGGCGGATCTGTTCCCCGTCCCGTTCCAGCAGAATGTCGAGGGCAAAATGTTCCATATCGGAGAAATCGATGATCTTCCGTTCCCGCTTTTTTTCTCCCATCCGCCTGTAGAAATCCAGCGCAAGAGCCGCCAGCGTACCTACCGGCCTCCTGCAGGCCGCCCCCTGAGCGGCGGCCAGATCCGGCGGGGTCTTAAAATATTTCACAGCCATTTTCTGGATCCTGTCCTTTGCCTCCGTCCGCAGAGTCTTTGCCAGCTCTCGTTTCGCCGCCGACACCGTATCGTCCTTTTTGGAAGAAAGACGGCCGAAAGCCACCGCCGGCAGCTTTGCGCCGTATTCCGCCAGCGTGCTGCAGCAGGAAAGTTCCTCCAGCTGTTCCAGCTCCCTTTCCACCGTCTCCCCGAACATATAGGGGCCGTCCGGCTCCCGGCAAACCGCCTGAACCTGGCGCATCTTCTCCGTACAACCCTGTATCATCCGCTTCAGATGGGCCGCAAGATATACTCCCCAGGGCTCCTTTTCAAACGACTCCGCCGTCTCCTCCCGGTAATCTTCCCGGCGCTTTTCCAGCCATTCCTCCGGCCAGGGAAACGCGCAGGCATAGCGGTACAGATCCAGGATGTGGTTTTCCAGCACACTCTCCTTTCCGCCCGGGCAGAAAAACTCCACGCAAAACCGGAAATCCTCGCTTCCCTGCGCGTAAGAGTCCTCCAGAACCTCCGCCAGAACCTCCTGCTCCGTAAGTTTCACTTCCCCCTCGTCCGCAATGCGGAAAGCCGGGTCAAGACCGATCTCGTTAAAATGATTTTTCAAAAGAAACAGGCAGAAACTGTCTATGGTGGTGATCTGGGCGTTGTGCAGCAGCGCGCTCTGGCGCTGGATATGCTCCGACTCCGGATTCTCCGCCAGTCTCGCCGCAATTCCTGCCGCGATCCTCTCCCGCATTTCCGCCGCCGCGGCATTGGTAAAAGTCACCACCAGAAGGCGGTCGATATCCACGGGACTGTCCCCGTCGCACACCATGGATGTAATGCGCTCCGCGAGCACCGCCGTCTTGCCGCTGCCCGCCGCCGCGGACACCAGAATATTACAGCCCCGCAGTTCTATGGCTTCCCGTTGTTCCGGTGTAAACGTCATGCCCATACTCTCACCCTTCCCGCTTCTCCCGCATTTTTTTAAGCGCCGTCTCCCGGTCCAGTTCCTCCAGCTTTCTCTTCGCGCAGCCGGGAATGGCGGGTTCAAACCCGCACACCTTTCTGTACGGACAATAGGTGCAGGCTTCCTCATCCCCTTTTTCATAGGGATCAAGCGTGATCCTTCCGTCCAGAATCTCCCTGCCGATCTTTGCGATCTTCCGGTTCACATACGCCGACACCGTCCGCAGTTCTTCCTCCGTCATCACGCTGGAGCGGGCGGAAAGGCTGCCGTCCTTATTTCTCTCCACCGGGATCACGTCGGATCTGTCCGTCAGGCCGGCGTCCAGCCGTTTTATGATATCCGGCTCGGCGTTTACGACGCCATTCATCCGAAGCTGCCCTGCGATCTGCCTGTCGATCTCTTCCGGGGTCAGCTCCACGGCCGATTCTACGGAAGGATCGTCAACATGATAATACAAAAGCGCGGCAGGCACGACATCTTTGTCCGGATGTTTCTTTGCCTCCAGCTCCATCCCGGCGTTCATGTACACCATCAGCTGCAGCTGCAGACCATAGTAAAGCGCCGCAAGGTCAAACTTTTTGCTGCCAGACTTATAGTCGATGACTTTTACATAAATATGATCCTCGTCCCCGTCCACGTCGATCCTGTCAATGCGCCCCTGCAGATGCATGCGCTCTTCCTCGGAGAGCGCCACGTTGACGCTGGCCAGGTCGTCCGCAAACCGGAAGGAAAGCTCATAAGCGTCCGGCCGGAAGCTTCCCTTCCGCAGCTGTCTCTGAAGCGTCAGCACCGTCCTGGTCAGAATCCGTCCCATTCTCGTGACGGCATACTCGTTTCTTGCGCTGCTGTACAGCACGGTATTCCTGTAAGCCGCCGCGCATTCCTCCAAAGCTTCCCGCACCGCCCGGCTCGCGAAATCCTCCGGAAAATCAAACCAGGTGTAATGATGCTCTTCCAGCTTTCCCGCAAAAGCCTGCAGAACCTGATGATAGACATTGCCCAGATCCACACGTTCAAACGAAAACTCCTGCCGCTCCTTCAGGGAAAGTCCGTACTGAAGAAAATGGCGGTACGCGCAGGCGGCGTAGGTCTCCAGCCTCGTGACGCTGTTTTCCAGATTTCTGCCGTACAGCGCTCGCGCCACCGCCGCAGAAAGGCCGCTGTCCTGATAACGCCTGAAAGCCGCTTCTGTCAGCGCGGTGCGTCTGTCCGCAAGCGCTTCCTCCCCGTATACCCGATAGACGGTGAAAAAGGCCGGCTCCTGTTCGGGCTGCATGGTTCCCGCCGCATACTCCCGCAGTCCCTCCGCCAGATACCGCGCCCCCTCCTGTCTCGTAACGATCTGCTCCAGGGGACTGCGCAGCTGAGGATACTCCACCGCAATGGCCGGAAACAGTTTCCTCACCACGTCTATCAGATAGGCCGGACGCAGCGACCTTCCCGCGCCGTCCATCTTGGAATAAGCCAGATAAAGCTTTTCGGAGGGCTTTGTCATATTCAGATACAGATACAGCCGCTGAATATACATCTGCTGTCTCGGACTGGGCGCCAGTTCAATTTCGGACTCCCGCAAAAATTCTCTGTCCATATCGGAAAGAATACCGCCCCTGGAGACATTTTGGGGGATATTGCCGTCGTTTACGCCGAGGAAAAACAGCGCCTTCACCTGTTTCAGACGTGTGCGCTCCATATCTCCCACTACCACCCTGTCCACATTCTGCGGGATCGTCCCCACCTGAATCTCTCCGAACCCGGCTTCCAGAATATCCGAAAATTCCTGAAGAGAAACGATCTCGTCCCCCAAAAGCCGGTAAATCTGGTCCAGCAGCTCCATCACCAGCCGGTAGATCTGGGCGTACTCTCTGGCCAGGGCCGCCTGCCCCTGCGTCTCAAACGTATTCTGATAAGAAGCAAGCTTTGCCTGGACCTGATTCCGCACAAGAAAATCATAGAGCTTGTCAATATAATTCTTCACCGGTTCCCGCTCTTTCATGGAGAGCATTTCGGTCTGGTCCAGGATCCTCTGCCGCAGGCCGTTGATCTGCGCCAGCGCTTCCTCGTTTTCTCCCATATCGGGCGTTTTTCGCGTAAAAAGACGGCTGTAGCTCCGCAGTCCCCGAACGCCTGTGCAGAGCACATAGTTTTCCAGCCGGTCAATCTCTTCCGACTCCATATCCGCCAGACCGCTGCGCAGATAATGAAATACCGCTTCGTAGGAAAAATTCTTCAGATACAGTTCCAGCGCGCTCCGGATGTATTCCGTCATGGGGTTCAGCACAATCCCCCGGGTCCGGTCCAGATATACGGGAATGTCCATCTGGGCAAACTCCGTCTCCACATAAGGCCCGTAGCTGCCGGGATCCCCCACGATCACCGCAATATCGCGATACGCCATTCCCTCTTCCCGAAGCAGCCGACGGATCTCAAGTCCCGTCTGGTGCACCTCGTCCCGGGGCGCTGTCGTCTCGAAAATCCTGATTTCCTTCTGGGGCGTCTCATAAGGCGCATTCACATAGCGGAAGAGATATCGCTCCAGATGTCCGAGCGCGGGAGCGCCCTGAAATCTGCGTCCTCCCGCCAGAAATACATCCTTTTCCCGCCTTGTTTCAACTTCCTGCGCCAGACGGCACAGATCCGCCACCGTCTTCTTGCTCAGATGAAACAGCTTCTGTTCCCCGTCCGGATGGTAAGGATCCTCCCCTTCTCCAAGGGTCACCGTGACGATCACCTCGCCGCAAAGCCGCATCAGCTCCTGTATAACCCGGTTCTGAATGGGCGTAAAGCCCGTAAATCCGTCAAAGGCAACGACGCTCCCCGGCAAAAGCTTTGACTTCTTCAGACTGCGCCGCAGCACGTCCAGCGTCTCTTCCGTCGTGATAAACCTGCCGTTGATATAATCCAGAAACCCTGCGTACAACTTTTCCAGATCCTTCAGCTTCTGGGCCAGCGCTCCCCTGTGCTGCGCCCGGTCAATCAGCTTCGCAACGTCCTTTACGCCGACGCCGTACTGCATGAATTCAGAGATCGCGCTCTTTACCTCATGGATATAGCCCTGTCTGTGGAGAAATCCTCCCAGTACGGGCAGTTCCTCCTTCATCCCCGCCGCCACCTTCTGGAGCACCAGACTCTTTCCCGTATCGTCCAGCACCGGCGTGTCTCCGCCGCCCACCTCTTCCAGAATGCGGTGGCCGAGGCGCCCAAAGCTGAGCACGTCGATATTCATGATGCCGCCCCGGCCGTTCATCAGTACAAGATCCATCTGGGTCTGCATGGTAAACTGGTCGGGAACGATAATCAGGAAATTCCGTCCCGGCTCTTCCCCGGCCCGTCTTGTGATCTCTTCATATAATTTCCGGCTCTTCCCCGAACCGGAAGGGCCAAAGTAAAACTGCAGGCTCATCTTTTTCCCTCTTCCGTCCTTTTCCGCCGCGCAGCAGACGAGTCCCCCATGGCCGACGCAGCCACGGATGCCGCACCATTCCAGCCGCCGCGCGGTCCGGTCAAAACGTCTCCGGTTTCGGCGGCTCCACATAAAACCGCCACAGGTAATCCGCGGCTTCCCCCGCATAGTCAATGCCGATACGCTTGCCCGCCATGATCTTTTCCGGCGCCACCGGGATTCCTTCCGTCACATAAAAGCCGCCGCTCTCCGCCATATCCACGTCATTGTCCGCCCTTGTAATACCCATGGCGATACAGAGTCTCCCCGGCCCGTCCGCCAGATGCTTTTTCAGGCCGGCTGGGCAACGCCCGGGCGTATACGGCGCAAGCCCCTTTTTGATCTGTTTTTGGTTCAGCACATCCAGCCGCAGCCGCAGCATACGCTCCCCCGACTCTTCGTCCGCAGGAACGACGTTTCGCAAAAGCACCGCCTGGGGCGTCCCTTCTCCCATGGCGGCAATGTTCATGCAGCTGTACATGCCGTAGATGAGATAGACATAGGAGGTCCCGCCGATGTGGTACATGGGCTCCGTGCGTTCCGTGCGCTTTCCGCCGTATGCGTGGGAAGCCTTATCCGTCTCACCCATATAGCTTTCCGTCTCCGTAATGACACCGCGGACCGGCCCAAGCGGGGTCTCATGCACCAGAATCTTCCCCAGAAGCTCTCTCGCCAGCGTAATGCCGTCCCGGGTGAAGAAAGGGCGGGAAAGACGGGGCGGCTCCTGTCGCCTATTCATTCTGCACCGCGATTCGGATGCCGCTGTAGTCATAGCCGACCGCTTCCAGGATCCGTGTGACCAGTATCTTTAACAATGTTTCCGTATCGTAATGCGTCTCCGCGTACAGCGCGCGGTCAATCTTTAAGGGACTTCGCATTTTCCCTTTTTCGCTGCCAAGAAGCACCCTGTTTCTTCCCAGCACTTTTCCACGAAGTTCCATCAGCGCCTTATGCCGTTCCGCATCGCTGTTGCACTGTTTCATGATTTCTTCAAAGACCCGCTTCCAGGTCGGCACATCTTCTCTGGTCCCGTCCTCAAAGATCACGCCTGTGGGACGCCTGCCCTTGAAAATACCGGTGTCGGCGTTTAACGGGAAAATACTCTCATATTCTTTTTCCCGGCGCCGTCTGTTTTCGTGTTCTATCGCTCTGTTCTGGTCTTCTTTCAGGCTTTGTATCATACAGGTAATCCTGTCATCTATTTCCCTGATCAGCTCGGCTCTCAGAACCTGCAGCTCCTGTACGGTATCCATAACTTGTCCTCCTTTTGTGCTGTATTATTTGTGCACGTGCTAAAGTTATTGTGCCGTAAGTGTCCGCTTCTGTCAAGCAGCTGCAGAAAAAATGTCGGTGCTTTCGTCAATCAGATACAAACATCTGACTCTTGCGGCATTATGAGACAAAGTCAGCCGGCTTCCTTCCTCCGACATACAATGACCGCCGCATCCTCATCCATAACGTTCTCGATCTGAAATCCAACGCTTCGCAGCAGGCCCGTCTCATGCTCCATGGTCAGCGGGATATCAAAATGGACAAACTGATCCTCCGGAATCGCGGACTGCTTTCTCCGTCTCAGATAGACGTCCCGTAAAAGCGCTTCTTCCTCGTCGCAGCAGGCGATATAATCTCCCAGGATAAAAACACCGCCGACCTTTACGCTGCGGTAAATTTTCTCATACAGTTCCTTTTTTCGCTCCGGCAGGAAATGATGCAGGCTTTCAAAGGAAATCACGGCGTCCCACTGTTCACGGCCGGGATCGTATTGAAAATAATCCTGGCATACGGCGGTAAAACGCTTGTCCGGGTGTTTTGCCAGCAGTTTGTCCAGCATGTCCCGGCTCAGATCCACGCCCGTCACCTCAATATCCGGATTTATTTTCCAGATCTGGTCCAGCTCCAGGCCGGTGCCGCATCCCAGGTCCAGAATCTTCCGGCATTCGCCCGGTATCGACTGGGCAACCAGCCGGTAGGATTTTTCCCAGACGGACATACGCTCCTCATAGTCGTCCAGCCGCTTCTCAAAAAAAGACGCCATTTCCTCCAGAGGCTCATCCTCCGTATCCCGAAGCCATCGCCGGAGTCCCTGTAAATATTCTTCCTGTGTTTTCATGTCCATCTCCCTTCCGCCACCTTCCCGTACACTTCTGTCGGAATGCATCTCCCTTATCGGCAGCGCGCCAGCCCTCACAATCCTCTGAATGCTTTTCTCCGAGAGCGAATATTCCTCCGCAAGGGATTTTACCGCAATTCCGCCTGCATATTTCCGGCGTATTTCTTCATTTCTCTTCTGATAATACTGGCGGGTCTTTGTCTGGCTTCCCCAGCTCTTTTTCTCTCTGCAGGGAATGTATATGCTTTTCCCGCTTACATACTGCTGGATCGCCCTGATCAGATCTTCCGGCAGAATTTCCTCTGCTCTGTCATAACTCATAGGATCCTCCTTTTTTCATGGAAGATTCATCCGAGCTTAACCCTTCGTTTTATTTTAAGCTCAGACTACTGAGCCATAATATATTTTTTTCTCATAAACTGTCCGCTCCTTCCGCTTTGATTTACAATTACTATATCTGTTTCAACGGACGATTGCAACCTCTTTCTCATTTATAAATAAACCTGTTCCCCGGGAACACGCCGAGTCGTTTTCTGTCTTAAAATTCCAAACTGTCCGCATTGAGCAGAAAATATTTCATACCCATAATCACAAATCCTTCATCATTTCTCCAAGGTTTTTGGCTTCCATTTACTATCAAAATCTTCTTAAATGAATCCGGGATATTTCTAAACGAATGAAACTCCTGGGTCTGTTTTTCCTCGGAAGTCATGTCATAAGCTACCTGAATATAATACCTCTGACTGCCCCGATTGACTACAAAGTCAATCTCCAACTGTTTATGAACCCTTTTTCCTTCACTATTCTTCTCGAATACATCCACAATACCGACATCCACATTGCAGCCCCGCACAAGCAGCTCATTATAAACAATGTTCTCCATAATATGCGTAGGCTCCTGCTGCCTAAAGTTCAATCTGGCATTTCTAAGACCGATATCCGTAAAATAATATTTCAGATTTGCTCCCACATATTTTCTGCCTTTAATGTCATACCGCTCCGCCTTAGAAATCAAAAAAGCCTCTTCCAGATAATCTATATGATTGGATATGGTTTTGTTGCTATAAGTGATTCCCTGCTCGCTCTTAAAGGTATTTGATATTTTAGTCGGATTGGTCGGTGAACCTATGGCAGATGCAAGAATATCTGCCAAAATTCCAATTTCATTATCATTCTGAATCCGGTTCCGCTCTACCACATCCTTTATATAAACATTGGTAAACATATTTTTAAGATACTCCGCCTTTTGACGCTCTTCGGTAAACTGTACTGCCTGCGGCAGTCCGCCGTATGTCATATATTCCTCCCAGGCATCGTCATAATCTCCATCAAAAGCCGCGTAGAACTCCGCAAAGGACAGCGGATAAATTCTGATCTCATCCCCCCTGCCTCTAAATTCGGTTACAATATCGCTTGATAAAAACTTAGAATTGCTGCCAGTCACATATACGTCAATGTTGCTTATGCGCAGCAGACTGTTCAGCACTTCCTCGAATCGTGGCATAAACTGTACTTCATCTAAGAGCAGATAATACTTTTGATCATCTTTCATTGCGTCTTTGATATACTGATAACACTTCTTGGGATCCCGCAGTTCCTCATTCTCAATACCATCCAATGCAATCTCAATGATGTGTTCCCTATCCACGCCGTTCTCCAATAAATACTTCTTAAACAGCACAAATAACAGAAATGACTTGCCACATCTTCTGATTCCCGTGATGACCTTGATCATACCATTATCTTTTCTTATTTTTAACTGTTCAAGGTACGCATCTCTTCTGATCTCCATAACACCACTCCTTATTTTCGTGCATTGCACGGATTTTGGTAATGCTATTTTATCAACAAATGATCTCTTCTTCAAGACCCATTCCTAAATTGTGGATGCTTAACGCTTTTATTATTATATTGTCGACTTCAAATTTCAACCGCATATTGCAGGACAATTCTGACCAAAAACGACACGATACCAAAATATCCGTTCTTTATATAAATAGAAGTTACGCTTATTTTTTGCAAAAAAAGCAGGGACTCTCTCGAATCTCTGCCTTTCTGTTTCATTAGAATGTAATCTTAAAATTCTTTCCGTTATTTTGCCTTACGAATTCAGCTAATTCTGTTGTTCAGGATCAGAATTTCCTGTCTCCGATGAAATCGTAATCACGCTATATCCATCGAAACAGCTATACGGGTTTTTGATCAATTCAACCGTTATTTGGCGCTTTTGCGTGGAATCCGTTCCATCATACCCTACTTCAAAATCAGCTGTGACGATTACTCCGTCCTTTGTCTCTTCGCAACTATATCTGGAAATCCAGCCGTAATTCAACGAACTGGCAGCATCATATCTATTGACGGAATCGCCTGCCTCAGACGAAAAATCCACTTCTGTATTCGTAAGCGAATATTGAATGTAATTTAGCTGATCCACACTGATCTTCCCGTCATTTTCATCCGATATCCGATCCAAATAATCAAACGATGCCCTTGAATTTTGAATAAACCGAGCAATGAAAATTTCTTTCCAGCTCTCGCTGCTGACAGAATCCTTGCCAAAATGATCATAGCTGAGCGCTAATTGCGTAATGGCGGTTTTTAAATTTTCCCCCATGGAAAATTCTGACGGGTATTCCTGTTTTTGAATCCCCAGTTCTTGATAATTAATATTTCCTTTTGTATTTGGATTGTCGGATGTCTTATGAAACAGATAGGTTGTTACTTTAGAATTTTCAAAATAACCAATCTGTTCAAACTGGACAACCGCAAGGTCATTATCAAGAACTATGCAACCGCTTACACTGCCTCTTTCATCGGATGTGAAAGACATTTTTCCTTTCTCTGGACTGCCAATACACGCATCATATCCTATTTCACGGAAAATGCTAATCTGTATGAGATAAGAGCCATCCTCATTTTGCTGGATTTCAAGACTTGGATCACCGTTGTCATCGCAGTATTCTCCTGTAAAAGAACGGTAGTCGGGGTGCGCATCAGGGCCATTTCCCAGATTAGGAATATCTGATGTTTTATGGTATTGATAGGAGCTTTCCGTAGTGGCTGTCTGATACCATCCAGCAGTAAATGCCACTGTGGCAGAATCACCATCAAAAGAGATGCTTCCCTCCACCTTTTTGTCTGCACCCCATTCAGATGTGGAAAACAGAATTATATTTTCTGACTGATAGCCTGTGCATTCATACAACTTGGTTAGGAACGGGATTTTAACCTGTATTGCATAAGTACCATCCTCATTTTTTTGAATCTCCAGACCGTCATAATCAGGGTCACTTATAGTATTACCCGTATATTCACCTTCATAAATTTCTCGGATTTGGGTCGTTTCTGCCTGAGATTCAGTTTCTGGCATTTCCACTATGGCTGTGGATTGCTCAGGTTCGTGCATCTCAGTTGGGGATGTCTGACGTATATCAGAAGTGCTTTCTTCAGACAAGTTATGATTGTTACCAGTATTTTCAATTTGACCAGGAGTAACATCCGCATATCCTGAATCCTTATTTGTAGAACAGGCAGACAGCAAAACGAAACATACCAAACTTAACAAAAAAATTTTTTTCATCATAATAGTTCCCTCGTGATATAAATCAATTTTTTAGTGCTTTATTTATATCACAGCGAAAAAAATAGTAAAATACTGTCTGCACAAACGACATCTTTTTTGCGCAAACGACACAAAACAACAGGTGTCAGATCACACCAGCCTCCCTTATATCCAATCAGTTGTCAAACCGCATTCTCCACTTAAAAAATTCCTTCTTGAACTCATCACTATGGGCTCTTCCGATCATTACCTTTAATCCATTGCAAAGGGTAACCTCATGGCTGTGTGCCTTTTCAATATATTTCAAATTGACAATATACGACCGATGTGTCTGAGAAAAACCAAATGGAGATAAGTTTCGTGCGGCTTCCGATATTTTCCCTTCACAAAAATATTCCCTCCCATCAAACATAAGGTATCTTAATTTTCTTCCATACGTTTCAACAAGAAGAAGCTCATTCAAATTTATCCTGATTTGTCCCCCCGCGGTATCATGACAGGAAATCATCCGATCCTGAATCTTTGTTTTCAGAAAAGAATCCAGTGCCTCGCCCACTTCTTCCAAATGCCTTTTGTCTATATACCGGAAAGCATTCACCCTATATCCTGATCTTGCAAGCTCCGTATGGGAAGTCAAAAAACATACCTTACATTTCTTTCCATCATGCATCAGTTGTTCTGCGATTTGAAAACCATCTTCCCCCTCTGCCAGTTCAATATCCAGAAACAACAGGTCTGCATCTGAATTTTTCATAAAATCCATTCCATTACCATAAGAATTGATCTGAAATGGAATATTTTTATCCCTGCAATATCTTTCAATAATACCCTGTATCTTATCCCTCCATACCGCTTCATCCTCTACAATACCGATTTTCATGCCTTTTCCTCCCTGGGTATGGCAATGCTGATTTTAAACCATGCTTCTCCGTCTTCCGCCACGGACTCCATATAGTATTCGCCATGATATTTTTGAACTGTTGCAGCAATATTTTTCAGACCAAACCCGTGGTTTCTTTTGTCCTTTTTGGAAGTCACAAAAAATTTTTTATTCTTTACCGCCCTGTCTGTACTATTGACGACGACTATAAATATTTCTTTCGTATGTTCTATGAGCTCGACATGTATTTTTGGCACATCCGCTTTTAATGCCGCCTCAAAAGCATTTTGCAGTATATTTCCAACCAATGTGGTGAGATCAAACATCTCGAGAGGAAGTTTTTCGGTGAGCCTGCCTGAGACTGTAAATTCTACCTTTTCCTTTCCAGCCAAATACGAATAATAATTTACAATGATATCAAGAAAACTGTCTCCTGTATGAATCTTCAGATCAAACTCATTCTGAACACTCCAGATCGTATCAATATATTCTTTGGCTTCTTTTGTCTTTTTCTCATTTAACAGCTCCCTCAGAACGCCAATATGATTGACCAGATCATGTTTAAAACGCCGTACAGCCACGGATTGCTGCAGCTGATAATCGTACTGCTGTTTTTGCATATCCATAAAAGATTGGAGTTCCCTGTTCTGCCTGTCCGACAATACATTTTTCACGGCCAGGCTGAGCGTGAGAAAAACAGAATAGATTACTCCTGTTATACTGATAAAAAACACTGCATAAGCATCCCAGCCATACATAGCATGATTTTCGTTAAAGAAAACAAAGACAAAATTGTAGAACATTTGAAAAATACTGCCCTGAATCAAAAGCGCGAACTTGTATTTTAGCTCTATATCACACAAATAAACTTCATGTTTTTTTAAAATCTGCCAATAAACTAAAAGATATATGAAAAATGAGAGAAGATAGGCAGGCTCCATCCACCATGCAATATCTGTGCCGGTAATCCCTCCGCCTATCATCACAACCTGTATCAGCATAACGCTGAATGTATCTATAATCCCGGTAAAATACATGAGGGAAACGCTTACTATCATTAAATGGACGAAACGATCCTCAAAAAACAAAATAACAGAAAGCACACTCCAAAGAATGTAGACCATCGGAGAATTCACGTCATAGTATGCGTTGAAAGCGCCTGCAGACAGTACAATTATTACAGAAGCGCCAACAAAAAGTCTGTTTTTTCTGGGATTGATCCTAAACCCATAATGAATTATAAATAGATATATCAGATAATTGAATATGTTATCTGCAATATAAATCATATCTTTACACTTCTCCTGCCTAAATCATTTCCAATGCAGGTTTTCTTTCCCTTGCAGTTATCGAAGATCTGACTCATTTGTTCCATATTCTCTCATGCAAGAACCCGGAACGCAAGCGTTTTTATTTTAATTTTTCGATATTTTTTATTCTGTCAGTAATTGTCAGGCTGAAAAATTTTTTCTTTTTGTAAGTAGCCCTACATAGAAAAACCACCCCTAAACTTTGATCGGCAATGGAGTGGAATTTCTATCACATCCGGTCAACCCACCTTGTGGGCCGTTGCTCCTTCCTTTCAGCATAACCATTCCGATGGGATTGTCAACCCTTTTTCACATCACAGATACCGCTCTATCTCACTCCATGTTTTTATTGTCAGAATACTTTTATCTTCTGTGTATGGCAGATCTATCGCCCCGATATACCAGACCGGAAACAGTCCGGCATTTAAGGAACCTTTCACATCGCATTCGTACTGATCTCCGATATACCAGACTTCATCCGCCTGCAATCCGGCTTTTTCCAATGCCAGGTCAAAGATTCTTCTGTTTGGCTTGCGAAACATGAAATTACTTGATGTAATGATAAATTCAAAAGTGTTCGCCGGAAGCAGTCGATTGATACGCTCCGCAACCACAGAAGGCGCATAGGAAATATTGCTGATAACGCCTGTGCGGATGCCCTTGTTTCCTACCATTTCGAGAAAGTGTTCTATCCCCTCTGTCGGCGTTCCCGGAGCGGCGGCGTTCCAGAATACGGTATCAATTTCAGAATTGCTCAATGCAATTTCAATTCCCAGAGATTCATAAAGATACGGCGTGAACATTGTGTTCGGTATCTCAATCTGAAACAAATGCCTTTTTTCGGGATCAAACCTTCCTAACTCCTGCTTGATCGCATTTGCCCTGGCCTGTACCTGCTCTGCCGACAAATAATATTTATTTTTTACAGCGTACGATAAAACAGCTTCCGTTCCCTTTACCCCGTCAAATTTCTGTTCTGCAATCAGCGTCTGGCCATAATCAAATAATATCATTTTTGGAATTTTCATGTAAATTGTCTCCTTCAAAAGGCTGTTCCGATCCGGCTTACAGCAAACAAATTTCAAAAATCGGTTAAATTTTCTTTCCTTACCTTCCGCTGTGAATGTCCACTCCGCAAACGCCGCTCTCGGCTCACTCCACGCGCCGGATCCTCACCGCCATATATTCCCTCCCCGGCAGTTCCACCCGGAACCTGCCCTTAAACTCTCCGGCTTTTGTGACGGTCATATTCCAGGTATCGATCACTTCAACGCAGTAAATAGTTTCGTCGTCTATGTGATACCACCGAAAAGCCGGGCGGTTGATCCCATAGTAAAACAGGTGATAGCCCGTCTCCTTTTCCAGCTTCTCGTCCTCCGGCACAACGCAGATCTCGTCCCATTCCATGGCCTTGGGCTTCAGGCCTCCCGCCGGGGCGTCCTCTAAAATCCTGCGCAGAAACGCGATTCTTGCGGGACTTTCTCCCTTCAGCTCTCCGCCATGCGCCCACCAGAGATTTTCGCCGATATAAGTCTCGCCATGTCCGCCGTAACCGCCGCGGCAAAGCGCCTCCCAGAACCGTCTCGTGAGTTCCTGCGCGGAAATGTTGCCCCACGCGAACGAAATATTACCCTCGTACTGCATCTCGTCGATGACCACCGGTTTCCGATAGGTTTTTCGCCAATCCGCAGTTCCCTCCGGCGTGCGCTGAACGCTGCAGTGCGTGATCCATGGCCGCGAGTGGTCGTAAAACTGTACGCCGTTGTGAATCGAGCGCAGGTGATCATAGGGGTCGCTCTCTAGGATGATCTCCGCGAAGCGCTCCCAATCGTCAACCGTCCTGCTCTTTATAAAGTCATACTCGTTTGCAAAAGACCACCATACGTTGCGGTAAGCCGAAAATCTTGCAGCAGCATATCGCAGATATAGTTCGTTCTGTTCGGCGGTCATTGTCGAAAATCCCCAGCGGTCATAAGGGTGGAAAAGGATGAGATCCGCTTCTATTCCCAGCCGCTGAAGCTCTAAAATGCACTTTTCGATCTGCCGGAAATGCTCCGGACAAAAACGCGAAAAATCCCAATGGTTGCCCTCGGAATCGGGGCCGAAGTCCCAGACGTTATCCTCATGAACCAACTTTCCGTCAACCGGGGATCCCTCGTACGGATATGACCGCGGCTCGCGGGCGTTGTAGCAGTAGCTTTTGGGAAACACGCAGAAACGGATTTTGTTGAACGGCATGCGGCGCAGCGTGTCGAGTGTCTGGGCGACCAGCGCATCGCTTTGCAGTTCCCAAACGTAACAGGTCGTGCCGACCGGATAGTATGGCGTACCGTCGGCGTAGGCGAAGTGAAACGTGTTGCAGCCCCTGACAGGGCCATGATTTCCGGGCCCGGGAGCAGTTACGGAAAACTGGCCGGAATCACTTTTGTCGGAGAAATTTCCTGATACCGTAAAGCGGTAAACTCCCTCATGGGACGGCATAAACCGCACTTTATAAACCCCGCCGTCGTAAAATCCCGCGACGGTTTTACGCTCATGCGCGCCCTCAAATGTGGCTGTAATATGATAATCCGTATAAGGATTCCCCTCCGCAGCCCCTTCGCAGCAAAGTTCAAACACACCCCATTTTTCGACCGTTTCGGTATACTTCATCGCAATCCCTCCCAATTTTTTCTGATTATACCGCACGGATTGTTTCATTTCAAGAAAAATAAGCAGTCCGTATTTGCGGAGTATGCACTCCAGTATTTTTTCCCTCACCTGTCGATGCGGCATACTTCTTTTTAAGTCATCCCACCTCTGTGAACGTAAGCGCATTCACATACGGTTCATAGTGGTCCATGATAAATATTCCGCCGCCTTCCTCCGGTCTTGTATAGATTGGATAGCCGTATGAAATCATCATTTCCCGTTAATGACCTGCCACTTTACCTTGTTTATCCCCGTCACCAAAATAAAGAGCTCTCTTTTATCTCAGGCTTCTATTCTGTCCGCAGCGCAACAACAGGATCTTTCTTCGCTGCGCTTCTGGATGGAATAACACCGGCAATCAGTGTCAATGCCATACTAATCGCAATCAGAATCAGTGCCACGGGCAGAGGCAGGAACGCGCTTAAATTTCCAATGCCGGTCAAATGGTGCAGAATCAGATTGATGGGAATGCACAGCAAATAGGTAATCAACACGCCAAGCGCACCGGAGGTAAATCCGATAATCACCGTTTCTGCGTTGAACATACTGGAAACATTGCGCTTGGATGCACCAATCGCCCGCAGGATACCAATTTCCTTCGTGCGCTCCTGTACCGAAATCAGCGTGATGACGCCAATCATGATGGAAGAAACAATCAGGGAGATCGCTACAAAAGCAATCAGCACATAGGTAATGGCGTTAATAATCGTCGTGACGGAGGACATCATGATCCCGACATAGTCGGTGTAATGAATCTGCAACAGTTCATCGACATTTTCATTGTAAGAGGAAATGGCATCCTCAATCACATCCTTGTTTTCAAAGGTGGAGGCGAAAATATTGATGCTTGCAGGACTTTCGAGATCTACACAGCCAAGCTCCGACAAATTGTCCTCATAAGTGGATTCGGAAAACTCTGTAATCTCGTCATAGAAAAGTGCGCACTGTTCGGTCGTGTAACCGGGCATCGCCTGATCCAGCGCGGCGGATAGCTGCGGTGCTTCCATTCCGCTCATCTGTTCCTGCACCTGCGCGGCATATTGCATCTTCACCTGTTCGGTGACCATTTGCGTAAACATCCCGGTCAGTTCCTCGTCGCTCATGCTGCTGACATAATCCTTGACGTTCGCCTCGTCCATTCCCATTTGCTCGGCCAGTCCCTGTACCATTGACGATTCCATATCCGCTCTTGTCATGGAAACCATGGTTTGCGAAACGCTTGCGTCCAGTTGTTCTTCGGAAGGGATACTCATAATCTGAATGTACGCGGCCACCTTTTCAGACTCGTCCATTTCCTTTATATATTCACGAAAAGCGGTTTCCTTTTCCGCATCGGACAAAGAGCCGGTGTTTTCATTGAACGGTAAACCAGTAAAAATATCGGTAGTAGGTGACGCTTGCTGCGCTTTGATGGCGTCAGAGTCTTTTGAGTGTTCAATGACATATTCCGTCAGTTTGCTTGTATAACCAATAGAACCAGACAGCATTGTGGAAACAGCATCCTCATTCGGGCGAATGATGCCGGAAACTTTTAACGGAATTGCGTTATCGTACAGATATTGAAGGCCTGCCTCCGTTGTGCGGAGGTCTTTGTAGGTTCCGGTGGCGCTGTCCAAAGTATAACAGTCAGAATTGAGGATTATCCGATATTCCATATTGCAGATATCTTCATAAGACCATTGTTTTTTGTTTACAGGTATTTCCGTCTGATTGATTGCCGCCTCCATAATGGCATCAACATCTTCCTTTGGAGAAAGCCCCAATGCGTAAAGAGACATATCGTTCAGTTCATTATTATCGTCTAAAACCAAGACAATCTCGTTATATTCAGTCGGCCATGAACCGTAAACAACATCGTACTGCTTTTCAAGCAGCGGGCTTACCAGTTTTCCATTCTCACCGGGAAGCATTTCCTGCCAGAGCTGTGAGGACATTCCACTGGGCATCATAGACTGCATGGGCGAATCGCTGATCCCGTATTGATCCCGAAGCGTCATAAGAGAAGAAATGTCTGTACCAAGATATTCCACGAGAAAATCCTGCATGAGTTCTTCCATATCAGAACGAATGATTTCTCCGTCCACATTTTTCGTATAAACCAGCAGATCCAGATCGTAAGTGTACTGAATGCCGTTTACCGCTTCTTTGAGAGCGTTGTCTCCGTCCTGCTTTTCCAGTTCCGCTTCTATATATTTTTTGAACGACGCCAGATCATTTTCATTTTTTTCCATCCCGCTGAGAGAATTGACCATATCATAGATCATTCCCTTAGCGTAGACGGCATCCTTTTCATGCTCGCCTGCAGACTGCGCGGCGCCGATAAAGGTTTCCATCAGGGAGGTCATATCTATACTCTGCGCTTCCAGCGTCAAGGGATAAGAGGAAAGCGTGTTCTCCTGCACCGTGTCGATGTAAGCGGTCATGCCCTGAGACACGGCAAAAATCAGGGCGATACCGATAATACCGATACTGCCGGCAAACGAGGTCAGCGCCGTGCGTCCCTTTTTCGTGAACAGGTTTTTGAGCGACAGGCCGAAGGAGGTTGCAAAGGACATGGACGGCAGCTTCTTATTCTCCGTTTTGGATTTTTCTTTCAGATGCTCCCGATTTTCTTCTTCCTGTGTGAGCGGAGCGGAATCATCGGTGATCTCGCCGTCCAGCATCCGGATGATGCGTGTGGAATATCTCTCGGCAAGATCGGGATTATGGGTCACCATCACCACCAGCCGGTCTTTGGCAATCTCCTTGAGAATGTCCATAACCTGAACGCTGGTCTCCGTGTCCAGTGCGCCGGTCGGTGGGTATAAGTTAGTAGTATAAAAATCAGCGGAGAAAAATCGGCGGGAACATATCGCTCCCGCCGTCTCTGTCTGCTCTTATACCTGCTCGAACTGCACCAGATCGCCCTCGCCGGAGAGGAAAATCCCGTCAATGGTCTCGATCATCCTCTTGCCGTCGATCATGTGAACCGCCTTGACGTGATAGGTCTGCCCCCTCGATGCGCGTCCGCAAATGTTCCCGTTGTCCCACGACGCTGATCTCCTCAAGTTCAGAGACCCGTCGCAGATCACCGTCGCTTTCATCTGCCCTTGAGGGACAATGACATCATGCGCCCTCTGTGGCTTGCCCTGCGCCCCGTTGTTGGCGTTTTTCTCGTCCGGAGTATTCTTGCCCGCCTCCGGCTCGTTCTCGCCCTCTGTGGCTGCCTGTGGCGCGTCCTGCTGCCCTCCG
>CANPXL010000006.1 GCA_947586055.1 uncultured Acetatifactor sp. | reverse complement strand
ATCAAGGCAGAATAAGATGAATTATATGCCATGAGGCAGGCATATATGTTTCACACAAACTGATGATGCCTCAAAAAATCTCTGCTGCCCTGATAACAAAAACGTCCTTTTCTGAAACAGATGATCAACGGCATATTCTCCGATTGCCGTAGTGTCCCGTTGTCCACGTCGTCGATGAGACGCAGCGGCATATTTATCAGTCCGTCGCATATCCATTCTTCCGGATAAGGCTGCTCTCCATACAGCTTTTTCATATAACAGATACGAAGCCATTCCTCAGCAAGTCCCGCCTGATTGTACTGAAGCGCATTTTCCAGCGTCGGCAAAAAGGAAAGTCTGCTTTGGCTCGTACCGTATACAATTTTACGGATCGAGTCTACGGACAGAAAATATTGCTCCGAGAGTTCCCCGACGCCTTTCCCATTTCTGTACTCGTCGTAAATGCGCTGATTTCGTTTCCGCAGTTTTTGTCTTGTGCCGGAGAGGCTCCCCCATGCCATTGGTTCTTCTTTTTGCGGAATGTACAATAATCTTCCTGCGGCATACTTTTGGATTTCGCTTAATAAATCCGGCGGCAGAACGTTATTTGCGTTTTCATATTTCATACATTCACCTGTTTCATGCTTTTACCTGTTTTATGCTTTCACCTACAGATTCTCTATACGTTTCTCCAATTTGCCGATGGACTCCATGATTGTTTTGCAGGACGTATCATCCTGTATGGACGCGTGCCAGCGCAGCCCATCCAATCCCTTGTAATACGCCATACACAGAAAACGCTCCCTGAAATTTTCTGCCTCAATTCCCCGTTCCCGTAAATATGGCGCTAATTTTTCCGGGATCAGGAAATACGGACGGTGGAGGTCCATGCAAGCGAAATCCAGCAGCCAATCCGTAACCGCCGCTCTGCTCCAGTCCATAAATCCGACCGAATGGTCCATAATGACCATATTCCCAAAAAACAGGCTGTTGTTTGTAAAGTAGCGCTGCTCTTCACAATATCTGCTGTAATAAAGCATTTTTTCATAGTATGTGTCAAAAAATTCTTTCGTCATCAGGGAAGTGTCGAAAAGCTCTCTCCAGTTCTTCCAATAGTTTTCTTTGTTATCGGCAAAGGTTTCCGTGATAAATTCATGGAAAGAAGCATATTCCGGCTGCTGGTTCTCTGTCAGTTCTCCAAATCCCCGGAGCGAGGAAATATCCGCTTTCTGAATTTCCATTACGCTGTCAAAAAACTGAAGATATATTTTGTCAAATTCCTCAATCCAAATTTCCTCGGCATTTCTTCCAATGGGATTTAGCGATATGCTCTCCGGTAACCACTGTCTTAATAATTTATCTCTGTTCATGGTCTTCTCCTTTTACTCTCATTTTCTTCAGGCGCGCTCCCGATAGCAATACTATACAGGATTCCGGTTTATGAAAAAAGAGAAAAAATGAGTATACTCTGATTTTACCCCAGACCACATCCAGGGAACCCGTCTTCGCACATCAGCACTGACCGTTTCTTTGGCCCGTTTGATTCGGTGTCGCAAATCCGCTCCGCGCCTTCAGCCATCCTGCCCGATGGCGGGGCCCTGCGCTCCGGCGGCTCCGGCTGTGGAGAGCGCCGATACGCCAACCGGACAGGCCGCTATACATAGCCCGCAGGAATGTTTCCTTCCATGCTTTTCTATGTACAGACTTCTCTTTTGATTGCACAACTGATAATCGATCATTTCATTTCTCATGACGTCAATGTTCCATTTCCTGTCACGCAGCGCATGACAGGGGCAGGCCTCCACACATTTTCTGCAGGAATCCGGGCAACGGCTTTCAGTTATTCTGTTCCCGTAGGCAAACGGACTGTCTATCAGGACTGCGGACAGTCTCACTCTCGGCCCGTATTTTTCCGTGACGACCACATCATTTTTTCCGATCCAGCCCAATCCGGCACAAACCGCAGCGTACTTAAATGAAAATGGGGCGGCCAGTTCCTCCTCATTGTTTTGAACTGCGGAAGGAATCAGATAGCTTATTGTATGCGCATCCAGTATTTCTTCGATATGTGCCAATATTTCTCTCTCCGTTTGTCTCGCCTCCCGGATTGCTCCCTCAAATCGTTCTTCTGTATAGCCCTCCATTGTCAACAGTTCTCCATAAGGGACCGCAAACACCAGGGCAGACTTATAATGCTCTGCATATCGGCTATCAGAAATATCTGTAAAACCATATAGACAATCAGGATACCTCAAAAACAGATAACGGATCCTTTCCTCCACCATAAGACTCATCTCCTTTCCTTTTTGTCTGGCAACAACATAAGAAAAGCACCCATAAGACCATTCTAAAATAGTCCTAAGGGTGCATTCAGCACGGTTCCACCTTAACTTTTCACTTCGGATTCTGTCAAATCCTATCCTTTAACGCAGGCATACGGTAACGCTTACTTAATTCTGCATTACAGCTCTGGAATGGTTTTCGTCTAATCTCCGCATAAACAGCTCTCATCAAACACTGTTCTCTCTGGATGCTTCTCACTAAACTACTCTTTTCCGTCACAGCTTTTCTCATGTTATGATGATAAAATTTATCACGATTTCTTTGCTATGTCAAGGGAAAACCTACGGTATGTTTACCATATCAAGGCAGCAGCTTGATTTATTCGACAAATGGAGTTACGTTCTCGTCGTCTTCTCCGGCGCCGAATTTCGCAAACGCAGATAAGTCAGGAACTGCCGTGAAATGCGCCGGCAGCCGCTCCTGTACAAAAAACATGATCATATACCATGGAAGGTAACGCACATGTCCTTCGGTTTCAACATTACATGCGCCGAATACAATTCCTTCCGCAAGTGCCCACTCCTTTACATTCAATGCATTATTCAGTGCGGCATGGATGTGATAATCTTTTCCTGATTTGATTTCCAGCGGTATAATCTGTATCCCTTTTTGTATGACAAAATCCAGTTCTCCGACGTTTCGCTTATTCAGATATCGAAGTTCAAAGCCATTCGAGACCAATTGGGTCGCAAATACGTTTTCCAGAATACTGCCCATATTTACCGACAGATCTCCCTGAAGAATAGGAAATTGAACGTTTTCCAGCCCGGCCGCACACAATAACCCGCTGTCATTCTGAAACAGCTTGAAAAGTCTCGTTTGTTCGTTGATCTTCAGGGGAACTTTGGGCTCCCGTAAATTGTAACAGGGCAACGCGACGCCTGCGTCCCGCAGCCACACAAAAGCATCTTCATAATCCCGAAGTCTGGCAGTGGCCTTGATGGACGCCAGTTGGAAACGACGGTTTTTGTCATCCAGCTGAGAAGGAATCCGATCAAAAATGTCCGTAATCTTCGTTTTGCCTTCCAGTGCGTACTTGCCGATATCCTGTCGATACAGTCTCAGAATGTCCTTCTGAACGGCCGCAACCTGTCCCATATCATGAGAATCAATAAAAATCCGAACCGCTTCCGGCATCCCTCCTACGATCACATAATATCGAAACAATTCCATCATCGTGCGATGTATGGAGGACGTTACCGGCTGCTTTTTTTCAAAACATTCTTTCAAATAGGAAAGTACATTTTCCTGCACCCCATTGGCAATGCAGAATTCTTCAAAATCCATAGGATACATCTGAAGAATGGTTTCATAACCAACCGGATAGGACCGGACATGCTTATAGCGGACACCCAACAAAGAACCGGACTCAACGTAGTCAAAACGCCCGTCCTCCACGAGAAATTTAATGGCGGTTCTGGCCTGTGGACACTCTTGAATCTCGTCCAGAAAAACAAGTGTTTTCCCTGGAAGCAGGGAGCGACCAGTATACGCCGTCAGGTTCATGACAATGGTATCCGCATTCAGATTACCTGAAAATATCTCCATGGCCTCCGGTTCAGTGATAAAATTGATTTCCACAAAATTTTCGTAGGTTTTACCAAATTCCCGCACAAGATAGGTTTTGCCGATCTGACGGGCGCCTGTCACCAAAAGCGCCTTTTTCGATTTGTTTTCTTTCCAATCTGCCAGAAAACTAACATATTTCCTATACATGAACGCATTCAGTCCTTTCCGGATTCACGTTTTGCAGCACACTTGTGGAAATATTTTTCACGTTTTGCATCGAAATTATACCATATTCTCGCACGTTTTGCAATTATATAATTTTTAAAGTTATAATTTTTAAAGTTATAATGGTGTAATACTCAAAGTTACAATTGTGGTTTACCGGATAAATAGCAACCGGTAAGTATTGACTTGGTGTTATCTGGTTATTACACAATCCTTATAAAAAAATCTCTTGCTTCCGGTCGATTCAACTCTTGAACTTCTGCCCGGCGTTCAACGAACGAAATGATTCATTAAGTCCCATGAAATAATCTCTTGCTCTAATTTTATATCTTTTTCAAGTATATAGGAAAGCTCTCTGCAATATAATCCTGAATTCATCAGTGTATTCGCTTTTTTTCGATCAGATTCGCTTAACTTTTTCCCGTACTCCTGAAATTTTATCAAATCATCCACTCCCATACGAAACGGTTCGAAACCAATTCCCGTTCCTCGCTTTAAGTGTTCCAAAATATAATATCCGTCCGGATCCAAATCGCCAAAATGATACCATCTCAATTTGGGATTTTCCTGTGCCAACCGCTTGATAAAGTGTTGCTTTAACGTATTGTGATACCCGCTCAGGAAAATATAGAATGTATCTTGTCCATATATCCTGTGAAAAGACGCCAAATTTTCAATGGTCATCACCTTTTCGTTTTTTATTAATATCTTATCCATATTTTTAATGGTTTCAGCAGAAAAGGCGATTGGATTTTCAGGTGTAAGACGCAATACAGTCCCATTCTTCAATAGAAATTCTCCATTCCCACGCACGTATACATAGGTGGGGTTTGCGTGAATATTGTGCTCGCCCAAAAGAATTAGTTCTTTTTCCCTACTGTCTGATACGCCAAACAGCTGCGTTTGATAATCTCCATATTTTTCCATGATCTTACACACAGTGGCACGATAAGATTTTTCAAATAGCTTTGTATCTCCAAAAAACCGAATGGATAATTCTCTTTCCAAAAATTCTTCCTGATTATTCAAAATAAATTGTATTAACGGCAACAGATTTTCCGCTTTTTCTTTTGAAACCTCCGGTCTATTTCCCTTTTCCAGTCGCCGAATCTGTTCCTTGCAGAAATGATCCAGAAGAACATTTTTCCCCAGAAAGTTTTGATATAAACTGATCTCCCGGCTGATAAGTTCCTTTTTTTCAGTCCTTCCCAGCATCAGATAATATTCTGTAATCCTCTCCTCCTGCGCAACAATTTTTTGTATCTCGCCATTTTTCGAAAGAATCCTGACAAGACCTTCCCTTTCCAGAGCCTGCACATCCTGTTCAAAATCTGATATCCGGTTCACATCGGCAAAACTGTCTCTATAGGCATCACAAATGTCCTCAGGTTTGACCGAAAATCTTTGCCTTATCAGGTTTTTGTCCTCGTAACTTTTGCTGTTCTCATATTTATCCAAAAGCTTTTCCAACACGAGTTTTTGATTCTCATTCCATTGAAACGGCATCTGTCTTAACCAATCCTTCCACCATATTGGTATAACGCCCGGTAAGCACCAAACTAACTGTAGACTGAATGAAGCTTCCAATACTGTTAATCTTTTCCGGCGGTGCGGCATAGATCACCTGAAAATGATTTTCTTCAAAATATTTCACCATCTGTTCTATCCGCTCTCTGGAAAGTGCCGAAAATGCCTCGTCAATAAATGCGAGCCGCACACAGCAGTTGTCTTTTGGATAACACTGCATCAGACTGGCCGCCAAAATGATAAAATAGGGTGTCTGTTTTTCACCATTGCTGGCAGACCCCTGTTTCCTTGACAGATCGGCTTCTATTTCTTCCTCTCCCTGACGGCTGGATATTTTCATATCATAGGTAAAATACTTCCGATAATCCGTATATTCTTTTTCATTCTGTTCTTCTAATATAACGTTCATAAAATCTTGAATATCACGCTCCAGTTCTTCATCCGTCCGGGCGCTGCTCAAATAAAATTCAGAAGATCCAAGGTCACCTAATTTTTTGCAGATACGGAAAAACTCCTTTCTGTCCGCTTTTTCTTCCATGGCAAAACGATAAGTGTCATTTCCGAAAGGCAGCTGCCTCAGTTCCCGATTGATCAGGTCGATTTCCATACGAGCATTGGTGACTGCCTCATTGATCTCTGCCACAAAGTCATTCATAAATGCGCTCTCCAAGATCTTGGACTGCTGCTCCAGCTTTGCAGAAGCTTCCTCCAGCTTTACATTGGATATTTCTTTCATGTGGCTTCTATAAAAGGGAATAAAGGAAACGCCGCGTCTGTTTAAATCAATCTCCGCAATTCTGGCATAACCCATTTGGAGATTTTCCATCTCTCGTATACAGTTATCCAATTCCGCTTTCTGATTATTTACCGTCTTCACTTTTATTACCACGCAGGTATCTGACTTTTCCCGTAATCTGCGATACTCCTCCAGCATAACAGGTTCCAGCTCTATAAATTTCTCCTGTTTTTCACGATAAATCTGCTCTGCCTCATAGATTTCTCCTGCAATCCTTTTTTGGTTGTCCTGCTCCCGTTTCAGTTCATCCTCGCAGCTGCGTATGGAACCTACAATCTCATCTCTCTCTTTTTGAACCGCATCAAACTGCTGCTGCGCCTTCTGCCTTTCTTCCAGCACAGCCATAAACGCCGGGTTGGTCTCCAGCTCTTGTTTCTGAGCCTTCAGGCTGTTTTGCTGCGCTCTGTCTGCTTGCAGCTGCATCGGTGCAGTGAAATCATAATGTTCCGCTTTCCACTCAATCTCTCCAATCTCTTTTATTTGCCTCTCAATCAAATTTTGTTCTGCTATTTTATTGTTTAATGCGGCTTTTTCCTCCTCCTGTTCCCATCGGAGCTGTTCCAGCTGCAACTTAATTGCATCGGCCCCCAAATAATATCTGGTCTTCTCCAGTTTCATATTAGAAACCGCGTAGCTTTTTGCCAACATACCATTTTTCATAAGTCCACCCTGCGGATGTTCATGGAGTTCCTCCAGTGTGTCACATAGATGGATTCCGTTCAACAGGTAATTGGCATATCTTCTGGCAAAAATATTCGGAATCGACAATACTTCCGCAGCGGATCCTCTGGTCACCTCCGATTCCGGCAGCTTGTCAGTAATCACCACATTGGCATGATAAAGCTTTTTCTCCTGCAGCACTTCCATGGCCTTCAGACAATATGCTCCATCCATAATGATATAAAACCTTTTTCTGCCCAAAAAAGTTTCAATGGCCTTTCGCCAGCTTTCCGGTTTCACCTCATTCACCAGCTCCGCAAAAACCCGGATTTCCGTATGAATTCCCTGTCTCTCAAACTCTCTGGAAAGTACCTTTTTGGCTTCGTCAATCTCCGAAGGCAGCACCAGCTTGTTGGCCTCAAGATTCTTGATCTCACTTTCTCTGGCAGATATATTCCCGCGCATAGCGCTTATTTCATCTTTCCCGCGGATTCTGCTTTCTCGCAGAGACTCCTGATAATTCAAAACCTTCTCCGCCACACGTAAAAAACTTTCCCTTTTTACATCTCCATCCGGCGCCTCTTCGGACAGTAATTTCATATTTTGAAGATCCTGAGGGATAAAATTCACTTGATCCGCTAACCAATTCTCCATTTGCTCAAACTGTTGCTTGACCCGCATCAGCCGTGCCACGGAAGTTTCCCTACTTTCAATTTCTCTGTCCAAGTTTCTGATCTGTTCCTCCAGCACACGAACGCTTTCTTCCACCCCTTTTATGGCATCATTGTTCTGAGCAGTGTACAGTCTCTCATGAGCCCGGTTCCACCTTTCTTCAATTCCTATCTTTTGTCTTTCCCCTGCGCAAAGTTTTACCTCCAGCGCTTTCATGCGAAAAGCGATATCCTCTTTTTCCTGCTTTTTGGCGCAAAGATTCTGATAGGAAAACATCATCTCCCGAATATGATAGTTCCTGTTCTTTGTTTCATATTCCTGCGTTTTCTTTTCCAATTCCTCCAGTTTCCGCTTGCTGAGTTTCAAACTCTCATACATCTCTCTAAGCTGCTCAAACTTATGCCTCTGCTCCCGAAGCTCTTTCAGGGAGTCCACTTTCCCAGGTTCCAACACGCATTCCTGAATAAACTGGTCAATATTATTTTCCGGGTTGAACGCCATCATCTTCAGGAGTTTTTTTCGGTATTTCACCACGTCACAGCGAAGCCCCATAGCACGGGCGACCTGTGCCACACCCTTGTCTCTGGACATAAAAACAGACATTTTTATGGGGCTGCCATTGACCGCAAGCTGATTTCTCGGAAAGACCGTCATTTTTTTGTCCTGGATGGAAGTAAAAGCAATATCCTCCATCTTTACATCAGGCAATACAAACCAATAAGATTTGCAGTCAGTTTCATTTGGCGATTCCATACACACACCGATCACAAATGTGTTATTGTCAATAGGAGAATAAAATTCCATGGCAATATAACTGACCACTTCTCCCGCCCTCAGATACCTGTTCTTCCCATTGCTTTTTGTGTCGCCACGGACATAGCCGATGACCGTTCGCTCCCTGTCCCTTGCCGCCGAATTAAATTGCGTGTTACCTGTCATCAAGTAGGTCATGGCATCAAGTATCGTGGACTTTCCGCTGCCGTTGACTCCTGTAAACAGAGTGGAGCCTTCCAGGCTAACCTGTACATCCTGAAACCTGGCCCATTGAATCAATCGCAGCTTTGTTACCGTTTTTCTATTCTTCACTGTCTGCATTGTCCTGCTCCTCTATCTCATCTGCGCTTATCTTTTTCATACGATCAACAGTTATTTCCACAAATTTCTTAAATTCTTCCATATCCATGGCAAACTCTAACGACGGATAAAGCCGGATCAGACATTCCGCATCTCCCACTTTGCCGTTCACGTCAACCAATTGATATCGTGAAAACAGATCCAAAGCCCTCTTTAATGATGCTTTCCCTACCTCGTCCCGAATACCAAACTTTTCCAACTCAAAGCGCAGATCCGTTACTGAAGTCAGGATCGGCCGGGTAAGATTTCCCTCCTTCAGATTGTCCACATAAATGATCCACAGGCAGCACAGAACAATGCTTTCATCTTTTTTTAACTGGAGACGATTGGATTGGATTTTGGCAGTTTCAGCTTCTTCCGCGTAATTTCTGAGCATGATCACACCATTGTTCCGATCCACTACAATATCAAAACCAATACACTGAAAATACTCCGAAAAGGGAGCCGGATTCTTGGATACAAAATAATAAAGACGTTTGCTTTCCTCATTTTTATCCCTCACAATAAAAGTCTGTTTCAACAGTCTTCTGCACGTTCTCTGAAACATCTCTTTTTCAGATGATGTATATTGTTCCAGATATTGCTCAATACTCATTTTCCTCTCTCCTCACAATTTTAAATCTGCGAAGCAGCATCTCATTCGCGCTTAAATACCCCTCCTGCGGAATAATATCAAAGCCATTTTCATCTCCATATGCCACCGCAGACAACGCTGCCAGCATATCTTCCTTACAGGCCATTGGAAGATCCTCCGCCTGTATTACCTCCCTGTTCCCCATGCAAAGCCTGATATATTCCCTCATCTTATCTTTCGAAAACGGATTGTACGCCTCCTTTTCCAGCATCCTGCGCGCTTTTTCACGATCTTCTTCTGTCATATCTTCTATTTCAGAGACAGTCGCCTGCCGAATTGCCTGCTGTCTTCTCGGATATCTCAACGATGCCGCATCAATAAAAGAATGTGTTTCAAATGTAAAAAGAGTCTGCAGGGCTTCCGGCACTTCATCCTCCCATCCCAATTCGTTCATTTCTTCCACAATATATTTAACGGTCTGTTCCACATTTCCTTTCTCATCCGTTTCTCGATTCCGAAGAAAGCGTGCTCTCCCGATCGCCACCTGCAGATATACATTGATCTTGTGTTTGATGTCCTTCATAATCCGGTCATAATCTTCCACCAGAAATTTGCGCGTTGCTGCTATCATATCAAGGACATATTCCTGTGCTTCTTCCTTTTCCAGTTCTTCCTCTGTCATGCACTCCAAAGTCAACCGGTTAAGCAATTCCTGATCTGCTCTCAGATCATCCAGCTTCGTGCGAATATAATTCCTATACACATGAATATTCTGTTGTTTAATAAGCCTGGAATACTCCCTGATAAAACTGCCGTCAAAGTATTCCAGTAAATTTTCAGTCAGACTTTCAAGAGTACCCTCGTTTACCATTCTTTCTATAATCTTTCGAATAAATGTAGATAATTTTTTCAAGGATTTCGATAATGCTTTTGCATTCATATAGATGCTTTTAATACCATTTACATATGGATTTTCCTGCCATAATTCTTCATTTCGAAATGTATTATAGATATTAAAAATGTAACCCGAATATTCTTCTTTCTCAGGTTTTTCTAATTGTATCAAAAATTCCGCTAAAAGCAGCCCCTGTTCCGTTATCATGATCTGCTTTTCATAGGTTGCATCATCGTTCTCCTCCTCTAGCCACCCTACATTTTTAGCACAAAATTTCCGAAGAATCGAACTTGCAAGATCAGTATGATTTTTCATGGGGCCTGTTTCCTCATCCGTCTCCAGAGAAACATGATTCTCCAATAAATAGATTGCCAGTGCATCTCTTATCTGATTACGCGGAATCCTGTAAGAAATTTCTCTTTCATACTGCTCATAAATAAGCCGCAGACACCGTGAATATAGTCTTTGATTACTATTGCTGGCAAGATAATTAAAAAAATTTTCTGGTATGGCGTTAAAAACATTGTTTTTCTGTCGAGTAAAGTCCATATTCTCCCTCATACTCTTTTACAATCTTTAAACATACACACTTATTTCAGCACTTCCCATTTGGCTTCACGCTTCGATCCGACCCTGCGGATATATCCCTTTTCTCTCAATGAATCCAACGCTCTCTGCACTGTCCTGACAGTTTTTGATATTTTTTCTGCAATTTCATTCCTTGAAGAATCTGGTTTTTGTCTTAAAATAGCAAGCACCGACATTTCTGTTCCATTCAAAGTGACATCTAAAGTGACATTGTAAATGTCACTTTTATACTGAGGTCTGTATAGGATGAATTTAAATCCATGTTCCAGCATCTCGTAGGAATATCGAATTTCTGCATCTCTGCACAAACTGTCCACTCTTTTAAATCCACTGCCAAATTGTTCGATAGATTTATTTAAATATAAGATTTTGGATATTATGGCATTCCGTATTGCAGACTCTTTATTTCCTTTTATGTATTCCTCAGGTTTGTAATTGCTCGCATATTCCCCGGGACTATAAAATGTTATCATTCCCGGATGGATGCATATCTCATGATTTGTGTGTTCATTATAAACTGCGTGAGCAAAGCTGTTGGAAAGAACCTCTCTGATCACTGCAACCGGAATTTCCGGAATCTCTTCTCTTTGGGTTCCGATTATTTCACTCCTCCATTTCATATTCTGAAGGACATAATTTTCGGCAATATTAAGTAAATTATAAATATTGTCCTCAAAATGCTTCATATCAATAAATGTAAGCTTTTCATCTGTGGCGAATACAGCAGCTTTTAGCGTAACCGGCTGAGTATTGCCAAATAAATATTCTCCGGCATGGTTTAGGTTATTTCCATTAAGCAAGCCATACCTTCTGAGAATTATCGGACAGGTATATCTTCCATCCGGCATACGTCCCGCTAAAACCGCTTTTTGCCAAAAGGATTTTACGGCAGTCCTGTCAATCTGTTTTACAGTGGCTGAAGATGCAGTTTTCTCCCATTTTTCTTTATACTCATTTGATACAAAAAAATTCTTTAGTTCTTCCGGTGTAACCTCACGGTCTTCGTCCGCCGTTCTTAAATAATAACGTCCTGCCGCGGAATATGGCATATTATCTCCATTAAATTCAACCTTGATCAGATGTTTTCCACACATCTCTACTTCTTCAACAACAGGATATATCTGTGGTCTTATATTTTCATAAACAGTCCTTGAAACATCACGAAGCGATGACTCTGAAACATCTTGACCACAGACATCGCCGTTTGGCTTCACGCCAAAATAAAGCGTTCCCACCCCATGTTTATTTAAAATGGAGGATATAGAGATCATTGCCTCTTTCATTTCTCCGGTTGTTTTTTTAAATTCAAGCGTTTCCGTTTCTTTCCCCAAATTCATCTGTTTACCTCTTTTTCTAAGTGACATTATTATACTATAAAGTGACATTTTTGTCACTAAAAATTTTCACTCACAAAATAATTCTTTGTCACAAAACAAACGGCAGTTCTCCGAAAATAAAAAACTGCCATCAAGGGATTGATTGTTCCGGGGTAGGATTCTCAAAACGATTCGATATATTCAATGATATCCATTGGTTCTTCTGCCACAGAAAAATCAGCTATATTTTCACGCTTGTATGGATGTTGATTCGTGTACCATTTTGCCTGAATCGCTTTCATTCCAACGGCTTTCGCTCCCGCAAGTTCATTGCTTCCTCCATCACCCACAAATACACACTCGTTGAAGGCAACTCCTAATCGTCTGGCGGCTTCTTCATAGATACAGGGATCCGGCTTCTTCATATGTACTTCAAAAGATAATATTACTTCATCAAAATATTTGTATATTTCCAATCCTTTTAGTGCTTTCACCTCGTCGGAAGAACAATTACTAACAATCGCAGTTTTTAACCCCATCGCTTTCAAATTCTTCAATAGCTGATATACATCCGGAATCACATATTCAAAGCATGCTGATTTTGTTCTGATTCTCTTATCAACAACGCTGGACAGCAGCGAATTATCGATACATTTTCCGCAGCTTTTACAAACATATAATATGGAATCTTCAAAGTTGATCTCTCCCACATATCGTTCCTGCTCTTTTTCATCCCAGTACATATCAAAAATTTCTCTTTCGACGCCTAAATCGGCGCTCATATCATTTTTAGTATACTTTTTATGACCCCATTCCGTAATTAACGTTTCATACAAATCAAAAATAACCGCTTTGTGTTTCATATATCCTCCATGTTATGAAGTTACCTTTGTCAAGGGAAAATTTTTGTAACAGGTCAAAAGCATGTATCGTTAAAAATATTTTTGTTGAATGTATGTGGAAAATGTGATATAGTGTTCTCAGAAGAGGAAAGTACCCACTCCAAAGTGGATGCTCCCAAGCAAGCTAATGTCCTTACGGACACCGCCTATCCTGTATGGCAGACAGGATAGGCATTTTTATTTTCGCTTTTTCTTTCTCTTTTGGAGAAAGGCAAGCAACGCTACAATCAGGCTTCCAAAGGCACATAACAAAGTTAATATGCCGATGAAAATCGAAATGATTTCAAAAGCTGTCATATAACGCCACCTCCCTTCCTATGTATTCCGGCAAGCCGGTCATTAAGCGTCGGGAGGCTACCTCTACGCTCCGGTCAGCGCTGAACAAGCGTCCACCGGACGCTCAGCGCCCTGTCATGGGTACTTTCCTATGGCTTTCGCCACGTTATCAATATACCATTTATAACATCACAGTTCAACCGTTTTCTACAATTCACGAAAAAGTTATTTCTAAAGAAGACAGCATGGAAAACATTTCTGTCTTCCATGCTGTCTTCCGCTTTGGCCGGCGCCGTCCGGCCGTATTGCATGACATCACTTTTACAATGAACCCGATCAGCCAAGTAAGGACAGAACGCCCTGGTTCGCCTGATTTGCCTGAGCCAGCATTGCCTGGCCTGCCTGGGACAGGATGTTGTTGTTGGAGTACTTCACCATCTCAGTAGCCATATCGGTATCACGGATCTGGCTCTCTGCGGAGGTGGTGTTCTCAACGACGTTATCCAGGTTGTTGATGGTATGCTCCAGTCTGTTCTGAACTGCACCGAGTGCGGAACGCTGTGTGGAGACCTTCTGGATGGCTTCCTTGATGGTGTCGATCGCGCTTAATGCGTTGGTGTCATCCACACCGTCCACCTTCAGACCATTCACGCCAAGTCCCTTTGCGCTCATGGTGTCGATGTTCATGGTGATCTGGTTGTTGCTGGTAGCGTCTGCGCCTACATGGAGGGATACCGTGAGGGCGGCAGTCAGATCCTGAAGGGCTGCAATGTTGTCCGGCTCAGCGTCCACTTTGTTGCCTACCGCATCATAAAGCTGGGGAGCACCTGTCTTTGCAGCAACGGAAACTGTACCATCATCAGCTGTTGAAGCCGAAAAATAGTTGCTCAAGGCATTTGCGGAAATGGCGTTGCCGTCTCTGTCATAGTACTTTGCCTGCTCAGCGGTAGACTGAACCGCCTGAATATCGGTTGCAATCACCGTTGCAGAGGCTTTATCTCCAATGTGATCCTTATCGGCCGTCAAGGTTGCTCCTTTGCCCGTAACGGTCGCCAAGAGCTTGCCTTCCTTGTCCTTGATTTCAAAACTTGTATCCGAGTCTTTTACCCTATTGACATCAAACTTCTCTGCCGCTGCGCCGAGCAGTTCAAGGCTATAGGACACCTTTCCACCGCCAGCTCCGTCTGAAACAACCTCTGCCGTCAACTTTACTCCTTGGTCACGGAATGCCATCAGCACCTCGTTCATCTCATCCTGCAGACCTGCCTCTGTAGGAGCAGTGATATCGGCCAGCGTCGCTGTCAGCTTTGTGCTGTCATCTGTGCTGAAGGTTGCTGTTCCATCCTGTTCAGCATCCGCTGCAAAATTCTTGTAGCTGTAGGTATACCCCTTCTCCAGATCCTTATCGCCCTTCAGCAGATAAGTC
Organism: uncultured Acetatifactor sp.; assembly: GCA_947586055.1. Taxonomy (GTDB): domain Bacteria; phylum Bacillota; class Clostridia; order Lachnospirales; family Lachnospiraceae; genus Acetatifactor. Next base: position 101,845 of record CANPXL010000006.1, on the reverse strand, counting down.
TCGTTGAACTTGGTGGTCTCTGCCACACGGTCAATCTCAGTGGTCAGCTGGTCGATCTCGTTCTGGATGTAGCTGCGGTCATTCTCGGAGTTGGTGCCGTTTGCTGCCTTCACTGCCAGCTCGTTCATTCTCTGCAGCATATCCTGAACTTCGTTCAGCGCGCCCTCAGCGGTCTGTACTGCGCTGATGCCGTCCTGTGCGTTTGCGGATGCCTGTGTCAGACCTCTGATCTGCTTGCGCATCTTCTCACTGATGGACAGGCCTGCTGCGTCGTCAGCCGCACGGTTGATCTTGTAACCGGAAGAAAGCTTCTCGGTGGACTTTGCCTGTGAAGAACTGGTCAGACCCAGCATTCTGTTAGAGTTCATTGCTGTTAAGTTGTGTTGTACTACCATAGTGTACCTCCCTTTACGTTCCGCTCCGAATCCGTTCGGCGCGTTTGGGCCTTTGGCCCGTGCTTTGTTTTTTGGTTGCTATTCAGTTTTTTATGAATAAAGGACCGCCCCCAGGATAGCAGCCCCATATTCCGTTTTGGAAGGGCTCTTCCGCCCTTTTACCTTGCGGCCTTCGCCGCCCCCGCTTTCTTCTTATCCTCCCGGATAATGCGGATGATCTCCTGCTGCGCCGCGTTGGACACCGGCGTCTTTTTCTTATAGGGAGAGGGCGGAACGGCTCCCGCTTTCTCCGCCACCGCGCTGCGGACGATGTTGACCTCTCGCGGCGCGTCTATCATCAGGTGGATGTTGTTTCCGGTTCCGCCTACGAAGACGATCTTTACGTTTTCCCCCACCATGAGATACTCGCCCGGCCTTACGGATAGATTCAGCATTTTTTACCTCCCTGTTTTCTCCGGCTTCTGCCTTGAATCCTGCCGCACAACATTTTTCTGAGAAATGTTGTGTTATTTTTTCGGAGAAAAGGGGGAACCGCCGCTTTTTTTCGTAAAATGAGATTTCAGGGGGACAAAGCCCTCCATACAAAGGCCGACAGGCAGAAGGAGACAAAACATGAGCGTAACACAACCAATCCGAACAAAAGAAGACTTAAAGAAGTTAGAAAATTTCTATCCGGACATTACTCCGGTGAGCCAGCGGAATCATCTGCTGATCCTGATGGGGCTTAACACCGCGCTGCGGATCACGGATATCCTGAACATGAAATGGAACGCCGTATATGACTTTTCCAACCAGAAGCTGAAAACACATGTGGAACTGACGGAACAAAAGACGGGAAAGCACACCCGGATCGTTCTGAACGCGATTCTGCAGGACGCGCTGATAAACTGGATGGCGGTGAAACAGCCTGCTCCCGAAGATCCCATCTTTGAAAGCGCGCGGAGCAAAAAGACCCTTGACCGGCATCAGGCCTACCGCATCATACGCAAAGCCGCCTCCGGCTGCGGACTCTGCGACCATATCGGCTGCCATTCCCTGCGCAAAACATTCGGCTATCACGCCTGGAAACAGGGTGTTCCGCCCGCGGTGCTGATGGATATTTACAACCATTCTTCCTATCAGGTCACCACCCGCTACCTGTGCATCGACCAGGACGACAGGGACAACGTGTTCCGCCAGATTCAGCTGTAGAATCCCCGCGACGCCCCTGTAAATTTTGCAGGAAGCGCCATATAAAAAGACCTGACAAAAAGCGTATTAAAAAATCTGTTTTAAGGGGTTAAGAAAAAGAAAATGCGTCCGATATAATAAGTGTAAGCAAGGAAAACACAAATAACACAACATTTCTCAGAAAAATGTTGTGTTATTTTTATTTCCCCGTTTTGGGGTAATTTATTCATCTTTTTGTTTTTTCCACAGGCTGCGAACCAAACGCCCCAAGTCAAATGTCCCGCGTTCCGCCCCGGAAGCCTGATTTCCTTCCGATTTCCGCGTTCCCGTCAATGACCCCGTTTTCCAGCAGCCATTTTGCCACCCCGTCCTGTTCATTGGAAGCGATCACCCCTGTCGCGGCCGCCTTTAATTCTTCCACCGCGTTTTCTACGGCATAACACTCGTCGGAGACCCGAAACATGGGAATGTCGTTTACGGCGTCGCCGAAGGTGATGACGCGGCCGCAGCCCAGAAGTGCTTTAAGCCGCCGGATGGCATTGGCTTTTGTAGCCTCTGCGGGCATGATCTCGCAGAAATATTCCGGCTGGTAAAGTTCCTTCTGCAGAAAACTGATACAGCGGTTGTCGTTCTTTACCGCTTCCTGCAGCGGCAGGAGTTCATCCCGTTTCCCGACCCCAAGAAAATAAAAGATTTCCCCGTCATACAGTCCCCTGCCGTCCATAAGAGGGCGAAGCCTCCTGTCCCCCTTCCTGCGGCTCAGATAATTTTCCCTGCCCGGGTTTTGCCGGGTAACGTCCCATGAAAGCCGTTCTCTGCCGTCAATGATAGAATACACCAGCGGAGAAATATCCAGCTTTTCCATGAGATCCTGAATCCTTTTCGCTTCCATTGGCGTAAAACAGTTTTTCTCCAGAATCTCCCCGGTGTCCGGTCTTATGAGAAAAACCCCGTTGTAGGTAATGACAGGCGTCCGAAGATCGAGTCCTTCCATGGCCCTGGAAGCGGAGGACAGGCTTCTGGCGGTAGCGAAGGTAAAAAGCAGACCGGAGCTTACAAGAGACTGAACGGTCCGGCGGCTGAACCCGCTCAGCCTGCCTTCTCTGTTCAGAAAGGTGCCGTCCAGATCCGTGACGTACAGCGTCTTCATCTGTGTATTCCTCCATAACAGACTTTTCCTAAACTCTGGTTTTCTTTGTGATGGTTTCCGTTAAAACAGCGGGCGGAAAGCCTGCGCTCCCCGCCCGCCGTTTCCCGGTTCTTACAGCTTCACCGTAAATTCCGTACATTCTTTCCCGGTCAGCGCTTTCGTCCTCTCGTCGGGCTGTCCGAAGCCCACGCTGACGGCAAAGGAGGAAGTGTCTATCAGCTTCTCGCCGCGGTCGCTGATGACGGTAAACGCATCTTTGTCCACCGGGACGGCAACCGTTTTGCTCTCCCCCGGCGCAAGAGAAACTCTCGCAAAACCGCAGAGCTTTCCGTTCGGCACCGCATTGGCGGAGTCCGCTTTGATATAGACCTGCAAAACTTCTTCCTGAGGGATAGCGCCGTTGTTGACCAGCTGCGCTTCCACGGTGAACGCCTCCGGCTTCACCGTTATCTGTCCGCCCCCCGCCACATTCTGTCCGCAGCAGGAAACGCCCTTCAGCCGGATGTCGCCGTAAGTCAGCCCATATCCGAAGGGATAAAGGGGCGTCTCGGTCAGGTATCTGTAGGTCCTTCCCTTCATGGAATAATCCTCAAATGCGGGGAGCGCCTCCGTGTCGTTGTAAAAGGTTACGGGCAGCTTTCCGGAAGGGGAGATCTCTCCGAACAGGATATCCGCGATCACCTTTCCCCCTCTTGCACCCGGATACCATGCCTGAACCACCGCGGCACAGTGCTCCTGCGCATACCGAAGATCCATGGCGCTTCCGGTCATGTTGACAAGAATCACGGGCTTTCCGGTCTCCGTTACCGCTTCCAGCAGCTGTCTCTGGGACTCGGGCAGGAGCAGATCGTTCTTATCGCCGGAAGCATAGCTGTTGCCGGTATCGCCCTCTTCGCCCTCCAGCGTCTCATCCAGGCCGACACAAAGGATCACAACGTCGCTGTGTCTCGCCACGATCTTTGCTTCGCTTAAACGGTCCGGACCGGCGGACAGTCCCTCCACTCTGTCTTTAAACAGGTGGCTTCCCTCGGAATAATACACTCTCACATCCTCGCCCATGGCGTCCTGGATTCCCTCCAGAACGGTAATATAGCGGGATGCGGTGCCGTGATAATTTCCCATCAGAGCCGCGCGGCTGTTGGCATTTGGCCCTACCACGCCTATGGCCTTCAGCTTTTCCTTCTTTAACGGAAGGATCCCGTCGTTTTTCAGCAGCACAACGGATTCCGCCGCCGCACGCTCCGCAAGAGCCAGATGCTCCCTGCATTCTACCTTGTCAAGTCCGATCTCATCGTACTCGGTGCCGTCGAAGAGCCCCAGCAGGAATCTGGTGGTAAACAGTCTCTCCGCCGCCCTCGTGATATCCTCTTCTGTGATCAGCCCCTGTTCGTACGCCTTTAACAGATGGAGATAGGTATTGCCGCAGTTTACGTCGCAGCCCGCCTTTAAGGCCATGGCCGCCGATTCCTCCGCCGTGTCCGTCACCATGTGCTGGGTGTGGAAATCCCGGATCGCCCAGCAGTCGGAAACGAAATGGCCCTGGAACTTCCACTCGCCCCTTAAGATCTTCTCCATCAGCGTGGTGCTGCCGCAGCAGGGTTCGCCGTTGGTTCTGTTGTATGCGCCCATGACGGCCTCCACGTCCGCTTCCTTCACCAGCTTCTCAAAGGCGGGCAGGTAAGTTTCCCGCATGTCCTTCTCCGACGCCTTTGCGTCGAACTTATGGCGCAGGGCTTCCGGCCCGGAATGCACCGCGAAATGCTTGGCGCAGGCCGCAGATTTCAAATACTCCCCGTCGCCCTGCAGGCCCTCCACAAACGCTTTGCCCAGCTCTCCGGTCAGGTAAGGATCCTCGCCGTAGGTCTCGTGCCCTCTGCCCCACCTGGGATCCCGGAAGATGTTCACATTGGGGGACCAGAAGGTCAGACCCTTGTAAATATCTCTGTCGCCCTGTCTGCTGTACTCGTTATACTTTGCTCTGCCCTCTGTGGAGATTACGTCTCCGGCTTCCTTCATCAGTTCGGTATCGAAGGCCGCCGCCATGCCGATGGCCTGAGGGAAAACCGTGGCCACGCCGGCTCTCGCCACGCCGTGGAGCGCCTCGTTCCACCAGTTATAGGCGGGTACGCCCAGTCTTGGAATGGCGGGGGCGTCGTACTTCAGCTGCTCGGCCTTTTCCTCCAGAGTCATCTTTGCCACCAGTTCCTTCGCCTTTCTCGCTGCTTCTGCTCTGTCTCTCATGTTTGAACCTCCTCTTTTCTTTCTCTCGCTTTCAGCTGCCTTTCACCGGCAGCCCGCTGTAGACTCCCCTCTGATGTTCTTTCAGACAGTCTCTCTCATCATTTCGTACTTCGTCAACGGCTCCCTCCGTTCGCTGTCCGCTGTAGTCCGTACAGCCATACCCGCCAGTAACCGATGTCCGTCTCGTAACATCCCATCAGGGAAAGTCCCAGCTCACGCGCATTTTTGATCTCGCCGCAGGAAAAAAGGTATTCGCATCCCAGTTCCTGCAGCGCTTCCATATCCAGCTCCAGTTTCTCATAGACGATCTCGCTGTCCTTCCCCAGCATCCAGGCGCTTCCCGTCGTGCCGTTAAACAGATAGCACCTGCTCCCCCACTCGTCAAAATAAAGCTGGGTCTCCCGGTTCTTTTCCAGTTCTTTTGCAATCACTTTCCGAAACCGGTGTTTGTATTCCAGCGGGTAATTGTTGGAATACCCGTCCACAGTATAAAAACCGTGCATCAGCGCAGGCGCCGGACAAATGCCCAGATGAGCCACCCTGTATGTGGACATATCCCTTCCTATGGCATCCTCCAGCTGCTGCATCAGGTCTTCCGCATAATAACTTTCCCATGAGATGTATCCTGTAATGCCCGATCCGTTATTGTACTGATTCACATTCATGTAAAGGTAAGAATTTTCCTTGATGAACTTCAGCGTCGGCATCATCACAGCCGCAATCACACACAACTGCACTGTCGGAGACAAGAGCACGGAAGAAATTTTCCCTTTTCCCTTCATTCCCCACCATATAGAACAGCACAGTGCGGTTTCCAGATACCATCCTGCCGGATAAATCCAGCAAAACCGCTCCATCTGAAAATAATGCATGAACCCGTGAAGACCGTTCTTAAAATCCACCACGGGACGCCATCGGCAGAATCCATAAAACAACGCTATGCCAAATAAAAGGAAAAGCCCCGCCCAGGCAAGGAAAAGCCGCTTTCTGCTCTTCCGCTCCATCTTTTTATAACACACAATCCCCAAAATCAGTGAAACCATAATCGGCAGGATCAGATACCGGTGCAGCGACGGCACGTACTGTGTGCTGGACGTAAAAGCCTCCCAGACCGTTTTCCAAAAGGGCATGGCATACGTCACCATTTCCTCCCGATGGCTGACGTATGCCTCCATCCCCAGAAACAGTTCCCAAAACAGATTCCGATTTACCCAGACATAAACCGCTGTCAAGAGTGCAAAACCGCCTGCCAGCATCCCCCATTTTCGCCTGCGCAGGAACGACACGGCCGTCCCCACCGCCCAGAATCCCAAAACCACATATCCTGTCAATACCAGGCTGCTGGTCAGACCAAAGAAAACCAAAATCCCATAGGATAACAGAACGTTTTTTTCTTTCCAAATCTGAAGGAACGCAAAAACCGCCAGCGGAATTCCAACCTCGGACAATCCATAAACGGGAAGATGCGGCAGCATACAGAAACATCCGGCCGCAATCAGCGACAAGAAACTGCTTTCGGTCAGTTCTTTCACGCACAGGTACATTCCCAGAAATCCCGCCGTAAAAATCACCGCATACTGCGTCACGAAAGCCCAGAACACAGGGAGGAACCTATATAAAGGCACAAACAGCGCCGCGGCCGGCTGAAGTCCGCAGGCGTCGAGGCCCCCCATCATCTCTGGCCATATCTTCAAGCCGTCTCCCATGTGCTTTGCGGAAAAGACCATGCTCATCATGACTTCATCCAGCTGATCATGATAGCCGAACACGCTTCCCTCACCCAAAGCTATCACAGGAGCCATGACCGCCGCCAAAAGAATCGGAAACAATACCCACAGCGGCCATCGATCCATCTGCGCCACCACACAATTGATTTTTCTGCAAATCCTGTTGATCCGCATTTTCTCCTCCAAGACACCACCGTGAATCCGTGAAACGCCGCAAACCGGGCACTCACAGTGACGGCAAAATCTCCCCTATGCCAACCTCCTGTAAATTCATTTTATCCCTTATATTCTCCGATCGGTGCCGGCGTCGGCACAATCATGCCTTCAAAAAACAAAGGAGGCCATCCTGAAACAAAATTCCAACGGCAAACGTCTCCACCGGCCGCCTGCCCATATTCATTGCACTTTGCCTGCCCGCACTTCTCTAACATATTTTATGATGGTTCCGCCGCTTTTGCAATCAATTTTTCAGCCGATCCGCATACTCTCCTGCGGTCCCAGATAGGATTTGGGAAGCGTCATGTCCGCCGGATAGATCCGGATCCGCTCCAGCACGACTCCCGCTTCCAGCGCTCCCACGGTAAGCTGCCGGACGCCCTCTTCAAAGTGCATGACCGCGGAAACCGTCCGGATCTGGTCAAGAACGCCCTGACACCATTCCGCGTCCCTGTTTTCCCCGGCCCTGAACTGTTCGTCCACCAGCGTCAGCGTTTGCATTCCCGTCCGTCCATCGCCAATGGTCAGCCGCATGGCACGCCCGTTCACCGGCGAATTGGTGGGCGCGGCAAGAAGCTCTACCCGATAGTCTCCCGTCTGCGGGATCAGGAACCGGTATGTCAGCTCCGGCCGTTCTTCCTTCTCCGTAAAGTCTGCGGTGCAGGGAGATACCTTCACGCCGACGCCGTAACGCCCGTAACCCTTTATCACCTGATACGCCCCCCGGCCGGTGTCCTTTTTCGCCGCATAATGATCGGCGTCCATAACCGTAACGCCGTTTGCCGGCAGGAAGGTTCCCGCAGGCAGATCCCCTCGCTCCGGCGCGGAGGCCGTGACCTCCACCGCCACGCAGGTCTCCCCGTCGTCGATCAGAAGTCTCGCCTGCTGCGGCTTCTCCGGCAGTTTCTCCCGCAGGCATCGAAGCTTCACCGTCTGCAGCGTTTCCACCTCCCCCGATTCAGGACAGACCTCCAGCCACTCCGGCATCTGCCCGCTTTCCGGCCTTACCCGGAACCGGAAGAATCCCACGCCGTCGTTTGCCACCTCAATATCGACCCTGTCGCAGCCCGCCCACTGGAAATCGGGGACTCTGATCACGGAAGGCCCGCCGTAGCTCTTGACAAAAACCTCTTCGCTGTCTGCCCTGGAGACGCTCATCCTCGGCTTCTGTACGGGTTCCATCAGACAGACATAAGGATATCTGCATCCGTCCTCGTTCCAGCGCGTAAACCCGATGTGCGCCGCAAGCTGCATGCCGTCCCATTTTCCGCCTTTAAATCTGCCGAATTCCTCCGCCAGCTCTCTGTCCCTGATGATGGTATTCTGTCCCTGAAAGATCAGCTGGTTTGCCACCGACCGCCCCTGAAGCGCATAACGGCGGTTTTTTGCCGCGATCAGATGCATCTTCAGCAGGTTCATGCTGGCCGTTGCGGAAAAATGCACCATACTGTACCAGGCGCCCTTTTCTTCCGCCGGCAGTTTCCCGTACACTTCTTCGGACAGCTTCTCCACATCCTCCGCCCGCTTCAGCATCCGGTCCGCCTCCTGATAATGGCAGGGATGATAAATGTCTGCATTCAGCGATTCCGGCCGGCGGAGATGGTTGATGTCTATGTACTCCGTAAACACCCTTGCAATCTTTTCCTGAAGTCCGGCATCCGCCAGCGGAAAGCACTTCGACGCCCAGAGCGCGGTAAACTCCCGATAGCTCTCCGGGTTGGAGATTCCCCATTTTTCGTAGTCGTAGGCAAGCGCCATGAAATAAGTCAGAGGCACCTCGTGAAATTTCAGATCCCCCACGTTCACGATCCACAGATCCCGGACGCCGTACTCATACGCCGTGCACATCTGTTCCCATGTCTTTGACAGAGGGGTGGAATCCACCCATTCATAGGAAACGGGGCCGCCGTGATAGTCGAAATGATAGTACATGCCGAATCCGCCGGGCCGGTTGCGCCAGGAGACTTCCGGCAATGTTCTCATATGGCCGAAATTGTCCTCGCATAGCATACAGATCACGCCGTCCAGCTCTTCCCAGTCCTTGAGTCCCGGCGTATTTTCGTCCCCGTAAAAGTAAGCTTCCACTTCCTTATAGAGGGCGAGCATCTGGGGCACCCTGGAAAGATCCGGATTGACATACTTCCGGATCAGCTCCCGCTGTTTTCGGATAATATCCTTCAGAAGCTCCACATTCTCCTGTACCGTTGCGTTTTCTCCCAGCATGGAGGTATCCCGCTCCCCCCGCATGCCGATGGTGATGATGTTCTCATATTTTCCGCTCCGCTTCAGGCTGTCCTCCCAATAGTTCAAAAGCCCCTGTTCGTTGGTATAGAAATTCCATTCATTCCCGTAGCGCGTCCCTTCGCCCCGGACCTTGTCCCACTCCTCGCTGGCGCGGAGACAGGGCTCATGGTGGGAATAACCCATGACGACGCCGTAGATGTCCGCCAGCTCTTCATTCCTGCTGCCGGGACCGTCCAGAGGGAAGGAAGCCGACCACATGGCGGGCCAGAGATAATTTCCCTTCATCCGCAGGAGAAATTCAAATACATGGCGGTATGCGTCGGCGTTGAAGCCCCCGAAATGATCGTTGACCCAGTTGCCGAAGCAGGGCCACTCGTCGTTGATAAAGAATCCACGGTACCGGACGCTGGGCTCCTTTGACGTCGTCTGAATGTCCTCTTTGATAACGGGCTGCGCTGCTTTTGCGGGCGCCGCGTCTCCCCAGTAGACCAGGGGCGTCACCCCCAGATACTCGGACAGCGTAAACATACCGTAGATAGTTCCCCTCTTATCGCTTCCGCAGATGACAAGCGCTCCCTTCACGCCGGGAAAAGGCTGTTCCACCAGCGCGATCCGAAATACCTCCCGCTTTCCCGACAGCTCCGCCGCGGAAAACTTTCCCTCCGCTTCCAGTCTCTCCAACAGAGGGCTTTTCCCCAGCGTGGCACAGAAGATCACGCCCTCCGCCGGCCTATCCGCGCCGTCCTCAAGGCATTTTCCCGTCACGATCTCCGGTTTCCGGTCCGTCACCAGACAGATATCCTCCGCAACCGCATCCGCGATAAGTCTTACGCCCTCAAAGGCCGTGCTCTCAACAAGTATGGGCAGTCCTTCGCCGCCCTCCACAAGCTTAAGCTCCATAACACCCCTTTCCGCTGCACTCCCGCAGCCTCCGTATTCGGTTTTCGTCCTTCCACATACCGCCCCGGAACGTATTCCTTATACGTACCCGAAGCCGAGTATGGTAAACTGCTTTTCCTCGTCGCCCGGCTGCATTCTGACCTCCAGACGATGCTCTTTCTTTTCCGCGCCGCGCAGGCAGATCAGGGAATTGCAGTGGTTCCATCCCACCTCCCGGGGATTGATGCTGCGCACCTTCTCTCCGTCCACAAAGATATCCGCCACGCCGGTCTTCGGATCCGCGGAATCCTTTTCCACGATCATCAGCGCGCTGCAGACAATGTCCATGACAAACGGCCTGCCGCCTCCTTCGTGCTTCCAGTTGTCCGGAAACTGGGGCGTCTGTTTCAGATCCAGATTCCGTTCCACCGCCTGCAGCTCCGTGTCCGTCCCGGAGAAATCGCCGCAGTCGATCCTTACCCCTTCCGGCACATTCTTCCGGTCCAGAAGCTTTACGTCCGCGAACTCCCTTCCAAAGGGCGCTTCGATCCCGCGAAGGTCCGGCTCCGTCACATCCCCCGGCATGCCGTCCACCGTCCGAAACAGCTGTACAAGGCAGTCCGCCATCACGGTATGGCCGAGGTTGCTGGGATGATATACGTCGTAAAAGAACTGGGCCTTGCTGAAAACCCTGCCCTGTCCGGGCTTTTTGTAGAACTGCTCCACCACGCAGTCCTTCACGCTGACCATGGGAAGATGGTAAGCGTACCCCGCCTTCCCCAGCCGGTCCTGAAGGTTCCAGTCATCCGTGAACACGGCGAACAGAAGCACCACGGCGGGCCGGCTTTCCGAATACCAGATCTTGTTGATCAGGCTGTCATAGCACTCACCCTTGGTCTCGTCTCCCTCGTCGTTCACAGCAAATTCCACCACGACCACATCCGGCTTTTCTTTTCCCCCGCCGCAGACGTCCCGCTCATAGCGCACCACGCCAAACTCCGAGGAAGTTCCGCCCACGCCGGCTTTTATATAATGAATGTTTTCCTCCGTTCCCCTGCCTGCCAGACTGCAGAAGCCCTGAAACGCCTTGTAGGCGTAACACTGGGTGTGGATGGGGATGGCGCCCGCCCCCTGGGTGATGGATCCGCCAATAAAGGCCACGGTCACGTCCTCGCCCTTTTTCGCCCGCTCGATCGCTCTCTTCAGCCGCAGCGTGTTTCCCGTCTGCATCAGGGATTTTTCCAGCATCCGCTTATATTCCGGGCATTCCAGATCGATCTCGCCTTCCTCTTCCGGCTCCGGCGCATCGAAACCGTCTTGCAGATACAGCCGCACGGAAACTCTGGCCAGCTCGCCGGCCTTCTGAAACAAAAAGCGGATCTGTCCCGGCACCCTGTCGTCGTCGGACCATTCCACCTCGTCCAGCCGGATGACCTTCTCCCTGCCGTCCGCGGGAACCGTTGCGCAGAACGTGGTTCCGGACCGGTACGGATCCCGCTTCCCGTACATCTGCATGGCAAATTCCACGTCTTCTCCGGGCGTATCGGTCTCCGCCGTCACGCCTATGGAGTACACAAGACGCCGGAAGCCTTCCGCGGTGGGAAGCAGTCCCAGAATCTCTTCGTCCGTGATCGAACCTGTGATCCGCGCAAAACTTACCATCCGGGAATCGTCCAGATAAATCGTCTGAAGCCCTCTTCCGTCCGGCTGGGGCGAACCCGCAACCTCTTTATTTCTCATAATGTAGAAACTTTTCCGCTTTTTCTCCGGATCTTTCGGAGCCTTGGGTCCTGCCATATTTTCCTCCGTTTCCGCCCTTTTGGGCATACGATGTCCATTTTCTATAGTTTACAATATTTTCCGCCCGGATGGCTCCTTAAACCTTGTCAACTCCTGCGCATATTTTGCTATTTTTATCCCCCGGTCTGGCGGCGCAACTGGCATGGTGAAAAAGTTCTGTTCTGGCTCTTTTAATCGAACCAGTTTCGCGCTACACTGTCTCTGACATCCGGCCGGAGCAGTCATACCCGCTTCCCGCAAAAACGGCCCGTCAATGCGCGGAAGCCGCAATACAGGCACCGCACACCCGGCCATTGTCTGCGGTGCGGAACGCGGGAGAAAAAAGAAAGGAACCGCCGCCGGACGCGGCGGAAAAGAGAAAAGAGGAGACAGTTATGGAAAAAAGAGAAAAGAAATACGGTCTGCTGATCGCAGGCGCGCTGCTTCTTACGGCGGGCATCATCCTGGCGGTGATCACCCATAACACCAGCTACCGCGACTCCGTGAAAACCGGAGAAGAGCTGAAGGAACTCACGGCGCAGATAGACGCCGTGCAGGAAGGAAACGCCGAGGGGGATCTTGACGCCTTAAACGCCCGGTCGGCCGAACTGTCCGACCAAAAGCTTCATCAGGAACGCCCTTATTCTTACTGCCTGACCCTTGTGTTTTTTGCGCTTCTCCTGACAGGAAAGGGAATCTGCAACGCCGTCTTCGGCGTCCCGGCGTCCCGGCCCCGCACCGTCCGGCAGCTTGCCATGGCGGGACTTCTGGCGGCGTTATGCTATATTGGATTCGCCTTTTTCAAGATTGATATTCCGGTGGGCACGGAAAAAACCGCCTTTCATTTCGGAAATGTTTTCTGTGTGCTGGCGGCCCTTCTGCTGGGCGGTTACTGGGGCGGCCTTGCAGGCGCCGTCGGCATGACCATCGGCGACCTGACTACCTCCTATGTGACCAGCGCCCCGAAAACCTTTCTGCTCAAGCTGCTGATCGGCCTGATCGTGGGACTTGTGGCGCACAGACTGTTAAAGCTCAGCCGCAGCCACTCCGCGAAGTATGTGACCGGCGCGACCATCGCGGCCAGCGCCTGCGGCATGGTGTTCAACGTAATCGCGGACCCCATCGTGGGATATTTCTATAAGACGTATCTGCTGGGCGTCCCGCAGGACATCGCCTCCGCGCTGGCAAAGCTGGCGGCTGTGACCACAGCGGTCAACGCCGTGGTCGCCGTGATCGCTTCCACGGTGTTTTATCTGGCGCTGCGCCCCGCCCTGCGGAAAGCCGGACTGTTTCCGGAAGATGTATAAACAACACCTGTTGTTTATTCCTGAAACCGGATCGTAACATTGCCCATGGAACAATCAATCCGCATGTCCCTGGGTGCGTCGTTCCGGATGGTCTGTTTCACTGCCATTCCGTCAAAGTCCTGTTCTCCCAGATCCAGATTGCCGGCAGACACGTTCAGCTCGTAATTAAAGTCCTGACGGCTGCCGGCAAGGGTCAGCTTCAGATTTCCCATGGAACATACCAGATCCGCGTCCTCCCGGAGAGAGCCGCTCCCCACCAGTTCTCCCATACCAATCTCCGCGCGGAAAGCGCCCACGTTCATCTCCGGAAGTTTGGCCTGCCCCGCTCCCACGCTGATCTCCAGCCTGTCGGCGGCCAGTTCCCCGGCCGTGATCTGTCCGGCGCCCACCTCCAGATTTACCTCACCAGCCTTCAGATGGTCCGCCTGGATCTGTCCGGCGCCGAGTTCTATATCCACCTGTTCAAAATACTGTCCCTCCGGAATGTAGAGGGTCAGACCACCCTCGCTTTTTCCGAACGTCAACCCCGGTACATCGGAATTGACCGCTTTTAAAAAGAGAACGCCCTCCGACACATAGCACTGAAACCGCTTCACATCCTCCGCCGTCAGAGAAAACGCTCCGTCCGCAGACGGCGCCGTCCGGAAAGAATAGCCCCCTATCTCGATTTGCAGCTTCTTCACGTCTTTGTCAGGGATGGCAACGGTCGTATCCCCTTCCATCAAAGGATAGTCCTCATCGTAGATGTTCGACGCATCCAGCTCATACTTCCAGTCTTCCTTCCAGTAAATTCCCAAAGGTATTCCCCGATCGCCCAGATCAAGATGCAGTCTGCCGCCGGTTACGCGTTCCACCGCCTCGGAGATCCTTTCTCTCCCTCCGACGGTACTTGCCATAACGGCCAGCGCCGCTCCAAAAAGCAGCAAAATCACCGCCAGAATCGCACAGACCTTCAAAAATTTCTTCATAAATGCTTTCCCCCCCTTCTCTAATGCGCCTTTTTGCGGAACAGACCTGCGATTCCTCTGCAGACAGCCGGCGTGGCCACCCCGCTGAGGAAGACGGTCAATATCAGGAACAGAATGCCGATTCCGCCGCAGATCATGCCCGCCCCGACGACGCCGGCCCCCGCCAGCGCGTCCGCCGGGATGCATACGGCGCCCACCGCCAGAAGGACGAACATCACCAGTATCAGAGCGGCCGCCACTGCGCCGAAGCTTATGACAATGGCAAACCACGCCGCCGCAACCCCCAGAAATACGCCGAACAGCCCCAGCGCCAGACCCAGAAGCACCGGCGAAGCACAGACAAAGAGAAGGATGAGAAGAAGGATCCCCCAGACAGGCATCTCTTTTTTACCGGAGCCTTTTTTCCCCTCTGCCGGGCCGGCTTCCATCGTCTTTTGTCTCTCATCCGGCGCATCCTGCCTTTCCTTCCGCGCCTTCCCGTATTCCACCAGCGCCCGGTCGGACATCCTGCCGTCCGCGTTCCCGCCGTCCTGTTCCTGCAGAGAGCGCCTGATATTTTCCGCCACTGTCTCCGGACTGCCCAGCGCTTCGATGACTTCCCTTTCATTTTCCGCTCCCGCGTCGTCAAAATAATCATTGTAATACTGCAGTGCCTCTTTCCGCTCTGCGGGAGACACATTCCCAAGCAGCCGCTCCAGCTGCCCGATAAATTCTGTTCTGTTCATTTCACTTTTTCCCGCACTCTGTGCCATCCTTTCCTGTGTTGGTTCCGGAAGACAGATCGAACCTGCCCTCAAATAGCCCGGTGATCCTTTCCGCATACTGCCGCCATTCGCTCTCGTACAGCTTAAGCTGTGCCCAGCCTCTGCTTGTCACCTTGTAATACCGGCGGTTCCTGCCTGCGCATTCCATATCGTATACCTCGAGACATTCCTCCTTCTGAAGCCTGCGCAGCACCGGATACAGCGTGGATTCCGACAGTTCAATGACCTGACGGACCTCCTGCGTGATCTTATAGCCGTATGTGCCTTCCGGCTCCTTCGACACAACGGCAAGCACAATGGCATCCAGCAGGGCGGCTCCCGCATTAAATATCATCTTGCCAGCTCCTCCTGTTCGCATAATATTATACGCCGTATAATATTGCCTGTTTTGCATATTATACGGCGTATAGTATTCAGTGTCAATAACAAATTTTTGTTTACCGCTCCATCTTCCAAAAGCGGGCGCTGTAACCCGGCAGCACCGATCCGCCGCCAAAGTCATGCTTTTCTCCGCTGATCAGATCCACGGCCGTTCCGCAGCCCGCGTCAAAATGGGCCGTAAAGTCTTCTCCGTCCGCGTTAATGGCTACCAGCACCCGCTCTTCTTCGGTCTTTCTCTCAAAGATACACTGCCTGTTGGTCAGAAGCACCGATCGGAAGCCGCCGTAATTCAGGGCCTGCGACTGTCTCTTCGCCCTGGCAAGGCTGCTGATCCACTCTGTCAGGTCGTTCCAGACCGGTTTGTCAAACGCCGGACGCAGGGCCGGATCCCCCTGATTCTTTTCCGCTTTCTCTCCCCACTCGCTTCCGTAATAGACGCAGGGAATGCCGGGCATGCCGAACATCAACGCGTAGATCAGCGGCAGATGCCTCTCGTTGGTAAGGATGCTGGCCACTCGGGTCACATCATGGTTGTCCACAAAAGATAACATGTGCTTTCCTTTGTACAGCGTCCAGTTTTCCGGTCCGAACTGGCGAAGCAGGGAATGGTTGATCTCAAACAGGTTCATGCTGTTGAAGCTGCTGTACAGTCCTTTATAGCATTCATAGTTGGTGGCGGAGTGAAGCATCTGGTCGTTCATCAGCCTGTTGTAATCCCCGTGGAGCATTTCTCCCACCAGAAAAAAGTCCGGTTTCAGATTTTGGGTAAAATCGCGCAGCCTGCGGACAAATCCCTCGTCCAGGCAGTATGCCACATCCAGCCGCAGTCCGTCGATGTCGAACGCCTCCACCCAGCTCTTTACGCTGTCCAGAAGGTAGCGGACTACTTCTTCCTTATGTAAATTCAGCTTTACCAGATCATAGTTTCCCTCCCAGCCTTCGTACCAGAGCCCGTCGTTATAAGGAGAGTTGCCGCCGAAATCTATGCGGCCGAACCAGTCGATGTATGGAGATCTCTCCCGGTTTTTGAGCACATCCTGAAAGGGCCCGAAACCCCGGCCGGCATGATTGAACACACCGTCCAGCACTACCCGGATGCCGTTCTCGTGCAGCGCGGCGCAGACCTGTTTAAAATCTTCATTTGTCCCCAGACGGACGTCCAGCTTTCTGTAATCTCTTGTATTGTAGCCGTGGGTATCCGACTCAAACAAAGGAGAGAAATAGACGGCGCTGATCCCCAGCTTCTTCATGTGAGGGATCCAGTCCATCACTTTCAGAATCCTGTGCTCCAGGATCCCGTCATTTTCAAAGGGCGCGCCGCAGAAGCCCAGCGGGTAGATCTGATAAAACACACTTTCATAAGCCCACATCTTTCGATTCCTCACTTTCTTCCGTCTTCAGACGGACTTTCCGTATTTCACATTGACGTATTTCGCATTGACCAATCCGGTACCATGCAGTTTAACTTGCAGCTGGAAGAACACTCTGCAACCGGATACCAATGTCGGTTTTTTTGTGGTTTACCGCCGGAAATTCACCAAATCCACAGAGTTATCCACATATACACACCTGTCATTTTACCATTTTTATCCTGTCATTTCCATATATTTCGGCGTCATTTCATGCAAAATCACAGCCAGGAGTTCCAAAAACGTTCCACCCGTTTGGAAACCGTGTCCACCGTCACGGTCTCGAAGGTCTCCCATTCCCTGGGAAACAGCCTCCGATAAGCGGGCTGCAGGAACCTTTCGTCCAGAAGGGCCACGATTCCCACATCCTCCACCGTCCTGATCACGCGGCCCGCGGCCTGCAGCACCTTGTTCAGTCCCGGGTACCGGTAGGCGTAATCAAAACCGTTCTCGCCGTCTTCGTCAAAATATTCTTTCAGGATCTCACGTTCAAAGCATACCTGCGGCAGGCCGGTCCCAACGATGACAGCTCCGATCAGGCTGTCGTTCTTTAAGTCGATCCCCTCTCCGAAAATGCCGCCCAGCACGCAGAAGCCGATCAGCGTCCTGTCCTGAGGCTCCCCGTCCTCTCTCTGGAATCTGGCGAGAAACGCTTCCCTGTCCGACTCGCTCATGGATTCGCTCTGCAGCAGACACTCCCTGTCCTCCCCGGCGCAGCGTTCCGTATATTTTTCATAAATTGCGCGCAGGAACGCATAAGACGGACAGAACACCATATAATTTCCATGCCGGTTTTTCACGATTTCCTCGATATAACGGGCGATCGTGCCGTACTCTTCCTCCGAGCGCCTTGCGTACCTGCTGGTCACGTCGCCTGCAAGGAAAAGGCCTCTTTTCTCCGGGTCAAACACCGACCTGGCATATACTTCGTAATCCTCCTTCTCCCCTCCCAGAAGCTTTTTATAATACTGGATGGGCAGCAGCGTCGCGGAGAACAGAATGGCGCTTCTCCCGCGCATCATGCAGTTTTTCAGATTTTCCCGGGGATTGACGCAGAACAGTTTCAGCAGAAACCCTCCGTCCTCCTCAAGCTGGGTATATTTCACATAGTTGTCATCCGCCAGCTCATACATTTCAAGGAAATGGCGGACTTCAAAAAAGAAGTCCAGAAGCAGTTCCCGCACCGGGATCTTTTCTTCCTCCTGCTTTGACAGATAATCGTCGAGCGCGGAATATAGCCTCATCAGCGCTTTTACGAATCCATCGATTTCCTCTACCACAAGGCCGCCCTCGCACTTCCGCTTCATGGCCAGCATTTCCCTGCCGCACTGATCCAGATGATACAGCAGCTTATCCGCGTACCCCTGCCGGACAAGAAGGCTCTTTGCCCTGCGCGGTCTGCCGGAAGGCCGTAACCGTTCCCCGTCTTCCATCCGGTCTTCCTCTGGTTCCGACGTCTCCGACGTCCCCGTCATAATTTGTGTCATGTCGAGTTCCAGCTGTCCGGAAACGCCGGATTTCCTTTTCTTTTCCGCCATTTCCGACAAGACTGTCTGTTTTATTTCCCGGATCAGGCCCTTCAGCTGCTCCTGATACAAAACGGCGCTGTACATCTCCCTTCCTCTCTCCAGAAGGTTATGGGCCTCGTCGATAAGAAAAATATAGTCGCCTCCCACCCCGTCTCCAAAGAAGCGTTTCAGGTGGATATCCGGATCAAAGAGATAATTATAGTCACAGATCACAGCGTCCGCGTACAGGCTCATGTCCAGACACAGTTCAAAGGGACAGACGTTATAGCGCTGCGCGAAGCGTTCGATCTGCGCCCGGCTGAAACTCTCCTGCCCGGTAAGAAGTTCAAACATGGCGTCGTTTATCCGATCGTAATGCCCTTTCGCATAGGGACAGGCGTCCGGGTTGCACTCCGTCTGTTCCATAAAACAGATTTTTTCCTTGGCCGTCAGAACCACACTTTTCAAGTGAAGGCCCTTCTGCCGCAGAAGTTCCAGCGTGTCGTCCGCCACCGTTCGGGTAATCGTCTTTGCCGTAAGATAAAAAAGCTTTTCCCCCATGCCTTTTCCCATGGCCTGTATGGCGGGATAGAGGGTGGACACCGTCTTTCCGACGCCGGTCGGCGCCTCGAGAAAAAGCTTTTTCCCGTGGTAGATCGTTCTGTAGACATGGGCTGCCAGTTCCTTCTGGCCTTCCCGATAGGGGAACGGAAATGCCAGGCCCTCTATGGATCTCTGTCGGGTCCTTTTCCATTCCCAGGTATAATCCGACCATTTCCGGTAGGCGCCGATAAGTTCCCCAAACCACTGTTCCAGCGCTTCAATGGTATCGTCTTCATAAAAATAACGGATGTCCTCCGTTGGAATATGACAGTAGGTCAGCCGGATACGCATCTGTTTCAGGCCCTCCCGGGATCCGTACATATAGGCGTAGCACTTTGCCTGCGCCAGATGCAGCGGCATGGGCGCCTTCATTCCGGCCAGCTCCCGGTAAGTTCCCTTGATCTCATCGATCACAACGGCTTCCTCCTGACGGAAAATACCGTCCGCTCTGCCTTCCACCACCAGCGCATAGTTTTCTCCCGGCAGAACATACCGAAGCGTCACCTCCGCCTGATACTCCGCCCCCATCCTGCGCTGAATCATTCTGTGGATTCTGCCGCCTTCCTGCATGGCATTGTCCGGCGAGGTCTGGATCCGGTTATCGATGTCTCCATGGCGCAGAATAAATTCCACCAGATTTCTGACAGAGATGCGGACCTCCGCTTTTTCTGCTGATTGTTCTGCTGTTTGTTCTGCCTTTTCTGTTATTTTCCCATCCTCCCGAAACTGCGCCATGCTTTCTGTCTTCCTCCGCGGTGCGGCCTGTAAGGACGCATCCAGATACCGTTGTCTCCCAAAACACAAAACTCCCCCTGAAAGATCATAATTCATCTTTCACGGGGAGTCAATCTTTTCGTACGCAGCCCCATTCGGGCGCATCGCGCATAGGCTGCGGAATCCACAAACTAGCAGGCGCGGGCAAGCTTATTCAAAAGCTCTTCCAGCTCTGCATTGTAGCCTTCATAAGATACGGTGAGCGGACTCCTGAAATCCAGTCCATACACTCCTAAAAACGATTTGGCATCCACTACATACCTGTTATAGGAAATGTCAATGTCGAAATCGCAACGGGATGTTACTTCCACAAAGTGCTGGACCTCATCTGGTGTTAACTGAATCGTCTTTACCATTTCCAACCATCCTTTCCGGCAACCTCAAAAGTTCCTTTGAGATATTGTGTTCTATAATGTATTATTATATTCAAATTCTTCCTGTTGTAAATTGTTTTCCTCACTAAAAAAAGGACGGATTTTGCAAATTTTTTTGTTTATTTTGCAGACTTTTGTCCCCCTGCGTTTTGAAACTCCGTCATGTATTCCCGGAAATGCCGGGGAAGCAGTTTCGCCTGAAGCTGCGGATTCCGCCGCTCCTGAATCTCAATGCCCCGGATAAACGCTCGAAAAAGCTCCCGGTACCGTTCCTCCTCTTTTGTCGGACAAAGAACGGGCTCTTCCGTCTCCCCCTGAAAGAGATACCATTCCCTGTACGCCGGATGAACGCCGAAAAGATTTCTTTCTCTGTCAAACAGCACAAAATTTTCTCCCGGAAGTCTGTCCGCAAAATGGGGCATCAGAAATGTCAGCACGTTATTCTTCGGTCCGATCACAGCATACAGTATCCTGTCCTTCAGCTCCTGAAAACGGACAAAACCCTGAAGATGTCCGATCTCGCGGCCCGCTCCCCGGGCAAGAGAAAATGCCGTTTGCACATTGTCATCCGCCAGACTGTCAAAAAGGTGTCCCGGCCTGCAGTTTGTCTCAAGTCCCCGGGCTACCGTCCGGTAAACCGCCTGGGCCTTCCTTTCGTCTTCCGCAGCCAGCGCCTGACAGAGACGCAGATAGTCGTCCTCCCCAAACCTTCTCCGCAGGGTGCGGCCAACTTTAAACGCCCGCGTCCCGTCCGGCTCCACCGCCGTCTTTTCCGCAAACAGCACCGGATCGTCCGTCAGAGAAAGCGCCGTGTCCAGCGGATCCCTCTTTTCTTCATAAGCCCTGTAGATTCCTGTAAAAATACCCTCCAGGGAATCTTCACACACATAAATAAGCATCCGCGCCTCCCAACGCCGCCGTCTCGTCCCGCGCCCGTCCTCCGTTTTCCGTCACAACTGGCCCACCGCGTCCTGCGCCTGTTCCACAGGCCTTACCGGCCGCGAAAAAACGCCGTCGTCAAACAGCGACATCTGGCGGTACGTCATGCCGTCGCTTCCAAACCGCACCCTGTCCCTCCGGTCCGTCAGGTTCCTCACGATATAGTCTTCCTCCAACTTCACGGGATACAGCATTCGCCCGCCGCATGTAATAAAATACAGGGCGCGTTTCAATACCACACCAATCTTTTTCAGATCGCTAAAAGTGAGAGCGGCGCTTCTCCGCGCGGCTACGATCCTGCGGGCGCTGTTTACGCCGATCCCCGGCACACGCAACAACTGTTCCAGCGGAGCCCGGTTAATTTCCACCGGGAATTGTCCCAGATTCCGAATGGCCCAGTCCTCCTTGGGATCCAAAAGCACATTAAAAAACGGGTGTTTTTCATCCAGAAGCTCCGATGCCCGAAATCCGTAAAAGCGAAGCAGCCAGTCCGCCTGATACAGCCTGTGCTCCCTGAGCAGCGGCGGTCCTCCGGGCAGCGCCGGCAGAGCGCTGTCCCCCGTCACGTTCACAAAGGCGGAATAGAACACTCTCTTCAGGTCAAATTTTCTGTAGAGACTCTCCGCCACGTTCATAATCTGCCAGTCGCTCTCCGGCGTTGCGCCGACGATCATCTGCGTGGACTGGCCGCCGGACACAAAACGGGGCGCGCTGCGATACAACACAAGATCGTTCCGGTTCGCCTGAATGCCGTTCTGTATCCGACGCATGGGGGTCAGAATATTTTTCCGGTGCTTGCTGGGCGCCAGCGTCCGCAGTCCCTCCGCTGTCGGCAGCTCCAAATTGACGCTCATCCGGTCCGCCAGATACCCCGTTTTCCCGATCAGCTCCGGATCCGCGCCCGGTATGGCCTTGACATGGATATACCCGTTAAAGCGGTACCGGTTCCTCAACAGCCACAGCGTCCTGAAGAGAAGTTCCATGGTATAGTCAGGATTTCGGAGAATACCGGAGCTCAAGAACAGACCCTCGATATAATTTCTTCGATAAAACTCCATGGTCAGGGTACAGATTTCCTCCGGCGTGAAAGTGGCACGGGGAATATCACTGGTAGAGCGGTTCCGGCAGTATTTACAATCATATACGCACTCGTTGGTCATAAGGATTTTAAGCAGCGAGATACATCTCCCGTCGCCGGAAAAACTGTGGCAGATCCCGGCCGCCACACAGTTTCCCATATCCCGTCCGTTCCCTCTTCGCTCCACGCCGCTGGAGGTACAGGCAACGTCATATTTGGCCGCATCCGACAGGATCAGCAGCTTTTCCGACAGGGAACGCCGCTCCCCGTCTACGGTAACATATTGCATTTTGTCCTCCATATAGAACGTGTGTTCTATTCCAAGGATAGCACACCTGTTCTTCTGTGGCAAGTCCTTTTGTGGAAAAAAGCTGAAAAATTTATCCTCATTTATAAAAATCTGTTGCCAAAAAGCCGGAAAAGGGGTTAAATTGTATATGGTACAGCATACGCTGTATAGCAATCCCTTAAACGGTGCAGTTTCGCCGGCATACAAGAAAGGTCAAAAACAATGACAGACATCAGGTTACCGAAAAATTACAAATCCCATCTGAATCTGTATGAGACTCAGGTGGCCATCAAAACAGTAAAAGATTTTTTCCAGAATCTTCTGGCGGAGCGGCTGCATCTTCTGAGAGTTTCGGCGCCGCTCTTTGTAGACCCCCTCTCCGGTCTCAACGACAACTTAAACGGCGTGGAGCGCCCCGTCACCTTCGACATCAAGTATCAGGACAGCAGAGAGGGCGAGATCGTGCAGTCCCTTGCCAAGTGGAAGCGCTACGCCCTGAAAAAGTACGGTTTTTCCGTGGGCGAAGGTCTCTATACGGACATGAGCGCCATCCGTCGAGACGAGGAAGCGGACAATATTCATTCCATCTATGTGGATCAATGGGACTGGGAAAAGATCATCCGGAAGGAAGACCGCAATCTGGATACCCTGAAGGATACCGTCCGAACCGTCTATAATGTGCTTCGGAAAACAGAAAAATACCTTGCCATAGAATATGACTACATAGAAGAGATCCTGCCCCACGATATCTTTTTCATTACCACCCGGGAGCTGGAAGAGATGTTTCCGGATTACACTCCCAAAGAGCGGGAATATTATATTGCGAAGGCAAAGGGCGCCGTCTGCGTCATGCAGATCGGCGATAAACTGGAGAACGGCGAACCCCACGACGGCAGGGCGCCGGATTACGACGACTGGGCTCTGAACGCGGACATCATCGTCTATTATCCCGTGCTCGACATTGCGCTGGAACTGTCCAGCATGGGAATCCGGGTAGACAAAAAGTCCCTCACGGAACAGCTGGAAAAAGCGGGATGCCCCGAGCGGGCCAGGCTTCCTTTCCACAAAGCCGTGCTGGCGGAGGAACTTCCCTACACCATCGGCGGCGGCATCGGCCAGTCCAGAATCTGTATGTTTTTCCTGCGCAAGGCGCATATCGGAGAAGTCCAGTGTTCCCTGTGGCCCCGCGAGGTCATGGAAGAAGCGCAAAAAAAGGGCCTGCAGCTTTTGTAAGCTGCGGGCTCTTCTCTTCGTTTTTCCCTTCCTTCCGGTTTTCCCTTCCTCCTGAATTTCCCTTCCTTCCGGATTTTCCTTTCCTCCCGGTTTTCTTCCGGATTTTCCCTTTTACAAGCATGATGCGGGCGCGCGCTGCGCCTGAAAAAACTGCCCTCTCACCGGAACACGGTGAATTTCCCGTTGTCCAAGTCCTCCCGGTAATTGTGTTCCTCCAGAAATTTTACAAGCATCCGCCATTTTTGATCCTGGGAGACGATCTGGATTCTTTCCCTGGAAAGCCCCATTTCCTCGAGCGCTTCTTCTCCGCCGGTCCAATAGGCGATGTAGATGTCCTCCACGATGACCGGCGGTCTGTATCCCGTATTTCTCATCTGCTCCGCCACCTCCGCCATGGCGCGCTCCATCTGTTCCGCTCTGTAGGACTGCAGACTGCACCAGGGATTAAACGCCGCAGGCATCCCGAGATAATAGGACAACGCCGGAATGTCTCCGTAAAGAATCACATCGCTTCCCTGCAGTCTGTTTTCCTCCACATATTCGCTGATCCGGGTCATCCAGAGCGCTTTTTCCCCGCTCATGCGGATTCCCTTCAGGCATTCATTGTTTTCCACATAGCTGTCCGTATTTCGGACTCCGGTTCCTTCCGCAAACATAAACACCGCTCCGAACATCCCAAACTGAAAGCCGCACAGAACAAGGAACACCGCCAGCATGCCTTTCAGCGGAAAAAGCGAAATACGCAGTTTCTTAAACTGTATGTCTGATACGCTCCTGATAAAACGCACACACTGCCACACTGTATAAGGAGCGGCCAGAAACAGATTGTTCAGACTGGGATAAATATTATTGTTGCTCCCTACGGATGTAAAAAACACGACAAGAAGCACCATACCGCCAAGCAGCCGTTCCTCCCGGGGCGTTCCCGGATAAAAGATCCGAACAGCCGCCGTAAACATCGTCAGCATCAAGAACAGTACCCCCGGATGCCAGATGGAGTCGTAACTGTAGTATCGAAAGGAAAAAAATCCTCTGCGATAAAGCCATACCAGTGTGACGACGCAGATCAGCCCCCACACCGCTCCGAAGCCTGCCTGCAGCGCACGCGCAGCGAAGAGAGCCGAGTTTTGTTTCGCTTCTGCCAAACGCTCCCGCACCGTTTGGGCCGCCGCTCCCAGCGCCATACCCGCGGCCGTGATCACGCCCAGCCGGATCACCCAGTACAGATGGGAAACATAGACATACACCAGATCTGCCAGCATGGTGCGGGGCCGATAAGAAACCGCATTGTCCGTCATGGCAAAAAGCTGCCGGATCCCCTCCGCATAAGCGCCGATCCCGTACCGCAGATGGATCCATCCCAGAAGCACGGCAAGCGCCGCCAGATATCCAAGCAGGCACCAGCGCGTATGCTTTAAAAGCCTTCTCCAGAAATTTCCCCGCTCTCTGCGGCGTCCTTCTTTCCCGGCCTCCACCCAGAGGATGACGTCCCAGCCCCATACCGCCAGAATGAGGACAGCCTCCGGCACGTTGGAAAACCTTACCAGCACATTGGCCCCAAGGCAGACGCCCGCGCCGAACAGACACCATTTTTTCTCCCTTGTCAGCCCGAAATACAACAGAATCACGCAATAAAGCAGCAAGAGATACGTCAGATAGTCATACAGCTTCGCCGTGGGGCACCAGCAGAGCCCCAGCGCCGCCATCTCTCCCAGAAAGACGATCCAGGAAGGCATTTTTACCACCCTCACACAGAAAAAGAAACCGGACAGCGCCAGAATGCTCACCAAAAGACCTGTGTACAGGTTCATGCCGACAAGACTTCCCGCGCCCGGCAGCATCGAAATTCCGTGTCCCACCGCGTTCGCGAGATAAGTAGAAAACAGCCACATGGGATCCATGTGATCCGTCCCCATATATTGAAAGTTTGCATAACTGTAACCCGTATCCCACAGATCCAGCCCCCAGTTGACATGACGCAGCGGATAAACGGCAAGGATTACCGCAAAAATAATTTCCAGGATCCCCCCGAATCTCTCCCGGGCAGACCTGCCGTCCCACACGCCGGCCCCTGCGGCGCTTTTGGACGCCATCCCCCTCTTCCGGTCATCCGCGCTGGTTTTTGTCATGCTGTTTTCTGCCATCCTTCCCTGATTCGCTGTACTGCTTTCTCCGCAATCCATGGATCTCCTGCCTCTCCAATACAAAATCGTTTGTTATTTTATTTAAAACTTCCCTCTTTTCCGTCCGCTCTCTCCGTCTTTTATGCCGCTGTTCAAAGGGATGGTTCCTGGGTTTCCTCCCGGAAAGTTTCATCCAGCCTTTTCACAAAACATTTCAGTTTCCGGTAAGGGCCGAGCAGTCCCAGTATCCGATCCGCCGCCCTGACCAACGCGGCCCGCAGCATTTCCGTCAGAATCCCCGCCGCAAACACGCACACCACGGCGGCCGCCGTATAAAGTACCAGCCCCGGCGCCGACTGCAGCCGATAACACGTGTTATCATCGGGCAGAACGGCCACGTGAAGCGCGTCGCATCCGAGCCATTTCTGCCAGCTGTACCGCAGGCCCAGATTTTCATGCAGCAGATACACCCCCAGCGTATACGGCGCGATCCGGCAGACAAAAGCCGCAAACCAACCGGATATCTTCAACCTTCGGAAAGCCGCGAACAGCCCTGCCGCCGCCAAAAACGCCAATATATGATTGTATTCCAGACACATTTTCAACATACGCTCCAGACTTCCGGTCCGCAGAAACACCTGCCTGAGAAGCATGGTCCCGCCGAAGACCATCAGACAGCAGACCACATAAAGCGCAATCCCGCGTCCCCTCTTTTCCAGAAAAGGAACCCCGAAGCGGCGCAGATAGGCAGCCGCCGCAAATACACAGATATACCACAGGCAGTCATAGCCCTGCATGTCCGTTTCCAGTCTTGCCGGCAGCACGCTCTTTAAAACGCTGAAGGCCGCCAGCAGAAACAGCACCGCGGTTCCAAGCTGCCGTTTTGTCATCCGCCGCACCGCGGTTCCGAGAAAGGGCAGAAGCAGATAGAGAAAAATGTATGCCGTCAGAAACCAGTAATGATTCATGGAAACGGGAAATAGCAGCGTCAGATAGTAATGTGTGTCCACAGGCGTCTCTTTAATAACGCCAGTTATTGATCCGATCAGTCCGAACACAACGGAATACATCCAGACCTGGAGCACAAGCTGAATGAGACGGCTGACC
Organism: uncultured Acetatifactor sp.; assembly: GCA_947586055.1. Taxonomy (GTDB): domain Bacteria; phylum Bacillota; class Clostridia; order Lachnospirales; family Lachnospiraceae; genus Acetatifactor. Next base: position 75,187 of record CANPXL010000006.1, on the reverse strand, counting down.
CGAAAGGAAGAGGTGCAGAGAAAATACCCGCTGATGAACATATATACATTGACGGCCACCATACAGAAGCTTTCCAGAAGCCACGCCAGATATTCCGCCGGATACAGATCCGGTGTCTGGAGACTCGTCAGAAGATTTCCTTTTCCCAGATAATGCAGGACGACGACCATCATCATAGCCACGCATCGCAAAAGATCCAGATTGGCCTGTCGTCCCGCGGAATTTTTTTCAGGGACAATACAGGTCTTGTTTTTGTCAGTCATTTGGGACCTCCCATTCTACAGTAAAACTTCCAACGCCATAATTCCAATGACATAATTCCCACAGCAAAACCATTATACCAGACTCCGCTGCGCTTCACAACCGCGAAGGAAATTCTTTTGCATAGCAGGTGGCTTATGAAAAGATTGCCCTGCAATATAAAAAGGGAGCCACTGCTCCATAGATGATCCATCTATTTCGCAACAGCCCCCTGTAAATCCCTCAGGGATACCGATACCGATTCAGCTGTTTGCCTGTAACGATACAGAGCAGGCTTCCGCTCACACCAAGCACCAGCATCATCAGCGCTGCCCCGGAACCCTTTCCTGTGCCAAAAAGCGCTTTCAGGACTGGCAGGCCGCCATATCTTCTCATCAACGGTTCGCAAATGTGGTCTACCATAAACCCGCCTGTAAACAATCCGATCGGAATGGTAAAAAACTGAAGCGTATTGCGGCAGGCATAAATGCGGCCCTGCAGTTTTACAGGAACAGATGTCCTGAGGATCACATCCAAGTTGGCGTCCATAATCGGCACAAGAATCCATCCTATGATCTGTCCCAGACACCACACTATCGGCTCCCTGAAAAACGCCAGCAGAAAATTCTCGCTTCCCAGAGAAAACAGCATTGTCAGATAAATAACCTTGATCCTGTTTTTCGGTTTCGGCAAAACGGAAACCGCCAGACTTCCGGCGATCATGGCGATGCCGGAACAGGACGTGACAATTCCCAAAACAGCGGTGCCGCCCTTCGGATTCGGCAGAACATAACCGGGCAGTACCGCATCGAAGGCGGACGCCACAAAATTAACGCCGGACATAAAAAGGATCAGCGCCAGAATAAGCCGATTCTCTCTCAGGAATCGGAATCCCTCTCTCGCAAGATCCGCCGTGCTTTCTTTTTGGTCGCTTTTGTTTTGCGGAATCCTGACGAAAAACAGCAATGCGGTGAACGCAACAATAAAGCTGCCAAGGTCAACCGCGATCACGCCATCGAGCCCGCAGAAAGCATACAGGGAAGTCGCAATCAAAGGATTCGCCACAGAGATCAGGCTTCTTGACAGAGAGCGGAACCCGCTTGTTTTCTGATAATACTTTTCCGGTGTTATCAGCGTCATGGCCACTTCGCCGGCAGGCTGCTGAACGGTATTCATTAACCCCGTAACTGCATTCAAAACATACAAATGCCATACCATCAGGCTGTTTGTCCGAAACAATATCCACAGAATCATTGTGCAGATTGCCGCAAACGTGTCACAGCCAAGCATTGTCTTCTTTTTTTCAAATCGGTCTGTCCACGCTCCTGCAAAAACGCTCATCAGCACATAAGGCACATAAGAGCAGATCGCAAGCGCCGCCGTGTCAAGAGAAGATCCTGTGGTCTCGTACAGCCACAGCGTCAGTGCAAAGCCCGTGATGCTGCTGCCAAGCTGGGATACGCTCTGTGTGCTCCAAAGGATCAGGAAATCCCTTAACTCCCGTAATTCCTTCTTTTTTATAAATTTCATCACTTTGCTCCTTTTGTTCTGTTTATTTTCAGATCAGAAGCAAAGTCTGAGGAAACCGTCAAAATTATTTCCTCCACGCAGATTCCTCAGACTCTGCATGGAGCTGCTGCAATGATCAGCATCTCTTTTTCACCCCTCTCAAGCGGTCCGAAAATAATGAAACGATTCCCCGGTTCTTCCGAAAAAGCCGCGCCCGGACCATAATAAAATCCCGGAACTGTCCTGCTTCCGGGATTTTTACATCTTGACGTATAGATTTCCGCGCAGCCAGATCAGCGCTTGGAAAACTGCGGCGCACGACGGGCTGCCTTCAGGCCGTACTTCTTTCTCTCCTTCATACGAGGGTCTCTGGTCAGATATCCCGCCTTCTTCAGAACAGGTCTGTAATCTGCGTCCACACGAAGCAGAGCCCTTGCAATACCGTGCCGGATAGCGCCTGCCTGTCCGGTATATCCGCCTCCGTGTACGTTTACCAGCACGTCATACTTGCCTGCGGTATCCGTGGCCACCAAAGGCTGACGGACGGTAACTTTCAGCGTCTCCAGCCCAAAATAATCGTCCATGCTTCTCTTATTAATGGTAACATCGCCTTTTCCGGGTACCAGATATACTCTGGCGATGGATTTCTTTCTTCTTCCCGTACCGTAGTACCTCTCCGTTTTTGCCATGATCTGTTTTCCTCCTATCCTTTAGAATGTCAGCGTTTCCGGTTTCTGAGCCGCATGCTTGTGGTCAGGTCCCGCATATACAAAAAGCTTCGTGAACATCTGCCTTCCTAAAGGTCCCTTGGGAAGCATTCCCTTCACAGCAAGTTCGATCACCTGCTCGGGCTTCTTTGCCATCTTCTCTCTCAGCGTCGCTTCCTTCATGCCGCCCACATAGTCGGAATGATGATGATAAACCTTCTGATCCAGTTTTTTTCCAGTCACCTGAACCTTCTCCGCGTTCACGACGATCACATAATCGCCTGTGTCGATATGAGGGGTAAAGATAGGTTTGTTCTTGCCTCTGAGAACCTTTGCGACCTCGGAAGCAAGACGGCCAAGAGTCTTGCCGTCAGCGTCTACTACATACCATTTTCTATCGATTGTAGCTGGACTAGCCATAAATGTTTTCATTATGTTCCCTCCGTATTGCTTGTCACTTTGTTGTGTCCCGCTTCCCTCCGGTCCGCAGATGTCCGGCTGCCTTCCAAAGCTTTGCGAAACAGCTTGTTTTCTATTGTTCAAACGCGTTGCCGGGGCTTTGGCTCCGCGCTTGGAAACACTGCCACATTCATGTATTTTACTATATGCGGCCGCATATGTCAATAAATAATTTCAAGAATTCCGCAGATTGTAACAGTTCAGTCCGCGCCGTTCGTAACCGATGTTTTACAGAATCCCCCTGTTCTCTTTCAGTCGAAGAATACGCAGAACGCTTTCATCAATGCGTGATTCCTCGATTTCTCCGGATTCCACGGCCGAGACCAGCGCTTCAATGGCCCCGTCAAGATCCATGGGACACAGCAGCATGTCCACGCCGGCCTGTACCGCCATCACCGCGACCTGCGCGTTGGTGTAATGATCGGATATGGCTTTCATGTTCAGGGCGTCCGTCATCACTACCCCCTGAAAGCCCATTTCCTCACGAAGCAGTTCCGTCACCATCTCATAACTGAATACAGCGGGTTCTTCGCTCACATCCTGCACAATGAGATGACCCATCATCACGGCGTCCGCCCCCGCGTCAATCGCCGCCTGAAAAGGGCGCAGTTCCTGCGCGCGCAGCTGATCCAGCGTTTTGTAGATATATACGGAACCGTAATGGCTGTCTGCGGAGGAATCGCCGTGCCCGGGAAAATGCTTTATCACGCAGGCGACGCCGCCCTCCTGAAATCCTGCCACCGCGGAGGGCAGCAAAGACACCGCCTGATCAAAGTCGTCGCTGTACGCACGATCTCCAATCACGGTATTCTCCGGATTGGACCATACGTCAGCCACAGGGGCCAGATCCATGTTAAAGCCAAGCGCGGACATATCCTGCGCAATGGTCAGCGCGTTGGACCGGGCGACTTCAGGTCCGTCATCCTTATAATCCAGCATGGCGTCCACCCATGTGGTGCCGATCGTATTCATCAGCCGCGCAACCCGGCCGCCCTCTTCGTCACAGGTAAGGATCAGGGGAATCCGGGAATAGCTCTGTACATCGGCAAGCATCTGCGCCACCTGCTGCTTGCTGACCATGTTGCTCTTATTGTAATCCAGACCTCCCACCGGATATTTTTCCAGCGCGGCCCGGGTAGTCTCCCCCGCAGAAGTCACCTTGGACACCCCCGTAAGGGCAGACGGCGTGACCAGCATCATCTGGCACACCTTCTCCCGCAGGGTCATGCCGGTCAGAAGCTCCCTCACTGCGGATGAATATTCCTCCCCATTCTCAGAGCCTGCTTCTGCACCGGGTTTCGAGACGGCATCGGCCGCAGGCTGCGGCGTGACATCCGGCACGCCTTCCGATCCGGCGTCGGTCGTATCCTTCCCTGCGTCGTCCGGCGCACCTTCCGGCCCGGCGTCGGTCGTATTTCCCGCGTCGTCCGGCGCATCTTCCGATCCGGTGTCGGTCATATCCTTCCCCGCGTCGCCGTCCAAAGTCTCCGGCACAGCCGCCGACACAGCGGGCACAGGCGAAAAACCTGCCCCTTCTCCGTCGGATCCCGCCTGTGCGTCAGTTGCCCGACGAACAGTCCAGACTGCCAGCGCCCCCAAAACGATCACCGGAATCAGGATCAGAACAGCCAGCCGCAAACGGCGCTGTGAATGGATTCGTTTCTTCATGTTCTCAATCCTCATATTCACAGATAAAGCACATATTCTGATTCAACGCCTTGGAGACGGCGGCAGGATCGTTTCGCTGGTCGTTCCATCTCCACTCGCCATGCACATACCAGAGCATGATATACCATTCCGGCGTTCCGTCAAGGTCCTGACGGGAGGGCTGGCCGTCCCCCCAATACTGGAAGGAAAAATCTTCTCCGGTCACCCAATGTCCGAAAACATTCCCATTGTAATCATAAGAAGTATACCCGCCCAGCCAGACGTATTTGCAGTCGTTCTGTTCTGCCAGAGCAATGATCTCATCCAATTCCGCCTGTGAAGTAATCGTGGCAAGATGTCCTCCCATTTGCTGGCAGCGCTGGTTCGCCTCCTCCCAGGTACAGGTGCCGGGAACCAGTTCATAATGAGATTCGTGGGTAAGACCCTGCACGGAAAACGCCGGCGTAAAGCTGGAAAAATCGCTGCCCTTATATCCTCCCCCTCTCACGGAAGTCTGCAGCTCCCGCACGGCATACGGATCCGCGTTGGGATCGCTGACATACTCCACCATGTAAAGCTCCTTCTGCTCGGCGTATACCTCACTGAAGATATCTTCCAGATCATAGAGATCGCTGATGAACCAGTAACGTCCCCCGGTCTGTGTCGCAATATCCTGCAGGGTCCAGGCATCTACGCTGCTGCCGACGCCAATGATATAAACGGGAACCTGGTTCGTATTTGCATAGTTGATGACCTCGGACGCCGTATGGATACTGCGGTTGTCCATGCCGTCGGTAAAAGCAATGACGCATCTGGCGCCGCCCTGAAGGCTGGCGTTCTGGATCCCGGCGTACACGGCGTCATAAAAGGCAGTGAGACCGTCGGTCGCCATATTGTTGATACCGTTTGCAAGCAATCCGGCGTCATCGGTAAAATAACACATCTGCTGAACAATATCGTCAAAGGCCAATACCTCCGCCTTATCTCCCACATTGTAATGGAGATTGTTGACAAATTCGATCATAACTCTCTTGATGCTGTTCATATCGTCCCACGAAATACTGCTGCTTTTGTCCGCCACAAGGTCGATGTTCAGGCCCAGACTCTCCAGCGGCGACACCGCCCGGATCTCTCTGGCAAGATACTCTCCCCCCTGAAGACGTTCCTGAATCTGGAAAGCATCCGCATTCAGATTTTCCACCGTTGTGCCGTCGCTCTGCTTTTCCACCCGGAAGTAAGCCCGGATGACAGGATAGGCCGATACGTCGGAAGAGATCAGCTTCACATTGGCCTGTTCAAACCGTGGGGTGTCGTATGCGGACGAACGCTGAAAGGTAAAATTCCCGGCCGTCAGTGTCACCGTAAATTCACGATGCTCCGAATCATACGCCGCATCGTCGCTTTCATAGCTCAGGGTAACTCCGCCTTCTGCCGGTTTAACATCCCGCAGCGCGCGTTCCTGTCCGCTCTCCGATACGGTAATCTGATCGGCCGTCACCTCGCTTCCACAGGACAAAGTAACGGAAACCACCGGAAAACTGCCCGCATCCACGGAGATGATCTCCGGATTCATTCCGGCCGCCGACAACAGATCGGTATAACGCTCATAATCCGAAAAAGTCTGATCAATCTCAAGCTTTTCAAGCAGTTCATAAGCCTGAGAAAAATCCTCCTGCTGCATGCACTCTTCTGCCTGTCCCATAACGGCTCTTGCCACACCCTCTTTTGCTTCCTCTCCGTCCGGGACTACCTCCAGAGCATCCTTGAAATATGTCTGAGCTTTTTTATAATTTCCCTTTTCCAACGCTTTTTCGCCATCCTGCAGCGCAGCCTGATATTCGGCCTGTACCCGGCCTTCCTTTGCTTTTGCACCGTCAGGACGCAGATTCAGCGCCTCTTCATAATAATCCAAAGCCTCGGAAAACTGTCCTTCCTCCATGGCATCCTGCGCCTTGCCCAGCGCAGCCTGATACTGCATGTTGCCGCGTATGACGTAAAAGGCAAAGCAGCCTCCGCCGATCAGTGCCGCCAGCACAATGCCCAAAACAATATAAAGCGGCGTCCGCTTCTTCTTTTTCCTGTCCGTTCCGGACGACTGCGGCGTCTCCAGTGTCCCGGTCACGGCCTTGCTGACAGTTCCCGCCGATATCTGTGCCTTGGCCGCCTCCGTCGCTTGCTCCGCTCCCGCCGGTACCTGTGCCTTGACCGCTTCCGGCGCTTGCTCCGCTCCCGCCGGTATCTGTGCCTTAACCGCTTCCGTCGCTTGCTCCGCTCCTGCCGGTACTTGTGCCTTGACCGCTTCCGGCGCTTGCTCCGCTCCCGCCGGTACCTGTGCCTTAACCGCTTCCGGCGCTTGCTCTGCTCCCGCCGGTATCTGCTGAACCGGCGCACCGCAGTTAGTGCAGAATTTCGCATTGTCTTTCACAGGCCGTCCACATTTTGCGCAAAACATTATCCATGCCTCCCCGTATATTCCGGGAAACGTAAATTTCCCTTTTTTTCTGTAATTCTGTCATTTTCTGTAATTTTACCCCGGCGGCAATTTTCTGTCAACCGTTCCGCACAATCCGCATCTTGTACCCGTTGCGGCCCACGTTTCCTTCTATCTCCCGTAATGTTCCGAATAATACAGCATCATCCGGTTTTTCGTGATCTCCGCGGCACCCTCGAGTTTTTTCTGGCCGCTGAAATAAGGGAAAGTCAGATCTTCCCTCTCCCTACATTTGCAAACCGCATCCTCTTATTACGCCGGCATATTCCTGCTGTCCGTTGTCTCTGGTTTCTCCTGTGCAGGTATTTGCAGAATCCCGCACACTGTCCCTCACCGCAAGGGTAACCGCGCTATCGCGGTCCTGACCTTCCTTTATGTATGCCCTCACCCGTTCGATGAACCAGGAATACTCATACAGCGGCACGCACTCCCGAAGAAGCCTGTGTCCCGCCGGAAGATTAATGTTGATCATCCTCACTTTCAATTCTAGCATAGGATCTTTTGTTTTGACAATATACCCGTACGAAAGTTTTAATACTTTTTCGCCGGGTACGTGCCTTGTCCCGTTGTAAACAGATAATACAGGCAGACTTCTCCTGTGAGATGAATTGTTGTCTTGAAAAATGCCGCAGAAATTGCGTGAAATAAAGATTTGTACGCTCAGAAAACCGTCCCTCCGGCGGTACCCTCTCAATCACCGGCCCTGAAATATTCCGGAACGATTTTCAGCTTGTCCAGCGCCTTACTCAGCTCCTGTACACAGGCGTACCTTTCCTGTACCTTCACCTGACACAGCTTTTCAAGCACCGCCGCGAGTCTGGGATTCATGCGCGACAGCTCCTCCTGAAAGATTCTGTCGTCATCCAGCCTGGCCATGGGATCTTCCGGGACCTTCAGAGTAAGGCCATAGTACAACACCATGCCGAGAGAATAAAGATCCGTCCATGGTCCCTGATTACCATGACGCTGATACTGTTCCAGCGGTGCAAACCCCGGCTTAAGGTTCACCGTCATGCTTTTTCCCTCTTTTGCAAAAAACTGTCTTGCATTTCCGAAATCCACGATCCGAAATCTGCCGTCCATGTCAATCATGACATTATTGGGCGACAGATCCCTGTGAATCACATTCCTCTCATGGATCGCCTCAAAAGTCGCCGCGGCCTCCCGGGCGGCATAAAGAGCCTGTCCCTCCGTAATCTTCCCATTTTGGGAAACATACTCCTTCAGGGTGATCCCATGGACATATTTCATGACATAATATACCGTGCCGTTCTGCGAAAACGTGCCGAATATCTTCATGACAACGTCGGCGTCCAGTCCCGACAGGATCTCCGCCTCTCTCCGAAAGCTCTCCATCCCTTTTCTGAATTCATCTGCCTGCGCAGAAGCATAAGGCTCCACGGAAAGATTATCTTCTCCCCGCAAAGCCACGCCTTTCGGATAATATTCCTTTATTGCCACCGTTTTTTCTTCTTCCGTGTCATACGCCAGGTATGTGATCCCAAAACCGCCGGAACCGATCACACGCCCCAGCACATATCTCTGATCCAGAACTGTTCCCGCCTTAAGCGCCACCGATTCCTCGGCGCTTTCGCAGTCATAGCCGCACACCGGACAATATTTTCCCCTGACAGGAGAAGAACATCTTCCGCATATTTTCTGCATCGTCTCATCCTATACTTTTTCCATGGCAAATTCGCAGGCCCGGTCATAATCGAAGCCGTGCTCCACCGCATAGATGACTCTTGCATCCGCCATATTTCTGGCATACAGCGCCGGCTTGCCCGCAGCTTTCAGAAATCTCTGCAGCTCCGGCAGCGTAAGCCGAAAGATCAGACCCAGCCGTATCATCTGTTCTCTGGTAGGCGTACGCTTCCCGTTGAGGATCTGATATCCGTAACTTCTCTCCACGTTGAGCATACGAATGATGTCAGCGTGTGAAAGGTTCTTGTCAGTGATATACTGGTTGATGAGAAGATGAATTTCGGGCGTTCTGGATTCCAGAACCGCCGCTTCGTCAAAAAAACTGTCCTCTCTCAGCTTTTTTTCAAGACTTACCGTATCCGTAGCCGCCCCTCCCTTCCCAGATATTCCGTGCCGCTCTCCCGCTGAAAGACCGACAGCCCCAAACTCGCGCCGGTCCGATCCGGTCTTACTGGGGCGCCCGTTCCAGACGGGCAGACCGGATCTTGATGTTCGTACCGGTAAACCAGATTCCTGCAAGCGCCTCCTCGCCGTCAGATCCAATTCCCTTTAGCCGGCTGATCTGATTCTGATTGACTATAAAAGAAAATTGGCTGCAATCCTGCTTTACGTAAAAAAACCCAGCCTCATCAAATAAAGTAATTTCCGTGTCAACTATCTTGGTGTTCACATTAAACCAGTAGTCCCCGGTGATGGGTCGAATTTTATAATAAAACCTCCCGTCTTCCTCCGGGACGAAATCTCCCGTCTCTATCTCCAGCGTTACGAGTACATCCCCTCCAATGGATTCCAGCTTCTCCTTCGGGATCAGATTGCCCACACCGTTATTTCCGAAATCCGTTTCGTAAAGGATGACCTCAGAAGACTGCGGCGCCGGTTCCAGACGGGCGGATCGGATCCTAATGTTCATACCGGTAAACCAGATTCCTGCAATCGCCTTCTCGCCGTCAGATCCGATTCCCTTTAGCTGGCTGATCTGATCCTGATTGACTATAAAAGAAAATTGGCTGCAACTCGGACGCACATAAAAAAACCCAGCGTCATCAATTGAAATAATTTCTGTGTCAACTATCTCGATGGCCACATTATTGTCCCCGGTGACAGGCCGAATTTTATAATAAAACTTCCCGTCTTCCTCCGAAACGAAATATGCCGACTCTATCTCCAGCGTTACGAGTACATCCCCTCCAATGGATTCCAGCTTCTCCTTCGGGATCAGATTGCCCACACCGTTATTTCCGAAATCCGTTTCGTAAAGAATGACCTCAGAAGGGCCTTTTCCCTCTGCCCCCCCCCACAATAGTTGCAAACACGTCTCCTCCAATGGATCCCAGTATCTCCTTCGAGATCAGATTGCCCTCATCGTTATTTCCGAAATCTGTTTCGTAACTGACGACCTCAGAAGACTGCGGCGCCGGTTCCAGACGGGCGGACCGGATCTTGATGTTCGTACCGGTAAACCAGATTCCTGCAAGCGTCTCCTCGCCGTCATATCCGATTCCCTTTAGCCGGCTGATCTGATTCTGATTGACCGTAAAAGAAAATTGGCTGCAATCCTGACGCACGTAAAAAAACCCAGCGTCATCAATTAAAATAATTTCCGTGTCAACTATCTTGGTGTTCACATTAAACCAGTAGTCCCCGGTGATGGGTCGAATTTTATAATAAAACCTCCCGTCTTCCTCCGGGACGAAATCTCCCGTCTCTATCTCCAGCGTTACGAGTACATCCCCTCCAATGGATTCCAGTTTCTCCTTCGGGATCAGATTGCCCACACCGTAATTCCCGAAATCCGTTTCGTAACGGATGACCACAGAAGGGCCTTTTTCCCTCCGCCCCACGATAAAGACTGAAACGGCGCACAGCAGAACCACGACGGCCGCGCAGATCGCGCAGACCGCGGCGATCCGTTTTTTACGGTTCCCGCCGCCTTTCTTTTTATAGACGTTGACCGTCGCGTCATAGCCGGAATCGTCCACGGGAAGATCCGCCGTCAGATTCAGCGACATCTCCTCCGGTTCTCCCCCGGTCTGTTCCGTTTCCTTTTCCCCGGGCTCATCCGTTTGCAGGGAACGGTCCGCATCCCCGGAGGAACCGTTTTCTTCCTTTCCCACATCTTTGCTCCCTACGGAAATGGGTTCCGGTCTTAAGGGAGCGGAAACGCTGGCCAGGGCTTTTTTCAGTTCAATGGCGCTGGCATAACGGTCTGAAGCACTGATCATCGTGCATTTCTTTAAAATAGCCCACAGATCCTTGTTGATTCCGTGACGGTTCTCCTCAAACTCCCTGTCGTTGTCCAGACGCTCATAAGGATCATCCAGCAGGATCCCCGTCCGCGCATAATAAAGGGAAACCCCCAGAGAGTAAATATCCGTCCATGCCCCCTGCTGTCCCTTCTTTGTGTACTGCTCCATGGGCGTATAGCCCGGTTTTAATACCACAGTAAGATTGGATGCGCTCTCTTCCATGATCTGGCGGGCAGCGCCGAAATCGATCAGCTTTACCTTGCCGTCCGTACACAGCATGATATTATCGGGAGAAATGTCCCGATGCAGCACTCCCGCGCTGTGGGTAATGCTCAGGGCGGACGCCATCTTATTGAAAACAAACAACACCTGACCGTCCGAAAGGTTTTCCCGTTTTTTGATGTAATCCTTCAACGTGATGCCGTCCAGAAATTCCATCACCAGATAAACGGTGTTGTTCTCCCGGAAATACTCAAACACGCTGACAATATTAGGGTTCCCGTTGAACTGCGCCACCATCTGGGCCTCGTCGTAGAACTTATCCGCTCCCCTGGAAAAGACCTCTTTGGACTTTACATCCGCTAAAAGCACTTCTGTCCCTCCGGAACGGTATACGATACCGTTGGGGAAATATTCTTTTACGGCCACCACTTTATCCATTCTGCAGTCATAACCCAGATAAGTGACGCCGAACCCTCCCTTCCCCATTACCTTTCCCACCAGGATATGTCCGTTCAGTTTTGTACCCGCCTGCAGGACGCTGCGATCCGTCTCCTCCTGCGTCTCTCCATATCCACAGCAGGCGCACGGCTCCTGGGAGATCTCAGAAAAACAGTTCTCGCACAATTTCTTTCCATTTACCTCTATCATATCCGCACCAATGCTCCTTTTTTCTCATCACGCCCGAAACAGCTTTGAAAGAAGCTGACGGAGGGGACTGTCGGTATCCTTTTTATGAATTGTCCTGCCGGATATACGTATGTTCTGGCGTCTGATCGGAATATCTGCGAGCGCTTTCTGAAATTCCCCGGTAGAGAGATAGCGGTCGGTGTACTTCAGCTTCATGGCTTTATACAGAACGCTCCAGAGCTCCGGGGCAACATGATATCTATTGTTCTCCATATCCGAATCATCCTCCAGCCTGTTCTGAGGATTCTCCGGAATCTGCATGGTCAGTCCGTAGTAAATAGACGCGGCAAGCGCATAGATATCCGTCCACTCTCCCTGTTTTCCCTTGCGCATATACTGTTCGATCGGAGCAAAGCCCGGCTTCAGGATAACCGTTAAAAGCTGGGACCCCTCGGGAAAGACCTGTCTGGCTGAGCCAAAGTCCAGAATCTTAACGCTGCCGTCGCTGCAAAGCATGATATTGTCGGGGCAGACATCCCGGTGCAGCACATTCTGACTGTGGATCTTCTGCAGGGCGGCTGCCGCCTGATCCGCAATGCGCAGCGCCTGTCCCGCCGTGAGAACGCCGCAGTTGATCACATAATCCTTTAACGTCATGCCCGTCAGGTATTCCATGGTAAAATAGGCGGTGTTGTTCTCGTAAAAGAACTGATAGACCTTGACGATTCCCTCGCTGTCGGCAAACCTTGCAATAAACCCAGCTTCATTGTAAAATTTCAGGACGCCGCTCTTAAACAGCTCCGCGGATTTCCTGTCCCGCACCATCAGTCCTGTCTCGCCCTGTCTCCGCATGGCAAGTTCTACCGGAAAATACTCTTTAATGGCGATCACTTTACTGTATTTGACATCGTAGGCAAGGTAAGTGATTCCGAATCCGCCTCTCCCCAGAACCCTGCCGATGATGAAATTGCCCATCAGCACCGTTCCCACAGGAAGCACCATACTGTCCGGCACATAATTCTCTTCAGAAAAGCCGCACTTTTTACAAGGCTCTTTTTTTATTGGTGAAAAACATGCCGAGCATAACAGTTTATTACCCAGTGTTACCATCGAACCGCTTCTCCTCTATTATACATGAAAATACACTCCTGTTTCAAGCGAAATCACCGGAATGCAATTACCAGCAGAATGACCAGAATGACAGCCAGAACCACCAGTTCAACAAAAGGCCTGCGGCGGCTCCCCCGCGCTTCGGGCGCCCGCGTTCTTCCCTCCCCAGGAGGCAGATCCGGTATCTCTTCAAATACGTCGTCCTCATCCAGATGGATCATTCCGCAGATGACCGTGTAATTGTCCCCCTTATTCTGTGCCCGCAGAATATGACGTTTCAGCATGTGCTTCGCCCACACTTCCGCGCAGTCGGATTTCAAAAGGTCCGCCTCCATCTCGGCTTCATAGACATAATCCCAGAAGCCGTCGCTGCAGATCAGGAAGGCATCTCCGTTCTGCACTTGGATCGGCGGATAGTGTATCTTGATGTTCAGTTTTTCCTCGCCCCCCAGAACCTTTAAAAGTCTGGAACGGTCCTCGTTTCCCCGGATATCCTCCGGCCGGATCAGTCCCATATCCACCGACGCCTGACAGACGGAATGGTCTTTCGACTGGGCAATGATCTTATTGTCTCTGAAATAATAGATTCTGCTGTCCCCCGCATTGGCATAACGGAACCATCCTTTTTCAAGAAAGCCTGCGGCGACGGTGCTCTTGCCACCGTCGCCCATTTCCAGCACTTCTGCGTTCGCGCCCTCCAAAAGCTGTGAGACGCTTTCCCCTGTGTATCCGCCAAGGCAGTTTTTGTCAAAATAATCTACCGCCGCAAGGGACGCCTTTTCGCCGTCCGAATGTCCGCCCAGTCCGTCCGCCACAACATAAACGCCGCGGTCGGTACTGCACAGAAAGGAATCCTCATTGATCTCGCGCCCGCCTTCACAGGTATAATGAAATGAATCAACTATCATAGGAAAACCCTTTCCTGTCTACCGTTCAAAATTTAATCTGAAACAGCTGCTCCGCACTTCCAAGGTAAAAATAGGTTCCGTCCGGAATGGATACCGGCACATTAGGGGTGAGTTTCTGGCCGCTTCCCAGGTAAGTACCGTTGCTGGAGCCCAGATCCATAATCTCATAACCGCCGTTTACCTGCCGGATCTGGCAGTGTACGCCGGATATGCCCTGCGCATCCACCGGGAAGCACACATTGCACTTTTGGGAATTTCTTCCCATTACAATGCTCCCGGCTATGGGGAATGTCTTGTTTGCCAGGATTCCCTTCATGCCCGTGATCACTGCGCTCCGGGACGGCGCAGCCCCAACCCCGGAAGGACTGGGCGCATTTCCCCTGCTCTGACCGTATCCCGCCTGCCCGAGAGTTTTTTTCTTCCTGAGAAGCAGCGCTGCCGCAAGGATAACCACGACTGCCGCAAGGACAACGACCACGATCACGACCGTGTTATTGGAAGAAGATTCTTTCTCCGGGGAAGGAGCGCTGGTTGCGGAAATCCCCTCATCGGCGCCGGGAGCTGGAGGTTCCTTCTCAGCTGCAGGTCCCTTCTCATCTGCAGGTTCCCTTTCAGTGGAAGGAGTATTGCCTGCGGATGCGCCCAACTCCGTCGAGAGGGTATAGGGAACCGTCTCCCGGTCAATGAGCCGTAAAAGTTCGTCGATCACAATGGCATAATTATTTTGATGACCGTTCGACAGATTCGTAACAGAATAGGTATTGATCCCTACCACCTGTCCTTCTTCGTTTACCAGAGGCCCGCCGGAGTTTCCGCCGGTAATATCGATATCGATCTGATAGACGCTGACGCCGCTCTCATCGGTGGACTGTCTGGAAATGGAGCCCCTCGTACTGGTGATATCGTCGATGTCATAAGCCAGCGAAGTTTCGTCCATCAGAAGATCGGAGTCCCCGGGAAAACCCAGCGCGGCAAAATTGCCGTCCATATCTATATCCCCGGATTTGCACAGAACCAGCGGTTTTCTCTTATCTGTGGCCTGCGGCAGTTTCAGGATACACAGATCCTTTTCCTCGTCCACAAAATAAATCTGGGCCCGCATGAAATCATTCGCGCCATAGGAAAAATACACAATCACCTCCGACGCCTTTTTGCTGCTCACATTCATAGTGGCATTCAGAGGATCCACACTCCGGATCCCTTCCGATGTATCATCCAGCACCACGTGGGCGTTGGTCACGATATACTGTACCTGTTCTCCCTCGTTTCCGATAGCGAAACCTGACGCCCGAAATCCCATCGTCGTACCCGGGGTCTGATAGGAATAGGTTCCGTCGCCGGCGGCCCAGATAAAATCATCCTCCGCCGCCACATCGGCGTCCGCAATAAAATGGGACTCTATGTATACCACGCCTTCCTTTGCGTCTGAGAAAGAGCCCGCCCGCACCTGCAGGGGCCCCGTCATTATGATTGCAATTGCCGCCGTAAACAGGGCGGTCGCCAACTTCCTGAATCTTTTCATCACATTTTCCTTTCTACTTTGTAAATTCCATTACTACAGCCGTAAAATTATCCTGATCCGGATAACCCTTGCCGCAGATGCGGCTCTTCAGATCTTCTGCCGCCTCTCCCGCAGATCCCGCAAGCGCCTCCGACAGTTCCTGCCCGCTCAGCGCGTTGTACACCCCGTCTGTGCACAAAAGCAGCTTATCGCCTCTTTGAGGCATCAGCGGTTTCGCGTTTACCTCGGGGTGGATTCCGGCACGGCAGCCGATATACTGCGCCAGAGAATCCTTCTGGGCGTCTTTTCCCGCCTCGTCAAACGTCATGTCTCCCGAAATGACCTGCTCCATAAGCCTGTTCAGATAGTCGCTGTCCTCGTTGAGTACCGTAAGCGCCTGATCCCGGAACAGATAGACTCTGCTGTCTCCCGCGGTGCACCAATGAATCCCTTTTGCCGTACAAAAGATCACCACCGCGGTAGAGCCTCCATTCAAGCCGCTTGCAACCACATTGTCGTTCACTGCGCACAAAGACCGGGAAAGGTGTACATGGGCGGGAACGGCGGCATTCCGGTTCCTCTGCATTTCCAACATGGCGGACACCACATAGCCGCTGACCTGCGCTCCCTGAGATAGTCCTCCCATCCCGTCCGCCACTACGGCAGTGAATCCGTTTTTCTCGATATCAGCCTTTTCCACAGAGGAAAACCCGAAGCTGTCCTCCTGATAATTTCTGCCTCCGCGCTCGCTGACGCATCCCAGGACAATTCTTTTCACATCCGAGTCCGCAAATTTCATGCGGACAGACAGATCACCGCGCTTCATAATTAATAAGAAAAGGCTTCGTTGCAGAAGCTTCTGAAAACATACTCGAACGCTCCGATCTGAATCTTGTCATAGTCGTGAAGTTCCACCGGCATGAGCAGCATGGCTTCGTTGTGGTAAATATTATTCTTTCCTTTTCCCAGCACGGGACTTAAAAAGAACTTCCGGTTCTTGGAATCATAGGCGATCACCGCGTTCCCGTCGGATGAAACGGCTTTGTCGAAGGAAATATTGATATCAAACCTGTTTCCTCTTCCAATGGAATTCTGCTCCCCGTGTATCACAAAGGAAAGCCCTTTTTTCTCGCCGTCCGTCACCACCAGCCAGCCGCGGACCGGATTGATCCCGCTCTCCGTTTCCTCAAGCGCCACCGTCACGCTCATGGCGGATTGCGAAGACGAGGGAACCGTGGCCGCCGCGCCGCTGTCCACCGGGACGGTAGGCGGAAATGCGCCGTCGTCTCCCCCCGCAATGGGAACCGTCCTGGGGAAGTCGGGCTGTCCGCCCAGACCTATCGGCTGAAAGCTGCTCCCACCGCTGCAGTAAGGACACTCCTTGTTCCGCTTTTCGTCATAAATATGACCGTTTGGACATTGTTTCATCGTATCATATCCTTTCCGATAAATTTTGCTATTTACAGCATTTTATCACAGAGGATTTTTCAGATGGTGGGCAGAAATGCACACAAACGGTCCGGAATACATCCGGGCCGTTCTCTTCTTTCCGAATCAGGCTTTATATAAATTCATACTTTATCAGCGTCAGTCCGCAGGCCGGCGCCGTGGGTCCGGCCGCTGCGCGGTTCCCGGCGTCCAGCACCGCCTTCATGCTCTCCGGCTCCCGCTTTCCCCATCCCACCTCCATCAGGGTTCCCGAAAGGATCCTGACCATGTTATAGAGGAATCCGTTGCCGCAGACGCGGATCACAAGCTCCGCCCCCTGCTCTTCCAGTTCCAGCGAATAAAGCGTACGCACCGTACTCTCCGCCTGGGAGCCGGACTGGCAGAAGCTCCGGAAATCGTGCTCTCCCACGAGAAAGGCCGCCGCTTCACGCATCCGGTCCACATCCAGCGGCCGGTAAGTGAAATAGGCATATAACCGCTTTACGGGCATGGGAAACTCTCCCCGATAGATCCGGTATTCATAGGTTTTCCGGCTTTTGCAGCGCCTGGGATGCCAGTCCGGCGCAACAGCCTCCGAGCGCTGGATCCGTATGTCTTCCGGCAGTCTCTGATTCAGGGCGTAAGAATACATCTCCGGCGGCAGGGGACTGTCCGTGTCAAACACCGCAATGTTCCCCAGCGCATGTACTCCCGCATCCGTGCGGCTGGCGCCGATGACCTGCACCCTGCTGCCCAGAAGTCCGCTCAGCGCGCGGTTCAGCTCGCTTTCCACCGTTACTGCGTTGTTCTGGATCTGCCAGCCGTGATAGCCGGTGCCGTCATAGGCCACCGTCAGCCGGATCCGCCTTAAATGACCGGATCTGCCGTCCCCGCTGTTCTCCGCCCTTTCTCCGGACTCATCCGCCATACCCGTCCGATTCCTTTCCCGTCCCGTCAGATCCACATCCACACCAGCCTTCCCGCCGTGATCGACACGGCCAGATAGAGAAGGATGCACAGATAGGCGATCCTGTCACGTTTTTGATAGACAAGAGGCTTCATCTTCGTTCTTCCCTCTCCCCCACGGTAACACCTTGCCTCCATCGCAAGCGCAAGATCATTCGCCCTTCGGAAGGCGGATACAAACAGAGGGACCAGAAGAGGGACCATGGCTTTCGCCCGTTTCAGGAGATTGCCGCTCTCAAAATCCGCTCCCCTTGCGATCTGCGCTTTCATGATCTTGTCCGTCTCCTCCAGAAGAATGGGAATAAACCTGAGGGCAATGGACATCATCATGGCGACTTCATGAACGGGAACCTTAAACACCCGCAGGGGCCGCATCATCTTTTCCATGCCGTCCGTCAGATTGTTTGGCGTGGTGGTCAGCGTCATGATGGAAGATCCTATGATCAGCATGGTCAGGCGCACCGCCATGGCGGCCGCCGTCTTCAGTCCCTCCCAGGTGATGGTAAGCTTCCAGAACGAGACCAACTCCGTCCCCGGCGTAAGAAACAGATTAAAGGCCACCGTGAGGATCAGCAAAAACACAATGGCCTTCATCCCACGCACCATAAACCGAAAGGGCACATGAGACAGTTTGATCACGATTCCAAGAAACAGCGCGGCCGCAACATAGCCCGGAAAATGCTGAAAGAAGAACAGCGAGATAATAAACAGCAGCGTCCCGCCCAGCTTTACCCTCGGATCCAGCCTGTGGATCACGGAATCCGTCTGATAATATTGTCCTAAAGTGATATCCCTCAGCATTTCGTCTTTTATCTGCCTTTCTCCCGGTCCGCCTTAACGTCCCAGCGCGCGCATCACGGTGTCGGCCGCCTCCCCGATGGTGGTGGCCGACACATCTACGTCAAGCCCTCTGTCCTTCAGTTCATGCAGAATATAGGTCACCTGCGGCGCGGCAAGCCCCACGCTCTCCAGCTCCCTGTAATGTGTGAAGATTTCTCTAGGCGTGCCGTCATACATAACGCTTCCCCGGTTCATCACAATGATCCTGTCCACATACTCCGCCACATCTTCCATACTGTGGGAGACCAGCAGGATCGTCATTCCTGTCTTCGTCTGCAGCTCCCTGATCTGGCCGAGAATCTCGTCCCGCCCCCTTGGATCCAGTCCCGCCGTAGGCTCGTCCAGGATCAGCACTTCAGGCTTCATGGCCAGAACGCCCGCAATGGCGGCCCGTCGCTTCTGGCCGCCGGAAAGGTCAAAGGGAGACTGATAGAAAAGCTCGTCCGGCAGACCCACCTTCCGAAGAGCGTCGTAAGCGCGAAGCTCCGTCTCCCGCCGGTCCAGACCGAGGTTTTTCGGCCCGAAGCAGACGTCGGTAAACACGTCCGTCTCAAAAAGCTGGTGCTCGGGATACTGAAAAACCAGCCCCACCCGGCTTCTCAGCTTTTTTCTGTCGTACTCCTTATCGTAAATGTCTTCCCCGTTAAAATAGATCCGGCCGGAGGACGCTTTCAGCAGACCGTTTAAGTGCTGAACCAGCGTGGACTTCCCGGAGCCGGTATGTCCTATGATACCCACAAACTGCCCGTCCGGGATCTGAAGACAAACGTCCTTTAAAGCCGCTGTCTCCAGGGGTGTTCCCTCTCCGTAACGATAATTCACATGATCCAGTATGATCGACATCAGCCTTGTCCTCTTTTCTTCCCCACAAGAGCGTCCGCCAGCTCCTGACCCGTAAGAATGCCGTCCGGCAGGACGACGCCCCTTTTCTTCAGCTCATGAGCAAGCAGCGTCGCCTGGGGCACGTCAAGCCGCAGTTCCTTCAGCCGTTCCACCTGGGAAAAGATTTCTCTGGGCGTGCCCTCCATCGCGATCTTTCCCTGATCCATCACAAACACTCTGTCCGCGTGGATGATCTCTTCCATGTAATGGGTAATCAGGATCACCGTCATGCCTTCCACCTGATTCAATCCCCTCACGGCGCGGATCACTTCCCTGCGGCCGCTGGGATCCAGCATGGCGGTGGGTTCGTCCAGCACAATGCATCTGGGATGCATGGCAAGGACTCCCGCGATGGAGACCCGCTGCTTCTGGCCGCCGGAGAGACGGTTGGGGGAATGTTTCCTGTATTCGTACATTCCCACCGCCCGCAGACTCTCTTCCACCCGCTCCCAGATTTCTTTTGTGGGGATGCCGAGATTTTCCGGCCCGAATCCCACGTCCTCCTCCACCACCTGACCGATGATCTGGTTGTCGGGATTCTGAAACACCATCCCCGCCGTCTGGCGGATATCCCAGAGACTGCCCTCGTCGCCGGTGTCCATTCCGTCCACCCAGACGGTCCCCTCCGTGGGATTTAAAATGGCGTTGATATGCTTGGCAAGAGTGGATTTCCCGGAGCCGTTGTGTCCCACAATGGCCACAAACTCGCCTGGAGCAATGTCAAAGTTCACCCGGTCTATGGCCGTGGTGATCCCTTCCACGTTTCCTTCTTCGTCCCGTCTGATATATTCGTACACCACATCCGATGCCTTTACAATTCCCATGTATTCTCTCTCCCATTACCCGTTCCACTATATCAGATTTGCCTGCGGAATACAACCGTTTACAATCCGCCGTTTCCGTGGTATGCTGAAAAAGGACATAAAACGGCTGCTTTCCGTTCCAGGCCACACTTATATCAAAATAAAGGATGATTCCATGAACCGTTCCAAACTGTTAAAAATGTTTGCTCTGATAGGCGCCATTCTCCTGTTTGTCGTCTGTCTGCGCAGGTTTCTTCTGGGCGATTCCCTGAGTCTCACGGAATACGCCGAACTTCACGGCACGCCGGATGTCCCGGCTCCGTCGGACGTTCCGGTTCCGTCTCCCTCCGAATCTCCGACGGCTTCTCCCGCGCAGGAGGACAGACCCGACGACACATTTTCCTCCACCCTGACCGGGGCCGTCTTAAACGGAGACACCCAGCTGGAGTTTCGCCAGGCGCTTACGGACGCGTTCTACTACGAGCCGCTTTCGGACGATCTGCGCCGCTATATCACCGGGGTCTCCTATCCCGCCCTGCCGCAGGACGGTCAGGAGCTCTCGATCACCTTGGACGAGCTGAGCTATGTCCATATTCTGCACTATGACTTCGACGGAAATCCCGCGGAGGGGGAACTGATCTGCAACAGCCTTATCGCTCAGGATCTGGTCGAAATCTTCTATGAGCTGTACCGGAACGAGTACCGTCTGGAGCGCGTGCGGCTGATCGACGGATACGACGGCGACGACACCGCTTCCATGGAGGACAACAACACCTCCTGCTTTAACTACCGGACGGTAGAGGGTTCTTCCAGTCTTTCCCGGCACGCTCTGGGACTCGCCGTGGACATTAACCCGCTCTACAATCCTTATATCACTTACAACAGCGACGGGAGCGAAACGGTTTCTCCCGCTTCCGGCGTATCCTACGCGGACCGCTCACAGAGCTTCCCCTATAAAATCGACGAAGACGATCTGTGCTATAAGCTTTTTACCGCACACGGCTTTACCTGGGGCGGAAACTGGAACAGCTGCAAAGACTACCAGCATTTCCAGAAGGCGCCGCAGTAGGAAGACAGGTCATATCTTTATCCTCGTCCACTTTCCCTGGCGGAACCGGACGGATGCCAGAACATATCTGGAGAGTTGGTCCGCCACCACGCCGATCCAGATTCCCGTGATTCCCATGCCGAAGGTATATCCGAACAGATAGGAGCCAAGCGTCCTCATCACGGTAACGCTGAACGCGGACGCCAGCGCCGTGTACAGGGTATCCCCCGCGCCCCTGAGACAGCCCATGTAGATTACCTGGGCGATCTGCAGGACCACGACGAAAATGATCACATGCATAATGCCCACGCCGATGTCAACGATCTCCTTTTCTTCCCGGAAGAACAGACGCATCAGCGGTCTCGCCCCAAAGAAATACGCCACGGACAACACCACAGAGATCACACCGCCGATCATCCGGCATGTTCTTCCGAAGTCTTTCGCCTTTTCCGGCTGTTTTGCTCCCAGACTGTAACCGATCAGCGCTACCGCCGTAGCCTGCAGGCCGTCCCCGAAGGAAAAGGACAGTCCCATGATATTCATTCCCACCTGATGCGCCGCCATGGCCGCCGTCCCCTGATCCGCGGCCATAAGAGCCGTCAGCATGAATCCGATCCGCATGAGGACCTGTTCCGCAAATACGCTGTATCCCACCCTGACGATATTCTTCAGCGCATCCAGCGTAGGCTTCATTCTCTGCTTTACAATCAGCGGAATGCTCACAAACGTCTCCCGCTTCCAGACGGAAGCCAGACTCATGAAGCAGGCCACGACGGTGCCCAGAACCGTTGCCAGAGCCGCTCCCTGGATCCCAAGGGCCGGGAAACCCAGATGTCCCTCGATCAGCAGATAGTTGGCGGCAATGTTCACGGCGCTTGACACCAGATTGGTCCGCATGGTGATCCGGGTGTTGCCCGCGCCCCTCTGGGCCGCGTTGACGCCCATCTGGACACAGTTAAAGAGCATGCCGCCCATGATGATCCGAAAATACTGCACCGCGCTGTCATGCGTCAGCTCTTCCGAGCCGCAGAATCGGATGATGGGATCGGCGAACGCGACAAAAAGAATGCTGAACAGCACCGCCATGATCAGGACAAAGAGCAGAAAGGTGGAAAAGATCCTGTTTGCGTCCTCTCTTCTGTCCTCGCCCATTCTTCTGGCCACCAGAGCCGAAATGGCAACGTTGGCCGCAAAGAACAGGGAAAGGCCCAGAAATTTCGGCTGTGTCGTGAGTCCAACCGCCGCCACCGCATAGGATCCGAGAGAACTCACCATGAACGAATCGATCAGACCCGCCAGCGCCGTAAAAAAGGACTCCAACATGGCGGGCCAGGCCATATTCAATGTTTTTCGGATATCTTCCCCCGTATACCGCGGTTTCCCTCCGCTTCTCTTCATCTCCCACTCCATTTCCGCGCTGTCGAAACGCGCAAAACCTTATGTGTCTTCCCGGATTTTTCCGATCTGTTCCGAAAAAAGAGGGAGTCCCAACGTGCTGCACTTCACATCGGTCCTCCCTGCATTTTCTGTTTTTAACCTGTTTACACCAGTTCCAGAACTACTTCCATGGCTGCGTCGCCCTTGCGCTGGCCGATCTTTACGATTCTGGTATAGCCGCCCTTGCGGTTCGCATACCGGGGAGCATACTCGTCAAACAGCTTTTCCACCAGATTTACCTCTCTGGTATTTCTTTTCCTGCCGGCCGCTTCCTTCGGAACATCTACCACAGGGCACAGCACCTTCAGCATCTGGCGTCTCGCATGGGATCTGGAAGGCAGATCCTTCTTGATCTCCTTTTCCACCTCATCATAGACGGTAACGGTAACGCCGTTTTCTATTCTCAGAATCTTGCCGTCCTTATCGCGGTGGGTTTCGGAAAGCACCTTCTTCGTATCCTTGTCAACGATCTGCTTTACTCTCTTTCCGTCCTTGTCCTTGCGGGCAACCTTTGTCGTGACCTTGACCGTCTCGTAGTTGTCCTTTTCCTTTACCGCCAGTGCGATCAGGCCTTCCGCGATTTTCTGTACTTCCTTCGCCTTTGCCTGAGTGGTGATGATCCGGCCCCTGTAGATCAGCGCCGTCACCTGATTTCTCAGCAACGCTTTCCTCTGGTCGGAGGTTCTGCCAAGTTTTCTGTACTTTGCCATAATAAATTTTCCTTTCTCCATTCATGGTACATCCGGCCACGCGCTTTGGACTTACTTACCGGATGTCTGTTTCCTATTCCATTCAGAGATGAACCGCCGGCGAACACATCGGTCTTACCGCCGCGGCTATCCATAAATAAGTTCCCGGAGTTATTCCTCGCTGGCATTCAGGGACAGCCCCAGCTCTTTCAGCTTCGCCAGCACCTCTTCCAGAGACTTGCGTCCCAGATTGCGGACTTTCATCATATCCTCGGGCGTCTTGTTGCACAGTTCTTCCACGGTATTGATCCCGGCTCTCTTCAGGCAGTTGTAGGAACGGACGGAAAGCTCCAGCTCATCGATGCTCATCTCCAGCACCTTCTCCTTCTCGTCGTCCTCTTTCTCTACCATGACCTCTGCCATCTTTGCGTTCTCGGAGAGATCGATGAAAAGGCTTAAATGCTCGCTGAGCACTTTCGCTGCGAGACTCACCGCCTCGTCGGGAACCAGCGTGCCGTTGGTAAACACATCCAGCGTCAGCTTGTCGTAATCCGTGATCTGGCCCACGCGGGTATTTTCCACGGTCACGTTTACTCTCTCAACGGGCGTATAGATGGAATCCACCGCGATCACGCCGATGGGCAGTTCCTCGTGTTTGTTCCTCTCCGCGCTCACATAACCACGCCCCTTGGTAATGGTCAGTTCCATGAAAAGCTTTGCGTCTTTGCCGCTCAGGGTTGCGATCACAAGATCGGGGTTCAGGATCTCCACATCCTGATCCACCTGAATATCGGACGCGTGTACAACGCCTTCGCCCTCATACTCGATGTATGCTGTCTTTGCCTCGTTGGTCTCGCTGTTGTTTTTGATGGCAAGGCTCTTGATGTTCATGATGATCTCAGTCACATCTTCCTTCACGTTGGGTACGGAACTGAACTCATGCAGTACGCCTTCGATCTTCACCTGACTTACAGCCGCACCGGGCAGTGAGGAAAGCATGATCCTTCTCAGGGAATTACCCAGTGTAATTCCATATCCTCTTTCCAGAGGCTCAACGACAAATCTGCCGTATTTCCTGTCTTCTGAAATCTCGGCAACCTCAATATTCGGTCTCTCAAAATCAAACACTGCGAATACCCTCCTTTTTGAACTGTTCTCTTACTTGGAGTACAACTCGACGATCAGCATCTCGTCCACGGGCACATCGATCATTTCTCTGGTGGGAAGATTCTTGATGGTTCCCTTGAAGTTCTCAAGATCGACATCCATCCACTCGGGCACCAGTCTGCCGCCTGTCACCTCCGCAATGTCCTTGTATCTCTGTAAAGATTTTGCCTTCTCGCTGATCTCGATCACGTCGCCGGCCTTGATCAGGTAGGAAGGAATATTCACCACCTTGCCGTTCACCAGAACATGACGATGGTCAACCACCTGTCTGGCCTCTCTTCTGGTCCTCGCAAAGCCCATCCGGAACACGACGTTGTCCAGTCTGCTCTCCAGCATTATCATCAGATTCTCGCCGGTGGTTCCCTTCATTCTGTCGGCTTTCTCATAATAGTTTCTGAAGGGTTTCTCCAGAACGCCGTAAATGAATTTTGCCTTCTGCTTTTCCCGAAGCTGCAGGCCGTATTCACTGACCTTCTTCCCCGCCTTCAGGTTCTGTCTTTTGGATTTCTTATCATACCCCAGCTGAGAAGGCTCCAGACCCAGGGCTCTGCATCTCTTTAATACAGGTACGCGATTTACTGCCATTTTTTTCTTTTCCCTTCTTTATTGTTTACAGTGCCGCACTGCGGCACTTTCTTCCAACTGCGCCGCCTGCGCGGCTCAAACTGCAAAACCTGTTATACGCGGCGTCTCTTGGGCGGACGGCAGCCGTTATGAGGGACAGCCGTCACGTCGCGGATGCTCACCACCTCGAGACCGCACGCCGAGAGCGCCCGGATCGCAGCCTCGCGTCCCGAACCGGGACCCTTTACAAATACGTCTACGGATTTCAGTCCATGTACCAGAGCGGCTTTTGTCGCCGTCTCGGCCGCCATCTGTGCGGCATATGGAGTAGATTTCCTTGAACCTTTAAATCCCAGACCACCGGCGCTTGCCCAGCTGAGAGCGTTCCCCTCCGTATCGGTCAGGGTAACGATCGTATTGTTAAAAGAAGACTGGATATGTGCCTGTCCGCGTTCAACGTTTTTCCTAACGCGCTTTTTCGTTACTTTTTTTGCAACTTGTTTCGCCATGTTTTAAACTAACCTACTTTCTTGATCTTCTGGAATCCGTATGATTCCAATTTGCAGTTACCGAATCTTATTACTTTTTCTTGTTTGCCACAGTTCTCTTGGGACCCTTGCGGGTTCTCGCGTTGTTCTTGGTGTTCTGACCGCGCACAGGAAGTCCTCTGCGGTGGCGGATCCCGCGGTAGCAGCCGATCTCCTGAAGTCTCTTGATGTTCAGAGCGACGTCCCGTCTCAGATCACCTTCCACAACCACATTCAGCTTTTCGATAGCTTCGCTGACCTTTTTCACCTCGTCGTCGGTCATGTCCCTCACTCTGGTATCGGGATTGACTCCCGCTTCCGCCAGAATCTTGTTGGCGGTAGGTCTGCCGATGCCATAGATGTAAGTTAAACCGATTTCAATTCTCTTTTCTCTTGGTAAGTCCACACCTGCGATACGAGCCATTTACATTTCCTCCATTTTTTCTGTGTCCCCGCGCTGCGGGAACCGCGCCGCACACATCGGTCTTGTTTTTGTGTGCCGCATGTTACTAAGTTGATTGGGGCTTTCACCCAACCGGACACCTTCCGATCATCCGATCTTTCCATTCCGACTGTCCCACCCACGGAAAATACGTCATCACATTTCCCGGAGACAAAAACACGGCATTTCCTGAAACCGCATTCCCCGCGGTTTCGGAAATCCCCTTCGTCATGGTATCAACAAGTAATCTCCCTGCAAGCTCTCTATCCCAGTTTTATGATAATCAATGCCGCCTTCTTAAGGGGGCATTGGTTCAGCCGCACATAACAACCGGACAAGAACTCACTTAACTTAAGGGCGTCCCTTACGGCCGTCCTCAGGCGGTGATTATCCCTGTCTCTGCTTATGCTTCGGATTTTCGCAGATTACTCTGATGCGTCCTTTTCTCTTGATGATCTTGCACTTTTCGCAGATCGGTTTCACTGATGATCTAACCTTCACGTTAAACCCTCCTTTCAAAAAAGACCGTTTTACATTGTAACATAAGCTTCCGAATTATGCAAGGGTTTTTCATATTAATTTATCGGCCTACTTATCTCTCCAGATAATCCGTCCCTTGCTCAGGTCATAGGGAGAAAGTTCCAGGGTTACGCGGTCACCGGGAAGAATACGGATAAAATTCTGGCGCAGCTTGCCGCTGATATGCGCCAGCACACGATGACCGTTCTCCAATTCCACCTGGAACATGGTATTGGGCAGCTTCTCCACAACGGTTCCTTCAATTTCGATCACATCACTCTTTGACATAGATTTCCTCCATTCACTCCTGCTGATTTCTGTTCTCCTGCTTTAAGCCTGATGGCGTATCTGATTTCCTCGTCGCGGACGCCGTCTCCGGATGCGAGACGCCGCCGCAGTTCCTCTTCCACCGCGGCGTTGATCGGCTGAATATGCTTCCGTCGTTTTTTCTTGGGCGCTTCCAGCAGCTTCAGCCGGCCGTCACACAGATATACAAAATCGCCCTCCTCGGCGGCCACCACATAAAGCGCGCCCTTGTCATGTCCGGCTTTTGAAGTTACGAACTGTCCTATCATAATCTGTCCCACCTTTATTTCCGCAGACAATGCGCCGGGCCGGCAGAGCCGTCCCCTTGCCGGTCCGGGTATCCGGCTGTTTCGCCGGACGTTCAGTAAAGCGTAAGGATCTCGGGATCGCCTTCCGTAATCAGGATCGTGTTTTCGTAATGCGCCGACCAGGATCCGTCCTGCGTCACCACCGTCCAGTCGTCGTCCAGCCACTCCACGTCCGCTCTTCCCATGTTGATCATGGGCTCCACACAGAGCGTCATCCCGGCTCTCAGCTTCGGTCCCCGCTTTGCCTGCGCAAAATTCGGGATCTGCGGATCCTCGTGCAGTCTCGTTCCGATGCCGTGTCCCACCAGCTCTCTCACGATTCCGTAGCCGAAGGTATCGATGTACGCGGCGATGGCGTTGGAAATTTCATAGAGATGATTGCCTGCCCTGGCCATCTTTATTCCCTCAAAAAAGCTCTGCTTTGTGGCGTCGATCAGCTTCTGCGCCTCATCGCTTATCTGTCCCACGCCGAAGGTCCTCGCCATGTCGGAATGATAGCCCTGATAGATCAGGCCAGCGTCCAGACTCACGATGTCGCCCTCCTGCAGGATATGGTTCTTCCTCGGAATCCCGTGGACCACCTCGTCGTTCACGGACACGCAGATGGACGCCGGATAGCCGTTATAGTGCAGGAAATTCGGAATACAGCCGTGCTGCCTGATCAGCCGGTCCCCCAGAATATTGATCTCCATGGTGGACATACCAGGATGTACCGCTTCCTCAAGACTCTGAAAAACATCTGCCAGCAATCTGCAGGATTCCCGCATCAGCCGGATCTCCTGTTCCGTCTTAATCGTAATACCCATGACTTTGACGCTCCCTCTCAGACTTCTTTTTCATCCAGAATCCCGCAGATGACCTGAAACACATCCTGCATATCCCTGGTGCCGTCCACCGTCCTCAGCACGCCTTTTTTCTTATAAAAGTCGATCAGCGGCTGCGTCTGGTCATGGTAGACCTTCAGGCGGTTCTGCACGGTTTCCGGCTTATCGTCGTCGCGCAGCACCAGCTCGCTGCCGCAATCGTCGCAGATCCCTTCCTTTTTCGGCGGAACATGTTCGATATGATAAGTGGCTCCGCACTTCAGGCAGGCCCTTCTGCCGGACATCCTTCTCACAATGTTTTCATCCGGGACGTCCACATCGACGGCAAAGTCGATCTTCTCTCCAAGCTTATCCAGCGCCTCGTCCAGCACCTGCGCCTGCGGAATCGTGCGTGGGAAACCGTCCAGCACATACCCGTTTTCACAGTCCTTCTGCGCTACCCTGTCCAGCAGGATCCGGACCGTGAGCTCATCCGGGACCAGCAGTCCCTGATCCATATATTTTTTCGCTTCCATGCCAAGCTCCGTTCCGTTCTTGATGTTGGCGCGGAAGATATCGCCTGTGGAAATGTGAGGCACCCCGTACTTTTCGGCGATCAGTTTCGCCTGTGTTCCCTTGCCGGCCCCCGGCGCTCCCAACATGATGATTTTCATACTCAGTCATTCCCTTCTGTCCGCTGCAGCGGACATTCTACAGATTGTTCCCCGCGGACGGCAGGTCGGGCGAGACGCCTGCGCGGGCATTTGATTTGCTGCTTCCAACAGCGAAATGAGACCGGGCAGTCGCCTGCCCGATCTCGTATCTCTTTCCTATTTCTCCAGAAAGCCCTTGTAGTTGCGTACAAGCATCTGAGACTCCACCTGCTTCATCGTCTCCAGCACGACGCTGACAATGATGATCAGGCTGGTGCCGCCGAAAGATACGCTGGCGTTGAACACGCCGCTGAAGATATAGGGGATCACCGATACGATGGTTAGTCCCACCGCTCCTACGAATACAATATAGTTCAGCATTCTGTTCAGATAATCGCTGGTCGGCTTGCCCGGTCTGATTCCGGGAATAAACCCGCCCTGCTTCTTCATGTTATCGGCAATCATCAACGGATTAAAGGTGATGGAGGTGTAGAAATAGGCGAAGAGCACAATCAGCACCATATACACCAATAATCCGACGGAATACTTTATCTGGGCCGGATCACACCAGAGATTGGAATTGAGATATTTTAATATCTCGCTCCACACGCCGGTTCCGTGATACCCCACAAAGGAGGAAATAATGATCGGCGTCTGTAAAATGGACTGGGCGAAGATCACAGGGATCACGCCGGCGGTATTCACCTTCAGCGGAATGCTGGAAGTCTGGCCGCCCACCATTTTTCTTCCCTGAACCTTGTTGGCATACTGCACCGGTATATTTCTCACGCCGTCATTCAGGATGATGACAAGCACCACCATTCCCACGATAACACCCACAATGATCGCCGCCGCCAAAAGACCCGTGGCAGGCGCTCCCTGGCTGAACTTATCCACAACGAACATGGTAAACAGATTGCCGATGTCCTCCGGGAGCCGGGATATGATGTTGATGACCAGTACAATGGAAATCCCGTTCCCGATTCCTTTTTCCGTGATTCGCTCACCGACCCACATCAGGAACGCGCTGCCCGCCGTCAGCGTGGCCACAGCCGTAACGATGCTCAGCGCCTTTGCGCCGCCGGACATGGTAGAATACCCCGTAAGGAGTCCCTGTCTGCCGAATCCCACTGCCATCGCGGTGGACTGGATCAGCGCCAGGACAATGGTCACATACCTTGTGATCGACGCGATCTTCTTCCTGCCGTCTTCTCCGTCCCGCTGCATTTCTTCCAGTTTCGGAATCGCGATCGTCAGCAGCTGCATGATAATAGACGATGTGATGTAGGGGTTGATGCCCAGCGCAAGAATGGTCATGTTGAAAAACGAACCGCCCGTAATCGCATCAAAAAACCCTAACGCACCCTCCGCCTGGGAGGAAAAGATATCTCTGATATACTGGCTGTTGATGCCCGGAGTGGGCAGCTGTGATCCAATACGGATCACAACCAGCATCGCGAAGGTAAACAAGATCTTACCCCTGATCTCCCTGATCCGGAATGCGTTTCTCAGTGTGGTAAACATTACATCACCTCTGCTGTTCCGCCAAGAGACTCAATCTTTTCCTTCGCCGCCTCACTGAATGCGTTTGCCTTTACATTGAGCTTTTTGGTCAGTTCTCCGTTTCCGAGTATCTTGACCCCGTCCCGGGGATTCTTTACGATACCGGCTTCGATCAATGTATTTACATCCACGGCCGCGCCATCGTCAAACCGCTCGAGAACGCTGATGTTGATGGCAACGATCTCCTTTGTGTTTCTGTTCGTAAAGCCTCTCTTGGGAATCCGTCTGTACAGAGGCATCTGGCCGCCCTCAAAACCAGGTCTGGGCGCTCCGGAACGGGCCTTCTGACCCTTATGTCCCTTACCTGCCGTCTTTCCGTTTCCGGAACCATGACCCCGGCCTCTTCTGAAATTGTCGCTGTGTCTGGAGCCTTCTGCAGGTCTCAAATTGGATAATTCCATCTCTAACACCTCCGTTCCTTATACTTCTTCAACCTTCAATAAATATCCCACCTGGCGGATCTGTCCCCTCGTGGCGTCATTGTCGGGAAGCACAACGGATCTGCCGATCTTACGCAGTCCCATGGACGCAACGATTGCCCTGTTCTTCGGCACGGCGCCGATGGTGGACTTTACCAGTGTGACCTTTAACTTCTTTTCTGCCATTGCTCTCGCTCTCCTTTCCAAAGTGCCTTAAGCCAAAATTTCTTCCACAGACTTGCCGCGGCTCTTTGCAACTTCTTCCGGAGCTTTCAGCTGGTTCAAGCCCGTGATCGCCGCCAGAACGACATTCTGCTTATTGTTGGAGCCAAGAGACTTGGTACGGATGTTCTTAATGCCCGCAAGCTCGCAGACGATACGCACAGGGCCGCCTGCGATCACGCCGGTACCTTCGGGCGCTTTCTTCAGCAGCACATTTGCGGAACCGTACTTGCCGATGAAGTCATGCGTGATGGAATTGTTTTCATCCAGAGGGATCTCAATGAGATGCTTCATCGCATCTTCCTTTCCCTTGCGGATCGCTTCGGGAATTTCTACCGCCTTGCCCAGTCCGGCCCCCACATGACCGTTTCCGTCGCCAACCACCACCAGAGCGGTGAAACGCATGTTGCGTCCGCCCTTTACGGTCTTCGTGACACGCTTGATGGTAACGACCTTGTCATTCAGTTCGAACTGGCTTGCATCTATGATCGTGTGTTTCATGGTGTGTTCCTCTTCCTTTCCTAGAATTTCAAGCCGGCTTCTCTGGCCGCATCAGCTAACGCTGCGATCTTACCCTGATATATAAAGCCGCCTCTGTCAAAGACCACTTCGCTGATTCCCTTTTCCACAGCCCTCTTGCCGATCACGGTTCCGAGATGCGCTGCGGCTTCAACGTTATTGGTCTTTTCCAGCTCCGCCTTGATTTCCTTCTCAAGAGTGGAAGCGGATACCAATGTATTCCCAACAGTATCATCGATAATTTGAGCATACATATGATTATTGCTTCGGAACACAGCCAGACGGGGTCTTTCGGCGGTGCCGCTGAAGCGGTTACGAATTCTCAGATGCTTTTTTGCACGAACTTCTTTTCTTGATACCTTGTTAACCATCTTCATACTCTCCTTATCTGTTTATTTCTTACCGGTCTTGCCGACTTTCCGTCTGATGGTCTCGTCGACATACTTGATGCCCTTACCCTTATAAGGCTCAGGTCTTCTCTTGTCCCGAATCTCAGCCGCAAACTGTCCCACCTTTTCCTTGTCAATGCCTTTGACAATGATCAGGTTCTGTCCGTCCACAACCGTTTCAATCCCTTCGGGATCTTCCATCTCAACGGGATGAGAATATCCCAGGTTCAAAGTCAGCTTCTTTCCCGACTTGGCCGCTCTGTAACCGACGCCGTTTACCTCCAGCCTTTTCTCAAAGCCCTGGGTAACGCCTGTCACCATGTTGTTCACCAGCGTTCTGGTCAGGCCGTGCAGAGACTTCATCTTCTTCAGATCGTTGGGTCTGCTCACATGAACCTGCGCGCCTTCTACCTTGATTTCCATTTCAGCGGGGAGCACTCTCTCCAGCGTGCCCTTGGGACCTTTTACAGTCACTTTGTTATTTTCTGCAACCTCCACGGTCACACCCGCGGGGATCGCGATTGGCATTCTACCTATCCGTGACATGCCCGTACCTCCTATCAATTAAAATTAACTGTTGCCAGATTTTTACTCACCATACAAATGCCAGCACTTCGCCGCCTACCTGAAGCTCTCTCGCCTTTTTGTCGGTGATCACGCCCTGATTGGTAGAGATGATGGCGATGCCCAGGCCGCCGAGAACTCTGGGCAGCTCTTCCTTATTTACATACATACGCCGTCCGGGCTTGGAGATTCTCTTCAGACCCGAGATGATCTTTTCGGATTTATCCTGGCCATATTTGAGCGTGATATGGATGGTCTTGAATCTGCCGTCCTCGATCACGTCGTACTTCGCAATATATCCCTCGTCCAGAAGAATCTGTGCGATCGCAAGTTTCATTCTGGAAGCAGGCACGTCAACCGTATCATGTTTTGCAGTGTTCGCGTTACGGATTCTTGTAAGCATATCTGCAATAGGATCGCTCATTGTCATTGTCTTTTTCCTCCTTCCTACCAGCTTGCTTTCCTGATGCCGGGAATTTCGCCCTTGTATGCCAGCTCACGGAAGCAGACTCTGCAGACTCCGTACTTTCTTAAATAGGCGTGGGGACGGCCGCAGATCTTGCAGCGGGTATATGCCTGCGTGGAAAATTTGGGCTTGCGCTGCTGCTTTACTTTCATTGATGTCTTAGCCATAAGAATTTACCTCCTTACTGTTTTGCGAACGGCATATTGAACAGGGTCAGCAGTTCGCGCGCTTCTTCGTCGGTCTTTGCCGTGGTCACAAAGATGATGTCCATACCTCTGGTCTTGTCAATCTTGTCGTAAGAAATCTCAGGGAAAATGAACTGTTCCCTGATGCCCAGCGCATAGTTTCCTCTGCCGTCGAACGCGTTGGGGTTGACGCCCCTGAAGTCGCGCACGCGGGGCAGCGCCAGATTCACCAGACGGTCCAGGAACTCATACATCTTATCGCCGCGCAGCGTCGTCTTACAGCCGATGTTCATTCCTTCACGGATCTTAAAGTTTGCTATGGAGTGCTTCGCCTTGGTAAGCACCGCTTTCTGGCCGGTGATGGCTTCCATATCGGCTACGGCATTCTCAAGGACCTTTGCGTTGTCCTTTGCCTCGCCGATGCCCATATTGACCACGATCTTATCAAGCTTCGGAACTTCCATCACGTTCTTATATCCAAACTTTTTGGTCATAGCCTCTACGATCTCATCGTAGTATAAGTCTTTTAATCTTGCCACTTTTCGTTCCTCCTCCCTATTGATCAGTCAATGACTTCGCCGGTCGCCTTGGCGTAGCGCACTTTCTTGTCGCCTTCCATCTTAAAACCGACTCTCGTTGCCTTGCCTTTGTAGACAAGCATCACATTGGAAATGTCAATAGGAGCTTCCTTCTGGATAATCCCGCCGTTGGGATTCGCCTGAGAGGGCTTTGCGTGCTTTGTGACCATATTCACGCCCTCAACCAGCACTTTTCCCTTCTTTGCATCTACGGAGAGGACCTTTCCCTCCGCGTTGTTATCCCTGCCGGCGATCACTTTCACGGTATCGCCCTTTTTAATCTTTACTGTTGACATACGGCACCTCCTTATAATACTTCGGGAGCCAGAGAGGCGATCTTCATGAACTGCCTGTCGCGAAGCTCTCTTGCTACCGGCCCGAAAATACGGGTTCCTCTGGGGGTTTTGTCATCCTTGATGATCACTGCCGCATTCTCGTCGAACCGGATATAGGAACCATCCTTGCGGCGCGCGCCCTTTACGGAACGGACCACGACTGCCTTGACAACGTCACCCTTCTTGACAACGCCGCCAGGCGTTGCGTCTTTAACGGAAGCGACAATAATATCGCCGATCTGTGCATATCTTCTGGTGGAGCCGCCCATAACCCGGATGCAGAGAAGTTCCTTTGCGCCGGTGTTATCAGCAACCTTAAGTCTTGTCTCCTGCTGAACCATGATTTTCCTCCTTTGCCGTAAAACGGCCAAATATGGACTTTACTTAACCTTTTCTACGATCTCGACCAGTCTCCATCTCTTCTCCTTCGACAGGGGTCTGGTCTCCATCACTCTGACGGTATCGCCAATATTGCACTCGTTGTTCTCGTCATGAGCCTTCAGCTTGTAGGTTCTCTTCACAACCTTGCCATACAGGGGATGCTTAACATGCTCCTCGATAGCAACAACGATCGTCTTATCCATCTTATTACTCGTCACCTTGCCGGTACGAACTTTTCTCAGATTTCTTTCCACGATTGCTCTCCTTTCTGCGCCCCGGACTTAAGCCCTGGCCTTCTCAGTGATCACTGTCTGAATACGCGCGATGTTTCTTCTGACATCCTTGATTCTTGCCGTATTCGTCAGCTGGTTGGTTGCGTTCTGGAATCTCAGATTGAAAAGTTCTTTTTTTGCGGAAACAAGTTCCTGATTCAGTTCCTCAACGGACTTGCTCTTTAATTCTTCTACAAAATGATTCGATTTCATTCTTCTACACCGCCTTCCAAATCTGCCTTCGAGACGACTTTGCACTTGCAGGGAAGCTTATGCATTGCAAGGCGCAACGCCTCTTTTGCCTGGTCCTCGGGAACGCCGGCAATCTCAAACATAACGCGTCCGGGCTTTACAACCGCAACCCAGTACTCCAGTGTGCCTTTACCGGAACCCATACGGGTCTCTGCGGGTTTTGCCGTAACCGGCTTGTCAGGGAAAATCTTGATCCATACCTGACCGCTTCTCTTTGTGTAACGGGTGAGGGCGATACGGGCCGCCTCGATCTGATTCGATTTTATCCAGCAGGGCTCCAGGGCTACCAGACCGAATTCACCGTAGGAAAGCTTGTTTCCTCTCAACGCCTTGCCTGTCATGGTGCCGCGGAACTGTTTACGACGTTTTACTCTTTTCGGCATTAACATAATTATTTCTCGCTCCCTTCCGTCTGATTTCCCTTTACAGGAAGGATCTCACCTTTGTAGATCCAAACCTTGACTCCGATCTTACCATAGGTAGTGTCAGCTTCTGCGAAACCGTAGTCGATGTCTGCTCTCAGAGTCTGCAGCGGGATGGTGCCCTCGCTGTAAAACTCGGTGCGGGCGATATCGGCTCCACCGAGACGGCCGGCACATGCGGCCTTGATTCCCAGGGCGCCCGCCTTCATGGTCCTGCCCATGCAGGATTTCATGGCGCGCCGGAAGGAAATGCGGTTTTCAAGCTGCTGCGCAATGTTCTCTGCGACAAGCTGAGCGTCTCTGTCAGGCCTTTTGATCTCCTTGATGTCAATGGATACCTTCTTATCCGTCATCCTGGAGAGCTCGTTCTTTGTCACCTCGATATCCGCGCCGCCTTTTCCGATGATCAGGCCGGGTTTTGCGGTATGGACGATCACTCTCACCCTGTCGGACGCTCTCTCGATCTCGATCTTGGAAACGCCGGCATTGAACAATTTATCCTTCAGAAATTTTCTGATCCTGTAGTCCTCAATAAGATAATCCGAAAACTCGTTTTCGGCATACCACCTGGAATCCCAGTCTTTAATAATTCCGACTCTTAAGCCATGAGGATTAACTTTCTGTCCCATTGTATTGTTTTGCTCCTTTCCTTACTTCTTCTCATCAAGCACAACGGTGATATGGCTCATTCTCTTTTCGATCCTGTACGCGCTGCCGCGTGCTCTGGGCTGGAACCGCTTCATGGTAGGCCCCTTGTTTGCATAGCACTCCGCAATATACAGGTTCTCTCTGTTCATGCCCTTGACCTCCGCATTTGCAATCGCGGACTCGAGAAGCTTTTTGATAAGACCGGAAGCATATCTGGGATTGTACTCCAGAATCCCAAGAGCGGTCTGTACATCCTTACCTCTGATCGCATCCAGAACGAAGCAGGCCTTCTGTACGGACACCCGGGCGTAAGAAAGCTTTGCCGAAGGTCTTGTCTCTCGCTGGAGCTTATTTCTCTCTCTCTTAATTTTAGATCTATGTCCTTTAGCCATAGAAAAATGTCCTCCTTCTTTCAAACTCCGGCAGGGCTTTTGGGCCCTCCCGGCGATTCGCCTTCAAATCGCGTTACCTCACCTTGGACTTCTTCTCGTCCTTGCCGTGTCCTCTATAAGTCCTGGTGGCGACAAACTCACCCAGCTTGTGGCCTACCATATCCTCGGTTATATAGACAGGAACATGCTTTCTGCCGTCATGAACTGCAATCGTATGCCCCACAAAGGAAGGGAAAATTGTAGAACGGCGGGACCAGGTCTTGATGACCTGCTTTTGTCCTGATGCATTTAATGCGTCTACTTTCTTTAACAGGCTTTCGTCTGCGAAAGGTCCTTTTTTCAGTGATCTTGCCATTTTCTTTCCTCCTCAATTACTTGATCGCTCTGCCGTCGCGTCTTCTTACAATCAGCTTGTTGGAAGCCTTCTTCGCCTTACGGGTCTTCAGTCCCAGTGCAGGCTTGCCCCAGGGAGTGCTGGGACCGGGCCGGCCGATACCGGTCTTGCCTTCACCGCCGCCGTGCGGGTGATCGTTAGGGTTCATCACGGAACCGCGGACCGTGGGACGGATTCCCATGTGGCGCTTACGGCCGGCCTTACCGATCTTGATAAGGCTGTGCTCCACATTGCCGACAATGCCGACGGTTGCGCGGCATACGAGGGGAACCATTCTCATTTCTCCGGAGGGAAGACGCAGCGTCGCGTACTTGCCTTCCTTCGCCATCAGCTGTGCGCTGTTTCCGGCGGAACGAACCAGCTGGCCGCCCTTGCCGGGGTATAATTCTACGTTGTGTACCTGAGTACCAACGGGGATTTCCGATAAAGGCAGACAGTTGCCTACTCTGATCTCCGCCGTGGGTCCGTTCATCACCTTCATGCCGTCGGTCAGTCCCTCGGGTGCGATGATGTACGCCTTCTGGCCGTCCTCATAGCAGATCAGCGCGATGTTTGCCGTTCTGTTGGGATCGTACTCGATTCCGATCACGGTTGCGGGAATGCCGTCCTTGTATCTCTTGAAATCGATGATCCTGTATTTTCTTCTGTTTCCGCCGCCGC
Source organism: uncultured Acetatifactor sp. (assembly GCA_947586055.1). Lineage (GTDB taxonomy): Bacteria > Bacillota > Clostridia > Lachnospirales > Lachnospiraceae > Acetatifactor. The sequence goes on along the minus strand of CANPXL010000006.1, from coordinate 37,773 downwards.
GGTGTCTGACGGTGATCTTACCCTGATTGTTTCGTCCGGCATCCTTCTTCAGAGAAGTGCAAAGGCTCTTCTCGGGAGTGGACTTCGTGATCTCGGAGAAATCGGAGCCGGTCATGTTTCTTCTGGAAGGTGTATAGGGATTATATGTCTTGATTCCCATTGTCTTATCTCCTTTTCTTTGACTTTTTGCGCAGCGCGCTCCGCGCCGCATACCTAAATCCGGCGCATCAGAGACCCGCGAAGATCTCGATGTCCTTGCTGTCCTCGGTGAGCTGAACGATGGCCTTCTTGGTCTTTGCCGTTCTGCCCGACACCATGCCCTGACGGGTATTGCGTCTCTTGTTTTTGCCTCTGCAGTTTATGGTGTTCACCCTCTTGACCTTGGTGCCTTCAAACATCTTCTCCACAGCTTCCCGGATCTGGATCTTATTGGCTTCCGGATGCACCAGAAACGTATATCTCTTCTCACCCATGCCGGACATGCTCTTCTCGGTGATAACCGGTCTGAGAATTACATCATAATATTTAAGATCAGCCATTATGCGTACACCTCCTCGATCCTGGCCACTGCGGCCTTTGTCAGCACTACTCTCTTTGCCTTCACGACATCGTATACGTTGATGGTGTTCACCAGGGCGGTGTCAACACCCTCCACGTTTCTTGCAGACATCATAACGTTCTGGTTGTTGTCTTCCATCACGACAAGACCCTTGTTCACATTCAGGTTTTCCATCACCCGCACAAAATTCCGGGTCTTGATCTCGTCAAACTTCAGCTCATCCACCACGATCAGATTGCTGTTTTGAACCTTATCCGTGAGCGCGGACTTCAGCGCCGCCCTCTTTTCCTTTTTGTTCATCTTGAAGGAATAGTCTCTGGGAACGGGCGCGAATACCATTCCGCCGCCGGTCCACTGAGGCGCTCTTATGGAGCCCTGTCTCGCGTGGCCTGTTTCTTTCTGTCTCCAGGGTTTCTTTCCGCCGCCGGATACCTCGGAGCGGGTCTTTGCCTTCTGGGTTCCCTGACGCTTATTTGCAAGATGCTGTACAACGGCCATATGCACCAGGTGCTCGTTTACCTCAACGCCGAACACGGCATCGTTCAGCTCGATCGTGCCGACTTCCTTGCCTTCCATATTATAAACAGCTACGTTTGCCATCTGGTTGATCCTCCTTCCACGTGCGCTTATGCTTCAACCTTAACGGTTTCCTTGATGGTCACTAATGCCTTCCTGGGTCCGGGAACCGCTCCCTTTACCAGAAGCAGGTTCTTTTCCGCGTCAACTCTCACGATCTGGAGATTCTGAACGGTTACCTTGACACAACCCATGTGGCCGGGCATTCCCTTTCCCTTAAACACACGGCTGGGGGAAGAACATGCGCCGTTGGAACCCTGATGGCGGTGGAACTTGGAGCCATGCTTCATGGGGCCTCTGTGCTGGCCAAGTCTCTTGATCGCGCCCTGAAATCCCTTACCTTTGGAAATACCGGACACATCCACCTTGTCTCCCTCGGCAAAGATGTCCGCCTTGATCTCCGCGCCCAGACTGTAATCCCCGGCGTTCTCAAACCGGAACTCTCTGATATATCTTCTGGAGCTGACGCCGGCTTTTCTGAAATGTCCCTGCTCGGCCTTGTTCGCGCCGTGTCTGTGGATCACTTCCTTTTTGCCGCCTGCGTCCTTGTTGATGATCCTGTCCTTTTTTTCAACGAAGCCGACCTGTACTGCGCTGTATCCGTCGTTCTCAGGCGTCTTGACCTGTGTCACCACGCAGGGGCCCGCCTGAAGAACGGTAACGGGAATCAACGTGCCGTCCTCGTTGAAGATCTGAGTCATTCCGACCTTGGTTGCCAAAATTGCTTTCTTCATTTTTCCTCTCTTTCTGCCTTCCGGCTGTCTACATAGCGGACCACGCGGTTATCGTTGCGATTATAACCGCAGGAGCGTCGCTCCCTGTCTCCGCTTCGGCGGAAACGTGTTCTTACGTCTAGTAGAGGTATGGATTAACGGATTATTTTGTCTTCATCTTGATATCGATATAGACACCTGCAGGCATCTCCAGTCTCTGAAGGGCATCCACCGTCTTCTGGGTGGGCGTGATGATATCGATAAGTCTCTTGTGGGTCCTCTGCTCGAACTGCTCTCTGGAGTCCTTGTATTTGTGTACCGCTCTCAGGATGGTTACCACCTCTTTTTTGGTGGGAAGAGGAACGGGACCGCTCACCTCGGAACCTGTCTTTCTGACCGTCTCGATGATCTTCTTTGCGGATGCATCCACAAGCTGATGCTCATACGCCTTCAGTGTGATTCTCATAACTTGATTTGCCATAAAAAAAGTCGCCTCCTTTTCGCACTTTCAATTCCTCAAGTACGACAAGCGGTGACTGTACACTCTCCCGTGTGTGTCCTGAATCGTTACGCAACTCTTCACCGGTTCAGACTTTTCACACGTCGTTTCTGCCCTGAGCAGACATTCATTTGGTACAGTGACTTGTCGTCAGTTTTCTAACTTGACATTCGCTCCACGGAAAACCTGACTGCCATTGCTGACAACCAGCAACCTCACGTTTCACAGCTATCATGCCACAGCATTGACTAGTATACATGCAAAAAGCCCTTTTGACAAGGGCTTTTTTAAAAAAATTGTATTTTTTTCCATACAATCGGTCCCGGGAAGAGATCTCAGAAGATGAGACGGGCAAAATTGTACAGTCCGCTCCGGATGGCCTGCGCGTCGTGATCCGCGCCGGGAACCTCGTACCAGATATGAGATACCCCGTTCTTCTCGAAGATCCTGTGATAGCTTTCGGGGAAGCTGCCAACGGTACCGTCCCGGGAGCCGCAGCAGATCATAAGGACATCCGGTTCATACCCCTTTCCCGCAAAAGTCAGCTGCTCTTCCCGAAGCTGGCCCGGATGGGTCATGGCCCAGTCTTTTCCGGGAGTCAGTCCCGGGGCGGGCGCGATGGCGCCCACATAAGCAAACAGATCCGGCCGGCTCAGCCCGATGAACAGCGTCTCTCTTCCGCCCATGGAAAATCCCGCAATGGCCCGGTTTTCCCTCCCCGTCAGCACGGAATAGTTCCGTTCTATATAAGGGATCAGGTCGTTTACAAGGTCGTTGATGAAGTTGTCGTACGGCGCGACGCTTTCATTATTAAATGCAGGTTTCTGCTCAGGATCCGAAGTCGCGTACATATTGGGCAGCACAACGATCATCTCCCTTGCCTGACCCGTCACCGCCAGATTCCCCAGGATCTCCAGAAGCCTGTTGTTGCTGTCGCCCGAGAGGGAGTATTCGTCTCCGAAGATGCCGTGAAGCAGGTACATCACGGGATACTTTACGGTTTCATCGTACTCGCCGGGCAGCAGGACACTGACCCCTCTTTCCAGCCCGGTCGTCCGGGACCGGTAGGTCTGATGCTCAATAATGCCGTACTTCATGTTCTCCCGCACTTCATAGACATCGATGGGGCAGTCGTTCTGGATCTGAATCTCTCTCATGGTGTTTCCTCCTTCTGTTCTCCCTTCTCCCGGCATTCGGCATCCCGGAAAAAGATCTGCAGGGCATGATAAAGATGGAGCTGCCACGCCTTCATATCGTGCACCCCGCCCGGTATGGTGAAAAAGTCGTAATTTTTTCCCGGGACAAGCTGCGGACAAACCTGCAGCGTCTGTTCCATAATATACTTGTGTTCCTCATACGCGATATCCTTATCACCGTTGCAGCAGAAGAGATAATCCAGGAAAAGCCCTCTGCTTTCGCCGTCGGAAAGGGTCCTGCAAATCCGCTCCACCTCCGCGTCCCGGTCGCCGTTTGGTCCGCAGCAGCCGGAAAAAGGACCGTACCAGGAAAACAGATCAAAATTATTGTAAAACGCCGCGCGATAAGTCGTCATGGAACCCAGAGAAAGACCCGCGAACGCCCGGTGACGCCTTGTTCTGATCAGATTTTTCTCTGAGACGTCGCCTCCCGCGAAGGTGGAAAATGCGGACTCCACCGCCGGGATCAGGTCCTTTCGCAATTCATGGTGGAAATGCTCGGTTATGTACTCGGCGTTATCATCCCCATCCCCGCCCCGGTAAAAGGTGGGCGTGACAATAATGCAGGGCCGGCAGAGCCCCTGTTCCATCATATTGTCCAGAATCGTCACCGTATCGGGGAACATCCGGAACCACCAGTCCTCGTTCACGCCCCCGCCGTGAAGGAGATACAGGATATCGTACTGTTTTGCGGCGTCATAGCCGCAGGGCAGATAGATCCATGCGTTTTTGTGCAGCGCCCGGTCGTCCTTCTCCTCATAAGTCCGGGAGTCGTAGGAAAACCGTCTCACCTCTCCGCGGTTTTTTGTGTCTTTCAGCATGGCCGCCGGCATTTCGTTCACAAATTTCATATTGTCCCCCCGTTCCGCGCAAGGCAGTCCCGCTCCCTGACCGGAACGCCCCGACGCTTTTTTTCATTATACTACCGAGATGCTAAAAACACAATAAAAAGGAAAGAATTCCGCGCGGATTCCCGATCGGAAACCGGCGTGATCCCCTCTGGTCAGATTACGGAAACTGTGATAAACTGTTCCCAGAGAACCGTTTTCGGCGGCGCGGGGCGCCGGGCCGAAAACCCCACAGCGAAAGGAGGAGCCGCCATGTGGACGGCAGACAACTGGAACGATTATGAAGTGCTCGATGCCTCCGGCGGAGAAAAGCTGGAGCGCTGGGGAGATTATATCCTGATACGGCCGGATCCCCAGATCATCTGGAATACCCCCAGAAATCACCGGGGATGGAAAAAGAGAAACGGCCATTACCACCGCAGCGCAAGCGGCGGCGGAGAATGGGAATTTTTTGACCTGCCGGACGTCTGGAGCGTCTCCTACCGTTTAAAATGCGCCGGAGAACACCCCCTCACGTTTCGTCTCAAACCGTTCAGCTTTAAACATACCGGGCTTTTCCCGGAGCAGGCCGCCAACTGGGACTGGTTTTCCGAAAAGATCCAAAACGCAAAACGCCCGGCAGACAGGCCGGTCAAAGTTCTGAACCTCTTCGCCTATACGGGGGCGGCAACTCTGGCCGCGGCAGCCGCCGGAGCGGCCGTCACCCATGTGGACGCTTCCAAGGGAATGGTGAACTGGGCAAAGGAAAACGCTCAGACGTCCGGTCTCGCCCAGGCGCCCGTCCGCTGGCTGGTGGACGACTGCATAAAGTTTGTGGAGCGTGAGATCCGCCGGGGAAATCAATACGACGGCATCATCATGGATCCCCCTTCCTACGGCAGGGGGCCAAAGGGGGAAATCTGGAAAATAGAGGATAACTTATGGTCCCTGATCGGGCTGGCGACACAGCTTCTCTCCGACGAGCCGCTGTTTTTTCTGATCAGCTCCTACACCACAGGCCTTCAGCCCGCCGTGCTTTCCTATCTGCTGAACAAAACCGTTGCCCGGCGTTTCGGCGGATGCGTAAGCGCCGGCGAGATCGGTCTTCCCGTGACGGAAAGCGGTCTTATACTGCCCTGCGGCGCCGCCGGACGCTGGCAGAGAGAAGGCGGCCGGATCTAAAGGACATACCTGCGCAGGATCGGGATTCTGCGCAGCAGCCACGCGCCGCCGAAAGAAACCGCAAGCACCGCCCCATAAAACAGGGGCAGAGACGCGCCGCCCCACAAGGTCAGCGGCGACACCTTAAAATATTTATAGGCAAGATTGATAAAGACAGGATGGATCAGATATACGCCGAAGCAGAGCTTTCCGGCTCCGGCCCAGAAGGCGGCATGTTTCGGAGGACGGCCGTCCCTCTCCCAGGCAAGACCCGCGCCAAACAGACACAGGGAGAGCAGCACCGTAAACGGGTAATTGTAGGCCATCTGCACCGGAAATCCCTGAAACCGCAGGATCGCGGCGCAGACCCCGAGCAGCGCCGAAAAACAGATAAGAAACGACCGCAGACCCCTGCGGCGTTTTTCACTGCAGGCAAAGAAATACCCGCACAGATAATAGAAGAGATAAATCAGTTCTCCCGCCGCCGTCTGGGCGGACGTCTGGGGAATCCCACGCAGCTGACAGATAAAGGGAAGGATACTGCTTCCGAAAAGCAGCGCAGCGGCCAGCGCATACAACGCCGTCTTCGGGACGCGCTCCAGCATCCATCGGATAGCCGGCGTCAGAAGGTACAGAAACAGGATCAGATACAGATACCACATATGCGCCCAGGACTGCCGTCTCAGCACATTCACGATCCCCTGCCAGAGCATTCCGGTCCGGAACCCGCCCTCCGTAACGGCCAGCTCGACCCACGAGTAAGGCACGCCAAACAGAAACAGGGCCAGCACGATCCGCCTGCAGTATTTTGTGACCATCCGGCCGAACGTAAGGTTCCTGTCCGGGCGCAGGAAGAGATAGCCCGATATCAGGATAAAGACGGGCACACACCAGGAGACCAGATCCCTGACCGCGGGAAATAGTTTCTGCGCCGCCGGGTACAGGCTCATGTCCATGTTGTCCGTGACCGCCGTCACCGTATGCATCAGCACCACCGCACAGGCTGCGGCCACCCGGAGCACATCAAGAAAATGCTGTCTCTCTTTCATTGCCACCATCCATCTGTCATACAGCGCCGCCGGAGACAGCGCTGTCGTCTCCAAAAATCGTTTCCTGAGGAAAATACGGCCGGGACGCCGCTCCCGCGCAGGGAAGAAAAGGAACTCAAGGCCCGTCACATCATCGGCGCGATGATCCTCATGATCCTTCCCAGGATCCTGTCCCCGAGACGCTGTCTCCTGTAGTCGTCCACCGACATCTCCAGAGACTGCTTCAGGGTTTCCTGCATGTCTTTCTCCACTTCCGCCACCTGGGAATTTTTGTAGAGAATAACGCCGCACTCATAGTGATGATAAAGGCTGCGGTAATCCAGATTTACGGTTCCGATCACCGCTTTTTCCCCGTCGGAGACAAACGCCTTCGCGTGGACAAATCCGGGTTCATACTCGCAGATCCTCACCCCGGCCTCCAGAAGTTCGTTGTAATATGTCTTTGCGAGAACAAACGCATACTTTTTATCCGGTACATGGGGCATGATGATAATGACTTCCACACCCCGTTTGGCCGCATGGGACAAAGCCGTCAGCATCTGATGATCCGGTATCAGATAAGGCGTCATGATATGAACGTAAGTGTGGGCGGTGTTGATCACGTCCAGATAGACGCGCTCTCCCACCCGCTCCGGTCCCAAAGGGCACACGCTGTAAGGGATGACATACCCGTCGTTGGGCGCGGAAATGCAGTCCGGGCGCTCATAGGCGCAATAGTTGTCTTCCTTTCTCTCCGACAGATTCCACAGTTCAAGGAACATATAGGTGAACCGTACCACCGCGTCTCCGGTCAGTCTGATTCCGGCGTCCTTCCAATGGCCAAACCGCTGCTTCTCGTTGATATATTCATCTGCAAGGTTGATCCCTCCCGTGAAGGCCACCTTCCCGTCCACAACCACGATCTTTCTGTGATCCCGATTGTTAAAATGGGGTGAAAAGAGGAATCGCACCGGCGAAAACATCCTGCATCGGATGCCTTCCTTTTCCAGGGTCTGCGGATAATTTCTGGGAAGATACCACAGAGCGCAGGTGCCGTCGTACATAAACCGGACCTCAACTCCCTGCCTGACCTTCTGTTTCAGGACTTCCAGAATGGTGTCCCACATGCGCCCTTCGCTGACGATAAAAAATTCCATGAAGATATATTTTTCCGCCTGCATCAGAGCCTCCACCATGTCCGGAAACTGACCGTCTCCCAGTGGATAATATTTTACCTGCGTGTTTTCGTACACCGGACTGCAGTCGTATTTCCAAAGATAGTGACAGAACTGTCCCATCAGAGGATTATCTGTCCGAAGCCGGTCCCACGCGTCCCTGTCGGGATGCACATGCTGACGGGTATATTTTGAGAGTCCCTGAAGCTTGCTGTAGATCGCCTTGCTTCTGGGCTGCAGGATGATCGTTACATAGACAATGGACCCGAAGATCGGAAAAATGGCAATGGGGAACATCCATGCCAGTTTCATGTCCGGATTTCCCCTTGTGCTGTAGATGTTGAACAGCGCCACGGCGCTGATCAGCAGAAAAAGGCCGTAAAACCAGATACTGTAGCTGCTCAGCAGATAATATCCCACCACCAGCAGGGCCAGCTGGGCCAGAAATCCCAGCAGGATCATAGCAGTCCGGCCGTACGCCACCGTTTTTATATTAATCCTTTTTCCGCTCTTTCTCTCTGCATCTCCCATAAATTTCCCTGATGTCACCTCATTTTGTCCCGGTCTCCGCCTCCAGAAACCCGTTGAGATTCACAAGACACCGATATAAGATCTCCATTTCGTCTTCACTTAAGTTTCTGACGATGGCGCGGATCATTCTTTTGTGAAAGTCCCTGTGATGGTAAAACGCCCTGCGTCCCTTTTCCGTCAGGGTCGCATATACCACACGCTTGTCCTCCACGCTCCGCTCCCGGCGGATGTACCCTTTCTTCTCCAGACCGTTCATATTTGTAGTCAGGGTCCCCACCGTGACGGTGAGCATATTTGCGATCACAGACATATTCCGCGGCTCCCCCACCCCGATGGCCTCGATAATGTGAAGGTCGTTATTGCTGATGTCTCTGTACCCTTCCGTGAGCACTGCCCTGGCTTCCATGTCCATCACATGATAGAACAGACTGACCAGCAGCTCATTCAGGGAACGCCTGGTGTCACGTCCCATTCTTTTCTGCCTTCCTTTTACATTATAATTTACCAATTTTTTTCAAAATGTCAATCACCATTCGGTATTTTCGGATCCGGCCCCCTTTCGCGCACGGTCCCGGCACGCTTCGCCTACCACTCCAGCAGACACGCGCCGTAGGTAAGTCCCGCGCCGAACCCGGCGAGCACAATCCTGCCGCCCCGTTTCAGGCGCCCCGCCCGGTTCAGTTCATCCAGAAGCACCGGTATCGAGGCCGAAGACATGTTTCCCACACGGTCCAGATTCATGGGAAAACGCTCCAAATCCACTGCCAGCCGTTTCGCGATGGTCTCGAGAATCCGCCTGTTGGCCTGATGCAGCACAAAGAGATCGACTTCCTCCGTCCTGACGCCGGTTTTTGTAAGCACCTCCTGAATGCAGGCCGGGACCTGACGCACCGCGAAGGAAAAAACCTCCCTGCCGTCCATCCGCACAAACTCTGTCTCCATGGGCAGATTCACATAAGGATTTTTCAGCGCCCTTCCGTCGCATTTCAGCACATCGCCCCGGGCGCCGTCGGAATGCTGCACAAATCCCAGAATCCCGCCGGTTGGGCTTTTCTCCACAAAAACGGCTCCCGCGCCGTCTCCGAAAAGGATGCAGGTTCCCCGGTCCGTCCAGTCCACCATCTTGGAGAGCACTTCTCCGCCCGCCACAAGAGCGTTCCGGCAGACGCCTGCCTGCACATAAGCGTAGGCCGTATGCAATGCAAAGAGAAATCCGGAGCAGGCCGCGTTGAGATCGAAGGCAACGGCGTTCTTTGCGCCCAGCGCATCCTGCACCTGGCAGGCCACGCAGGGGATGCCGCGCTCCGGGCTGCAGGTGGCGACCAGCAGAAGTTCCACCTGCTCCGCGCTCTTCCCCGCATTTTCTAGTGCCCCTGCACAGGCCTCCGCCGTCAGGGAAACCAGCGTCTCCCCCGTGGAGATGTGCCTTTGCGCGATCCCCGTCCTCTCCCTGATCCACTCGTCGGACGTATCCACCAGCATCGTCAGATCACGGTTGCTCACTGTTTTCTCCGGCAGCGCGCTGCCTGTTCCCATAATCCGTATCGACATATCCACTCCCTTCCGGCCGCAGGCCGGCTCCGGGGCAGGATCCCTGTCCCCGCGCCAGGCTGCGGCGCAGTCCGCAAGACCGTCCCGTCTCCGAAATCAGAACTTCCGGAACCGACGGTATCTCTGTTCGGCGATCTCCTGACCGGACATCCCCTGATATTCCGACAGAAAATTCCGGATCTGCTCCTTCATGTAATTTCCGATGGCTTCCACCGTGTCGTCGTCCGCACCGCCGAACTCCGGAATGATCTTCTCGATCACATGCAGTTTCTTTAAATCCTGAGCCGTCAGATGCATGACTTCACTGGCTTCCTTCGCTCTGGAGGAATCCTTCCAGAGGATCGAGGCAAATCCCTCGGGCGAAAGGATGGAATAAGTTGCGTTTTCCAGCATCCATACCTGATTTCCCACCGCCGTCGCCAGCGCGCCGCCGCTGCCGCCCTCTCCGATAAAAATACAGAGCACGGGCACCTTCAGCGCCGCCATCTCCCGCAGATTCCTCGCGATGGCTTCCCCCTGCCCTCTCTCCTCGGCTTCGATCCCGCAGAAGGCTCCGGGTGTGTTTACAAAGCTGATGACGGGACGGTGAAACTTTTCCGCCTGCTTCATCAGCCGCAGCGCCTTCCGGTATCCTTCCGGCATGGGCATACCGAAATTTCGCTCCTGACATTCCCTGATATTCTTTCCCTTGTGATCCGCGATCACAGTCACAGGCTGGCCGTCCAGAAAGGCAATCCCGCCCACGATGGCAGGATCGTCACGAAAGGCCCGGTCGCCGTGGGCCTCCACAAAATAATCGAAAAGATACTGCATGTAGTCCAGGGCGGAGGGCCGCTGCGCTCTGCGCACGGTCTTTACCTTTTCCCATGCGTTCTTCGGCCGCACCATCCAGGACTGCTCCCTTAAGATTTCACTTGGCACAAAATGAAACTCCTTCCCGGGGGTGAACGCCGCGTACTGCCCTTCCTTTCCCTGATGAGCCTTCACCAGAAAATAGATTGTCTTTTTCAGCGTTTCTCTTCTGACAATACCGTCGATGATCCCGTGCTCCAGCAGGAACTCCGCCGTCTGGAACCCCTCCGGCAGTTCCTGTCCGATGGTCTGCCTGATGACCCTCGGCCCTGCAAAACCGATCAGGGCCCCCGGCTCCGCCATGATCACATCCCCCAGCATGGCAAAGCTGGCCGTGACGCCGCCTGTGGTGGGATCCGTCAGCACGGTGCAGTACAAAAGTCCCGCTTCGCCCAGCTTCTGAATGGCCGCAGCGGTTTTCGCCATCTGCATCAGAGACACGATCCCCTCCTGCATTCTGGCGCCCCCGGAACAGCAGAACAGAAAGACCGGAAGCCTTAACTCCACAGCCCGTTCCAAAGCGGAGGTGATCTTCTCCCCCACCGCCTGTCCCATGCTTGCCATCAGGAACCGGGAATCGCAGATTCCCAGAACGATGTCTTCGCCGAACACCTTGCAGCGCCCCACGGCGACGGCTTCGTCCAGCCCGGTCTTTTCCCTTGTCTCCTTCAGCTTTTCCTCGTACCCTTCGTAGTCGAGCGGATTGTGCACGGGCAGATCCGTAAACCACGGTTCAAAAGTGTTCGGATCCGCCACCATCCTGATCCGGTTCGGAACCTTCACCCGGAAATAGCCGTCGCATTCGTAACAGACATACTTTCTCCGTACCACGCGCGCTTTCTCCACCATCTTGCCGCACTTGGGACACCGGATCCGCTCGGCGTCCTTCCGGGAGGATGGGGACGGCTCTTCTTTCCCGACAGATCCGCCGGATGCGGCGGTCTGTTCCACTCCCGGGTCTGTATGTCCGCTCCGCTTCCCGGCCATCTTCGCAAAAAACTCGGCTCGTTTTTCCCTCAAAAGACTCCTTTTCATACTCTGCCTTTCCCTGTCGCTCTCTGCGGTCATCTTATAGCAAATGTAAGTTCGGCCGTGGCGGCGGTCTCCCCGTCCACCGTGGCCACAGCCCGGCCGACTCCGATGGGGCCTTTTGCCTTGACAATGACCGTCTCCAGTCTCAACACGTCTCCGGGAACCACCTTCCGGCGAAACCGCGCCTTATCGATTCCCGCAAAATAAGCGGTTTTTCCTTTAAACTCCGGCTTTGACAAAACCGCAACGGCCCCGACCTGCGCCAGTGCCTCCAAAATCAGCGCTCCCGGCATCACGGGATTATCCGGAAAATGGCCCTGAAAAAAGGGTTCGTTGACGCTGACGCACTTTTTCCCCACCGCCCGGCTTCCCGGCTCCAGTTCCTCTATGGTATCGATGAGCAGAAAAGGGTAACGATGAGGTATGATCTCCCTGATCTGCTGCGCTGTATACAATGACATATCCACACTCTCCTTTTGCTTCTCCATGCGCCGCCCCGGTCAGTTCTCCCGCAGCCTGCCGATCAAAATGCTGGCATTGTGTCCCCCGAAGCCAAGGGAATTGCTGAGCGCGTAAGGGACATCCTCCGTATAGCTTCGCATACAGTAATTCAGGTCCATTTCCTCGTCCGGCTCTTTCAGCCCTGCCGTTCTGTGAAGGAACCCTTCCTCCATCTCCTTTACGCAGGTGATAAATTCCACCGCGCCGGCCGCTCCCAGAAGATGCCCCACCATGGACTTGGTGGAATTGATCTTCAGATTTCCCGCATGTTCCCCGAAGGCAAGCTTGACGGCCCGGGTCTCAAACAGATCGTTGTGATGGGTGCCGGTGCCGTGGGCGTTGACGTAGGTTATTTCCTCCGGCCTTACGCCGCCGTCCTCCATGGCGTTCGTCATAGCCCGCGCCGCGCCGGAACCGTCCTCCGCAGGGGAAGTGATGTGATAGGCGTCGGAGGAACATCCATAGCCCAGCACTTCCGCATAAATGCGCGCGCCGCGTTTTCTGGCGTGTTCCAGTTCCTCCAGAATCACAACGCCCGCGCCCTCTCCCATGACAAACCCGCTTCTGTCCCTGTCAAAGGGAAGACAGCACCTTTCCGGATCCTGACATTCGGACAGCGCGGTCAGCGCGCTGAATCCGGCAATGCTCACAGGCGTCACGGCGCTTTCCGTTCCTCCCGCCGCCATCACGTCCGCTTCGCCGTACCGGATGGAACGGAACGCCTCCCCGATGGAATTTGTGCCCGTGGCGCACGCCGTCGCCACGTTCAGGCTCTTTCCTTTTAATCCGAACCGGATGCTCACGTTCCCCGCGGCCATGTTGGAGACCATCATGGGCACGAACAGAGGACTCACCCGGGAAGGCCCCTTCTGTGCCAGCGTCGCGCATTCTCTCTCCAGCGCCTGAAGGCTTCCCACGCCGCTGCCGATGGAACATCCCACCCGGTAAGGGTCCTCCTTTTCCATATCGAGTCCCGCGTCCGCAATGGCCTCGCCCGCCGCCGCAACGGCAAACTGGCAGAACGGTTCCATACGTCTCGCCGCTTTCCTGTCCATATAGTTCTCCGGCTCAAACCCCTTGACCTCGGCCGCCAGCTTCACCTTATACCCTGCAGTGTCAAACCGCGTGATGGGTGCAAAGCCGATCTTTTCCTGCTTTATGCCGCTCCAGAATTCCGCCACACTGTTTCCGATGGGCGTCACCGCGCCCAATCCCGTTACAACCACTCGTCTCATTTTCCGTCTCCGCCTCCCGTCACATGGCCATTCCGCCGTCCACATGAATCACCTGTCCCGTAATATAGTCAGAACCGCTTCCGGCCAGAAATACCACCATTCCGGCGACATCCTCCGGCCTGCCCGCCCTTCCCATGGGGATCATGTTCATCAGCCCTTCCCGCGCCTTTTCGGGAAGCGCCGCCGTCATATCCGTGAGGATATAACCGGGAGCCACCGCATTGACGCAGACTCCCTTCCCCGCCAGCTCCCTGGCGACGCTTTTCGTCAATCCGATAAGTCCCGCCTTGGACGCGGCATAGTTGGCCTGCCCCGCGTTGCCCATAACGCCGGATACCGAAGAAATGTTGATCACCTTGCCGCAGCGCTGCTTCAGGAAATACCGGGAAAGATGGCGGATCGTATTGAAAGCGCCTTTCAGATTGGTGTCCAGCACCTTATCATACTCTTCCTCCGTCATGCGCAGGATCAGATTATCCCTCGTCACGCCGGCATTGTTCACCAGAATATCCACCCGGCCGTATCTGCCGATAATATCCTCCACCATCTTCGCGCAGGATGCGAAATCAGACACATCGCAGCCCACCGCTTCCGCCCTGCCGCCGTTTCTTTCTATCTCCGCGGCGACCGCCTGAGCCCTGTCGCGGGAACCGTTGTAATTGACCAGCACCGCCGCGCCCTCTCCGGCAAGGGCCAGCGCCACGGCCCGGCCGATCCCCCGGCCGCCGCCGGTGACCAGCGCGATCTTTCCGGCCAGAGAACCCGCTCTGTTATCCTTCTTCTCTTCTTCCATATCGGTTCACCCCTTATTTTTGCCGCGCGCCGGACAGTCCGTCCAGATCCTCCACGGTCGCTATGTTTTTCACCGTCACGTTCGGATCGATCTTTCGCAGAAAACCGGCCAGCGTCTTCCCGGGTCCGATCTCAAGGAAGGTATCCACCCCGTCCGCGATCATCCGTTCCATGGACTCCCGCCATCTGACGGTGCCGGACACCTGCTTCACCAGCAGCCTGCGGACGCGGGAGCCTTCCGTCACGGGAACCGCCTCCACGTTGCAGAAATACGGGATGACAGGATCTCTCACCTCAACGTCTTCCAGCTCGGCCGCCAGCTTCTCTCCGGCGCTTTCCATCAGCGCCGAGTGAAAGGGCCCGCTGACTTTTAACGGCACGCACCTGCGCGCCCCCGCTTCCATCAGCTTTTCGGCCGCCTTCCCCACCGCCTGCTCCTGACCCGTGATGACGATCTGGCCCGGGCAGTTGTCGTTTGCAATGGAAACGATTCCTTCCACGGAATCGCACACTGCCCGAATCGTCTCCACGTCGGATCCCAGCACAGCCGTCATGGCGCCGCCCACGGGATACGCCTCCTGCATGTAGATACCCCGGCTCCGGATCAGCCGGAACAGATCCGTAAGCTCCATGACCTGCGCGGCCGCCAGCGCGCCGTACTCGCCAAGACTTAAGCCCGCGCAGCAGTCCGCCCGCACTCCCCTTTCCAGCAGCACCTGCAAAATGGCAACCTCGGTGGTCAGCATGGCGATCTGGGTGTATTCTGTCACGTTCAGCTCTTCATTTTCCGTAAAGCAAAGCTTCGCCACGTCAAGACCCGTGGCCTCCTGCGCCAGTTCATACACCCGGCGCGCCGTCTGAAAGGTATCGTAAAAATCTCTGCCCATCCCGGGGTACTGCGCCCCCTGTCCCGGGAAGAGAAACGCCGTCTTTCCCATATTTTCAATTCCTTTCCGTCTCCGGCCGGGTCTTTGGGCCCGGCGCCGTCACATCAGACTTACCTGCGTCAGCTTATGCGGCCCGCCGCGCTTCCCAGCAGCCCTTCCGCCTGTTCCATGATCTCGCGGATGATCTCGCCGCAGCCCGCTTCCTTTTTCACCATGCCGGCGATCTGTCCCGCCATGACGGTTCCGTTTGTCACGTCGCCGTCGATCACAGCGCTTCTCAGAGATCCAAGGGTAAGCTTTTCCAGTTCCTCGAAGCTCGCTCCCTCCTTCTCCATGCGCAGATACTCTTTCGTCATCCTGTTTCGCAGGGAGCGTACCGGATGACCGGTGCTCATCCCCGTCACCTCGGAGTCAATGTCGCTGGCCCGCAGCAGTCTCTCTTTATAGTTCCGGTGCACGATGGACTCCTTCGCCGCCACAAAGCGCGTCCCCATCTGCACTCCCACGGCGCCCAGCATCAGAGCCGCCGCAAGTCCTCTGCCGTCGCCGATCCCGCCGGCCGCCACCACGGGGATGCTGACCGCGTCCGCCACCTGGGGCACCAGCGCCATGGTAGTGATGCTGCCGATATGGCCGCCGCTTTCCATTCCCTCCGCCACCACGGCGTCGGCGCCCGCGCGTTCCATCATCTTCGCCATGGCAACGCTTGCCACCACCGGTATCACCTTCACGCCGTTCTCTTTCCACAGCTTCATGAATTTCGCGGGATTCCCCGCCCCCGTGGTGACAACCTTCACCCCTTCTTCCACAACGATCTTTGCCACTTCCTCCGCGTTTGGATTCAGGAGCATCACATTGACGCCAAAGGGTTTATCCGTCCGCTCCCTGCACTTTCGGATCTGCTCTCTCACCGTCTCCGGCGGAGCGGAGGCCGCGCCGATCAGCCCCAGGCCCCCCGCATTGGAAACCGCGGCCGCCAGATGGTATTCCGCCACCCACGCCATGCCCCCCTGAATGATGGGATATTCCGTTCCCAGAAGTTCTGTCAGTTTCGTCCTTATCATTGTCCTGAACCTTTCCGGAGCCCGCGGTGCCGGCTCACTCCACTCCTTTTTCCTTCAGATAATCGATCACATCGCCCACGGTCTTAAGCTTCTCCAGCTCTTCGGACGGGATTTCAATGCCGAATTCATCCTCCAGAGCCATAACCAGCTCGAACAGATCCAGGGAATCCGCGTTCAGATCCTCCTGAAAGCTTGTGCTTTCCGTGATGTCCATTCCGTCTGCGTTCAGTTTCTCCGCGATCACTGCCTTTACCTTTTCCAACATGTCCGTTCTCCTTTTCTTTCTGATTTTCCGTGTTTTTTGTCGCCCGATGGTCCAAATGCCGTCTGTTCAGCCTTCTTTTGTTCAGCCTTCTTTTTTGCTTCGGCTTCGCTTCATTTACGCTCCATTTGTTTTGAGAATCAATTATTTTGAGTTTCAATTATTTTGACATTCAAACCATTTAAATAGAATCATACCCACAATCGATTCGTTTGTCAATCCCTTTTGTTTGATTTTCAAAATATTTATGTAACAGTTCAGCCGGCAGCCGTATTCAACGGAAAAATCATGCTCGCACAAATTTGTCGCTGAATATGGCGTGTGCAGAATTGTTACATATTTATACAAAAACGCCAGTTATTTATATTGAATTTCCCCAAAAATATTGTATAATTCTGGTAGAGGGATCTGACGTTTTCGTTTTATCTGAAAGGACTGTTTTATATGGCGGGAAAAAATACGATCAAAAAGGCAGAGGGCGAAAAGGCGTTTCAAAAATACTGTGAAATTGTCTCTTCCTTTGCGCCGTGCATGAATGACTATCTGTACATTTACAACCTTGCGGAAGATACCTACTTTATCTCCGAGAAGGCGGTAGAGCGGTTTATGCTGCCCGGCAATCTTTTCCGACATGTGAACGATGTGCTGAGAAACCTTGTCCACCCTGACGACTTCGATATGCTGGACGAGGACATCGCCCAGATCATTGCCGGAAAAAAGGACTTCCATAATCTCGAATACCGCTGGATGGGCCGGGATGGTTCCCCTATCTGGATCAACTGCCAGGGGAATGTCCTGAAGGATGAGAACGGCGCGCCTTATATCATGGTGGGCTGCATCAACGAGATCGGCAATAAACAGAAGGCGGACAATATCAGCGGCCTTCTGGGAGAATCCGCCCTGCACGACCATGTGATCCGGCTGCTCCCCACTCTTCATAACGCCATGTTCCTGCGCATCGGCATCGATGATTTCAAGGTCATCAACGAACGGCACGGTCTCGAATACGGCAATTTCATTCTGCGGGAAGTAGCCAACCGAATCCAGCACTGCGCCGGCCCGCTTCAGCAGGTATACCGGATCATTTCCGACGAATTCATGATCCTGGATCTGTCCGGCGCCGGATACGAGGAAATGAACGCGCTCTACCATCGGATCCGCGCGTCCGTGGACGAGATCGTAGCCAGTGAACATTACAAAGCGCTCTACACCGTCTCCGGCGGGCTTGTGGCCCTGATGGATGTGGACAGTTCCCAGTCCGATTACAACCGCTACAGCGAGGCCATGAAGCTCTCCGAGTTTGCGCTTGCGGAGGCCAAGCTTCGGGGAAAGAACCAGCTGTATTATTTCCGCCCTGAGGATTATTCCGCTTTCCTGCGCAGGCGCTATATCCGCAGCTGTCTGCGGAAGTCTCTCAGCGACCGTTTCAGCGGCTTTGATCTTTACTTTCAGCCGATCGTCATGGCAAACGGAGAATTTCTGTTCGGCGCCGAAGCGCTGCTGCGGTTTACCACGCCTTCGGGCGAGTCCATATCCCCTCTGGAGTTCGTCCCCATTCTGGAGGACAGCGGCATGATCATCCCCGTGGGAAAATGGATCCTGCGAAGGGCGCTGGATATGTGTAAGAAATGCCGGGAATTCTATCCGGAATTTATGATATCCATAAATCTGTCCTACATCCAGCTCTTAAAGAGTCCCGTGTACGACGACGTCCTTAAGGCTTTGGAGGAAGCGGAACTTCCTCCTTCCTGCCTGATCGTAGAACTGACGGAGAGCGGCCAGCTGGCCAACAGCGCGGCGATCCAGAACGTCTGGCAGAAGCTGCGCAATCTGGGCGTCAACATCGCGCTGGACGATTTCGGCACCGGCTATTCCAACCTGATCAACATCGGAAATCTCCGGCCCAATCTCGTCAAGATCGACCGCGGATTTACGGCCAAGGCGCTCCAGAATTCCTACGAATACGAGATCCTGATCCATGTGATAAAAATGGTTCACAGCATCGGGCTGAACCTGGTTGTGGAAGGAATCGAAAGCCGGATGGAACTGATGCAGATCACCGCCATGAATCCCGACTACATTCAGGGATATTATTACAGCCGGCCCTGCCCCGGAGACGAATTTATCCGGAAATTTCATCCGTCCGGTTCCCGCACCGTCTGACGAAAACGCGAAAGGATACGAAAAATTATGGCAGGCACGCAGCAAAGATGCCCGATCTGCGGCACAAAATTAAAACCCGTCAACGGAAGGATGACCTGTGGGGAATGCGGCTACTATGTCCGCAGCAACACCGACGACTCCTATTCCGCGGACCCGTACCGCACGGACGCCGGCTCGCCTTTCGGCGACGCCGCTTCTTCCGGACGGACGGCCGCAGACGAAAACCCTTCCCGGCAGATGTATGACCAGACGCCCGTCCTGTCTCCCGTCCCCGCGGCTGCTTCCGGATCCTCCGGCGGCCACAGCCAGGGAGCATCCATCGCAAAGCAGGTGGTCATCGTGGTCGCGGTTCTGGTCGCGATCAACCTTATCGGCGGCGCCATCGCCGCATACAACGCTTTTCGCAACGGTTCCAAACGTTCTACAGAATCGAAAACCCCCGCTTCCTCCTACGCAGAGAAGGCCGTGACAACTCGTCCGGAAAAGACCGAAGACGGAGAATCCTCTTTTCGGCTTCCCCGGACCGGCTTTTTTCAGGAACTCGTCTCCGTGATCTTTGAAAAAGACTGCGAAGAGGTTACTGCGGAAGAGCTTGCCGCGATCAACTCGCTGGAGATCGATTTTGACGCCCATGAAATCTACTATCAGAACGCATACACGGACGGCATAGACCTGACCTTTGATGCCACAAGCGTCGTTGATCTGTCCGATCTGACCTGTTTTTCCGGGCTGGAACAGCTCACCCTGACCGGAAAGAGTCTGGAAAAGGGCGATCTGGACGGTCTGGAGCATCTCATCGCCCTCTATTCCGAAAACTCGCTGAAGGATCTGGCGCAGATCATACCCTGTCCGGAGAACATCCGCGCGCTGGGCGTCTACGACGCTTTTTCGGAAACGGGTCTTGCGGATGCCCTGGCATTTCCGAATCTGCAGTATCTGAGCGTGGAATATTACGGCCTGACAGATCTCTCCGCCCTGAACGACATGCCCGATCTCTGCGGTCTGGCGCTGACGGGCTGCGACCGGCTGACGGACTTTAGCCCCCTGATGAACCTGACCGGACTGGAACGGCTGAGCATCACCTCGTCCCAGCTCAAGACGCTGGATTTTGTAGGCAATATGCCGAACCTGACCTATCTGTACATAGAGGGAAGCCAGATCCCCGACATTGACAGTATCGCCGGCTGTCCCGAACTTACCGAACTGTATCTGATCGACAATTATAATGTAAAGGATTACACCGTCGTCGGCGGCCTTACAAAGCTGACGGATCTTTCTCTGTTCAAGAACGCGGATGCGACTGTGCCGTCTCTGGAAAAGCTGACCGCGTTAAAGTATGCCGCCTTTAAAAATCTGTGGGAGGACGAACTCCACCTTGTGACGGCGGCCGGCAATATCAGCCAGCTCTACCTGGAAAACAACTATGACGACTCCCATCTGGAACTGCTGACCTCCCTTCCTCTTACAGAGCTTTCTCTGGTGGACTGTTCCGTTTCCGGAGACCATCCGCTCGCGTTTGTGCAGGATCTTGCCGATCTGGTTTATCTGGATCTGACGGGAACCTATGTATTCGGCAACATGGAAGAAGTCTTCGGGCCGCCCGCCCTGCAGTTTCTGTGCCTGAAGGAAGTGGACGGGGTGATCGACTTTGACCGTCTGCCCGCCAACGAGAACCTGCTTCTTCTGGACATCAGCGGCTTTCGCTTTCACAAAGACGCATGGGGAGACGAGACCCTGCAGCTGAAAGACCACTATGACATGTTTGAGAAATATCCCGCCGTTGAGTACCTGTACGCGGCATCCCTTGGCATCGACAGCATTGATTTCGTCTCCTGTATGCCGAACCTGCAGTATCTCAACATCATCGAAAACAATGTGACCAGCCTGAAGCCTCTGGAGGAACTGGCTTATTTCGACACCGTCCTCTGCAATGGCAACACCATTCTGGAAAACGTCTCGGAAGAAAGCGGAATCAGCGTAGACACGGAAACGGATTACTATTCTTATTGACAAGTTCCGTTCCTTCCTTTATTTTCCCATTGTATGATCCGATATATATGTAAACAGCGTATCAATCGCAACAGTTAGCCAGCGGCGTTTGCGAAGCAGGGATACGACGCATCCATGGACGGAGCGCAGGGATCACGGAGGACAGAACAATGGGCATGGCAATCGGGAGCACTCATTCTAACGTAAGAAGGATCGAAATTAAAAATCCGGACGGAAGTCACGCAGGCAGCATCAGCTACACCCTTCCGAACCGGACAAAGAAAAAACGGCTCAACTATAATTTCAAGGCCATATCCGCCGAACTCATGCAGACAAAAACCTCAGGCGGCGCCTGGCTGGTGGCGACCAAGGCGCTGCGTCAGGCGGCCATGCTCCAGAAGAAATTGAACGACGGCAGCTATGACGCGGATGAGGTCAAAAACGCCGTCAACCACGCCAAAAGTCTGGAACGGATCGCAAGAAAACGCATGAAGCATCTGCGCCAGGAGGAACTGGCAAAGAGAGGCGTCTCTCCCCTGTCGTCCGAGATGGAGGAAGCCGTGGAAGAAAGCATGGAAGAGGAAATGGACCTGGAGCAGATGATGCAGATCAGCGCGGAAGAGCTGAAAAAGCTGATGAAGGAACTGGAAGAAACCATGCGCGAACTGGAACAGGAAAACGGCAGCTCCGCGTCCGGCCAGATATCCGGCGCAGAGGAGGAAGAAAGCCTGGATGAAATGCTTATGGACTGTCAGGGCAGTCTGGATCTGCAGCAGCTTAAGAAAAAACACCGCTCCGATGAACTGCGCGAAATTCTGGAAGCGGATATGCGCTATCTGAAGGCTCTGTTTCAAAAGCTGTCCCGCGAAAAGGGAAACGGATCGGGCGGGGCCGCCGGATCCGCAAATTCCGATAATGCTGCTGCCGCAGGAAGCGTCCTCCTGGAGCTTTCCGGCGCGGAAGTCCCCGTGCTGCCTTCGGAGATTCCGGTCTCCGCCGAGGGCGGCAGCATGGACGTATGTGTATGATCCGCGTCAGAGGAATCTCCCTGCGGCTGCGAACGCCAGCCCCGCCAGCGCGCTCAGGCCGATAATCAGAACGGGACGTCCGTTATTCCGGAATACTGTTTTTCTCCAGCGTTTTCACCAGGGACATAAACTCCTCCCTGTAGGGATCCTCCCCTGTGTCCGCCTTTTTCAGCAGTTCCTTTACGTTGCCAAAGGACGATTCCCCCTTGTAGGCGCTGTCCCGGACGAGCAGTCCAAACTCCGCCACGGCCGCGGCAAAGTAAAAATCTTTCGGAGGACGTCCCATGTAAACCGCCTGCGCTTCCAGCTTGTTATCTTTGAGATTGCCCGTTCCAAAGCCAAGCATGGAGAGGAACACCCCCGTCTCTTTTTTCTCCGAGATCAGTTCTTCCAGCTCGCTTTCGCTGGTCAGTCCCACATTCAGATCGCCGTCCGTCGCCAGGATGACCCTGTTGTTTCCGTTCTCGATAAAATATTTCTCCGCAAGCTTATATGCCGTTTCGATCCCCGCGGAACCGAAAGATACGACGCAGACCGCCTGTTTTTATGGGGTCTGCAGGAACCCATTCAGGATTTTACCATATTTTACATTTGGGCACAATCTGACTTTTCCTAAAAAGCACTTGCAAGAACCCCCCCTTATGTGCTATGGTTAATGGGATGCGGGGATATCTATTCTACAGGGAGGTTCTTGCCTTGCTTCCGGAAAAAGATAAAAAGGACGGAAAAACCGGAAATAAAATAAGTGTCCGGCTGATTTTACATATTGTCTGTATCGTGGGATTCGTCTGCTGCGCAGGATGGCTGATCTGGTATTTCGTCAGCCTGTCCCGCAGCCATTCCCAGACAGACGAGCTGCAGGAAAACTATGTAGCGGCCGTTCCCGTCCCGGAGACGGCGGCTCCCACGGATGCTCCACAGGCCACGCCGGAGCCCAATTTGTTCGGCGGCCGTGAGTATCCGGATCTTACCGGGCTTGATGTACCCGATCTCAATCCGGATTTTGCCGGCCTGCAGGAGATCAATCCCGACGTGTACGCCTGGCTTTATATACCGGATACCGTCATCAATTATCCCGTCGTCCAGCGGGAGGACGACGCAAACTATTACTTAAGACGCGATATCAACGGAAACGACAGCACCGCCGGAACCCTCTTTACGCAGTATTACAACCATAAGGACTGGACGGACAATCTCACGGTGATTTACGGCCACAACATGCATGACGGCTCCATGTTTGCCGCATTGCATAATTTTGAAGATTCCGTTTTTTTTGAAGAACATCCCTATATCTATCTCTACACACCGGAATACACACTGGTCTATCAGGTATTCGCGGCATACAGTTATCCCGACGTTCATTTATTGCTGAACTACCCCATGAACGATCACGACAGCTTTGCCGCGTATCTGGATCAGGTAATGTCGCAGGATGGACTCAATGTCAATATCAACCGGGATCTGGATATTTCCGCAGACGACAGGGTATTGACTCTCTCTACCTGCGTGAGCAAAAATATGGGCGAGTACCGGTATCTGGTACAGGCCAGACTGTATGCGGCAGGAAAAACAACCCAAACCACGGAGACGGTAAAATGAACGACTTACAGGAACAGCAGGAGATACCGACAGTTCCCGAGGAAAAAAAGCCCCACCTTTCCTCTCCCGTACGTAAGAAAAAACGCAATATTGCATTGCGCTTTTTTATTGTGTTTTTATCACTGCTTTTTGGTGTTTTCATAGGAATAACTGCTTTTCTTCTGTCAGGAAAATACAGTCTGCTTCGACGCACTCAGGGCGCGGTTCCAAATCTGGCCGATCCGGAAACGGAGGGTATTTCTTCTGCAGAAGCCCCATCTTCCTCAAATTCCGCCCATGTCTGGAAAGAGGGATGGGTTCGGTACAACGACAAAATCTACGAATACAATGACGATATTATGACCTTTCTCATTATGGGCATCGACAAGAAGACCCCTGTGGAAGCCGCAAAGACTCCAACGGACGGCGGGCAGGCCGACGGACTGTTTTTGCTGGTTGCGAATCCGGATGATAAAAGCGTGAAGGTGATCGCCGTAAACAGAGATACCATGGTCGACGTGTGGATGTACGGCTTTGAGAAGGACGGCATCACTCCCGTCATCCAGGCCCAGATCACTGTCCAGCACGGTTTCGGCGACGGTATGGAGCAGAGCTGCGAGGCAACGGTGGACGCCGTGTCAAAACTTTTTTATGATCTTCCTATCAGCGGATACGCGGCCATTAATATGGGCGCCATTTCGGATCTGGTATGGGTGGTAGACGGTATCGACGTTTCCGTCCTGGAGGATATGACCAAGCTGTGTCCCGACTGGAAGGAAGGCGCCTTTGTCCATCTTTACGACAGCTCCGCCTACGACTATGTACATTACCGGAATACCGACGTGTATGAAAGCGCCAGGTTGCGTCTGGCGAGACAAAAACAGTTTCTCTCTCTTTATATCGCAAAACTGAAAGAAAGGGTAAAACAGGATATTACGCTGCCGATTCAGGTCTATCAGATGATAGACAAATATATGGTAACCAACGTATCGGCCGATCAGGCCGCATATCTTGCCACCCAACTGGTGGACTACAGTTTCGACGGAGAAAATATCTATACTCTGGAGGGCACTACGGTCACAGGCGAAGAATACGAAGAATTCTATCCCGATAAGGACGCCTTAAAAGATCTGATGATACAGATTTTTTACCAGGAAGTAGACCCGCAGGAACTGACATCCGCTCCATAACAGCGCCTATATGGATATTAAGGGAAAGTCTCCCTGAGAGCGCCCTTAATATAAATGTCACATGCAATATTATGAAAGGAGGAGATTCCCATGAAAAAGAAGATCTTGGCATTATTATGTGCTGCCGTCATGGTAACAGGCATGGGTATCACGGCTTTTGCCGCACCCAGCCCCACCGCCGGATCCGACACAGGAAACGGCAAGACCAGTGCCACCGCGGCCGGAGTCGTCAGTTCCACTCCCGCTCCCGCTTCTGCTCCTGCAACTACTTTCTCTGTAGGAGGCGGCACTCAGACATTCAGTGAGGCAACGCTCAGCTTTTTCGCCACCGATACCAAGGTAGAAGGCGGCGTGGTTACGGCTGTTTCCGCCGATACCGCCA
Source organism: uncultured Acetatifactor sp. (assembly GCA_947586055.1). GTDB lineage: Bacteria > Bacillota > Clostridia > Lachnospirales > Lachnospiraceae > Acetatifactor. The sequence continues at coordinate 13,002 of CANPXL010000006.1, read as the reverse complement.
AAGAAGCGATCGCAGAGGCAAATAAGCTTTACGGGGACGACACCTTTGTGGCTTCCGTCGTAGACATCACCGTGCCCAACGTAGCTTTCCCCTACAAGCTGACCATCAACTGCTCCAATGTTTGGGCCGGCCAGCGCGTTACCGTACTGCATAAGGTTGGAGATACCTGGGAGCGTTTGAATCCCAACAACGTATCCGACAATTCCCTTACCGTAACCGTTAACTCTTTCTCTCCTTTTGTTATCGTAATCGATACGAACCCGACTTCCTCACCCAAGACCGGCGACGTTTCTCTGCTGGTAAGCGGGCTGGCAGGCCTGTTCGGGGCAGGTTCCATCCTGACCCGCAAAAAGATCAGAAAGTAATTCTTACTCAGTTATGCATGTGACAAGTCAGGGAATCTGAAAACTGCCATACAGCCAAAGGGCTGTACGGCAGTTTTTTAATCCCGCATATATATAGTCTTTCCCAAACTCCGGTTTCCTTCTTATCCCGGCTCCTGTGTCTCAGCCTTACTGCGCATTTCCTCTTCTTCCTTTTTATCCACGCGCTTCATAAAAATCCTGCTCATGTACAGGGAAATAAAGAATGCGATCACGTACGAGACCGGCTGGGCCTCCTGAATGCCGGCCATTCCTCTCACCCTTGCAAGGATCAGCAGCACGGGAATAAAGACCACGCCGCTTCTCATGGAAGAGGCCACAGCCGCCAGAACCCTCTGTCCCGTACTCTGGAATCCCATCTCCGTGACCATGGTGATGGGTACCGTGACCAGCGTCAGAGCCTGCAGCCGCAGAGCCCGCAGCGCAAGCTCTGCCACCTCCGCGTCGTCCCGGAACACCCGGATCAGCGGATTCGCAAAAATATACACCGGGATGACCGTCAGGATCAAAAGGATCTCCGAGAGCCCAAAGGTAAACCAGAAAGCTCTTTTCACGCGGTCGTATTTCGCCGCACCGTAGTTAAAACTGCTCACAGGCTGAAATCCCTGTCCGATCCCGATGGCAAGGGCCATCACAAAGAAACTGATACGGGACACAATGCTCATGGCCGCCACGGCGGCGTCTCCGTACACGGAAGCGCGGGAATTCAGCAGGATGGTGGCCACGCTGTTTAAAGCCTGCCGCAGCAGACTGGGAAACCCGGTAGCCGCCACATTTCCCACAGTCTTAAGACGCCAGTCCACACAGGAGATCCGGATTTTTGTCTGGGTCCTGCCGGACAGAAACATATACAGCAGGATCAGAAAACTGAGAAACTGAGAAACCGCGGTGGAAATCCCCGCGCCCTCCACTCCCAGATGCAGGCCGAAAATCAGAATGGCGTCGCCCGCGATATTCAACACGCCACCCGTCATCAGTCCCATCATTCCCAGCTTTGCCCTTCCCTCATAGCGCAGCAGATTGTTCATTGTCAAGCTGGAGGACATAAAGGGCGCCGCCAAAATAATCCAGAAAATGTAAGTCTTTGCGTAGGGCGCAATGGTGTCCGTGCTGCCCAGGGCGTAGACCAGCGGATCCAGAAAGAGCAGGCTGAACAGTCCGATCAGAGCTCCCAGCAGAAGCGACAGGAAAAAACCGGTGGAAGTGTAGCGTGTGGCGGATTCGTCATCCTTGTGGCCCAGACTGCGGGACATAACGCTGCCCGCGCCCTGTCCGCACATAAACGCCACCGCCTGCAGAATCGACATAAAGCCAAACACCACGCCCACCGCGCCGCTTGCGCTGTTGCCCAGCGTTCCCACAAAAGCCGTGTCAACCAGATTGTAAATGTTCGTCACCAGCATGCTGAGTACCGTCGGTACCGCCAGTGCGGCCACAAGCTTTTCCACCGGCGTTTCCGTCATCTTTCTGTACTGTCTGTTCTGAGCCTCTTCACCCGTCTGTGTCATATTCTCCCGCTCCTGAAATTTTTTTAATCCGCCAAAGACCGGCTGCCCTAAATCAGCGCCGTGCTGAAATATCTCTCCGCTCTGTCCGCCAGAACCGTGACGATCACCTTTTCCCGGCCGTACTTCTCGGCCATGAGCTTCGCGGCCCAGACATTCGCCCCGGAGGAAGTTCCCACCAAAAGCCCCTGAACCCCTGCAAGTTCTCTGGCCGTACGGATCGCGTCATCGTCGCTGACCTCCACGATATCCGTGATCATGCCGGTATCCAGAACATCCGGTATAAATCCGTCCCCAATCCCCTGAATCTGATGAAGTCCCGGCTCATCCCCCAGAAGCGCGCTGACATTCTTCGGCTCCACCGCAACGATCCTGCATTCCGGATTTTGCTCCAGCAGGTACTTTGCAATCCCCTGCAGCGTGCCTCCGCTCCCAATCCCGGACACAAAAATATCGATCTTTTTTCCCAACTGCTCCACGATCTCCCTTGCGGTGGTGCGGTAATGGGTATCCGGATTCGCCGGGTTCTTAAACTGCTGCGGCACAAAATATTCTTCGGAGGACGCCGCCAGTTCCTCCGCCTTCTGCACGCTTCCGTCGATACTGAGCCCGGGATCGGTAAGTATCAGTTCGGCTCCCAGCGCTTTTATGATCTTCTTTCTCTCATCGCTCATATTTTCCGGCATGACAATGATGACCTTATAGCCTTTGCGGACGCCGCACAGAGCCAGACCGATCCCGGTATTGCCCGAGGTGGGTTCGATGATCGTCATACCGGGTTTCAATTTACCGCTCTCTTCCGCATCCTCGATCATATGTAACGCGATCCGGTCCTTGATGCTTCCCCCGGGATTTAAAAATTCCGCCTTTGCAAACAGATTCAGTCCCGTGGCCGACTCCAGACTGAGAAGCGGCGTATTGCCGATCAGATCCAACACGTTCGTGTAATACATGATTTTACGTCCTCTTTTCTTTATCCGCTTTTTGCGCTTTTATTTCTTATTTTCCCTTTTCGTACCAGCCGAAGCCGTCTCTTCCGTTTTCCTTTACAAGGTACAGCGCGCTGTCCGCACCCGCTTCCAGACTTTTCAGATCTTGCGCATCCGTGGGGAATACCGCTCCGCCACAGCTGAACGTCAACACGAAATCGCGGTACGCCTCCGGATCGTCGCAGGGTTTTATCTCCGCCGCCTTCTTCCGAAGAAGTTCCAGTTGTCCGCTGATCGTATCCCTGTCGCCGTTCCGTACAAGAACCACAAATTCGTCTCCGCCGTATCTGGAGATATAGCCTTCCTGCCCGAAGATTTCCCGCAGCGCCGCCGAAAACTCTCTCAGGATCCGGTCCCCCGCTTCATGTCCGAACCGGTCGTTGACCTGTTTAAAGTAATCCACGTCCAGAAATAGAAGCGACGCTTCGTTTTTCAGCGTCTTCCCCAGATACCCCAGATACTGGTCGGCCGTAAAGTCAAACGCACGCCTGTTCAGCGCCTGAGTCAGAGGATCCTGAATGGAAAGGTTTTCCAGCACCTTCTTTTCCCGTATCTGACGCTTATGGGACACGATAAACATAATCAGCGTGGCGATCAGCAAAATACCCAGAAAAACAAGCACGCTGATCCGAAACTGCTGTATCGCGGACGAAAGAGAGCTGCCCGGAATTCTCACCACTACATACCAGCCGTACATGAAATCTATTTTGGAGTACACCTGAGTATAAGTTTCGTCTCCGATCCGGTAGGTAATGCCGGCGGATTTCACGCCCGCGTTCATTTTGTCTTTCCAGGCGGCGTACTCCTTCTGATAGCGGGAGCCGATGGGCTTTCTGAACGTAACCAGCGCGTTGTCCCATATCCCCATGGAATACTTATTTGGTCCGGCGCACTGTATGATATTGTCCGAGTCCGCCTCCATCAGCCATATTTCGGTATCCACCGTCAGGGATTCCGTGTACGCCATATTCTGTATTTCCTTCAGGGGATAGGTCAGAAAGAGATACCCCTTTTTTCCTCCGCCGTAAACATAGTCCACAAACATTGTAAATACGGTCTGTCCCGTCTTCCCCGACCGGTACGGGGCCGAAATGGACACCGGATCGGCCTGCCCCGCGGTATCCAGCAGTCCCCATTTTTCAAATTCTTTCAGTTCCGTTTCGGATGCGTAAATATGATCGTTTTCATCCACAAATCCTATGCTCACATACTCGCTTGCGACACTGTCCCGGGACAGAATTTCGTACAGCTCCCCAAGGTCGTAATGATCCTGCGCCGACAATAACGCCGCCATATTTTCTGCCGAACCGGTCATGCGCCGGATCGAATTATTCATCTTTTCGGTCACAAGACTGCAGATATCATTCGTCAGTTTTTTGTTGTTTTTTCGGATCAGTATGTCAAAGCTGGCCAGCAGCGCACATACTCCTGCGCCGCATATCACAAGGTACACCACCAGCATCCTGATAAACGAAAAGCTTTTGCTTATTTCCCTTGGTATGCCAAAATTTTTCCCTGTGTTCATAACCCGTCCGCTCCGCTGTATGACAGCACTTCCTGAACCTCTGCCTGATTGATCGTTTCCTCGTTTACCACGACAACTCCCATATCCACAAACTTTGCGGGAACGCTTTCTCCGTCTATCAGCTTCCGCGCGGTTTCAACGCCGGTATAGCTCATGTAATACTGCCTCTGAAGAATCGTGGACGCCGCATACCCGCCGTCATTGATCAGCGCGGCGATATCTTCGGAATAATCAAATCCCACAACAACAATATCTTTGCGCGCATGCTCCCTGACCACTCTGGCAAATCCTCTCGTCGAACTGTTGTTGGTGCCGAACACTCCCCGAAGATCCGGATACTCCAGAAATTCCTCCGCACACTCCACCGCCTTATCGAGATAGCCGTCGTTACATTTTATGTCAGGGATGATCTTCCATGACTGGGGAGCGTTTTTGCTCCAGTATTTGAAAAATCCCGCCAGTCTCTCACTGATCGTCTGGGAAGCGGCCGCCCCCAGCTGCAGACCGATCTGAATCGCGTCGCTGTCGGAGACGCCGCTTTTTCTTAACTGAGAGATCATCTCCTCCGCCGCCTGCTGCCCCGCCATCAGATTATCCGTCATGTAACACACATCGTAACTGTCTGTGTTTGCCATCGTGTCAAGAAGCACGACCGGTACGCCCTTCCCGTAAACTTCCTCTATTTTTTCCGAAAGCATCACAGAATCGTCCGGCGCAAGCAGAACGGCGTCCGCCCCCGCGGCCACGGCTTCGTCCAACAGCCGTCTCTGCTCTTCCCAGTCGGTCTCCACATAAGTCCCGCTGCAATATACATTACAGTCAAAGGCAGCTCCGCCGTCTCTGGCCCCGTCGATCATAACTTTCCAGTAACTGCTGTCAAGATTCTTCACGATGAGATAGAGATCGGGCCTTCCGTCCACCGTTTCATTCAACGCTTCAAAGGCGGGGGCCGGCGAAGCGCCCTGTTCCTCCCGTCCGCTTCCCGAGCACCCCGCCAGCGCCAGGATCATGCTGACCAGCACGGCTGTGATCCGTTTCATTTCGACATGGTCTCCTTTCGTATCGTCATGGCAAAAACGCCTCCTTCGTCTGTCGTATCCGTCAGAACGCGAAATAGATAAACTGGCTGGAGTCAAAATCGATCCCGTATACCCCGTATACGATCACCGACACGACAAGCAGGATCATCACCGCCCAGCGGAAAACAAGGTTCTGACTGCAAAGGGCTTCTCCCAGATTCCGGCCCTTCCGGTATCTGACCAGATCCACAAGGAACAGAACCGCCAGCGCCGCCATCAGGATTCCGGCTTCCCTGCGGTCCAGTCCGTAAGTATAAAGGCTTTCGTCAAAAAGCACCCACGGATTCCACCTGCAGAAAAGATTTCTGACATAAAGAAACGCCCGGTCCATGGATTCCGCTCTGAAGAAAATCCAGGCAAACGACGTCAGCCCAAACGTACAGAGAACCTGTCCAAGCCGATAGCTGAACACATCCGTCCTCACCCTGAAAAACTGTATGATCTTGCGGCGGACAGGCTTCAGCGCATCGCCCGCCACCCGGTAAAGTCCGTGGAGCATTCCCCACGCCACATAAGTCCATGCGGCGCCGTGCCAAAGTCCGCTTAAGAGAAAGGTAATCATCAGATTCCCATACGTCCGTAACCGGGTCCCGCGGTTCCCGCCCAGGGGAATATACACATAATCCCGGAACCAGGTGCTGAGAGAAATATGCCACCTGCGCCAGAAATCCGCAATGCTCGTCGAAAAATACGGCGCATTGAAATTTTCCATCAGTTCAAATCCCATTACCTTCGCAGCTCCGATGGCAATGGCGGAATACCCCCCGAAATCACAGTAAATCTGGACGGCAAACGCGGCCGCGCCAAGGGCCGCTTCAACGGTTCCTATGGCATAGCTCTGCCCGAAAACACTGTCCACAAAAAGGGCGATCCTGTCCGCAATAACCATCTTCATGAACAGACCCCAAAGCATCATGATAAATCCCTGCGTCGCCGCCTCCGGGGACATCATCTTTTTCTTTCCCACCTCATGGATCTGGCGGAACAAATTCCCGCTTCTTTCAATAGGCCCCGCTACCAGCTGGGGGAAAAAGGAAACAAACAACGCATACTGCAGCAGGTTCCTCTCCGCCCTGCAGTCCCCCCGGTACACATCGACCAGATATCCCAGCGCCTGAAAGGTATAGAAAGAGATTCCCACCGGCAGCAGGATGTCAAACGGATTCTGTATGGTCTGAAAGGAAAAGCGGTTTAACAGCTTGTTGATATTTTGCAGCGCGAATTCAAAGTATTTGAAGAAAAACAGAACGCCCAGATTTGCCGCAAAGCCGCCGATCATCACCCATTTTTTCGCGGTCTTCCCCTTTATCTTTTCCACCGCCAGCGCAGCTCCATAAGTAACCAGCGTGGAAAACGCGATCAGGATCGCATATCTGGCATTCCAGCACATATAAAAATAATAGCTTGCGGCCAGCAGCCAGAAACACTTCAATTTTCTGGGTATGACGGCGTAAATCAGCGTAACTACAGGAAAAAAGATCATAAAATCAATGGAATTAAAAAGCATAGCCGTTATTCTCCAACCTGTATAATATATGGTCCATAAGGTCTAAAATGCCCTCTGCGCCACCACCTTTTCCAGCACGGCATCATACGTTATGAAGGTCAGGGGCGACGCGCTTTGATAAGGTTCCCTGCCGATCATGATATTCTCCGGAGAAAGCGGAGCGACATAGGTCAGTTTCACCGTATCATACCGGCCAAGGTCATAATAAACCTCCTCCGCGCCCATGACATTCTCCGCGATTTTTTCCAGCGCTCCATCCCGATAGATCCACTTGCCGCCGGCAAGATATTCTTCATAGCGCATTCCCAGAGGTTTCAGAATCTCAAAATAATCCGTCTCCGAATCCAGATAATCGCCGTCCAGGCTTACCAGCGTTATCCCATCCGTATACCGTTTTATCCCGGACGCATAATACACAGGGTTGGAAACCCCGGAAAGCCAGATGCTTAATCCGTTGTTTTCGCACCATCGACAGTCGGCGTCCCACTGCCAGTATCTCTCGTCTTCTCTATGGTCCGGCAGGTCGTATTCGGCCGCAATGGTTCTCCCGAGATACTCCGATACTTTCCGGGCGCCATAGGCATTCATGTGCTCCGGGTCCACATAATCGTTCGCAAGATCAAGCCCCAGTTCATCCAGCAGCTGATTGAAATCCGTATAGGAATACTGCAGTTCGTTCAGCACCTCCTGCGCGGCATTAAAGATTTCCTGCTGGAAAGGACTTCTGGCGTAAGGCAGCACCATAAATTCAATCGCGGTTCCGTGTTCCTCTGCCAGCTCGATCAGATCCAGCAGCCACTGTCTGTTCAGATCGCTCAGTTCCCCCACTGTGCGGTCATTGAGCGCCGCAGAATCCGCCCATGAAGTTCCAAGCTTCTCACTGATATACGACTCCCCTCTGCCGAACGTATTCGGCGGATACTGGAGAAAATCATATTTTTTCAGTTCCCGGTATCGGGTATGGATAATGGGGAATCGCAGATAAAAAGAACCCCTTTCCTCCTGATCGATATATGCGTTGACTAAAGCGACGGAATTGGGTGAGGTTCTTAACGAAAGATAATTCCGATAAACATTGGCCTCCACAAGATGCTGGTCATAGGTAAGCGCATGCAGATCCACAAAGATCACCGACGGACTCTGGGTCTTATAAAGCTCCACAAGATCATGAAAGGAAGAATTCTTGTCCTGGCTGGACACGGACATATCAAAGGCGGCGATCCCGTACTGTTGCCAGAGGACCGAAGGATAAACTCCGCAATAGCAATGACTGCTGCCCACAAAAACCACGTCGATCAGATCATCCTCCGTCGCATAGAGCTGTTCTACAGAAGACAGATAATCTCCGGTGGTATCCTTCCATTTCAGCACGTCGTAGACAACAAAGACCACCAGTCCCAACAAGCTAAAAAAACAAATGCATTTTACAAAAAACAAAGCGCTTTTTTTCATATCTGCTCCGCTCATATCGGAGGGCCGTACCTCTGTAAGGCCCCCAGAATCCCAGATCTGTAATCATTCCGATTTATTATACCACAAGCGCAGAAAAGGAAGCGCCGCGTTAGCGGCATTTACTTTTCAAGCGGTGAATTGGTATAATATGCCGCGCAGCGGCATCATGGCTATGAAATAGCCATGGATTCTGCGTCAGCAGAATCATTATACCACACCTCCAATTTTTTTACTATCAAATTACAACAATCGATCTTTTTTAACGCTCCCCGCCCTCTTTCTGCAGACACAGTCAAAGACAGGCTGCCGTTTTTCTTCGGCAGCCTGCCCGGCCGGCTATCTTACTTATTCTGTTTCTCTTAAAAATACATAATAATCCGTATCATAGCCGCCCCAACTGTAATCGCCGCTTTTCCACTCCATGATAAGATATTCCCTGCCGTCTGCGTGTCTGATCTCATAAGCGCATGCGGTGCTGTTCCATTTCCGCAGGACATACCCTTTCGTCCAGACCTGCATTTCATCGCCCTGTATCCACTTTTCCCCATACAAAGATGCACAATGACCGCCTTCCGAAAATATGATTTCCTTGAAATAGAGGGGAATCTTTTGAAGTCTGGAGAGGGCAAACGCTCTGTCCTTTCCGGAGGAAGCATCAAGAAAGCCGCAGGCCTTCCATTTCCCGATCACCCTTTTATCATTCAGAAAGGGTTTGTTGATATCATCCTTCCGCGCAATCTCTTCGGCGGAATAGCGCCTGCTGTCGATCTTGCGCAGCATCATGGGGGTGGTTTCCCCCGTCTGGGGATAATCCATGGATTTAAAATAGATGGTCATATACAGACCGTCATCCCGCCTTTCCACACGGTAATCATTGGCATAGCGGGCCGTTCCCGTATTTACCAGCAGCTTTCCCCTGGTCCATCCATAACACCAGTAGTATTCCCCATTGGGCAGAAAATAGAGACAATGATTTTTATCTCCCGGCAAAGGAGAAGGCGTCAGGCTGTCTTCTTCTCCCAGATACAGCCATTTACCGATGACCTCCTCATCATTTTCAAAGGGAAGGTCGATGTCTTCAATCAAGGGCTTATAGCTTTGTTCCATACTTGTACCTCCTGATATGTCTTTTTTCAGTTGCTCCAACATGCTCAGCTGTCGTTCCAGGACAGCTTTTCTTTTTTCAAATACTTCCGACAGTTCCACATCTGTATACAGAATCCGTTTGATTTCCGTGAGGGTAAATCCCACCGCCTTTAACTGCCTGATCCGTTCAAAGGAAACAGCCTGAGACGGATCATAGTACCGATAGTTGGTGAACCTGTCCGTGTATATCGGACGCAGTACCCCAACCTTATCATAATGCTGCAGGATGGAAATCCGGGTGCCGCATAATCTGGCAAAATCTCCAATCTTCATTTTTTCTCTTCTCCTTATCGTTCTTCACAGGTGAAAGGAAAGGCGGCAAAAAGGGCTGTCGTCTCACATAAGATATCTTACAGGACACATTATAAGCGTAATGTATGGTTGAGAGTCAATAACCTCTCCCTGTTTTTTATCCCCCTTTCCAATATTTGGCAAATATCACGAAAATGTTAAGTGTTGAGCCCGCCGCGTTTGATACAAGCAAAAAACCTTCTTCGGCGCAGAAGTGCCGAAAAAGGCTTGAAACAACGGGCTTTCAATGTCAATTGCTGACGTCGGAAGCCCTTACTCTTATACGATTATTGCAGCGCCGGCTGATGCAGGACACCCTGGCGGAGCCGTTCGAGCCAGCCCACCGGTGTGCGTTGCTGGATTTCGTGACGGTTTAACTCCAAAGAGGATGTGCGGTTCATCTTACCATCTTATGTACATCTTCCTCCAGCGCTTTCCTGCGGCGATGTTCATGTGCTATTTCTTCTTGGATCTCATCCATACGCCTGAAGATATCCAGTATAACTTCCTGCTCATTTTCAGGCTGCGAGCCCATTTCCTGCTGTTCCCGCTTTTTGATCTCTTTTCTGAAAAGCGTTTTGAAAAGAACCCTCACGGCAGGCTGTATGAAAAACAACTGTGTAAAAAACGCAAAAGGGAAGTTAAAGCAAACCAGTTTTAACCAATTTGCAAGCAATGTAAAAACACGAAAGCCCGTATAGTATGGGTAATAGAGGAATGCGGCAATCAAGCTCATCGCAGGGCACATAATACCGACAGTCGCGCATATAATCGCCGTCTCAAATATCATCGGATGGTTCTTGGCAGGGTTAAAAATCCTGCTCGCCAGTTTAAAGGAAGCGGGACTTCCAACAAGATTTTCCAGCAAATATGCGAAGCAGAACTCAATAAGGATGCACGCCCAAAGAGGCAGATATGTCCCACACATATAAACTCCCCCCCTGTTTGTTAAGCGCCTCGATGATGCCTGTGGTTTGGTTCATTTCCATCAGGGCGCTTCCGTTTACGACATACAGGCTGTAAAACACATAAGCATGTACTGTTATCACGACTGTGATAAACGCATACACCATTCTTTGAAATTGATTTCTTGGCATAATAAATTTTCTCCTCCCGTTTGAGCACAAAAAAACACATACAGCAACCCGACGCCGTAAAACATACTCTGTAATCAGATTTACGTGCCAAGCACTACATGTGTCATTATGTGCAGTATTTATTTTTGTCATTTGACAGGATACCACAATTTGTTCTGAAATGCAAGTGTTTTGCGTTGGGAGGCGGACTCCAACTGTTTTACCACCCTCACGGACTTTTGCGCCGGAAACCGTTATGTTTATAGGTAATTTTAAGGGTATTTTCAACACTTTTTTCTCGGATATGCGCCTTGTATCTGAGGTTTTTGGATTTTTTGTTATCATGGTGTTATCACAGGACGAATTGCGTCCATTTGCGTTTAAATGCGTTTCCACTCAAAAAAACGCATTTAAACGCATTTATTTTTATAATACCTAGCCGCACGTCCTTTTCCTTCCAATTCCCCTCACTTATTCCTTGATCAACCTATATCGCCTTGTCTTATTTGCACCAATCGCTTCTATTCTGCCTTGTTCTTGCAGTTCTTGAAGAAGTCGTCTCGCTCTGCGCTCTTGGACTTCCAAAAGGGTACAAACATCTTTACATGTGCATTCCGACTGTTCCGATAAATGTTGGAGAATTTTCTCTAGCTGCTGTTGTGTCTTTATCGGCACTTTTTTATCGGCATTTTTTATCGGCATTTTTTTATCGGTATTTTTTATCGGCACTTTCTTATCAATGCCTTCTTCTGACGAGTCACTACTCGTATCTTTCAAACTATAATTCAAATTTTTCAATATTAACCAAAATTCACTATTACTCGACCGAAACTCCGGTTTCATATCTTCTGTATAATGCTCTTGAAATTCATAAGAATTCAAAATCTTCTTAAAACCACTCCCTCGGCGATCCATATATTGCAACCGATTAAATATATCGGCAATGACAGGATTGCGCCTTCTGGAAGATACATTCCTCAAATCCAGATCCTGCACCCTGCGGCCATCCGGCATTCCGCCCGGTGAATAGATTTCAAGCCTATTGTCAAACATATCTATATGGACTTCGCTTCCCAATTCTAAATAATCTCTATGGATAAGCGCATTTACAATCCCTTCCAATACAGCATCATCCGGATAATCCGGCATTTCAATCCTTCCGCGTCCCGTTTTTCTCCACGACTTCTTCGTATTTCTTTCCACAAATTTAAGACTATCCTGTAAAAGATTTACTAATCCGCCACTATATTCTTCGTCATCAATGGCATCCATTAACCCATGCGCCTTATCCAAACCATTCCAACGGGTACAAAACACTCTTGAATGACGTATTGGCGATTCATCCGCCAACAATGCTCCTGCATTAGTGAGATTGCCTTTTTCATCTATAATTCCCCAAGACTCATAATCATTATCTTCAAAACTTCTGCCGGTCTTGTACTTATAAACCGAACGCACCTTGGTAAATGCCATATTTTCAAAATTATATTCTGAAACAAGGCTGTCATAGGAGCGATTTGCTCCCCGAAGGACTAAACGCTTTAATGTAATATTGTCTGCCGGAACGCTTTCATTGCCCAATCGAATGTAGGCTGTGCGATTTCCCTCTCCCACATAATAGTAAGGTGTTTCTTTCCCTGCATATACATCAAGAAGAAGCAATTTTTTATTATCTTCCATATGAAAACGCAAGTTTATGTTGGGCATAGAATCAATTTTCGCTTTAATCGTCTCACTTATAAACTCCGCATCCGACTCAGCATCTTCTAACCCGACAATTTCGTTCTCATTGGTAATGCCCCAAATCAAAGTTCCACCAGAACTATTTGCAAAGGCGCTGACGCTTTTCAGCCAACTCTTGGTCTGTTTTCTCTCTACGCTGCGCTTTTTATCATATTCAGTTGTCTCTCCAATTAATTTTGTTGGATCAATCTGCATTGATTTATTTCCTCCGTTCACTACTTATTAACTCAAACTTCCCACACCGAAAAGGTGTGTTGAACCTTGAAAATTCAATAATATAGGCAATAAAAAAGCATAGAAGCCACT
>CANPXL010000005.1 GCA_947586055.1 uncultured Acetatifactor sp. | reverse complement strand
AAAGAACTGAGGGAATTAGACAGCAACACGGTACAGTACATGATCGACCAAATGCAGGAGGACCTCAACAGGAAGGATGCGCAGCTCACCCAGAAGGATGTCCTGCTCAACCAGAAAGATACTCAACTCAACCAGAAAGATATCCAACTCAACCAGAAAGATATCCAACTCAGCCAGCAGGAAAATCTAATTGCTGAATTACAGAACCAGGTTCAGGAACTGAAAAAACTTCTGGACGAAAATCCGAATCTTTAAGGATGAACCGGAGTGGGTTCTGAAACTGTCGGAAGGCTATCCCATGTTCCGAAAGATGTATGAGGAAATCTATGAGATGTGCAGGAATCTGGAGGGAGTGATGCAGATGTATTCCAAAGAACTGAGGGAATTAGACAGCAACACGGTACAGTACATGATCGACCAAATGCAGGAAGACCTCAACAGGAAGGATGCGCAGCTCAGCCAGAAGGATGTCCTGCTCAACCAGAAAGATACTCAACTCAACCAGAAAGATACCCAACTCAGCCAGCAGGAAAATCTGATTGCTGAATTACAGAACCAGATTCAGGAAATGAAAAAACTTCTGGAGTAATATATTTTTTGCTGCAAACATTACAAAAAACTTGACTACAACGCTTTTGCCGCTCAGCTAGAAGACTATGCCACAGAACTTACCGTTTAATAAGGGCAGTAACATGCAGTACATTCAACATACTGCATAAACAATGGTCTCATTATCATTATATGCGTACTGCCGTATATACAGTTTATAATCAGGATTAAGCTCATGAATCAACTTTAGCAGTACATAATAATCGTCCCGTTTATGGTAGATACAAATAGCAAGCACTGGTTTATACCGGCTGATCAGTTTTTTACAACCTAGCAATGCATCATATTCTGCTCCTTCGATATCCATTTTTATAAGATCAATTTCTCCATCCACAATATTGTCAAGGCTGTCAACTTCCACTTCTATATTTCCTGAAACAGAAATATGATTTGACATTTCTGTCCCGTTTCCACCGCTTTCAAAACTCAAAACTGCTTTTTCCTTATATACTCCAATATTATAGGCCAGTATTCTCTCCCATCCCGCTTTTCTGACATTTTCCAGCAGTTTTTTATAAATTAATTTGTCGGGTTCAAAAGTGTATATTTTCTTGTAATTTCCTCCCGTAAGCCTGATAAAATTATCAATAGTATCACCCACATATGCCCCGCAATCGGCAATTGCTAAATTATCTATGGGAAACAGGCTCTTTTCAAAATACTGATTCTTTTCATCATCAACATAAGTTTCAATGTAAGAAACATCTCTGGATATCCTATAATTTAAAAGCCCTGCAAATATCTGCTTTGATTTTTCATCTGCCAGCAGTTCATACGCCTCAGAAAACTCTATCATATGCGATTCTATAAACTCAAACCATGTTTCTGAAACGTCTAAATCTATAGATGTAAGATCGCTCACCAATACCTTTGGATGTTCAACGAAAGAATTGATAGTCTGCTTTACCCCCCCGACATCAGCACAGGTAATCACAATACAAGTATCCGAAGTATAATTCTCTTCAAAAAAGGTATCCGGACTAACCGTCAAAAATCCTTCATATAACACATTACACTTCTCCTTGTTTGTATCAATAAACAGCAGTTCTCCCTTCCACCCAATTATCTTCATAAACTGAAGCAGTTTTTTAGCTCCCCGTCCCGTTCCCCAAGCAGCAATCTTTTTTTCCCTCACAATGGCAGTTTTAAGCTGCTCAATATATCTTTTTTCCATATCCTCTTTTAAGATCAAATCTTTTAACATTTATACAAATACCTTTTCCTTTCGCATAGACAAATACGGCTGCAATAGCCTGATCTTCAAAGTTAAGAGATATTCTGTCCGGAAACCATTTGTTCTCCGTTTCTACATCCTGTCTCTATATACCGCATCCATACACTTCCCTTACTGCTTTGTCCCATCGGTCAGTATCCTTCAGCAATGTTTCCACTACGTCCCGTACAACTCCGTATCCGCCTTTTTTCTTGCTGATATAATTTGCCAATTGAATAACTTCCTCACAACTGTCCGAAGGACAACCGACAAAACCCGTCAACTGCATAGGGGCCAGATCATTTAAGTCATCTCCTATATAACCGATTTCATTCCTGCTGATTTTATGTTCTTCCATAAATTTTTTTAAAAAAGAAACCTTGTCCTTAATATTCTGAAACAGGAAATCCACCTGCATTTCCTTCATTCTGCGAGATGTTGCCGCACATTCGCGCCCTGTCAACACAATAATCTGAATCCCGCATTGTTTGGCGGCAAAAAACCCCGCCGCATCCTTCGTGCAGAATTTCTTGCTTTCATTTCCATGCTCATCATAATAAATTCCGCCATCCGTCATTGTCCCGTCTACATCAATGACAAGATACTTAATTTCATCCAGCATCTTGTTGACCTCCCTTTTCGTCTTCCATTCGGGCTATCCGTCTCCTGATTTCCACCAGATCCTTCTCCGTATCTACAGACAGACTCCTGCATTCTTTCACAACTCTCAATTGCAGCGTCTTTGCATAATCAATGAACCTCAGTGTATCAATACCTTCAATTTTCTCAAATCTTCCAGGTTCTGAATATTTATAAAAATCCAGCATCCTCTTGTTATACCCGATAATCCCTACATGTTTGTAATATACAAAATCTATCCTCTTAAAAGGATATGGTATCGGTGTTCTGGACATATATAAGGCGTTCCTCTTTTCATCAAAAACTACCTTTATATTGGAAGGATCCATTACCTGTGACGGCTCCCTCATTTCGGATATAATATTTGAGCCAAACTCCCTGTCTTCCGGAATCCGATCCGGAATAACCGCTCTGACCGCTTCCGGATCTATCAAAGGCTCATCACCATTGATTTGAATATAAAAATCTGCCTGTATCTTCTCTGAAACCTCCCAAATACGCTCTGCGCCGGTTGTATGTTCCTTTGAGGTCATTATAACAGGAATTTGAAACTGTACGCAAGCATCCAAGATCCTTTGATCATCTGTTGCAACATAAATCCCTGAGAAATCTTCTATATTCTGTACACGCTGATACACCCACCATATCATGGGTTTCCCGCAGATGTCTGCAAGCGGCTTCCCCGGAAGCCTGCTGGAATCGTAGCGCGCCGGGATAACTCCTAAAATCCTCATTACGCAGCCCTCCTTTCGAGCGCCGCATAATGAGCTGAACGGACACTTATTTCAATCCGTCCGATACCCCCCCTTAATGCTTTGACAGAATCTATGTTTTCAAGATCTCTTACTTCCGGCATCTTATACATTGCCAGCGCGCAGACGTAATCATATTTATCATCTATATCTACCGCTTCCCTTTTATTGACCATGAGCTTGTACGGATTGGGTCCATAGTTATAATGCCATTGCGCTATTTTTTCCTTCGGCGCTATATTAATGCCATTTGTAAAATGATAGATCGGTTCCAAAAATTCCGAATTCTTATGTTCAAGTCCCGTCTTAAAATTTAATGGTCCGTTTTTGTCCATAAAAAATGTCTGTTTAGGTTCCAGGGTTATTAATGAATCATATCCTTTTCCCAAATTTTCAAAATATAGCTTAATTGCTTTTCTGTATAGATATGGTTCAACCAGCGGCGATGTTACACAGGCCCATAAAATATGTTCATTGGGCAGGACCTCGCATAAATAATCAAGGAATCTGCCAAAAGGAACCGACTCGTCCGCATATTTTTCAGGTCTTTTCAGCGCTTTTGCTCCCGCTTTCTCTGCCATTTCAAGCATAATATCCGAATCACTTGATACAACGATATCCGTTATCTCCTCCACCTGCTTCAACTGTTCGATCTTATGAATCAGTAAATTGGATCCACCAAACGGCAGAATGTTCTTTCCCGGCAAACGTGAACTGTTCGCCTTTACCGGCACGACTGCCGTAATGCTCCCTGCTGCTTTCGATTTTTCTTCCATTTCTGCACCTCCTGCTTCCTTTCGCTTTATGTTTACTCATTGTATTTTGATGGCGTGATGAATCTGATATCCATTCTCAAATTTGCCAGCGCCTCTTTTACTTCACGGTTAAATTCCACGCCTTCCTTTCTGCCACCTTTCATATTGTGTCTGTAATAATTGTCTCTATTATCTACATATCCATCCGCACCGGCCAGAGCGACATGCGCAACATCCAGTGACTGCAGAAGTTTCAAGGCCAAAAACAGCGTGTTACAGCCCTGTGCAAACGCCCCAGAAACACTGTTATAATCAATACAGTAATCCGCCCGACCTGTTATATTTGACGTTACAATCGTTTTGCACCCAATGTCTCCTGCCTGACAGTACCGACGACTGTTTCCAAAGAAAACATAATCAATGGGAAATCCTTCATCATAAAAATTGATAGAAAAAACAAGACATTGTTTTTCTCTGATATAATTATCAATTGCGTTTCTATGCGTTACAAGAGTTCTGCCAGGCACTAATACCAGAATTTCCCTATTTTTCAACGACTCCCTTAATGCTTCCCTGTCTTTTGAATCGTCCACCTTATTTCCTTCATATTCTTCATACATTTTGTCCGCGTATTCCCTGTCAAAAACCGTAGCTTTCGAATCATCGAACCGGCTCAGGATGTGGTTAATATCACGGGTGGTCAAATCTCCTTTTGCCAAAAAATGTTCCGCATAATTTCTGTGCAGATTAAACCTTGCCGCCAAAAAATACGCCGGATTATATCCCCACTCTGCTGCTCCTTTCAGCGGAGCGATATAATCCTGAATTGCATCCATCAAATAGTCTATATCATATGCACAATGCCGGTAATCGTTCAGGTAATCCGCAATCAATTCAATGGGAAGATTACCGGGCGTCCTTCCCATTCCCATTAAGCTTCCGTCTATAGCAATGGGTCTGTCCAGATTTTTATCAACAAAACTTTGCGCCAGACTGGTACTCAGAGACATGTTTTCATGCAGATGCAACGCCAGCCGGATATTAGAACTTAAATTATGATCAGCCAGGCTGATAATTCTGTCCAGATCCCGCCGCTTCATACTGCCAAAAGTGTCCACAACAGAAAACTGATAGGGCTGAATCTCATTCACTTTGTCCAGAATATGTAAAAGTTGATTGTCCGTATAGCCCATTATATTAATTGGATTAATGCTTACCTTGTATCCCTTTTCTTTTACTTTTGCAGCAAATTCCAGACCTTCATCAATATCATAATCATGCGCGGTAACCCGGATCATTTCTATGCCCCGGCCCGGATAAGGCGTCAGATTTTCCATACTGTAATTACTCTGCATGGCCATTGCGGAAAACATGACGTCTCCGCGTTTCTCAGGCAAAAGTTCATTCAATTCCTCTACCCTGCTGCAGACTGTAATATCCGGGCTGTATTTCTCTGCATTCCGCAGGAAACCGACCTCCACCACATCAATCCCCGCCTTCACCAACAGAGAAATGATACTTTTCGCTTCCTGATTCCCCCATTTCCAATCGTTAATATATCCTCCATCCCTTAATGTACAATCCAAAAGCTGAACTGGTGCTTCGCTCATGCCGCAACATCCCTTTCAAAATATATCATAATTGCATTTTTTATCGTTTTTCTGCAAGTATATACATAAATTCCGACGTAATATCATCATTAACTTTTTTCTTAAAGTAATCCTCAAGCCAGCGGATACATTTCGGTGCCACATAACTTGGTGCTGTAAGCTGTGGTTTTCCATTAATAGCCCAGTTCATATTGTTCATGATTCCATATATCTGAACTCCCTTTTGCAGAATTACCGTAAACCCGGCTTTCTCACACAAGCTTTTCATGAGTTCAGGCGTATAATAGGCCACATGATCCCTTATATAATTATAGTTATTAAATTCCGGGGACAACTCCATTAAAATGTTTGATATATTAGGCATTTCCATAAGCAAATACCCCCCCGGTTTTATCAGTCCCTTCAACTTTTTCAGAAACAATACCGGTGAAGTAATATGTTCGATCAGGTGAAAAGAAAGCACACAATCAAACCTTCCCTCTAATTCTTTTGGAATTTCCGTTCCTGTCTCAAGTAAATTAAAAGTGTATATCCTGTCCAGATTTCCCTGTCTGTTCCTAATGACGTTAAGCCTGTCCTCCGAAATCTCACAGCCTTTCACATCATATCCTCGTTTCAAAAGCATTTCCATCAAAAATCCATAGCCGCATCCATAGTCAAGGATTTTCCAGTCTTTTTGTATTCCGATATCCTTTTCAAGATAATCCACACGGTATTGATTTGGATATTCAAACTTCTTATATAGCTCTTCAATCCCAAATTCCGGTGTAGTCTGCCTGTCATGAGGATTACTGTCATAATGCTCCTTATCCTCATCTACCGTTGGCAAGGGAAAAAGCTGCTGCAATCCGCATACTTTGCATCTTACAATGTGATGATCACTGTTGCGGGTTTTCAGCTTTATCGTGTCATATCCGCCTTCTTCCCCGCATAGAAGACATTTGAATCCATTACTTGTGGCATTAACTTTGTTCATAATCCTTACCCCTTTCCTGGAAAAGTTTTGATGTCTCCAGGGAAAACGTCTAAATTCGCTTCAACCATAACATCACAAGCTGTTTCCGAATTTGCTTACTCAGGATCACGCAGGTCAGAATCGAAATGAATTTATATTTATTCCCTGGAAAATAAATCTTTATCTTACTTGTTGCCTGTAAACTGTTTATCTGTTTTTGATCATATTTAACTTTTTAATGATTTCTCTTCGTTTCACAATGCCTAACATAGTAATAACAATTAAAAGCAAGTATCTGATTGCCATGTATTGATAAATAAACATCAAACCAAATGAACAGGCCAGATAAACGACGGTTATTGTAACTAATTTTTGAATATGGTATATTTCTACTTCTCCAAGGTGTTTTATACAGACTAATCTCATAAATATATAATGGCCAAGACTATATAATAAATAGCAGAACAATGTTGTATATCCGGCAGCAAGATATCCGAACCGCGGAATGCAAATTATATTCAATACTACATTCATTGCTGCGCTGAAGAATGAGGCGGCGGCAACAAATTTTGTCTCTTCAAAGTAATATTCCACGTTTGCAAACAGATTAAATAGAAACATAAATACCCCGCTTGCAGCCACGGGCGGAATAATATATACTGCCTCATAGTATTCTTCAGGGCCAAGAATCCTGATTGCCTCTGGCGCAATACAGATGAAGACTATATTCAGAGCAGCCACAAATCCCAATAAATAATTCGCATTTTCCCTGATCTGCGCATATCTTCTGTTTTTGATACTAATATAGGTAAATGGCACAAAGGATGCAAGGATAGCGCTGTTTACAATTTGTATCGTCGTGGCCGCCGAATATGCGACAGAATATATTCCGGCCTTATCCTCGCCGACCATTTTCCCGATCATGATTCGATCCGACTGCTGCAGTACAATCAGCGACAGGAAATGAGGAATTAACGGAATATTGAACCTCAGCGCAAACTTCCAATATGTTAGGTCAATAAACTTCTTCCCTTTCGCCATGATCATAATTGCCGGAATAACAAAAACAGCGGCCGAAATCAATGAACGGCAGACAATTGCCGTCATACCCTTGTCTTCCGACAATATTACTGCAGGAATACTTACAGCAGGCACCAACGCAGCCACAACCAGGGAAAGAACGACTACTCCTCTGTATCTATATTCAAATTTTTCCCTGGCGCACCAACATTCATAAGACGGCATAAGCAGCAGTTCCAAAAACATGACCAGCATAACCGATCTCGAAAGGGAAGTCGCCTTTTCCCATTGATCGGAAAACAAAAGATATATAAGACAAAGCGTAACCGTAACCGTCATCCCCAGTCCCTGAAGTGAGGAAACATATCCGTTTCGGTCTTTTTCAAACTTCAACATTCCGTTGTTCATTACATAGTTCCATAAGTTCAACGTGGCAAAAATACTCACAATCTGATACCAGGACAGGAACAGGGAATATTTACCGTAATCTGCAGCCGGCATGATTCTGGTCAGGATCGGAACTGTAAAAAACTGTATTCCCTTCTGCATAACATTACTGACGGTAAACCATAAAGATGACTTTACCTGTATAGGAAGAGATTTATATTTTATCAGCAGTTTCCGCATCACTTTTTAGCCCGCTCCCAGTCCTGAAAAGAATCTCGCCACCTGGGATCCCTGCCAAGTCTGATATCAACGTTAAATTTATAATACATTCTTCTGACCATTCTGTTTTGCCGCAGCAGATTTTTCATACAGGTGAAGGGCTTGTACAAAATCCAATATTTTAGATAAGCCGTCTTTGGAATCCTGACATGATTTTCCCTGCATTTCTGAATGCTTTCATCAGTAAACCCATCATATCTGTCCTGTTTTACGCTGAAATACAGCCCTAACCTTGACGAAAGGTGTTTTTTAAAGTCGTCAATATCAAAACGGCCGCCAAACTGTTCCAGTCTGTTTAAGGCATACAATTCAAACATTGTCCGAATACATTTCGTACACCTGGAACAGTTTTTCTCCATATCAACTGTGATGTAGCGAGATACTATATCCTGCTTTGAAATATAGTCTACCTTCTTAATACGGGAAACTTCCGTTCCACTTGCATAAAACATAAGCGATGGCGTTGACAATATTTTTGTATAATACAATAGAGCCAGGCCGCTGTCGCGACCTGAAAACATAAATTTGTCTAATTGAACTGTTGAGCCAATGTAATAAACAGAAAACAATTTCTGCATAGCATAAACACAACCCGCTATTTTAAATGGTGAGCCGGCAATAATCCCTTCCGCATATTTTGCATCTAACCTCCCGTCCAAATAAAAATCATTGGAATTGGTATTGATACTGATAAGAGGAAGCCCTAATTCTTCAGCCGCCGGTGTATGAACCCTGATCTGATCATAAAATATCTTTTCTGTTTTTTCCGTCGACGCATAAGTAAAGGCTCCCACATTTGCAACAAGAAGATGTGTAAGCTGAAAAGACGGCTCTTCCTGTTCCAAATGTTTTAAAACAGTATAAAAGGAATCAACACCTCCGGAAAAGCCTGTGCCGACTGCCCCCTCTGAACTTATGTACTCCCCGGAAAAGGGAATTTTTATCTCGATTTTATTCATAAAACTCAGATTGTCCGCTATAATAGAAGAACCATAGCTGCATAACTGATAATGAAGGGATTCATCCATCGGCGTATCGCTCTCTATGTCGTACCCCAGGTGCATAGCATATTCCAGAATTCCCAGCAGAAAGGAATTGATCCGTTCCGTACAAAGATATTTTTCATATTCCTCTGGCACCTCATAATAAAAGGTAAACTCACCGGAAGGGCGTTTTATATCAGAGCATAATCTTGCCTTATTCCCTTCATGTCGTATGTATGGAGTTCCAATAAAAATACTGTCTTTCATAATACCTCCTCCTTCAGTTTTTCTACGCACTGAAACAATTCCTTCTCATTTTCAGGTATAAAAAGCTTATTTGCACCGCATTGACTTGCAGCTATTCTCAGATACTCCGAAAATTCAGGCACCTGCGTCAGTGCAATATCAAACTTTGAACACTTGTGCAGCAATAATGCCCGATTATCGCTTTCAAAATTAACCAGGCACGATATAGGCGCCCCGGATTCCACGGCAATAAATATTTTCCCATCACTTCCGCCATTCAGCGCCACTAACTCCAACGGAATATTTTCCAGTTCTGTATTATAACCCAGTTCTCTAAAGCGATTAATTCTCGTGCGGGGATGCAATTTAACCGCTATATTCCCCGCTCCTATTTTCTCTGCAATGGAAGCAAGTATTTCTATATCGTCTATCTGATGACCATCCGTATAAGAACTTCCTTCCAAAAAAATAATTCTTTGATTCACACATAATTTGCCACTATATCCAAACACCTGATTCATTAACCTTGTTGTCTGACCATTTTTTGAATTCAATTTTGGGATTGCACAAGTTTCAAAATCTCTCTCATACTGAACCATTTCCGGGTTAAAAAACCATGCCCTGTTTATATTATTTTCTATCAGCCAACTTTTTTTCCCTATAAGGGTCATAAATTTGGTAACGTATTTCAGATATCTTTTCCCATAAACAGTAAAAAACCCAAATTTATCAAAATATGAAACGTATCCCTCCTCATATAACTCACACAGGATTTTGGGATTATTCTTTTTCAATGCATTAAAAATGATTTGTTCTTCAAATCTGTCAGCCACATAAACCAACAATATATCATATTGTGAACTAATGCCTAATTTTTGAATAAGATTATGACTAAAAGCTCCTTTTAAAAATTTTCCTGCCTTTTTGATAACATTAGCCGTTTTCGTCCAGCCAACGTCCTCAATGTTATAATAAAAACAATTATGAAAAATTTCTGTCTTTTGCAAATTTCTAAATACACGTTCACTATCAGCCGAAGCATCGGATAACAAAATGTCCACCGTGTCATTTTGCAAAACTGTCTCTTTCATTTGAATCAATGTCAGAAGCATATAATAAGTATGTGCTATTGCCAATATTCTACTCATTGTTGATCCCTTCCTATTTGTGAATAAATGCCATATACTTTATCAGAGCCATATACTTTATCAGGCAGAACAATACGTTTCTTTTTCATTGTATTCTTCTCATTCATTCCAATCCAATAAGCTAATACGACATAAGAAGTCACATGATACAAGGAAACATTAAACGTCATTAAAAGCAAAATAAGCCCTCCACTTGTACTGAAATTGAGATATCGAAGCACACACAGAAACAGCAAGACGCCAATAATGCCAAAATACTGCGCCAATCCGCTCCATCCGCACAAATTCAGCCCGTCAGAGGTCAATGCATACAACATGGGATTTTCCCGCAAAACCGGAGCTGCAATATTTTTCATTTCGCCGAAACCAAATAAAAACTGACCAATAGGCAATTGTCCGACAATATAGTAACCTATAAACCGATTGGTAATGCTTATATTAGGCATTGTATAAAACCCAATATGATCCAGATACGATGCCGCACAAACAGTAAAAAGCATATATAAGCCCCAGACCGCCATCGCAGAGAATTGATTAATCTGCTTTCTGAACATCCAAACAATGAGAATTGGGACAATCATAAATGTCATTTTTGACAGCGAGATGACAAATGCCGTGAAAAAAAGGCAATACTGAAGACGCCTTTTAAAACAGCTTTTTTCTTCCTCATCATTTAGATAGCACAAAAAAACTCCAATCAGAAAACTTGCAAAAAATCCCGCTTCTCTCGACCAGCCGCTGACTCTGATTAGATTATTTCCCCATATAGAATACATATTTGTAAAGGTGTCTGTCGCATATTTTCCCCAGACAAGTTTTGCAATGTTACTCGGCCCCAGAGCATACGCAGCCGCGCGGTTTGTATAATAAAGCACAAATTGGCAGACAGCTATCAAAATATTGAAATTACAGGTTGCGTACAAATAACGAAATATATTATTTTGTCTTGCATAAAACAGATAATACAACGTAAATATGGTCACACAGATACGAAGCCAGATCAATCCCTCCCCTCGTAAGATACAGGCTGCGGACAACGCCAGAAAAACAATTACCACCTTAATCGCTGTCTTTCCCGATATGGCAGAAACAATATGACGGCAGAAAAATATATCCAGAATCGGTATAAACCAGTACAAATATACCGTACGTCCGTTAATTGCAGGATTCAGCGCAGGCGCAGAGAAAAAAAAGAAAAAGAGAACTGCAACTGCAGAAATATACATTTTTTTTAATCTCAACCGTATTATCATATTGTTCTTCTCATCCCTTTTTTATGATTCTGAATAATCAAAAACTGTCCCATGGCATAATAAACCCAGATATGGATCTGCATAAATTCCGGTACGGAAATCATCATAATCACATTGTAAGAAACAATCATAATGACCAAATCTTTCGCTTCCGTCGTCCCCTGCCTTAACAGTCGAATACATAAAGAACCTACCGCCCCTAAATAAAGAGAAATTCCAATAATCCCTCCTTGGGCCAGCCATCCTGTAATCAGGTCAGCGCTGCGAAGTGTCCCAAATCCCACTCCAAAAAGAAAATTTTCAAGGAAAACGCGAAAATGCAAAGCAGCCACCGCTGACCTTGTGCTGCCGGATACGCCTTGTCCACCTATTTTCAGCAAGAAGATATCCATAATACTCCGAAAATTATCACGAAACAGAAAAAGCAAAAGAACTAAAACTAAAACAACAAAACAAAGTGTCTTCAGTCGTTTTTTCTGAATTTTGTTTCCATAAAGAAACTGAAAAAGAACCATCACCATAACAGCGGTCAATACTCCCAGCACATAGCTTGAACTGCGGTTTTGCATTGCCACCACCCCCCCGCAATTACGAGCATCAGATTTTTTGCCGTAGTTCTTCCGCTCAGGAAGCCATACAGATATCTGCAGAAAAGAGGGGATAAAAACAACATCAGCATGGATGGTTCTCCAAATGTCGAGTCAATCCTGTGAAAACCATTAATGGTCTGAGAAGCCCCTCCGATCATTGAATCGCGAAAGTAAAAATCAAATGTTTCAATTGGCATGATCAGTTGGAGAAATCCCAGCGCAATAACCAGTACATAAGACAGATCCAACGCTTTCCAGACATCATCTGTCTTCATCCTTCCCTTAACCAGCAAATCGGAAGTCATCGCCATAAAAATCACTGCATGCAGCAAATAAGCATATTGCGTGAACTGCTGCACGCTGAATTTTACAGGCGCATACTGATTATCAACATTAATCACATAAGTATCGCCGTGAAACAGAGCAAGAAAAACAGAGATTCCCATATATGCTGTAAAAATAATAAGCTGTTTTGGAATACAGATTTTCATGAAGCATTTTTCACCGAAAAAAATCCTAAAAAGCAATAGTAAAGTAAACACATGGCAGACCAGTATACTGTCCCCGCCAATATCGGCAAATGATAACCTCGTAAAAATCATGAGAAGAAGCGTAAGCTGATATGCTTTTTCTATCCGTATCAGTAAAACAACCCCAAAAAGGAAAAACAAGATCAAATACTTTGCCGTAATCATCTGTATCTCCCGCTTTTAAAAAACTCTCCTATATGTCACTCAGCAGATTCAACAGTTTTTTTGCCGAATATTCCCATGAGTACTTCTTTAAAATTTTTTCTCGGTCTTCTTGTGGACCGCTGCATAATTCATCCAGATTCACATTTGCATCGTCCGGATTGATATAATATGCAGCATTTTCATACACTTCCCTCATACAGCTTCTGTCCGATATCACGATTTTTGCACCGGTACTCATGGCCTCAAGAGGCGGAAGTCCAAATCCCTCGTAAAATGTGGGAAATAGAAATGCTTTACAGTCTCTCATCAGCGTCTTCGCTTCCGAATCGCTGACATATCCGAGAAATTTTAAATTATCAGGAGTATTATGCTCAGCCTCTTTCCCAAATACCTTTGAATTCACCGCACCGCTTACTGCAAAAATCGATTGTGGATTATTCAGCGCCGCATGTACAATCCAATTAAAATTTTTATTGGGTGCCAAACTGCTCATGGCAAAATAATAACTCTGCTTTTTCAGTTCATATTTTCTCAGAGTGCTTTCATCATACTCTATATTTTCAAAATGTTCCCATGCACTCGGTATTACCTTTATCATATCCTCACAAATTCCATAATTCTTTATCATTTCCTTTTTACTAAACTCAGATACCGTGATAATCCGTTTCATTCTTTTTATTGAAAAAGCAAAAACCAACCGATACCACAACAAAAATTTTTTTGAAAAAAACCTGGGGTTTACTTTAAAACTAACGTCATGAATGACTGCCAAATGCGGGGTTATAACAGGCACCATATTACAAAGGTTCAGACATAAGGCTTTCTCTTTCAAGACATACACCGGCAGACTGTACTGCTCCCACAGATTTCCGGTAAATCCGCCTATACATCTGACCTTTATCTTTGCATATTCCGGAATATCCTTTGCATCCCTGTTAACTGCAAGAATGATATCCTCATCTGTTACAAGCTGATCCAGCTTATTTAATATTTCTCTTGCATAGCGCTGTACCCCCGTAACAGTCTGAGACATAAATTTTCCATTAATTACAACTTTTTTCACATCCGTATTCCTTTTTAAAATCTCTCAGCCGACATTATTCTCATAAATTATTTTCTATTCTTTTCATCCTTCTCTGCAAGGGGTTTTCAATATATCGAGTGACCAGCCCGGCAAAAAGCACGGCCAATATAAACTCAATGATGCATCCCGCTATCCTTAAGGCAAATGTGGAATTGAAATCTACGAACCGTCCTAAAAACGTATATGGAATGCTTGCTCCCAAAAAGAAAACATACCCGAAAGTATCAAATTTTTTTACTATTTTACAATTCGCTTGTTTTTTCCTTGCCGCCCATACCAACAGCATTCCAACATTATAAGCCCCTATGTAATGGAAAAACATATCCCCATAAGATAGTGCAACAGCAAATATCAAGGTTATTTCAAAAGTCCCAATTAATAAGGCCATTCTTTTCTGTTGTATTATACCTTCTGACACTTCTCTAAAACATGCTCCCAGTATTGCCACATTCATAAGAAGAAAAAAAGCTGTGGGAAACGGTTTTTCTGTAAGGAATCTGAGCAAGCCTACCAGTATTGCAAGAATCCCGCAGCCCAATACAGAAAAAAACATCTTCTTTTCATTTTTCACAAAGATGTCTATCCCTGCCAAACCTACAATCAGAAAAAAGGTAATCTGGATTGGCAGCATCCAGCTCGCTCCCAAAATATTTTCCTGACCGAGAAATTCCTGAAAGCAGGTAAAATTGGCTGCAATTCTCCATAATGACAGGCTGTTCTTTTCCATTACAAGGCACATCAATAAGACTAACAGCCAATAAACCGGATATATCCTGATAAAACGGTTAAATAAATATTGTTTTGCACTCATCCTTCGACGTGAGGAAACCGCCAGATATCCCGAAATAAGAAAAAAAGCCGTAACTCCCGTCCTTCCTATGACAAACCTTGTCCCCTGGCTCATGTCAAGCGGCAAGTGACTGATAAAAACAAGTACCGCCGCAAAACCTCTTACAGAGGAAATCCACGCGCAGTACCCCCCCGAGATTTCAGATTAGTTTTGTATTGCATTGATCAGGCTCCTTAACATTCACATCTCATATTTTATTTACTGAAATTTTTAAAGCAATCTCTTTATATTTTCCAGAAATTTTTCATAAGTATAATACTTGATAACCCGTTCTCTTGCACATTTCCCCATAGTGTTTCTCAGGGTCTCATCTGCAGCCAATTTTTTTAGTGCATTTACATATGCGATTACATCCGAGTTTGGACATTCCATGCCTGTGATTCCGTCCAGACTCACGCTATTCACTCCGCTCCCCTCTATTTTAAAATTCACCACCGGCTTCCCAAAATACATTGCCTCTGCCATTGATATCCCAAAGGCTTCATTCTTCGTTATGGACGGAAAACAATATATGTCGGCTGCTCTCATGTAAGCCACTAAACTTTCATCATCTACACCCCCGCAAAATATAATTTTATTATCCCCATTGGCGAGTCCCTTCAGTTCCTTTTCCAAAGGTCCTTTCCCGATTATGTAGAACTGAAATCGATCATCCAGATATTGACTGGCTCTTACCAAATACTCAAATCCCTTATAAGGCACAAGCCGTCCGACTCCTAAACAGATTATTTTGCCTTCATTTTCTTTTTTGATTTTTTCATATAACTCCTGGCTGTTAATTGTGTTATTTTGATTTAATCTGCGCTCATTAATACAAGCAGGAATAACCACACATTTTTCTAACGCATGCGTCAAATATTTTGAACCCTGTATAATATTAAAAGTAGTAACGATAATTTTCCGTGCTTTTTCTACTATTATTTTATTTTGACGTGCAAATAATTTTTTTAAAAATTTCTGTTTGGTTATATCATAATGCCAATATACCCAGAGCTCCGTATTATCTGACAGCATTGGAAGCAATATAGTGGAAACAAAGGGGTTCGGGTAATGAAAAATGACGATGTCGGGCTCAAAGTCCTGCAGTACGCATTTTAATCTCTTCCGATACGATGCAGAAATGGATTGCGACGATATTTTGAGCTGGCATCGGCACCTGATTATTTTTACTCCGTCAACCTCATCTTCTTTATCTTTACCAGATTCATGCTGAAAACAAATTACCATCTGTTCACTTTCGTCTTGCAGAGCATTCACATAATCCCGAACCACTTTCTCTATTCCGCCAACATAAGGATAGTAATATTTTGCTATATGTAATATTCTTTTTTTCATCTCTTCCTTCCAAATTATCTTGTTAAATATACTCCTTCTTTTTTGATTCTCTCCCGCCAGTAATTTAAAAGATCCTTCATCGTCTTCTCAAACGGGATCTGCGGTTCCCATCCGGTATGTGCTTTAAACTTCCCACAATCCGGCACCTGAAGGTCAGCGTCAATCGGGCGCAGACGCTCCGGATCAGTGACAATCTCAATCTTATCTTTCATCGTCGAGTAGGAAATCAGCGTGTTCAGCGTATCTCCCACTTCACAGGTATAACTTCCGCCGATATTATAATACTCGCCAGCGACCGGATTGACGGTGACAAGCATATAGTAAGCCCTGACCGCATCCCTAACGTCGGCGTATGTACGAAGTGACTTAAGATTTCCCACCATGACCTTCGGCTCGATGATTCCCGCCTCAATCATTGCAATTTGTTTCGCAAAGGTCGACTCATGGAACACATCTCCGCGCCTTGGACCTGTATGGGTAAACATTCTCGTTGTCATAACCGTCATTCCATAGGCTTCGGCATAATATCTGCCCAAAAGATCGGTTCCAACCTTGGAAATGGCGTACGGGCTCGCCGGGTGGAATGGACATTCTTCGTGAATACCTGTCTCCGGCTTTTTGGCGGCAGGTATCTTTCCGAAAACTTCGGAGGAAGCGCAGACGTGTATAACCGGGTGATAATCCTTATCCTCCGCCATCGCAAGACGAAAGGCTTCGAGCAGACGGCAGGTGCCGAGGATATTTGTATTCAGCGTATCAATCGGCGCCGTAAAGCTGGTGAGAGGGTAGCTTTGCGCCGCAAGGTGAAACACATAGTCCGGCTTGATGTTATTCACAACCGTAATGAGGCTCATCTCGTCGTTCAAATCGGCATACTCAAAGAATACGCGGTCTTTTCTGTTCACGCGGTCTAAAAGGTGCGAAACATTATCCAAAGGACTTCGCCAACGGCAGACGCCGTAAACGTCCCAGTCCGTATTTTCAAGCAGGAAATCCGCAAGGTGAGATCCCACCATTCCCGTAATACCCGTAATAAGTGCCTTTGTAGCCATTTACTTTTTCTGCAACTCCTTTTTAAACTTTTCTGTGAAAGATCCGTCTTTCAGAATCCCGTATTGATCAAGGTACAAACTTTTCATCTGCGTTATCCTGGGACGGTTTTTGTAAAAATCCTCACCCGGCGACGTGATGACATATTTTAACTTATTGTCATACAGCCGGTTCAGCTCGTCCGCTATCCGAACACGGCTTACCAGTTCGTTTCCCGCCACATTCAGCACCTGCGGTTCGTAATCTTCCCAATGATTTATCAGCCAATCAACCGTATTCACAACATCTGAAACAGTAATGCAGTTTCTGTAGAACGGGTGAAAGATATCCGCTGTTTCGCCCGTATCCATACATTTAAGGCAGTAGGAAACGAACCTGTCATTTTTCGATACCACATACGAAAGCCGTATTGCCTTAAAATTTGGATTGCCCTTGAAACAATCCTCGACTGCCTTTTTCATTCTGCCATAAGGGGTCTGCGCATTGGTTTCGGAAAGCTCGGTGTAAATCTCCCCGGGAATATCCCCGAAAACCGCGTCGCTTGAGAAAAACAGGACCTTGCAGCCGCGAGCAATAGCATTTTTAATGAAATGCTCCGTACCTGTAACATTTATGTTCCAGCACTTTTCAAACTCATCTGCGCACATATCCGGACCGGAAATAGCGGCGGTAAATATCACATAATTAACACTGTCAAGCGCCGAATAATCAAACTTTTCGGCTTCCGCGAGATTTAAAAGCGCATCTGCTTCGGAAGTTTGGTCTATTTTCAGAACATTTTCAAATCTTTTTAGCAGGTATCCGGCGATATAGCCCGAACTGCCAACAATAGCTGTTTTCATACGTCAAACTCATGCTCCTCTATCATCAGACAAATTGTGTGATACACCGGCAGGTGAAGTCGGACTGCCCCACTCTTCTGTGGCCAGAATCGAATCCGGCAAAACAACGCCAGACTCTCTGCATAACCCAGCCCCTGACCGAAACCGTTTTATCCATCCGGCAACGGACAATTACAGCCTGGCTCCTGTCTCCCAAAGAACCTCTCCTCCAGCATCAAACACCAGCAATGATATACCGGTAAATGCAGCTCCTGTACCCTGTACGTTTCCTTCTCCGGCACTTTCACCGCCACATCAGCCGTCTTAGCAAGTTCTCCGCCTTCGGCGCCGGTCAGACCAATTATCTTAATTCCAATAGCCTTTGCAACGACGGCAGCCGACAGGATATTTTTACTGTTTCCGGACGTAGAAATTCCAAGAAAAACATCCCCTTTTCTTCCAAATCCGTAAAGCTGCTGGGCAAATACTCCCATCCCGTCCACATCATTGAGATACGCCGTGGTCAGGGCCTCGTGGGCAACGAGTGGAATCGCCATCAGGCTCCGTTCCAGATTTTTTGCCAGATTTACGCCGCGCACAGGATCAATCTCTTTTAATTTTTTCCCAAACTCCGGTGACACCGGCCTTGGCGTCTTAAACCGTTTCATCAGCTCACCGGCAATGTGCTCGCTGTCAGCCGCGGATCCGCCGTTTCCGGCAATCAAAAGCTTGCCGTCATTCATATAGCATTCTTCCATAACAAAATAGGCTCGGATCAAATCCTCCCTGCAGTCTTGCAGCACGGGGTATCTTTTCAGCAAAAGATCAATATGTTTTTTCAGAGAATCATCAAGCGTTCTTATCATGTCAGGATTTCCTTTACCGCCGTCAGCAAGTCTCCATCGGTGAGAATCCGTTTCGTCCTGCATCCTGCCGCTTTACCTGCTGCAACGTCATTCTCCCCGTCCCCAATCATCCATGACAAATCCAAATCTATATGAAAGTCCTTTGCTGCCCGAAACAGCATTCCCGGTTTCGGCTTACGACAGCTGCAGTCAATTTTCAATTCTGAAATTTCTCCCCCATAGCCTTTATCCGGATGATGGGGACAGAAGTAAATTGCATCCAAATACGCTCCGTCCCGGCCGAGCAGAGTCTCCATTTTATTGTGGATCTCATTCAACTGCGCAAATGTGACTTCACCGCGCGCAATCACCGGCTGATTCGTCACGACGATCGCAAGATAGCCCGAACGGTTTATAAGCCTGATTGCCTCGGAAGCTGTCGGCAGAAGTTCAAAATCATCAGCGCTTCGTAAAAACCCCTTGTATTTGTTGATCGTTCCGTCACGGTCAAGAAAAATTGCTTTTTGCTTATTTCTGAGGTTTCCTGCAAATACCTTGCCGCTTTCAAAGTCGCGGCTGACGGCTTCAAATCTCTCCGGCGTCCCCATATCCCTGACATACTCAGGACTGTCGTAACAGAACATTTTGCCGCTGCCCGCAAGAGGCTTGAGCAAGTGTCGGTCTAAATCTATCTTCGGTAAGTTAATGTCCTGCTCCAAAAGCTTCGGAGAAATAATGTGCAATCCTGCATTCACACGGTTTTTGTAATACTCTGGACGTTCATCCTCTTTGGCAAGCCATTTTTGCACCGATTTGTCGCTGTCTGCAATGATCAGCCCACTGTCGTAAGGATGATCATTCGGATGCGTAAATAATGTTACAAGGCCGTCATGCTCTTCATGAAATGCTGCAAAGCGTTTGAAGTCGATGTTAAATACCGCGTCTGCATTCAACAGCAAAAAATCTTCGGTGAGTTTGTCCTGAAGCTTAAACAGTGCTCCCGCATTGCCTAACGGCTCGGTCTCTATAAAGTAATCTATATGTACTCCCAAACCACTGCCATCGTCAAAATACTTCATGATTTTATCCGCCATGTAACTGACAGTCAGGATGATATCGGTAAACCCCTGGTCCCGCAGGCACTCGATTTCATGCTCCAAAACCGGCTTGCCGCAGATCGGAATAAGCGGTTTCGGGATGTCCGGAAAAAGTTCGGAAATTCTCGTGCCTCTGCCGCCGGACATAATAATTGCTTTCAATACGATCTTACCTTTCCAATATAGCTGTTTTGGTAACGGTTTAACCCGTCATCAAATCTGCAATCCATATTATCTACAGGCGCGTAACTCTCCGGTGAATAATAAATGACCTTTGTTCCGTCGTCCTCAAATTCAAAGGGCACATGTAATAAACCTTTCATCGCTTCCGCTACATCCGCGCGATGCTCAGGTTGAACATAAAAAATCAAAAAACCACCGCCGCCCGCGCCCAATAGCTTGCCCCCCAATGCTCCTGCTTTTATTCCTTTCGCATAAAGAGCATCTATGTCTTTCGTTGTAACTGCCGAACCTGTCTGCCGCTTAAGCTTCCATGTATAATCCAGCAGTCTGCCAAAGTCGTCAAGATCCCCGTGACTATCCGTTAAAACATTTTCCGCCTGGTCAACAAGCGCAAGCATTTCCTTCAGCTGCGGAGTCCTGTCTCCGCCTGTTTTTGCATTTGCCTCCTGCATCTCGGAAGAAAATCGGGTAAAGCCTGTAAAGAACATTATCAGATTGTCGTTGAGACGACGCTTTCGTTCCGGTGAAATAATAACGGGTCTGACCTCATAACCGTCAGCATTGAAGTTGATACGGTTAAGTCCGCCAAAGGATGATGCGATCTGATCCTGCCAGCCGCCCATTTCATTGCAGAGCGTTCTTTCAAGATAAATCGCTTCGTCCGCAAGACGCTTTTTGTCCGCATATTTTCCCTTTAAGGCATAAAACGCATTCAGCATTCCCACCGCAAAGGAAGAAGATGTTCCAAGACCCGAACGCGCGGGCAGGTCCGATTCATAGGTCAGACGGATCTCATGCATATCCAACATTTTCATTGCGTTGCGAATTGCAGGGTGACGGATCTCATCCACGGAAGTCACCCTTTCTGTCCGGGAATAACAAAGTTCCGTCGAATAATCAAAAAAACGTGGCAAATGACGGACGTTGACATAACAATACTTATCAAATGTGGTCGATAATACCGCTCCGCCATGTTCCGTAAAAAAATCTTTCATATCCGTTCCGCCGCCGAAAAAAGACATACGAAAAGGCGTCTTTGTAATAATCATATAAAACCTCTCTTATCCCTTCCCTACCTCTTCCCCACCACCTCCAGCCCCACCTTCATCTTTACAATCCTGCCGAAAAACTCTACCTCCAGCACCGCCTGCCTGCCGTGCCGGTCGACATACACTACCTTTCCCGTCAGGTCCTTCAGCGGGCCTTCCGTGATGACCAGTTCCTTCCCGATATACTCTCCCACGCTGATCTCAAAGACCTTGTCCTGATTGATGTGCTTTTTCAGGAACTCCGTCTCTTCGTCGTACAGCGGGATCGGCCCCTCGTCATCCCCAAGAAGCTTCGTAAACTTCGGCACGCTCTTAAGCGCCCGATACAGTCTCTCGCTGTCCTCCGTCACAAAAAAGAGATATCCCGGGAAAAGGACCATCCGCTTTTTGACCCACGCTCCGTTTTCCCTCCACGGCTTCTCATACTTGGGAAGAAAGCACTCCTCATAGACATTCTGATCTCCCAGCCTTTTGTCGCAGATCGTTTTGACCTGTTCCTCCTGCCCGGTGGGGACCCATACCGCATACCACATCTTACTCACCCTTTTCCTGCCCTCCCGTCCGGAAGGGCGCGCTTCGCCATCCGCGCGGATCCTGCGCAGCTTTTGATCCTCTATGCAGACATCCTCCGGCAATGTGCTCTGGGCAACAGTTGCCTTCCTCTGTCCTTGTCCTGATCCGACATGTTCCGTCTCCGGAATCCCGGCCATAGCCGTCCCGCCGCTTCGCCTTTCCCGCGGCGTCCCGGACGCTTTTAAACGCCCCGGCTCTTTCGGCCGGCTTCCCGGGCTCATCGTTACATGGCCCCGCTCTTGGCAACAACTGTCTTCACAGTTTTTGCCAGGATCTTGAGATCCATTCCGAAGCTCCACTCGCTGATATATTTCATGTCCAGCTTTACCACTTCCTCAAAGTCCGTGATCCCGCTGCGGCCGCTGATCTGCCATAACCCCGTGATTCCCGGCTTTGCGGCGAGCCTTGCCATGTGCCGCAGCTCATACTTTTCCCATTCCCCCACGGTGGGCGGCCGGGTGCCTACGAGACTCATATCTCCTTTTAGTACATTGATAAACTGCGGGAATTCATCCAGACTCCAGTCGCGGATAAAATTTCCGGTCCCCTTTTTGTAGGTTCCGTCCGGCAGCAGCCTGCTGCCGATGATTCTGGGATCCTCATCCAGCTTAAACATAAGCCCGTCTTTTATCTTATTTCTGTCCATCAGCTCCGCTTTCCGCTCTTCTGCGTCCATATACATGCTGCGGAACTTGTACATTTTAAACCGCCTGCCGTTCTGGCCGACCCGTTCCTGAACAAAGAACAGGGGGCCCGGCGATTTCAGCTTTATAATGGGAGCAAGAAACAGCGCAAGGATCAGGGTAAGCAGTGTGCCGGCCAGTCCTCCCACGATATCCAGCAGCCGTTTCAGGAACATCTGTCCGTTGGTGGCAAAATTGATGCTGGTCGTCATCACCGTATAATTTCCGAACCGCTCTACCAGCTGCCTGCGGTTCACCGTCCGCTCGCCGTCCAGAAGCTTTACATGAACGACCACGCCCATTTCCGAGAAATGCTCCAGCAGCTGCGACGGCTGCTCCATCCCCTGGGGAATGTTAAGGAACACCTCGTCCACACACTCTCTGCAGACATATTCCAGCACGGTCCCGCGATCCGCCACAACCGGAATCCCGGCGATCTGTCCTTCGGTACGGTTCTCGTCCAAAAGAACCACCCCAAGGATCCGCAGATTTTCGTAAGTCTGGTTCCTGATATTGTCCAATACAGCCGCCGCCATGTCCTTCGTTGTCAGGACAAGCAGCGTGCGTTTCCCCTTTTCCCGCGCCTTCCTTTTCAGAAAGGTTTTCCAGAGAACCCGGGTGAGATAGCCCGTCGCTCCGTAAAACAATCCCGTGAGGTACATGACGGTACGGGAAAACGAGGAACTTTCCCGCACGGAAAAAAGATAAAAGGTTGCGCAAAGCTCCACAAGGCATACCTGCTTCAGCGTCATGACCGCTTCCACCAGATACCCTCTCTTCAGGACGTTCTTAAACATCTCCGAAAAGATCATCAGCACAACGGCGATCAGAGAAAGCACCACCGCCATATTGCGGTAGGTGACATGCGCATAAAGGACGCCGAAACCGTGCCGCACAATATATGCCATAAAGAGCGATAAATTCAGACATACCAGGTCCAACATGATAAAATCAAGATGCTTGGCCCAGCCCTGTGAACGTTTCCGATACATATCTGCCCGACCTCTGTACTTTCTTTTCCGGTCTGCGTAAAAAATTTTCTTACACCCAATACCCCCCCGGAAAACGGAGGGGTATTGGGCAACCACATGCTGAAAGTTGGTTGACGGGTTTTACCCGCCCAATTAATTATGCATAATTAATTGTTTGATTTTTTGGAACAATAAAACCTTAGTTGTTGAACTGCGCCTTTTTTGCACATACAGCCGCGCCTGCCAGAAGGATCAGCGCCGCAAAGCCAGCCACAGGCACGCTCTCACCGGTCTTGGGAGACACGGGTTCAGAAGCGGGCGCAGGAGTATCTGCGGAAGTGGAACCCTGACCGCCATCGCCGCCATTTGTGGGAACCACTTCATCTACCAGGAACAGCGCATAGTTGGAAAAGCTCGTGGTCGTAAACTCAAAGTAACCGTCTCCAACTACAAGGCTGTCTACTGCTTCCCACACGCCGTTGTTTAAGTGCATCAGAACATATTTTGTGCCTCCCTGCAGTGCTCTGACAAACGAGCAGGGGACATGCACCTTAACGCTGGTGCCGTCCGCTAAAGGGCTTCCTGCCTGCGTAACATCAATGTCAATCGTAGTTACCAGATCCGGAGTGTGGATTTCGCCAAACTTTGACGCATTCTTGATCGCAACGGTCAGCGCATTGCCGGCATTTTCGACAGCAGCGCTAATATTAGCCGGTGTTGCAGCTCCGGTCGCTTCCTTGACTTCAACATTAACGCTTACAGGATTGCCTTTGGCATCTGTCGCACTGACTGTAGTATTCTGTGCATCCTGTGCCATTATTGCTCCCGGATCAGAACTTCCGTCGGCAAAAACAGTCATGCCGAGGGTCAGCGCAAGCGCCATGGACAGAGCCATGATTTTAGAAAACTTTTTCATCGGATTTTTCCTCCTTTCCTTATCGTCATGTGGTTATATCAAGCCTTACGGCAGGATACCGATTCAGACAAAACCGCGGTGACGTCGTCTCTTAATCCGTCACTTCCTCGTAAAACACATTCAGGATCAGCTCATACAAAGCCTGTTCATCCACAAAGAACTGTTCCAGAACCCCGCCCTCCACAGTCTCTCCCTCCAGGGAATAAAACCGCTCCGGCGAAAAACTGTAATCCAAAAGTCTCGGGGCAAGGTAGCTGACCTCGTCCACCGTCACGTCCGTGACCATATATTTGCTCAGCGTCCCGTACAGCTTTACCGGCAGCGTGATATCCTTCTTTGTGGCTTCCACAGCCGCGGCCGCATAGGCTCGAAGGTATTGCTTCTGACGCTCCAGCCGCCTTCCGGCGCTGTTAAAACTCTTTGTGTCCCTGTCATGAAGATAATGGTAGGACTGCTCCCCCTTTAAAAGGACCTTCTCTCCCTCCCGGAACTTCCATACATCCTCCAGAACCTCCACCTCAACGCCGCCCACGGCGTCGTTGATCAGCGGGATTGCGCCCATATTGATCGCGCAGTATCCATGGATCGGCAGGTCGTAAAACAGGCGGGAAACCGCGTCCCGGCTCCGCTCGCAGCTCAACTCGGCTCCGTCGCCGTAAGCGTGCTGCATCGTAAGCTGCATTTTTACGGTCCTGAGAAATTCTCCCGTGTTGCCGTATACGTCTACATCCGCCATGGCGTCCCTGTTGATGCCGATGACGGTTCCCTCCTTTGTATGGGGATCCAGCACCAGCAGGAAGATGGCGTCGGACTGGCCGCCGTCGGCGCCGGACTTCTTTTTCTCCACCTCTCCTTTTTCATCGATCCCGAGGAACAGGAACGTCAAAATATCCTGATTGTAACGGTAGATGCTCCCCTGATAGCGGACATCCCCCTCCTGCCAGTTATCCTCCATCTCCTCCGGCCCCGCGTAATCCTCCGGCGTCAGACCCTCCACGACGCCTACGGCTCTGCTTAAGTCGGGCGCCTTCCCCTCGTACATGCCGTAAAGCCTGCTGCGGCCCGAGATCTGCAGTCCCAGAAATACCGCGATCCCAAGCAGTACAAGGGCGATGAGGACAATCGCTATTCTGATCAGAACCCTGAAAATTTTTCTCTTAATTCTCATCCTGTTCCTCCGCACCGCCGGATGAAGCGTCCGTCTCATCGGCCGCCTCGTCCGCGCGAAGCAATACGCCCTGTACCAGCCACCGCCTGTCGGCCTTTCCGGAAACGCAGGTGGATAACGTAAGGATCCTGTCCTTTTCCGTCACCTCCACATCGGGGTTGAAATTGCTGTTCATGGAACGGACTGCCTTTACCTCTTCAAGGTATTCCCCGAAGCCTTCTTCCGTTTCCGTCTCATATCCCGCAAGCAGATGGATATTGCTGAATTCATAGGCGCCGAAAATCCGGTAGACGAATACCTCGTCCGGCGTGTAAATGTAAATGTACGGATTCTCCGCAAAATAATCGGCGTCTTCAAATTTATGCAGTCCCGCAAACATGGTGCCGTTTCTCATGTTGTGCCCGTAGATAACAGTGTTATGGTCCGTAAAATCCTTCGCGTTGGTGTTTTCGGTGTAGATACAGCCCGGGCGGCCCTTGGAGCCGTCGATATTGTAATTCAGGTAATAACTGTTGTCCTCCGCGTGCTGCAGCACCGGAAAATCAATAGTGGAATCCGGTATGTAAAGCCATGCGTAAATATCCGGATTGACCTGCTCCTGAAGTTCCTCAAAGTTGACTTCCTTCTCCGGGATCTCAATGCCAAAGGTTTCCTCCAGCTTCCGGTTTTTTTCTTCGAGGGAAAGTTCCTCCCATGTCCTCTCCGGTTCCGGCGTCTCCGTCACCGGGGCGGGCTCGCTTTCCGGCCCGGACGGTCCGGAACTGTCCTGCCCGTCTTCGGTCATGGCGGCCAGACTTTCCAGAAGCTGCTCCTGCTGCCTGCTGCGCGCAACATCCCGAATCAGGATGACTGCCGAGATAACGACGCCCGCAAGACAGAGGGCAAACAAAACTTTCCAGATCAGGTTTTTCTTTTTTCCCTTTTCCATAAAGGCATCCTCCTGACCGGGCAACGGCCTGCGCGCCCTGTTTACGGCGGCTTTTCCTGCGCCCGTACCCTTCCGACGGCTCCGGATTTACTGAGCCGGCATCCGTCCCCGGCTTTTACTCTCCGTATCTGCCGTAATATTTCCCATAGTATTTGCCGTAATATTTCCCGTAGTAACCCTTGCCGCCGAGATCCACCTTGTTCAGCACGCACCCAAGGATCCGGCATCCGGCGACGTCAAGCTGTTCCTTGATCTTTTTCGCAAAGTGATAGCTGATCTCGCCGCAGGCGATGACGATAATGGCTCCGTCGCAGCATTT
Source organism: uncultured Acetatifactor sp. (assembly GCA_947586055.1). Lineage (GTDB taxonomy): Bacteria > Bacillota > Clostridia > Lachnospirales > Lachnospiraceae > Acetatifactor. Next base: position 91,014 of record CANPXL010000005.1, on the reverse strand, counting down.
CGACACCACGGCGGTATCAATCACGCTGCCCAGTGGCGGCGTGTCGATGATGACCATGTCGTACTCTTTTCTGGCGTCTTCCACCATCTTCTGAAATCTTTTATTCCCCAGAAGCTCGCTGGGGTTCGGCGGAACGGGGCCGCAGAAAACCATATACAGATTCTTTACGTCCGTGCTGCACAGCGTGTCCTGAAACTCGGATTTTCCCACCAGATAATTGACCAGTCCGAGCCGCACCTTTCCTCTCTTATGCCGCTGACGCATAACGCTCTTTCTCAGATCGGCGTCCACCAGCAGAACCTTTTTCCCCATCTGCGCGTAGGATTTGGCAAGCTCAAAGGAGATACTGCTCTTTCCCTCGTTTGGCGTACAGCTTGTAACACAGACCACCCTGACGTCCTCGCCGGAGAAGTCTATGTTTGTACGCAGCGTCTTGAACGCTTCCCGGCTTCTGAAGTCCAGTTCCTCATGCTTCAGTTCGATATCCTGCATTATTTTGCCTCCATTTCGTCGGAAAGATCTTCCAGTTCGTCATTTTCGTATTCGTTTTCCGACCGTCTCCCGGCGCCTGCCGCCCCCGGCTCGCCGTGGGTTCTCGTCCTGCTCCTGCCTGCGCTCTCCGCCACAGGAATCATGGCCAGCGTGCTTAACCCCAGATACTTTTCCACATCCTCGGAGCTTTTGATCGTATCGTCCAGCAGGAAGCGCACAGTCAGGACCGCCGCGCACAGGAACAGACCGATGAGCATGGCCACCAGCGTCCAGGTCCTGACTTTGGGACTGGAGGGATGCTCCGGCAGATTTGCCGCATCCACCAGATTGACCGCCTGAACATCCGTCACGCTGGTGATGTGCTGCGCGGCGATCTCGCGGATCTCGTCCGCCAGAAGCTTGGCCATGGTGGGATCCGGGTTGGTCACCGTGATGTTGATGCTTCGGGTATTTGTCACCGTCTCCACCTCCACCTGATCCGCAAACTGTTCGTACGGTATGTTCAGCTGATAGGTTTCGATCGCCTGCTCCAGCACCGTTCTGCTCTTGATCAGCAGCGCATAGTCCATGGTGAGCTGGCTGCCCAGCTGCAGGTCGCTGTAGGTCAGATTGCTGTTGTTTTCCTGCTTGCTCAGAATATAGATCGTCGTTGTGGACTGATAAAGCGGCGTCACGGCAAAACTGCTGATCAGATATCCCGCCAGTCCCGCGGCAATGCCGCAGACCACGATCAGCCACAGCCAGTGAAGCAGAAATCCAAACAAATCCTTCAGGTCTATTTCTATTACGTCGTCATTTGCGCTCTGCATTGATTTTCTCCCTGTCCTCTCCTCATCCTGCGCCTTCCGCGCCCTCCAACAGATCCGAAACCGCGTTTCCAAACAGAAGGGCGTCGGCATATTCCCTGCTGCATTTCCTGTACAGATACGCGGCGCACTTTTTCATGGCGGGACTCCGTCCCCGCAGGTCATGGGCGTCCGTGCCCAGATAATCCGCCATCTGCTTTCGTATCAGCCCCCTGACAAAACGGCCGGCGGAATGTCCGAACTCTCCCACGACGCTGCCTGCGTTGACCTGAATCCGGCAGCCCATCTTTCTGATTTCCCCGATCTTCTCCGCGTCTTTCAAAAAGCAGCGGTATCGCTCCGCGTGGGCCAGCACGGGACGGTAGCCCATTCCCAGCAGGCTGTCCAGAGAATTCCGGATGTAGGAATACTCCTCCGGCGGCAGGAACTCCACCAGAACGTATTCCGTGCCGTTCAGCGTCCAGAGCGCCCCCCTGTCCAGCTTTTCCTCAAGTCCGCCGCGGTAGAAGATTTCCGTGCCGGGATGGAGCCGGACGGGGATTCCCTGTTCCATGGCCGCTTCCTGCAGCAGTTCCATCTGTTCCAGCACCGTCTGTCTTCGGGCGTGGTATCTTCCCTGTTTATAGTGCGGCGTGGCAATGACGTCGGAAATGCCTTCTTCCCAGGCCATGCCCAACATTCCAAGCGCCTCTTCCGGATTGCGGGCGCCGTCGTCCATACCGGGCAGAATATGTGCGTGAATATCCACAAACCCCATAATTTACCTTCTTTGTCCGCCGCCATTTTTACAAACGCTATAGTATAGTCTTTTTAATGACTATACAGGCATATTATAGTCTTTTTAATGACCATAGTCAAGTAAATAACTCTAAAATAAAATTTGTATGAGTAGAGTTTTTTTGGCAAAATTGCACAAGCAGATACTTACCAAAAAGCGGAAAGGAACGGAAAGAACAGATGAAGAGACGGTTGATGCCATATCAGAACAGAAAGGTGAGGGGAAAAAATGATAAACTACACTCCGTTTTGGGAAACTTTGAAAAATTCGCAGGAAACAACCTATTCTTTGATTAACAGACACCACATCTCCAGCGCCACGCTGGACAAACTCCGAAAAAACAAACCTATGAATACCACTACCATCAATGATCTGTGCCGCATTCTTCAATGCCGCATACAGGATATCGCTGTCTATGTTCCTTCCGAAACAGACCAGCCCCTGTAAACAAAAAGCGGCATTCAGAACGGTATCGTCTGCCGTCCCGAATGCCGGACCTTTCCTGTGCAAAGCCTTATTTATTCAATTACATGAATCCATCCCTCAGGCGCCTCCAGACGTCCCATCTGGATACCGGTCAGGGTGTCGTAGAGCTTCTTCGTCACGGGGCCCATCTGGGTCATGCCGCTGGGCAGGCAGATCTCTTTTCCGTGATCCACGATCTTTCCCACGGGAGAGATCACAGCCGCGGTGCCGCAGAGACCGCACTCCGCAAAATCCTTTACCTCGTCCAGATACACTTCCCGTTCCTCCACCTCAAGGCCCAGATATTCTCTGGCCACATGGACGAGGGATCTGCGCGTGATGGAAGGCAGGATGCTGTCGGACTTCGGTGTTACCACCTTGTTGTCCTTCGTCACAAACAGGAAGTTTGCGCCGCCCGTCTCTTCCACCTTTGTGCGGGTTCCGGGATCCAGATACATATTCTCGTCGTAGCCTTCCGCATGAGCGGTCACGATGGCGTGCAGGCTCATGGCGTAATTCAGGCCGGCCTTGATATTTCCCGTTCCGTGAGGCGCCGCGCGGTCAAAATCGCTGACGCGGATGGTCAGAGGTTTTACGCCGCCCTTAAAGTACGGGCCCACCGGCGTACAGAAAATGCGGAACTGATACTCCGCCGCGGGCTTTACGCCGATGACAGGGTTGCTTCCGAACATGTAGGGACGGATATACAGCGTTGCGCCGCTGCCGTAGGGCGGTACATAAGCCGCGTTCGCCGCCACAACCTTCGTCACCGCGTCCACAAAACGATCCTTGGGGAAAACGGGCATCTCCAGCCTTGCGGCGCTGGCTTCCATACGCTCTGCATTCAGATCAGGGCGGAAGGTAACAATATGTCCGTCGTCTGTGGTATAAGCCTTCAAGCCTTCAAAGACCGTCTGCGCGTACTGGAGAACGCCGGCGCACTCGTTCAGGACAATATCGGAATCCTCTGTCAGGACGCCGCCGTCCCAGGAACCGTCCCTGTAGTTGGAGACATAGCGGTAATCCGTCTTGATATAACCAAAGCCAAGGTTACCCCAGTCAATGTTTTTCTTTTCCATGGATATTACCTTCTTTCCTTAAAAATTTCCTGATTTATTATTATACTTTTACCGTCAAAAGTCAAGAGGCAATCCTTTTCTTTCATATTTTAAAAACCGGTACGGCACGTCAAAATAGGTCAGCTCGTCGCTGTCCGCCGCGATCTCCCATTCCGGGTCCCTGTCAAGGTCCGGGAAGTAGGCGTCGGCCGCATAGGTATGATCTATTTTTGTCACATGCACCGTGTCCGCGTAAGGAAGAAGCTGGCGGTAGACGCTCTCGCCGCCGACGACGTAAATCTCTTCCCTCCGGTACCGGACAAACTCCCCGAAAAGTTCCTGCAGAGAATGCACCACTTTGGCGCCCTTTACGGCGTATCCGGTATTTGCGGACAGAATAATGTTCGTGCGGTCCTTCAGCGGCAGGCCCTGTGGAAATGTCTGAAGCGTCTTTCGGCCGAGAACCACCACCTTTCCCACAGTCTCTTCCCGGAAGTGCTTCTGGTCATTTGGGATGCTCACGAGAAGCCGGTTTCCATTGCCGATGGCCCAGTTGTTGTCCGCTGCTACGATCAGATTCACGCCGTAACCTCCTTACTGCCATTTGTCGCAGACCGAATTGATCTGGTCCGCGAACTTCGCCATATCCTTGTTTGCCATTCCGTCGCTCTTCTGCACCAGCGCCAGCAGTCTCTGCGCGGCCGCCAGCAGTCTCGCGTAAACTCCGGATGCCGCAGGACGCGCCTTTTTCTTTACGGGAACCGGCTCCGCCTCATACAGGAACTTCCCGGAAAGAAGGTCAAATTCCGTTCCGCTGTAAGGCGCGTAAGTCCTCTGTCCGTACTCCAGCTTCAGACATTCGGCAAATTCCGTACATACGCTGTCCTCTCCGTGAACCACAAAAACCTTCTTCGGCTTCTCTCGAAATCCCGATACCCACTGAATCAGCCCTTCCTTATCCGCGTGGCCGCTCATGCCCGCCAGCTGAAGGATATGGGCTCTCACCTGAATCGGTTCCCCGAACAGCTTCACTTCGTCCACGCCCTCGATGAGGCTGCGCCCCAGCGTTCCCACCGCCTGATACCCCACGAACAGGATCGTACACTCCGGCCGCCACAGATTGTGCTTTAAATGATGCCGGATCCGCCCCGCCTCACACATGCCCGACGCGGAGATGATCACCTTCGGCGTCTCGTTGAAATTGATCTCCTTTGACTCCTCGCTGGTAATGGCAAGCTTCAGGCCGGCAAAGGCAATGGGATTGATCCCTTCCCTGACCAGCTCCATCGCTTCCTCGTCAAAACACTCCCAGCGGTTTTCCTGAAAGATTCCCGTGGCTTCCACAGCGAGCGGGCTGTCCACATAGACCGGGAAGTTCTCATGCCCCTCCACCAGCCGGTCCACCTTGATCTTTCGCAGAAAATACAGCATTTCCTGCGTTCTTCCCACCGCAAAGGAAGGAATGACCACGTTTCCGCCCCTGTCGAAGGTTTCCTTCAGGATCCGCGCCAGCTCCCCGACGTAATCCGGCCGCTGCGCTCCGTGCAGCCTGTTGCCGTAGGTGGACTCCATGACCACATAATCCGCTTCCTCCGTGAGGGCCGGATCCCGCAGGAGCGGCTGATGCTTGTTTCCGATATCCCCGGAGAAAACCAGCTTTTTCGTCCGGCCGTCCTCCGTAAGCCACACTTCAATACTGGCGGAGCCCAACAGATGGCCGATGTCGGTAAAGCGGATCCTGACGCCGTCGCAGACCTGGATCTCCCGCCCATAGCGGCAGGGCACGATCCGCCGGATCACTCCCTCGGCGTCTTCCATCTTATAGAGCGGCTCCGCGGCTTCCACCGACGCGCTCCGCTTTGCCTTTCTTCCCTTCCACTCCGCCTCCATCATCTGAATGTGGGCGCAGTCGCGCAGCATGATACTGCACAGATCCGCCGTGGCGTCCGTGGCGTACACCTGTCCCCGGAACCCTCTGGCGTAGAGCAGCGGCAGAAGGCCCGAATGGTCTACATGGGCGTGCGTCAGAAAAACATAATCAATTTCGGCCTCGCTCACAGGCAGGGGAACGTTCTCAAACACATTTGCGCCCTGTTCCATTCCGTAGTCCACCAAAATATGCTTTCCGGCCGCCTCCAGATAATGGCAGCTTCCCGTCACCTCATGATCGGCCCCGACAAATACAAGTTTCATTCCTATCCCGCCTTTCTTTTTCTAGAATAGCATAGAATCTGTCGTTCAACAACCAGAAAACGGTTTTTGAAATTATTTTTGCAAGCAATACCTGTTTCTCCCTCTACAGATCCATCGCCGATTCGTCCAGCAGGAACTGCTCTATTCCGACATATAAAATCCCGTTCTCGTCATGCCATGGCTCAATATCCTCTCTCACCACAACGATTTTCCTGAATGAATCCTGTATTCTGGTAAACGGGCGGATCTCCTGCTTCCGCTTTTCTTCATCCGGTATGGCAAACGCAGACTGGATATAATAGCGTTTACTGCCTCGGTTCGCAACGAAATCCACTTCGTATTGTACCCTTTTGTTTTTCCCGTCGTCTGTTTTTGTTGTAACTTCCACAACGCCGACGTCGATATCAAACTCCCGAACGCGAAGTTCATTATAGAGAATATTCTCCATGATGTGGTTCTCTTCCTGCTGCCGGAAGTTCAGCCTTGCATTTCGAAGCCCCACATCGGAATAGTAATACTTCATCGGGGAACCAATCCGCTTTCTTCCTTTCACATCATACCGCGTCGCCCGATAAAGCATAAACGCGTCGATGAAATAATCAAGGTATCTGCCTACCGTGTCATTGGTCACAGACAGTCCCTTGACTGAGCTGAAGGTATTTGCGATACGGATCGGATTGGTCAGAGAACCGACCGAAGATGCCATCAAATCCAGCAAATCATCCAGCACCGTTTTATCGTGTCCGAGCTTGTGACGTGCCATAATATCGTCCAAATAAATTTTATCGAAAAGATCGTGCAGATATTTGCTTTTATCCTGCGGCGTTTTCTGCCGGAGAATCAGCGGCATCCCTCCGTAGGTAAAATAATCCCGCCACGCATGGCGTTTATCATCTCCATAGGCCTCATAGAATTCCCGATAACACAGAGGGTTCACGCGCACCTCATCCCCTCTCCCGCGAAACTCGGTCAGAATATCAGAGGAAAGCATTTTGGAATTGCTCCCTGTGACATACAGATCGACGTTCCTGATCTTCATAAGCCCCAGCAGAACGTCCACGAAGCCTACGGTTTCTTCGCTGCCAGGCAGATATGGGTTAGGAATATCCGCTACCTTCTGGATCTCGTCCAGAAAGACATAGTACATCCTGTCCTGATCCACAAGCAGGCTTCGGATATACTTTCCGAGTTCCAACGGATTCCTGTACCGGATATTTTCATCGTCATCCAAAGCAAGCGCAATAATATGGGAATTATCCACACCGATACTGTTTAAATATCTACGATAAATTTCAAACAGCAGATAGGACTTTCCGCAACGTCTGATGCCGGTGATCACCTTTACCATCCCGTTTTCTTTTTTATCAATCAACTTGTCGAGATACCTTGGTCGTTGTATCATGTCCGCATCTCCTTTCGACAAAAATGTACAAGCACGCTTTTTTGACTAAAGACAGTATACGCCTTTTTCCATAAAAGAGCAAGAGGGATATCATGAGTATAATGGCGGCTATTATGTTTTAAAATAGAACTTCAGGATGATATGAGTGATACGAAATAAGCACAACAGCCGGTGGTTTTAAAGGACAGCAAAGTAAAATGCACGCCAGGAGAGAAATCCGCTATCTAACGCTATCTAAAATGAAAGGAAATAGAAAAGGGCGTTGCCGACAAGCGGTTAGCCCAGAAAAAAATGTGTATAACTGCTTCTTTATCTCACACCAGCCATAGAAATAATAAATTGAACGGTTTATAAATGAAAGGTGCCAGTAATGCTCTGCTCGTATTGTTTATTATGCGGTTCTGTCTGCCTTTAATTTCTTTACTTCATCAAGAGAAAGTCCTGCATATTCGGCAATTTTCTCAAGAGTTAAAGTACCATCGGCTAACATTCTCTTTGCTACGTTGATCATACCCTCTTTTAGTGTTTGATTTCTCATATCTTCCATAGCCTTACACATGACTGCGATTCCCTCCTTGTTTTCTTTGAAAAATTTTACTCTATCTGCTAATACGTCATAATACATATCCGATGGATCCGTACAGGAAAAAATTTCAATGTTAAATTTCCGCTCACTTTCTTTATCATTTCCGTATGTCCATACTACCATAAATCCTCCGGCTTTTTCAAGTTGGGACGAGTCCAAATCTCCCGGCGTATCCTCAGTCCATGTCGTGTAATAGGCGCTCTGGCGATTTTTCTTCAACAGGCGATTATCCCATTTTCCCTTGCGCAGAACAGCGCGGGCGGCTGGCTGTATCAGTTTTGTCTGTTGTGCTTTTTTACGCGCACCAGGTGCCTGCGGCAAGAACTGAGCATTCTTTTCAGACTTGTCGGAGAGGAATAGCTCGCACAGCGAGGTGTTCCTCTCCGGCAAGTACAAAAAGGGGTAGCTGGCTTCGCCAGCGTAGGGGAGCTGTAGACTCCCCCGTCAAAAAGGCGAGCAGACGATCAAAAGCGTTTTTGAGGAACCCGGATATAAACCAGTAATACAGCGGAGAAGCCGGTACAACCACATCTGCCTCCCGGTATGCAGGATAAATCTGCTCCATATCATCACGTTGAGAGCATGGGTGTGCGGTTTCCTTACCGCCTTGCCAGCAGCCAATACAACCGTTAATTTTCATAGCGGAAAGGTGAAATTCTGTGACTTGATTGCCGGCTTCTTCTGCGTCTTTAGTAAATGCCGCTGTCAAAGCGGAAGTGTTGCCATGCTTGCGTGGACTTCCGTTTAATATTTAATATAATGATTTTCTTGTTCATGTTTCCACCCCTACATTAGATTGCGTCAACCAGCGCAGCCGCCTTTTTACATCCATCGGTCTTGTCAACATCACCGACGTTCAGCACTCCGGGAATAAGGACTTCGCCCACCATCTTCCATTGATTCAAAGCGCACATACGCTCCATCGGAATGCGGACGCCGTCCATAACAGACATATCATCTTCCTCACAACAGGTAATAAGCGCACATTCCTTTCCGGAAATATCCTTGCCGCCCACAACCAAAGAGTAAATTCGGTCGATAACGCCCTTGATCTGCGCCGGAATGGAATACCAATAAACGGGCATGGTGAAAACAATAGCGTCGGCTTCCAAAATAGCCGGAGCGATCACATTAAAGTCATCGTCAAAGGAACATGCTTTTCCTGTGGAATAGCAGGTTTCACAGGCGTGGCAGCCGCCTACTTTTTTGAACGCTGCGTCGAATCGGGTGATCGTGTGCCCTTTTGCTTCCGCTGCTTTGATAAAAGCATTCGTCATTGCAAAACTGTTTCCGTTTTTGCGGGGGCTGCCGGTAATGACAACAATTTTTTTGCTCATGATTGTACCCTCCAGTTTCTGCGGGATTGACTTTTCTCCCGTCTTATACCATAATTTTATTATATATTCATCAGAAAACAAGTACGCACATTCAAGTGTGATACTTACCAAAAGGAAAGGGTAAAAATATGAGTATTGATTGTATTCAGGATGCAAAATTAGAGGACACTGGCTTTAATTACACGATGTCCTTGATACAGGGAAAATACAAGATGTTTATTCTCTATACTCTGGCGTGGTTTGGGGTTGTGCGCTTCAACGAGATGAAAAAATTTATCGGCAGCATTTCCTATAAAACGCTTAGTTCTACGCTCAAGGAATTGGAAGCGGATGATTTAGTTCACCGTGAGGAATACCCACAAATTCCGCCGAAAGTTGAGTACAGTCTGACTGAACGGGGAAAATCTTTGATGCCGATTTTAGATCAGATGTGTACTTGGGGAGAGGAACACAGACAGAAATAGAAGATTTTTTGCCTGCGGCAGGAACTGAGCATTTGCTAATATGAGATAAAGAAGTAAAAGGGGAAAAGAAGCGTCCAGGTCTTTACACTTGAACGCTCTGATTTAATCTCTTATGCAGTTTGAAACTTAATAAAAGGTCTTCAATAGCTATATAAATGCCTGCCATTCCCATATATTTCTTTCCCTGACAAGTCTGCTTTATTACATAATTCCGGCCCCAAATGTATCAATACCGATTTATTGTTCCACCAATTCGTTCTCATTTATCCCTATAATGAGAGCCGCACTGCGCTATCTCTATGTTGCCGTTCCTTATGCGATATACAAGACGATTTGTGTCATCGATCCTGCGGCTCCAAAACCCGCTTAAATCGCCTCTTAACGGCTCTGGCTTGCCTATTCCCTCATAACCGTTTCTGTCGATGTCTTGCAAGAGTTGGAGAATGCGTTTGAGGGTTTTTCTATCCTGCTTCGTCCAATACTCAAAGTCCTCCCACGCTTCGTCCTGCCAAATCTTATTCATAGTCTACCTCATGCACCGTTCCCTTACCTGCATCGAGGTCTTGAATGGCCTTTTTCAGCCTTGCCATATTTTCTTCGGAATAGAAAGGGTCAACACTCACTTCAAAGGGAATACGCTTCTCTCTGCCTACTTTCCTTGCAAAAATAGAAAACGCCGCACTCATGGAAAGCCCTAATTCATTGCAAGCCTGCTCCATGCTCTTTTTAATATCTTCGTCCAGCTTGAAATTTATATTAACTACCCGTGCCATAACCAACACTCCTTTCACGCTTTATTATATGCTGAGATAAAGAAAATATCAAGAATTTTTCTTTATCTGTTCACAAAGTTTTTCAGTAATAAAAACCTATTAAACCGCTATTTCCCTTGAATCATTTCCCACAGCGGTTCCTTCTGCTCAATGCCAAACAGCAAAATCTTCCAAAGCGAATCTACCGCATAAGGCCCATAGACCTGCATATATGAAATGTGCATCTGTATTGCCCCCTGAAACAATAAGTCATACTCTTCTCTGGAGATTTTTTCTTTGCAATAGTACCCTCTCAGAAAACTTTGCGCCAAATCAAATCGATAGCGCATTTTCACTTCCATGATTATTTCCTGATGAGCCGCTTGTATCGACAAGGTTTATTCCTCCGTCATCCGGCAGATACGGCAGCCCTTGCGTCCATCCGCTCTGTACAGATCCGATTTCAATTTCCCTGGCCCTGTCAGTGAATGAACTATAAAAAAATTCCTTTTATTTAATGCTTATATTCCATTTACCGTTTTCAATTACATATTGAAATTCTGTCAAATCATCATCTTCCATCACTTGAAGAAGCGGCAGTAAATCATTTACCGTATTCATCTTTGGCAGTTCCGACTTTTTTACCCAAACCATCTCGCCCTCTTCTGATGATGTTACTTCTCCGGAGAATTCGTCTGTGTGAAACAAAAATACAATGTACCGCCCATTCTCTATGGGAAACTGCTTGACGCCGCATAATCTTGGGTTCTGAATATCAAGTCCCGTCTCTTCTTTCATTTCCCGAATGACGGCATCTATGATAGATTCATTTTTTTCAATATGCCCTCCGGGTAACGCGAGACCTTTCCAATCCTCTTTTAATCTGTTTTGTAAAAGATAGGTATCGTTTTGATGGATCAGGCATAAAACCGTCAGTTCGACGTTTTCTGTCCTCTGCATATACTGTACCTCCATGTCCCGCTCTGTTTCATCCTAAATTAGACCGTTCCGCTCCCCGCTGAATATCAGCGGCAATTTTCCCGTCTGCCGTTAAGGCATTCACTGGCTCTTCCCATACACACATCTCCAAATCGTAATAACGCTTTTATTATGCTGTCTTTATTTCGACTTGTCAATTGAAATCAAAATAAACATTTCTCGGAGAAAAATTTTTTCAACACTCGGAGAAAAATTTTTTCAAATTAACCGTTGACAAAGAAGCGTATATCATGTACAATATCTTTTGTCCGCAGCAATTGGATATATGCGATAGTGGCTCAGTTGGTAGAGCGCCACCTTGCCAAGGTGGAAATCGCGGGTTCGAGTCCCGTCTATCGCTCTTGAAAAGACTGAAACTTACGGGTTTCGGTCTTTTTGTGTAAAAAACGGCATCCTGCCCGGCGGGTGCGAAACTTCCCCCGGCAGGATGTTCTCGAAAGGGGCGAACACCATGATCTGCAAAAAATGTGGAAAACTACTCCCGGAAACCGCCGTCTATTGCTCAGGCTGCGGTACTCCCACAGAAAGGCCCGAACCGGCAGAGCCGAAACTGCCGGCGTCTGACCCACCCGCGGAATCCGTCCGGACAGCGGATGCAGCCAGTGCCGGGACGGTGCCCGTCGGCATTCCTGACAAAAACAGGATTGATACGCCGGAACATGCCGCCCCTTTAGGGAAACCCTCGGGCACCCCGTCTGCGGCAACCGTAAACGCTTCCGCAACTGCGGACATCCCGTCTGCGGCTCCTGTGGACGCTACCGTGAACGCTCCTGCAGCTTCAGACACCCTGTATGCGCCTGCCGCATCCATGGACGCTGCCACGAACGCTCCCGCAGTCTCAGACATCCCGTCTGCGGCTCCTGCGGATGCCCCCGCAGTCGTGGACGCTCCCACCATCTCGGACATCGTCATCCGGGAAAAGAAAATCGCCGTCTCTAACGGCACACTGCTTGTGGACGGCACCTATTACCGAAAAACAAAACAACGCTTCAAAAAGAAAAAAGGACAGATCAGCATTCCTCTTGCTATCGTAAAAAATGCTTCCGTCCAGCGCATTCCCTGGATCCGAAAGATGCTTGCCTTACTTCTGCTGTTCCTGATCTTCGCTGCGGGAGCCGGGATCAGCGGCCTCTTCGGCATGCATACCTGGGAACTGTTACATACCCCCTATCGCGCGGAAGAGAAACAAAACCTGGAGTATGATCTGAAACGCCTCGAGGAAGGCGCCGTACAGCTTCCCGCGTTAAATGCACAACTCGAGGAAGCGTCCGCCCAATACGACGATCTGCAAAGCCGGCTCGAACTCTGTCTCGCCGAACGTCAGGAGGAGATCACCCGCTCCGTTCTGGACGACCCGGACTTCGACATGACCGCCCTGTTTTCCAAAGACTGCTTTGCCGACGCATACCGTCAGTATCTGTGCGATCTGCTGGACGTTTTTATGAACGATGAAGCCCTCCACGAATGGCTTTACCCGTACTATTCCTACTCCGTGGAACTGGGCGAAAACAACTATATCGCCAGCGAAATGCCCTTTTACACCGTCTCCGGCGAGGGCGGCATCTTTTCGGAGGAAACCGCTTCCCCCGAAACTTTTCTGCAAAACTGCTACAATTACGATCTCTCGGAACACATTTATTACACCGGCCGCATCTACATCACCGCCGCGGAATTTTTAAACCGGGTGCTCCATGTGCCGGACTATGCGGTAAACGGCGCGGTCTTCCTGAAGGCCTACGGCGGAACTCCAGACCCCGCCGCACTGAATGTTCCCGGATGGAGAAAGGCGGATTACACGGCCTTCTGGCAGGATGCGACCGACTATCTGGACGCTCCTGAGCCCTTCTGGACGACGTACGACTTAAGCGCGGAGAGGTTTCATCTTGACTGGAACAGTCTGATGAACGAACAGGCCTATTATGACGCCTACCTGAAATTTATGGACACCATCGCCCCGGGGCTTGGGGTCTTTGACAAGGTTTCCTACCGCGCCGGAGACGACTGCTATGGGGGCATGTATTACGACATCACCGGCCGGGAGGCAGCCCCTACCGAGATTGCGGTTTGCTACCTGGAAGAACATCCCGAGTATCTGGAAGAAGTCGTTCCCGATCTGGCGGACCGGCCTTCCTCTCTGGACGATCAGATCGAAACGGCGCGGAAAGATCTGGAAGCGCTGGAAGCGGAAATCGGAAAACTGACCGAAGAGCGGGATGAAACGGCGGCCCTCATGGCCAGAAAAGAGACCCTGAACGACGAATATACCCGGCTGGAAGAAGATATCCGGGCCCAGCAGGAAAAGCTGACCCATAATCTGATGATCTTCGGGGGCATTTTCCTGTTCCTTGTGCTCGCGGCGCTCATCAGCCTGATCGCCTTCATCCGCCTGCTGAAAAAACCGAAACGTCTGATGGTACTGACGCTGGAAGACGGCACGGAGGCCGCCTTCAGCTTAAGATTCTGTTCCAGAGAAAAAACTGCGGCGCTGCTGGAAAGGCTGCCTACTCAGAGACAAGACGATCCGCATACTTGATCCGGTAGATCCTCCGAAGGGAGTCATTGATCCTTTCCTCGGAGATATACCCTTCGTTTACGGCATTGAGAATCCCGTTATAGGCTTCCTCCAGATTCTCCGGCATCAGCAGCATGTCGCATCCTGCCTGAAGCGCCATGATGGCCGCTTCCTCGGAGCCGTAATAATCCGATATGGCCCCCATATTCAACGCGTCCGTGATGATCACGCCGTCGAACCCAAGCTCCTTCCGGAGAATATCCGTGACGACGGTTTCCGACAGCGAACAGGGATCGTTGCCGCCGGTGAGACCGGGCGCCGCCATATGGCTGACCATGACCATCTCCGCGCCCGCTTCAATGCCTGCGCGGAAAACTTCAAATTCCTCCGCCCGGAACTGCTCCGCCGTTCTGTCAGTGGTCGCGATTCCGGTGTGGGGGTCCTGCGTGGTCGCGCCGTTGCCCGGAAAATGCTTCAGGCAGGACGCGATCTTCTGCTCCTTCAGCCCCTGTATCATAGAGACCACAAAGGGCGACGCCGTCTGGGCGTCCGAACCGTAAACCCGGTCGCCCATATAGCTGTTCTCCACGCTGGCGATATCCGCCACGGGTGCGAAATCCAGGTTAAACCCGAACCGGTTCAGAGCAGTTCCGATCGTAACGCCCGCCTGATAGGCGTTGTTGGGATCTCCCGTCTGACCGATCTTCCCGGCGCTGTCCACCTTGTCCGCAAGTCCCGCGGACGCAAGTCTCGCCACGCTTCCGCCCTCCTCGTCAACCGCGAGGAACAGCGGCGCCCTGGCGTAAAGAGCCGTATTGTGCAGCATTTCCTCCAGCTGCTCGGCGGACTGCATGTTCTGTTTGAAATAGACGAGTCCTCCCACCGGCCACTCCGAGAGCGCATCCTTTGTGCCTTCCCCCGCTTTCACGGCTTTCGACACGCCTGTGATGGCCTCGGGCGTCACGATAAAGAGACCTGCCACCTTATCTTCCAGCGGCATGACATCGATGACCGCGTTCACGATCTCATCCAGCTTTTCCTCCGGCGTCTGCTCTACGACAGGCTCTTCGGTCACTGTCGGCTCCGGCGTGGGAATGTCTTCCACATCCAGCAGATCGTCGATCGCATCCATCGATTCCTGCTGAGACTCCTGCTGCCGGCTTCGCGCCGCCTGGGTGATATATTTTACCGCGGCCACAATTCCCGCCGCCGCTGCCGCCAGAAACACGACCAGCACAATATATGCAAGAATCTGATTCCGGATCCTCCGCTTTCTTCTTGCCGCCCGCATTTCCTCCTGCTTCTGGTGTTTTTCGTCCATCGCCTTCTCCCAATCCTTCCTGTCTGGTCACCCTCCCCGTCTGAAACGGTTTCATTTAAAATAGGAGTTTCGTTTTAACCAGTACCTTTCTTACCGACTTTCTCTAACCATCTTACCCTATTTTTCTTTCTTTTTCCACAGTAAATCTTCCCATTTTACAATTTTTCGGCTTTTTTACAAAAAATTAAGAAGCCGGAACTTATGTGACGGCACGTACGCAACGGCACGCACGCAAATGGAGAGAGCGTATCGATCGTCACAATCAATACGCTCTCTCACTCTGACTCGTCCAATGGAACATACCTCTCTTTCCTCTTGGTTCCCTATTCAGTTGTGTCTTCCATTTCATCCTCTGTGCTTTTCCACTTTTTCCCTTGTATAAGGTGCCGTAACGCACTGTATCTTAAATTCTTCAGTGACTCGTTACCTTTTCCTCTGTGTACTCGCACATTATCCTATGATCTTATTGTCATTGGTGCCTCATGGAAGAAGTTCTGTCTCTTTTTCTTTGTTGTCTTTATTATATGCCACGGTTTTTGTTTTGTCAACACATTTTTCAAAAAAATTTTAAATTTTTACAATTTTTTCCATATTCCCCCAAATTAAGTGTCAAAACGCCCGCCGTTTTCAGAATGTTTGCTTTCTCAAGGCTCGTTTTCGCGGCAAATCCTGCCGCGCCCACTCAGACGACGGTCAGGACAAAAATATCATAGATGGCGCGGATCGCGGTCTCAAAATCCGCATTGTTCACGCCGATGATAATATTCAGCTCCGAGGAACCCTGATCGATCATCTTCACGTTTACATTGCTGTGGGCCAGCGCGGAAAAGATCCTTCCGGCGGTTCCCCGCGTGGACTTCATTCCCCGCCCCACCACGGCGATCAGCGCAAGATCCGACTCAATCTCTATGGCGTCGGGCTTCACCATCCTGTGGATGCCTGCCACCACCTTCTGTTCCTTGTCCATAAATTCATCCTGATGCACAAAAACCGTCAGGGTATCGATGCCGGACGGCATGTGCTCGAAGGAGATGCCCTGCTCTTCAAAAGCGCTTAAAACTCTTCTTCCGAACCCGATCTCGGAGTTCATCATATCCTTTTCCACGCTGACGGAGCAGAAACCCTTCTTGCCCGCGATCCCGGTAATGACATACTTCGACTTCTGGCATGTGCTCCCCACGATCCAGGTGCCCTCGTCCTCCGGCGCATTGGTGTTGCGGATGTTGATGGGAATGCCCTCCTGACGCACCGGGAAGATGGCGTCCTCGTGCAGGACTCCCGCTCCCATGTAAGACAGCTCCCGAAGCTCCCGGTATGTGATCACGTCGATTCCCTTGGGATTGTCAATGATTCTGGGATCCGCGATCAGGAAACCGGAGACGTCCGTCCAGTTTTCGTACACGTCCACTCCCGCCGCCTGCGCGACGATGGAGCCCGTGATATCGGAACCGCCCCGGGAAAAGGTCTTGATCCTCCCGTCGGGCAGCGAGCCGTAAAATCCGGGAATCACAGCCTGATCGCAGTTCTTCAGGCGCTCGGACAGAACCGCGCGGGTCCTCTCTCCGTCCCATGTCCCCGACTCGTCCGCAAAAAAGATCACTTCCGCAGCGTCGATAAACGTAAAGCCGATATAAGCGGCCAGAACGATGCCGTTTAAGTATTCGCCCCGGGAAGCCGCGTAGTCGCGCCCCATTTTGTTCTGAAAATTTTTTTCAATCACGGCGAACTCTCCGTCCAGAGACAGATCCAGCTTCAGGCCGTCGATAATATCCTGATATCTCGCCCTGATTTCCTTCAGAGCAGGTTTAAAATCCTTTCCCTCCTCGGCCAGAGCATAGCACGCATAGAGCATGTCTGTGACTTTTGTGTCTTTCCCAAACCGTTTTCCCGGCGCGGAAGGCACAACATACCTTCTGTTTTCGTCGGCATGGATGATCGCCGCCACCTTCTTAAACTGTTCCGCGCTGGCCAGAGAACTCCCGCCGAACTTAACAACTTTAGACATTTTCCTCTTCCTCACATTCCGCCGTTTTACGCGGCTTGCTCTATCCTGTCCGCGATCCGCGGCCTGTTTCCAAACTTAAATTTCCCCGCTCCGCCCTTACGGTCCTCCGGTCTCTCCCGGCGCCGCTTTTCCGGCTCCCGCTCTCTCCGACGCCGCCCTTACGGCTCCAGCTCCAAGAATCTGTCCATCAGCTTATGCCCCTGGGCGACGAAATTCCCTGACGCGCGCCCCTGCGCCTCGCTGTATTTCCAGTCGTGGGACTGGGGACGCCTGCTGTCGTAGAGCAGATAAGGCACACTGTCGCTGGTATGCGTTCTCACCCGGATTGGCGTGGGATGGTCCGGCAGGACAAGCAGCCGGAAATCCTCTCCCGATGCGGCGAGCTTTTCCACCGCGGGCCCGATGACCCTTTCGTCCAGATTCCGGATGGCCTGAACCTTCTTCTCCACGCTTCCCTGATGCCCCATCTCGTCGGGCGCCTCCACATGGATATAGGCAAAATCATACCCGTCCCGCAAAAGCGCGTTCACGGCCGCGTCCACTTTTCCCTCATAGTTGGTGTCAAGGCCGCCGTTCGCGCCCTCCACCAGAGCCACGCCCATACCCGCGCCCACGGCGATGCCCTTCAAAAGATCCACCGCAGAGACCATCATCCCCTTCTTCCCCGTCTTTTCCTGAAAGGAAGAAAGCCTGGGCTTCGTCCCCGCGCCCCAGAACCAGCAGCAGTTTGCGGGGTTCAGGCCCTGCTTTTTCCGCTCCAGATTGATGGGATGGTTCACCAGTATGTCGTAGCTTTTTTTCATCATCTCCCGCAGCTTCCCGTCTTCCGGAAGATACGCTCCGATGGTCTGGCCCAGCACGTCGTGGGGCGGCGTAAGCTCCACGACCCTTCCTCCGCTCCAGATCAGGCAGTGCCGGTAGCTGGTGCCCACATAGAACTGATAGGTCTCGTCGGCGAGCGCATCCGATACCGCCTTTAAGAGGACGGCGCAGTCCTTCGTACTGATCTCCGAGGAACTGTGGTCCAGAATCGTTCTCTCTTCAAACGGGACGTCGTCCTCGGAGAGCGTGACGATATTGCACCGGATGGCAACGTCGTCCTCCTTCATGGGAACGCCGATGCTGAGCGCTTCCAGCGGAGAACGGCCGGAATAATATCTGCCGGGGTCATACCCCAGCACCGACAGATTCGCCGTATCCGAACCGGGCTTCATCCCCTCCGGGACGGTGTGTACCGCGCCTATCTCACTGAGTCCGGCAAGACGATCCAGATTCGGCGTCTCGGCATATTCCAAGGGCGTCTTTCCGCCGAGGGCCTCGATGGGTTCGTCGGCCATGCCGTCGCCTAAAACAACCAGATATTTCATGTCAATTCCATGCCTTTCTGCTTTTTTCGCTCTCCGCGCTTTTCCGCCGCCTTTCTGCGCCGCAGATGACAGCCAGCGCGCCGCTTCCCTTTACGCTTCCATTCGGAGCCTTCGCCCGACGCACATTCCGTCCAGCTTCCCATAGCGCTCCGCGAAATCCGCCTCCGTCACCACGGGGGTGATCAGACCGCATTCCTCCGTCACTCCCGGAAGCGCGATCTCTTCCGTACCCGCTCCGAACAGTTCCTTTGCCCTGTCCGCCCCTTCCGTCTTCACCCGGAAGAAGAACCGTCTTCTGACCTGATCGATGCCCGCAAGCTCCGCTTCCTGCGCATCCCAGAAGCACATAATCACCTTGCCGATATGCCTTGCGCAGTCGATCACATCCGAGACCACGGCGCTGGCCGTGGGCAGCTTTCCCGCGCCGCGCCCGTAATACATGGAGTCGCCCAGCATGTTGCCCCTGACAAAAACCGCGTTGAACACGCCGTTTACCATATGAAGAGGGTGGCCGGCGTCGATCAGGAAGGGGGAAACCATGGCAAGCGTCTTCCCGTTTTCCTCCCTGCTGATGGCAAGCAGCTTGACGGACATGCCCATCTGTTTCGCGTACGCGAAATCTCTGGGCTGTATCCCTGTGATTCCCTCGGTATAGATCTTGCGGTAGTCCACGTTCTTTCCCGTCATCAGCGAGGAAAGAATGGCGATCTTGCGGCAGGCGTCGTGTCCCTCCACATCCGCTTCCGGATTTCTCTCCGCATACCCCTTCTCCTGCGCCGATTTCAGAACGGTCTCATAGTCCGCTCCCTCATATTCCATCTTGGATAAAATATAGTTGGTGGTGCCGTTTAAGATTCCCGTGATCGCTTCGATCCGCTCCGCCGTCAGGGAATAATTCAACGGCCGTATGATGGGAATGCCCCCGCCCACGCTGGCTTCAAACAGATAATTGCAGTTGTTCGCCTTTGCCAGCGCAAGAAGCTCCGGCCCGTGGGCCGCAACCAGCTCCTTGTTGGAGGTGCACACGCTCTTTCCCGCCTGCAGCGCCAGCTTTGTAAACTCATAAGCCTTTCCCACGCCGCCCATGGTCTCGCAGATGATCTGGATCTCGTCGTCCGCCAGGATCGTTCCGAAGTCATGAATCACCCTGTCCGCGTAAGGGTCATCCGGAAAATCCAGCAGGTCCAGAATATACTTGACCTCCAGTTCCTCTCCCGCCTTTTTATTGACCATGTCCTTGTTTTTTTCGATCACCTCCACGACGCCGCTTCCCACGGTGCCGTAGCCCAGCACTGCAATCCTGATCATCTTTTCTCCATTTCCGCGCTTTCCTACGCGCATAGCAAGTCCATTATTTTCAGTCCGAATCCACCACTTTGTTCTTTCCGGATTTCTTCCCCCGGTACAGCCTTGCGTCCGCCATATTGATCCATTCGTCCACGGTCTGGCCCTCCCGGTATCTGGCCGTGCCGATAGTGACGGTCATGTTGACGGTGGTGTTTTCGTCGTACAAAAAATCCTTAATCGCTACATCCCGGCGGATGTTGTCCAAAAGGACGCTCTCCAGACGCCGGCCCTTCTCATCTTTGCCGCTGTCGTCGCCCACGATCACAAATTCCTCGCCGCCCCAGCGGCATACCGTCCGGTCGCCGCAGTTTTTCTTGATGATCTCGGCCATGGATCTCAGCACGAAATCACCGCACAGATGCCCGTATCTGTCGTTTATTTTCTTAAAGTCGTCGATGTCCAGAATGGCGATCCAGTAGTTCGCCATCTTCCGCTCCGCGTTGATGGCGTCGAGCTGATCTACCAGATAATGTCTGTTGACCATTCCGGTCAGCTTGTCGTGGGTTGCCTGCCGTCCCAGCTCTTCCTCATAAAAGGCCGCCATCTTTGTCAGCAGTCCGAACAGCACGGTGACAAACGCAAACACAGCCACGGAGTTCAGCACCATTCCCACAAATTTCATCGTCTCCACCACATCGTACAGACAGCCCGCGAACCTCGTGATCAGAAGACTGATCAGGTACAGGGCGGCGCTGGCGATGCAGTAGCCGATGCCCTTGATATGAGACTGTCCCAGCTTCGCGGCAAAATAGTCCGCATAGAACACAATAGCCATACATCCGATAAAGTGGAGCTGAAATCCCATTTCCCATCCTGTGCTGACCACAGCCAGGAACATGTGGATCAGGATCTCGCAGAAGGTGGTGCGGATATAAACCGCGGTCTTTTGCCGCTTCAGCAGGTAAAAACCCAGAAGATAATACAGCACGCTGCCCACATTGACAATGGCCATCAGATACACCTCGATGACCGCAAACAAAATAAGCAGCCCGGCGTGTGAGACCAGCAGGAAGAGATTCAACATATTCAGATAATTGATCGCCGACTTACGGCTGCTGCCAAAATTCATCTTTCCCCTTTTCTTTCCGTGCTGTCAGGCATTTTTGCCTTGCCTGCATCTGCGTCTTGCTTTGGTCGGGCATTCCCGTCTTTTCGTTTCCCTGCCACGCAGCCTTCCTAAATCAGCGGATATTTGTCGGTCAGCGTCTTTACGATGGCCCGCGCCCCGGGAACGCTCTCCTCTCCGCCTTTTATCACCATCGCGATGGCTTCCGCGATCCTGTCCATATCCTCCGTGTTCATGCCCCTCGATGTGACGGCGGGCGTTCCCAGACGGATGCCGCTGGTCACGAAGGGAGACTGGGGATCGTTGGGAATGGTATTCTTGTTGCAGGTGAGGAACGCCGCGTCAAGCAGCTTCTCCACCGCCTTTCCCGTGAGCCCGAAATTGGTCAGGTCCACCAGCATCAGGTGGTTGTCCGTGCCGCCGGAAACGATCTTCACGCCCCTGTTCTGCAGTCCCTTGCAGAGAGCCTGGGCGTTGTCGATGATATTCTTCTGATAGGTTTTAAACTCTTCGCTGAGGGCCTCCTTGAAGCAGACGGCCTTGGCGGCGATCACGTGCATCAGGGGGCCGCCCTGAATGCCGGGGAAGACCGCCTTGTTGAAATTGTATTTTTCGTTCACCGCGTTGCTGGAAAGGATCATGCCGCCCCTGGGCCCCCGCAGGGTCTTATGGGTCGTGGTGGTCGTCACGTCCGCGTAGGGGATGGGGCTTGGATGCAGTCCCGCGGCCACAAGGCCCGCGATATGCGCCATATCCACCATGAGCACGGCGCCCACCTCGTCGGCAACCTCCCGGAATTTCTTAAAGTCAATGGTGCGGGCGTAGGCGGAAGCGCCGGCAATGATCATCTTCGGCTTTGCCTCCCTCGCGATCTCCCGCAGCCTGTCATAATCGATAAACCCGTCGTCGTTTACGCCGTAGGGCACAATATGAAAATATTTCCCGGACATGTTCACCGGGCTTCCGTGGGTCAGGTGTCCGCCGTGGTCCAGATTCATGCCCATGATGGTGTCGCCGGGTTTGCAGACGGCAAACTGCACCGCCATGTTGGCCTGTGCGCCGGAATGGGGCTGTACGTTCGCATACTCACAGCCGAACAGTTTCTTTGCGCGCTCGATGGCAAGATTCTCCACCACGTCCACGCACTGGCATCCGCCATAATATCTCTTTCCGGGGTACCCTTCCGCGTATTTGTTCGTCAGGGGACTTCCCATGGCCGCCATCACGGCCTTACTCACCCAGTTTTCCGAAGCGATCAGCTCGATATGACTGTTCTGCCGCTCCTGCTCGTCCAGAATGGCCTGCGCTGTCTCGGGGTCAACCTTTTTTACTTCGTCCAGCGAATACATTTCTCTTTTCCTCCTGTCTCTGCGGGATCATGCAACACTCGGGTATGATTATAGCACAGTTTTCGTCACTTGCAAAGAGAAAACCTTTGAATCGGATCCCCCGGCGTTTTATCCCGGCAATATAATCCATGACAAAACAATATAATCTATGGAATTCCACCCGTCGGTTTGCCATAATAATGGTAAATAAAACTCCGGAACCATTCCGAAAAAGGACGGATCTCCTATGTACAAAACCATTTTTGTGGATCAGTGCGGCTACCTGCCGGGAATGACAAAACAGGCCACCTTCCGCGCCGAGACTAACGTCCCGTTCAACGTGGTCACTTCGGACGGGCGCAGGGTCTTTCGCGGGAACGCCTCCCTGCGGCGCGAGAACGTTTCCGCCGGGGAGACGGATTATATCGGCGATTTCTCCGCCGTGACGGCGCCGGGACGCTACCGCATCGTGGCGGACGACTTCAGCGAATCCGACACCTTTGAGATCGGGGAGGACGTCTACACCGACGTGTTTCAGAAAGCGTTCGCTTTCTTTTATCTGCAGCGCTGCGGCCATACCCTGCCGGAGCGCGCCGCGGGGAGCTTCGCCCACCGGGCCTGCCATACGAAGATCGCCTCCGTTTACGGCTCCGACAGAAGACTGGACGTCTCCGGCGGCTGGCACGACGCAGGCGACTACGGGCGGTATGTGGTGCCCGGCGCCATGGCCGTGGCGCAGCTTCTCTACGCCTGCGACGTAAATCCCCTTCTCTCTGCTCTGTACCGGGCGCCGGAAAAAACCGATTCCGCTCTTCCGCCCTGTCTGGAAGAGATCCGGTACGAGCTGGACTGGATGATGAAACTGCAGCGGGAGGACGGACAGGTTTACCACAAGGCTTCCTGCCGCCGCTTCTGCGGCTATATCATGCCCGACCGGGAGACGGACGAGATCGTGGTCAGTCCCGTCTCCGTCACGGCTACCGCCGACCTCGCCGCCGTGACGGCGATGGCTTCCCGCTTCTACCGGGAATACGATCCCGCTTACGCGGACAGGCTCGCCCTTTGTTCCCGCAAATCCTACGACGCCCTCTCCGGGATGGAGATTCCGGGAGGATTTAAAAATCCGCCGGAGATCACCACCGGCGGTTACGGGGACCCGAACGACGCCGACGAGCGCTACTGGGCCGCGGCGGAGCTGTACAAAACCTTCGGAGAGCCCCGCTACCGGGAAGACTTTGAGCGTCTCGCGGGTCAGCAGATCTTCCACGGCTACGGCTGGGGAAACATGGGCACTTACGGAAATCACGCCTACCTCACGACGTCTTTTCCCACCGACGAGGCCCTGAAGGAAAAAATCGCGGATGAGATGACGGCTCTCGGGGAGGAAAAGCTCCGCCTTTCCGCCGCGGACGGCTACGGCACCGCGCTGGCGCCGAAGCAGTACCACTGGGGCAGCAACCTCGGGGCGGCAAACAGCGGCCTTCATCTCTATGACGCCTACCGTCTCACGGGGCGCAGGGAATTCCTCGACGCCGCCGCAGACCAGCTCCACTATCTTCTTGGCCGCAATCCCCTCGGGCTGTGCTACCTGACCGGCTGCGGGACGGACGCCGTGAAACATCCCCACCACAGGCCCTCCGCCTTCCTCGGAAAGGCCATGCCCGGCATGCTCTCCGGAGGCCCCTGCGGCTACCGGGCGGATCCTGCGGCAAAGGGCGTCCTGTCCGAGGACGTTCCCCCCGCCAGAGCTCTGCTGGATATGCACGGAAGCTACTCTACCAACGAAGTTGCGATCTACTGGAACTCCGCCTTTGTTCAGCTTCTGGCAAGCGTATCTCAGGTCTGAGACAAAAAACGGCCCTCCCCCTTACAGCGGCTGATAGGAAAGACGCCGGAAGCAGGCCGCCCCTTCCCTGCCTTCGGCGTCGGCCACGGCGTACAGTCCCACCGTACATCCCACAAAACCTCCGGCCACCTCCGTGGAAAGCTCTCTGATATCAAGATCCCTGCAAAGCAGCGCCTTCTCGGCGCACTGCGTCTGTCCGTCCTGCGCGGCACACAACTCCAGCGAAGCGGACAATCCCTCCACCGTCAGTATAAGTCTCGCCTCCTTCAGGGCAAGGGCAGGCTGTGGGATATCGTCGCTTCCGATGACGACGCTGCAGACTGTGGTATCGCTGCCGCCCCTGCAGAAAATGACCTCCGCCTTCAGCTGCTCCCCCATCCGGCAAAGCTCCACCCGAAGGTGATAGTCGTTGCTCTGCATCAGCGCCATGCCCGCTTTTCTTCCCTCCGTCAGGGAATCCGTAAGCAGGTCCGCCTGCGCCCGGAAGCTGTGGTGCTGCTGGCGCAGCGCCATGTATGAAGGGCTTTTCTTCTCCTTCAGCGTAACGGCGCCGAACGAAAGCTCCAGACCCTCCCCGGTCAGACGGTACATGTCCTTTTCGGGATTGCGCAGGGTTAAAAATTCCGGCGCAAGCTCCTTCATCCCCCCGAACTCATAAGTCCTGCCGCCGAAGGGATCCTCCTTTGTCAGGGGAACGCCCGGAAGATCGATCTCAACCTCCTTCGTCAGCATACCCACGCCGGGATTGACCACCGGCCAGCCGTTCTCCCAGATCACCTTCGCAAGGAAGGTCTCCCGGCCCATGGTGGTATAGCCCTCCAGCGGCCGCACCGCCAGCATGACCATATACCATTCTCCGTTTACGGTCTCCACAAGATCCCCGTGCCCCACATACCGGATGGGATACTCCTTTCCCAGATGCCTGTGGGTGAGAATGGGATTGCAGAAATTGTTCTCGTAAGGCCCCGTCAGGTTCCGGCTGCGGCAGATCGTCACCGCATGTTCCGGGCCGGTGCCGCCCTCGGCGTTCATAATATAATACCATCCGTCCTTTTTGTACAGATGGGGTCCCTCGGGCCAGACGATATTCTTCATGGCGCCGTTCCAGACGTTCCAGGTCTCTCCCACCAGCTTCATCTGTTCCAGATTAAGCTCCCGGATCCAGATATAATAATCCCCGTCGTAGCGACAGCCCTCGGGGTTGGGATGAGTCCCGATATAATAGCACTTCCCGTCGTCGTCAAAAAACAGGCTGGGATCGATGCCGTCCGCGCCCTCCAGATAATACGGCTCCGACCATGGCCCCGCG
Organism: uncultured Acetatifactor sp.; assembly: GCA_947586055.1. Lineage (GTDB taxonomy): Bacteria > Bacillota > Clostridia > Lachnospirales > Lachnospiraceae > Acetatifactor. Next base: position 65,581 of record CANPXL010000005.1, on the reverse strand, counting down.
GGATCCTTCGCCGTCACGACATAGTTGCCGCCGTGGGACACATTGGTGCAGATCACATAAAAGGTTCCCTCATGATACCGGATGGTGGGCGCAAAAAGCCCCTGGGAATGGCCGCTGTCTTTCAGCGGAAGCTGGCTGGCCCTCTCCATCACGTTTCCGATCTGCTCCCAGTGGGCGAGGTCCCTGCTGTGCAGCACGGGCAGCCCCGGGAAATAGGAAAACGTAGAGTTTACAATATAGAAATCCTCCCCCACCGCGCAAATGGACGGATCCGGATAAAAGCCCGGAAGGATGGGATTGATAGCGGTTACCGACATGTTTTTCCTCCTTCTGCTGCGCCGGGCAGCCTTTTCTTTTACTGCAGGAACTTATCGTACGCCGGCTTCGGCTGATAGTTTTCGTCAAAGAGCAGCGGACATTCCGGAAGATCCTCCGTATTTCCCCCGCCCACGTCGGAACGGGACTGCAGCCAGGAATAGTGGTCCACCGTTCCCCAGAAGGTGATCCCCGTCACGTTGACCCCCTCCTTCTGATTGGCGTTTTTCAGGGCCCAGTAGATGGTGCCGTAACGGTTCGCCTGCTTTTCAAACTCTTCCGCTTTTGCCTCGTCGCTTCCGTCATAGCCGTCGCTGGCCTTCATGTCGAACTCCGTGATCTGAACGTTCCCGACCACCGCCGCATACCGCTCCACGGCCGCCGAGACGTCGCTCATGGCAGGCGACGACATGTTGTAATGTCCCTGCATGCCCATGGCGTCGATACGGGTGCCCTCCCCGGGCGCTCCCTCCTGCTCCTTTACCGCCCGCAGCAGTTCAAGGATCCCCTGCTGCTTTTTGAAGACACATTCGTTGTAATCGTTGTAGTACAGCTCCAGATCCGCGGGCGCGTACTTGTTCGCATACCGGAAGGCGTTCAGAATATATTCGTTGCTCTGATACACGTGCCACCAGCTGGAATTGCTCCCGTGGGTATCGTTGCTCAGCGGCTCGTCCGGGTTCTCCTGATCTGTCCGGTAGGTGCCCGATCCGTCGCTCACGGCTTCGTTCACCACGTCCCAGCCGTAAAACATTCCCCGATACTTGCTGTCCTCCCCGGCAAAATGGGTGAGCATGGTCCGGATATACCACTCCAGCCTTTTGTTCATGGTCTCCTTATCGACGTAATCCTTGTCTTTATCGTAATCTACATGGAAGAACCATTCCGGCGTCTGGGCGTGCCATACCAGCACATGCCCCCGGACCTTGATGGGATCGTCGGGGTGTTCCTGATTCCACGCCAGCACCTTGTCAAGGATCGCCTCCGCCCGGGAATAGTCCATTTTCGGGACAAGCATGGTCTCGCCGTTTAATTCGGTTTCCTCCGTCCCGGGGCATTTCCCGTTGCTGTAGCCGAACATGGCGTCCGGTTTCAGTTCGTTTCCCAGCGTCACCGCGTTAAAGTAGGTGGTGATAATGTCCCAGACCTTTTCGTCCTGGATCTCTCCCAGCGTCACGGCCGCTCCCACGCGGCAGCCGAGATTTTTCATGACCGCATCCTTTAAGACCGGCGCGCCGCTCTCCTGCGAAGCTTCTTCGCCCTGTGCGCTCCCGTCCTCCTGCGAAGCCTCTTCGCCCGGCGCGCTCCCGTCCTCCCGGGAGACTTCCTGTTCCTGCCCGCCGCCGGAAAGCTGTCCGCCTTCCTCCGACGAAGGGTTCTGCGCGCCTTCCTTCCCGGCGCATCCCGTCAGTCCGGAAACCAGAAGCGCCATCGCCGCCAGCCCCGCCAAAATTCTTTTTCTCATTTTCCCACTCCATTCTTATAGTTTACTTTTGCTTTCTTCAGTGATAAAATCAGGATAGAGGTGAATCTGCCATGACTGACGAAACCGTCAATTTCAACAGCATCAACAGTGATTTCCCCGGAAAAAGGACCATACAGCCGGGCAGTCAGGAGCTGGTGTCCTACCGCTTAAGCTCCGCCGTCCGAATCTGGCGCAACGAACAGGATGCGGATTTCGACGCCCACTGGCACACCGCTCTGGAGATCATCGTCCCTGTGGAAAACTGGTACGACGCCGTCATAGACGAAACGACCTATCACCTCATGCCCGGAGATATCCTCATCATCCCGTCGGGCGAACTCCATTCGCTGAAAGCGCCGCGGACAGGCATGCGTTACGTCTTCCTTCTGGATATCTCTTCCGTCGCCAGACTCCACGGGTTCGCAAGCCTTCAGTCCATGATGGACGGCCCGCTGTACATCACCCGGACCACCTATCCTCATATCTACGACGATATCTACCGCATTCTGCTTCAGATCCGGAACGAATACTACGGCAGAAACGAATTTGCGGAGCTGACCATTTTCTCTCTTTTATTAAACCTTTTTGTGAAACTGGGAAACGACCGCGTAAACTGCAGCTCCCTTTTCCCCAGCACAAGATCCTACAAACAGCGGGAGTACGTCAGCAAATTCAACGACATCATGGAATACATAGACGCCCACTACATGGACAATTTCACGCTGGAGCAGGCCGCCTGCGCCACCGGCTTCAGCAAATATCATTTTTCCCGGCTGTTCAAGCAATACACGGGATACAGCTTCTGTTCCTACATCTGCCGCAGACGGATCAAGGTTGCGGAGGACCTTCTGGAACAGCCGGATCTCTCCATCACGGAAATTGCAATGCAGTCCGGCTTTCCCAGCATTTCCACCTTCAACCGCGTATTCCGCCAGCAGAAGAACTGCTCCCCTTCGGAGTACCGGGCAAAAAACAGCCGCGCCATCGTTTCCTGAAAGCGTCTTATTTCTGATCCGGTCCGCTGATGACCACCTTTCCGTCCTGCAGAGCGATCTTTACCTTGTTTCCGGACAGCCCCATGGACTCCAGCAGATCGGAAGGGATCTGAACCCGTCCCGCCTTGTCCATAATGGCGTATTCCTCCTGAGTGTCTTCCTTTCGCCAGTCGATGGAGGTCTCCTTCAACCGTTCCGCATAAGCCTCCTTCAGCACACGCTCGCTGCTGATCTTGCCGTCCCGGATCGCCACAACGCGCCGTACCTTCTTCGACAGCGCCACGTCGTGGGTGACGATCAGGATCGTCTGGCCCGACTTGTTCAGCTCCGTAAAGATATCAAAGATATAGTTTGCCGTCTTCACGTCCACGCTTCCCGTAGGTTCGTCCGCCAGCAGCAGCTTCGGAGAATTGGCAAGGGCGATGGCGATGGCTACCCTCTGCTGTTCGCCGCCGGAGAGCATGTTCATCCGGCTTGATTTCTTATGGGCCATCCCCACCATCTCAAGAAGCTGAAGGGCCTTCTCCCTGCGCTTCGAGGTGCCGGAGATGCTCATGGGCATCATCACGTTTTCCAGAACGGTCAGAAAGGGAACCAGATTGCGCCCGTTGTTCTGCCACACAAAACCCACTGTGTCCCTCTTGTAAAGCACAAGCTGTTTTTCCGTCATGGTAAAGAGGTTTTTCCCGCCCACGGTCAGGGAACCTGCGCTGGGCCGGTCAAGTCCGCCGATCATATTTAAGAAGGTGGACTTGCCGCTGCCGCTGTTGCCGATGATGGCGGTCAGCTCCCCTTCCTCCACCGTCAGATCCAGCCCCTGCAGGGCCAGAACCTCCGTCTCCTTTGACTTATAGATCTTAACCAGGCCTTCCGCCTGTATCATATTTTCAGGCATCGCTTACTCCTTCTCCCCGTCTCCGTGGACCTGTCTGCCGGCCTCCAGCTCTATGATCATATCCCCGGCGTCCATCAGGCCCACGTCATGGGTCGTCATCAGAATGGTGATTCCTTCTTTTCGCGTCATCTCCTGAAACAGCATGGTCACCTGCGCGCCCATGGCGCTGTCAAGCTCCGCCGTAGGCTCATCCGCCAGGATCAGGCGTGGTCTGTGCGCAATGGCTCTGGCGATGGCGATTCTCTGCTGTTCGCCGCCCGACATCTCCGCAGGCATGTGGCGCGCCCGGTTTCCCAGCCCCACCATGCTCAGACATTCCTCCACCCTCTTATCTCTCTCCCGCCCGGGACGGATCCCGGCCAGCCGCATGGAAAACTCCACGTTCTGGAACGCGTTCATGGTAGGGATCAGAGACACCGCCTGAAACACGAAGCCCATCTCCCTGCGCCTTAAGTCCTCCCGCTGCCGTTCGGACATCTTCGCCAGCAGCCGTCCGTTGATGCTCACCGTGCCGGAAGTGGGCTCGTCGAGCGCGCCGATAATATTCATCAGCGTCGTCTTTCCCGAGCCGGAACGCCCCTTCAGAATCGCCAGATTCCCCTGGGGGACGGCCGTGTTAATATCCTTCAGCGCCTGAAATTCGCCCCCCGGAACGGGAAAGATCCGGCTTACCCCGTTTACCTCGATCACATAGTTTTTTTCGCTCATACCGTCCCTCCGGTCTATTCCTCACCCAGTTTCAGAGCCTTGGTCACATTCAGCTTAAACAACAGCAGGATCAGCACAATAAGACAGACGACCATCACGCCGGCGATCACAAAATACAGCCGTATCATATCCGAAGCCTCGGTGATAAGCTTCATGGGAAGCGCCTGATTCGTAGCCGCATAAGCCTGCTGCAGTATGGGAACAAACAGATACGAAGCCAGTTTCCCGATACCGATTCCGGCAAGGACCGTGAACACGCCGGAGAAAATCTGCTCGTTCAACAGCATGTGGATCAGTTCGCCCCGGTGCATCCCGCAGGCGCGCAGCACGCCGAAAATCATCTCCCTGGAACGAATCGACATGATCCAGTAGATCAGGTATCCCACCGCGCAGAGCAGGATCGTCACCATAAAGCCCATGGTCAGGACGCCGTTGGTCCCCTGGAGCAGAGGATCCTCCAGCGTCGCCTTCAGATCGTCCGCCCGGTTGACATACTTCGTGATGCGGACGTCGCCGGACTGGATCCAGTCATACACATACTGGGAATCATATCCATCCTTCAGGCTGATCCATACCTCATAGGGCCTCAGGTCCCATTTGTCAAGCAGAAGGCTGTAGTTCGCCACCACCGTATAGTTGTCGTTGACGGAGGTGGTGCCGTCGGGATTCAGCTCCGTTTTCGTGCTGGCGTACCCCGGCCAGTAGTCGAAGAAATCCACGATCTTTCCGGTGACGGAAGCCGGTCCTCCCTTCACGTCGATCTGGACCGTGATGGAGTCTCCCTGCTTGTATCCCAGTATGGTCTGAAAATTCCTGGAGACCAGAAATCCCTGCTGTTCCACCGCAAGCTCGTTCAGATATTCATAGTAATGCTTCCGGTTCAGCTCTCCCTCAACCCATGTGAGGCCGCCGAACTCCTTTGTGTGAATCCCCATCACATTCGCGTTGTACCGGACGGTCTCGCCGTCCTTCTTCTCAAAATACGCCCCCGTCTCATTGAGCACCTTCGTATAGGACGCAGCTCCCTCCATGGAAGCGTACTTGGTGAAGTCCGGCTCGATGTACTTTCCCGTGCCGTTTCCGTTCTGGTCCTTCATCTCCACCCAGACTTCTTTTATGATCACATCCGCCCCGTCCAGATATTCCGTATTGTCTCCGGCGTTTCTCAGGATCGTCCGCGCCACCGTGGCGTGGTACATGCCCAGCGCGATGGTCATGATCAGAAACAGCATGATAAACTGCTGCTTTCTGCCGTTTTTTGCGTTTTCCATAAAGGACGCGTAGCTGGCCGGCTTCCAGAACCTCTTGCCGACGGTATAGATCAGCTGTACGAGATAGGGCTGCAGTCTCAAAAACAGAAGGCCCATTCCCAGAATAAAGAGGGACGAGCTTATGTACAGAAGCGGGTCCAGCGACTCGCCCCGGAGCACGGTGCTTCCCAGATCGGAGGCGCTTTTCCGGAAATTATAATATCCGTAGAGAGACACGCCCAGCAGGATCACGTCCAGAAACAGCTTCTCCCAGAGTCTCTTTTTCTTCAGCGCTTTCTGCTGCTTCAGGTTTACAATGGTGACGCGGCTGTGCCGGATGGCGGGCACCGTAATGACAAGCAGCGTGATCAGCATTGCCGCCGCCGCATAGATCCATGCCTGGGGCGTATAGGTCACCTCCAGCGTCCGGCTGCCGTCAAACTCCAGGAAATTGCTGGCGGACCCCAGAATCATGCTGAACACGGCTCCCAGCGGGATTCCCACCGCCCCGCCGACCAGCGTCAAAAACAGGCTCTGGTAAAAATAGAGTCTTAAGATCTGGCCCCCGGAACTGCCGCGGCTCTTGATCACGGAAATCTCGTTCCGCTCCATCTCGTACATCTGCCCCGAAATCATAAACAGAAACGCCCCCAGCAGGATCAGCACGGGCACCTGCAGAATCAAAAGCGTGGTCCGGATCCTGTCCTGCTTTCTCACGTAAGTTTCCAGGGTCTTCCGGTAATCCGGCTCCTTAAAGATTTTTCGGAAAGAACTCTCCTGAGTCAGATAGTCCGTCCTTTTTATCAGCCGGTCCACCTGGGAAGCCTTGATATCGCTGTACTCAAACAGCACGCAATACCGGCAGGTGATCGAGAATTTCCCGGCGTTTTCCCCGGTAAACATCTTCCTGAACAGCGCTTCGTTCATCAGGCAGACGTTCGTCATTTCCTCCGGCGTCTCCTGCCAGTAATCGTCGCCGCGCTGCTTTTGCCCGAATACGCCCGTGACGGTGATCCGGATCTCCTGATCGTCCGCGTCGCGCCTGTTCTGAAAAACAAGCGTCTCTCCCACAAGAAGGTTCATCTCCACCAGCGCCGACTCGCTGACGACGACTTCGATGCTTCCGTCCTCCGCCAGTCCCGTATCGGAATACATCTCACCGCTCAGGATCTCCGCGTGTTCGGGCAGATTGGACCGCATCCCAAGCTGGAGCGACGCTCCCTCCACGGCGTTCCTGCCCATGGCGGAGGAAACCGCCGCGGGGTCCAGAAGATAGTAATAGATGATCTCCTTCTGGGTCACGCCGAGGTCGGCGCACATATTGACGAACAGATTTTCCGCACGCGAGATGGCGCCGCCGCCCGCGTCCTTGTTCGATACATGCAGCAGGGAAGCCATCGTGGGCCATTTCCCTTCCGAAGAAATATAGTCCCTGAATTCGTCCTGAAGCATCCTGTCGTAAGCGGCCGTCTGATACAGAGGGAAGCTGACCACGGTGGCGATCAGCAGAATGCTCCCCAGAAGCAGACAGCAGTTCATCCATTTTTTATGCCTCAGTTTCTGCAGCATTAATCTAAACATAATTCCATTCCTTCCGTAAGACCATCCAGCGCCCAGTAGTTTTCTCCGTCCGCGCCGCCGGACAGAAAGCTCTGATACCGGATCCCGCCCGTCTCAAGCTTCACCTTCACATAGCAGTTATTTCCCACCGCCGTCACGGCTTCCCGGGGCACCAGAAGCACATCCTCCATCACGCGCACCTCGGCGCTCACCTTAAAGCTCGTGTCCGGGACATAGATATAACCCGCCCTTTCCTCGGACACATCCGCCATGGCGGCAAAATCTTCCTGAGGGAGCTTTACCAGAACCTCTCCGTTATACATCTCTCCCGTCAGGGATCTTCCCCCGGCGGTCACGACCTGCCCCTGGGCTTCGTGCTGCGCCTGATCGGCGCCCTTGTACTTTACCGTCACGGTGTTTCCATAGGCAAGCTGATCGTCCGTGTTCGTCACCCGAAGAAACATCACCTTCTGGTCCGCGATGTAGTACAGCCAATCCCCCGGCCATATAAGCGAATTTTCCTCATAGTAACGTATGCTTCTGACAATGCCGTCTCTTGGCGCGACGATCTGCGTCGTCGCCGCGTCGGCCTTCATGTCCGCCAGCACCTCCTCCAGATCCCGGATCGTCTCCTGCCTTGCCTCGATGGCGTCCTTGTTCTTCTCCTCGTCGTTTTCGTCGATCAGGTCCTGCAGTCTCTCCCTCTCCCTCGCAAGCTGCATCTCCTTTCGGTCCATCTCGGCCTGATCCGGCACCACGCGGATCTCGGCCAGCACGTCGCCTTTCTTCACGGCCTGCTGGGAATGAACCAGATTTTTCACAAAATAGCAGGTTCCGTATTCGACGGGGTTATCCACCCAATACGAGTCGGGGTAGCTGAGGACGCCCGTGGTCTCGTAATTTGTGCACAGCCTGCCCCGCGCCACTTTCACGGTTTTTTCGCCCGCCGTCACGGCCTGCTCCGTGCGCACCTGGTCGCCCTCCTTCAGTCCGGAGAGGATCTCCGTGTACACGCCGTCGCTCATCCCCGCTTCCACCCTGGTGTAACTATAGGAGTCCCCCTGACGCACATAGACGTAAGAGTCGTTCCCTTCCTTCACCAGCGAGTCGTTGGGGACCGTGAGCACATCCCTGCGCGTCTTGCCCGCCACGACGATCACGGCGTAATCGCCCGGCGTCAGATCCTGCGTATCCCCCTGGGGGTAGAAAACGCCGTAAACCGTCCCGCCGCTTTCCTGTTTCTTCCGCTCGTATTCCTCCGCCGTCTCGATCGGGGAATACTCCACCTCGTAACGCTTTCCGCCCACAATGGCGTAGACGTCCTCCGCGCTCAGATAGGCGTTCTTTGTCAGATACTGGCTGCGGATCTCAAGTCTTGAAGGATCGCATACCGCTACCAGAGGGACGCCGCTGGGCGCCTGATCTCCCGAAAACAGCATGTTGGAGTTATAGTAGCCGGAAAACTCGCTTGCGCTGTTTAATCCGGCCACATAGCCGTCCATTTCGGAGTTTAACGCTCCCAGCTTTTTATCCTCCCGGGCCCGTTCCAGACACAGCAGTTTATACGCGCGATCCAGCTCATACAGTTCTTTCCTCTCCTTCAGGGCCTGATCCAACTCAAGAAGCGTTTGGGTCGCCTGACGGTACCGCCTTTCCAGCGCGTCATGTCCCCACGTCGGATCGTCGTAACTCTTTTTCCACGCGTCATAGCCCGGATCTCCCTCCTTTGGGCCGTTTTCAAGGTTCTCCAGGGCCTGCCCGTACGCGCGCTGATCCCCCAGCGGCTTTTCCCGGCTTTTCCCGTCCTCTTCCAGAAATTCCTGATACGCCTCGTCCATCTCGGCGATCTCTTCTTCCATGGCCTTGATCTGCTCGTCGATCTCCTCATAATCCGCGTGAAGCAGCACGTCTCCCTTTTTTACCGGATCTCCGGGGAGCGCCTCGTAGGAATCAAACGTAAAGGCCCCGTCCAGCTGGTATTCCTCCACGTAAGGGCAGACCAGCCCGTAATAGGTGTTTACGTCGTACAGATTCCTTCTGGCAACGGGCTCACAGACCTCCGTCACGCCCACGGGCTCCAGAAGCTCCACATCCTCCGGCCGCCACTGACCCGCGTCCTGTTTCTGCCCGCAGCCCGCCTGCGCCAGAACCGCACAGGCCAGCGCGGCGCACAGCCTTTTTCCCGCGCCGGATGGGCGCCGTCTTTCTCTCCTTACCGTCATTTTAAGATAACCTTTTCCCCTTCCGTCAGACCGCTTTTAATCTCAACGAGACTGTCGCCGAACAGACCGATTTCCACCCATCTTGCCTCCCGCACATCTCCGCTGCCCAATACATATACATAATATCTGTCGCCGGAAGCGCTTTTCACCGCGGCGGGCGGCACCGTCAGCACATTCTCCCTGCTGTCCACAACCACCGTTATGACCCCCGAAGTTCCCACCTCGGTGGCGCCGTTTTCCGGCCCCTCATACACTTCAAAGAGCTGCGTTTCTCCCCATTCGTCCATTCTGCAGGGAAGAAGCAGATAATCGCCTGCGCCGTTTCCGAAATTGATCGTCATGGGGACCGTCTCCCCCTCATGAAAATAACCCGCCGCCTCCGGCTCGCTTGCCTCAAACAGGCTCTCGGAAGTATCCATCACCGTCATGACGCTCTCGCCCAGCTGAGACGTGGAGCCAACCAGACCCTGCTTCATATCGTATACGATGCCGTCCATGGTCGCATAGATCCTGCTGGAGCGGAACTCCTGCTGCGCCAGCTCCAGTTCCTCCCGGTCCGCCGTAAGGGCGTCGGTGTAATCTTCCCGGTTGTAACGGTACCGCTGTTTCACCGCGTCGATCCCGTCATTTCCCCCCGTGTTGACCCAGAGCCCGGATATGGCAATCTCCTCCTCGGCGTCCAGGTACCCCAGAAGCAGTTCGTTTCTCTTGATCCGGTATTTCAGATCCTCGATCCTGCGCTGCAGATCCTTGCTGGACAGTTCCACGAGAAGCTGGCCCTTCTTTACGGTATCCCCCTCTTCCACATAGACGCGGTCCACGATCCTGCCGCCCAGAGGGAACGTTACCTCCTGCTCCTGAACCTGCCGGTATTTGCAGTTGATTTTCTGCGTTTTTACCACATCCCCCAGCTGTGCCGTTGCAAACACATAAGAGACTCCGCCGTCGTCCTGTTCCACCATGACGACGTCCTCCGGCTTCTCCTGCCGGCCGCAGCCGCACAGCAGAAAAACCAGAACGCCGCAGGCGCCGATCCTCTTCAGCCAGACGCCCTTCTCCCGCATCCACATGATAGCCGCTCCTCCTCCATGATACACAATCTGATAGTATTGTAGGACGTATTTCCGTTTTTTGCTCTTTAATCCTTGTGGTCTTTTCCCCAATCCTTGCTGTCTTTGTCTTTTGTCCGCCCGTCTTTTGTCTTTCCCGGCTTTATTCGGACTTTTTCCCCGGTCTTTATCTGTTCGGCCTTATGCCTTTCCCTGCTTTGGCCGTCAGGCCTTTTTTCTTTTCCGGCTTTGTCTTTTCCGCCCTTTATTTTCCCTGCCGGGGCCGCTGCGCCTGCGCGTACTGCTTCAGAAGCTCGCCCACCCTTCTGCGGATGAAATCCCTCTGGTCCTCCTTGACGAGGAAGTACAGGTACGCGTCGAACACATAGCTCTGAGGCATCCCCCGGCCGGCGATCTTAAAGTTGACGAATCCCCTGTCAATATAGCTTCCGATCTCCTCGTTAGAGATAAACGCGGGACGCTTCATGCACTCGGCAAAATCCTTCTGCTGATTGGAATTCGGGCAGTGGAAGAGGTCGCTTACATCGAACTCCAGCTGGGCTCTGGACTGCTGGGCGTAGTGCTCCGCCCGCAGGGGACAGCCCGGAGAACAGACCTCGTTCACAAGGATCTCCACCCTGTCCGCCTTCGGCTCGATGGCGGCAAGGGTCTTCTCGTCATGGTTTAAGTCGTAGTCCAGCACGACGAGAAAATAATCCTTCTCCAGCTCCTTAAGAACCCCCCCTGTCTCGTTGATCCGCTTTGTGGTGGATGAGATCAGCTTATAGCCCGGATATTCCCTGCGGATGTACGCTTCCAGAACCGGAACGTTTACCAGAACCTGATTCATCCCGTTGTCCGCCAGACGCATGATCAGGTTGCAATAGGTATCGTAGACATGTTTTTCCTCCAGAACGGAGTTTGTCCACGTGAACCGCACGGGGACGCCCCTGCTGTTATAAAGCTTTAAGGTACCCTCGATCTCCCTTTTCCCGGCGAGTCCCATCACCGCTCTTCCACCGTTCCAGATCGCGCCCGGGAACGTGCCGTAGACCGAACCGATCCTGTATCCCGGCCGGAAGCAGTTTTGGTATTCCTTCATCAGCGTAATCATCGCCAGATTGAGCTGTCTGAAATAACAGAAGCCCGGCAGATGCCAGTATACGGTTTTCTGCGCCATGATGTTCCTCCTTTCTCAGACCTCAGGGCCACACGCCCGGTCTCGGCTTCATGAGCCTGAGCACATGACTGCTCTCCAGACTGTTTAACAGCGTTGTGGCGGCGTCCACCCTGTACTCCGGGCGGATCAGATAATGCATGTAGAGCTCCAGAACATAGAAAAAGTTGGCCGTCCTTCCCTCCAGCTTGAAATTGCGAAATCCCATGGGAACGTACTTTTCCCAGATATCCTCCGGCGACACATAGGTGGTATACCCTTGGATCGTGTGGAACTCGTTATGTTCTCCGTACTCGCAGTGCCATGGCTCCAGCGGCGCCTGCCTGTTCGGGGGAAGCTTCCGGTTGTTCAGCATGATGCGCTGATTCTTCGCAACGTTCTCGTAATGCTTTCCTCTTCTCGGACAGTCCGGCGTGCATATCGCGTTGACCAGGATCTCGCAGCGTCCCTTGTCCTCGATCTTTTCCAGCGCTTCAAAATCATTGTTGAAATTGTAATCCAGCACGACAAGGTTATAATCCCGCCGCAGTTCCTCGTTCACGGCATCGATGTCCCTGATCTCCTTGCAGGTGGAGCTGTTGATCTTAAAGCCGGGATAATTTTTCCGCACATATTCCTCCAGAAGAGGCGACACCACAAGGACTTCATTCATCCCGTTGTCCGCCGCCTTCATACAGAAGTTGCAGTAGGGATCCGCAAGATCTTCCTCGCCGAGGAACATATTGGTATAGGTGTAGCGGATGGGAACGCCCTTTGCGTTGATGCTCCTGACTACATTCTCCACAAACCCCGCGTCGCACTGGTCGCTGAACGAAGGTCTTCCGCCGTTCCAGAGGGAGGTGGGAAACTCCCCGAAGAAGGAGGCGATCTTTACTCCCTCCCGGAAATACTGGGGCTTTTTTTCCAGCATGGACAGAATCGTCATGTTCAGGGGATAATTCTGTCGAAGGCCAGGCAGATGAAACTTTACTTCCATGTTCTGTTTTCCTTTCATCTCCGTATCCATGCGGATCTACGGAAATATTCAGAAAGAGGGATGGCGCCCGGAAAACACCATCCCTCTTAATTGTTTACTGTTACAGATCAGACCGATCTAACGGTCGTAAGTCGGCGCCTGCCGGGGACGATATTACAGTCCCAGGGAAGCGTTGAACTCGTCAACAGCAGTCTGCCATGCGGCAAGGTTCTGCTCAAGAATAGCGTCAACATCTGCGCCAACACCCAGCTGATACAGGAAGTCGTCGTTTACGTTGAAGTTAGGAATGATGGAGTTGATATCGTATACGCCTCTGGTGCTCATCATCTCGATGGTCTCGTCAACGGAACGGGTATCTCTCATTCCCTGATACAGCTGATCCTTCAGTCCGTAGTATCCGGCATAACCGGGAACGTCGTCGGTCCATACATCCAGCGCGAACATCAGCTTTCTTGCTTTCTCGTCGTCGTAGGAAGCAGGCAGCGCGTAAACATTGTTGGAAACGTTGGTAACATAGTCGGTAGCGTTGGGTCCCTTCGGGAACATAACATAACCAAAGTCAACGTTTCTCTCGTCGATGGACAGCCAGCCGTTAGGATAGTATGCGCAGTAAGCATCGTCAAACATGAATGCGGCTTCGCCGTTCATGAAGCGCTCCTTGTACTCTTCCCAGTTGGAACCGTCTTCGTTGCCGTAGTTCAGGAAGTACTGGTTGGTAACGGTGTCGATTGCAAAGTGCAGACCGTCTTTCACCGCATCGGAATCAGCGGTCAGGATATACTTGCCGTTTTCATCCTTGCTTACCAGGTTGCCGCCGTTGGAACGATAGCACATCTGAACCATGCCGCCGTTGTTCTGTACGCAGCCGTAAACGTCGATCTGGCCGTCGTTGTTGGTATCGCGCTGTACCTGCTTCATGATGTCAACCCATGCGTCCCAGGTCCAGGTTCCGTTTGCCTGCATATCATAAATGGTCTCGGGATCGATTCCAGCATCCTTCAGGACGGTCTTGTTGAAATACAGACCTCCTCTGGGTTCGGAACGGCCGGGAACGAAGCCGTATACAGCGCCGTTCACTGTCCAGTTTTCCATCTCGCCGTTGTCAACCCACTTGCTTGCGGAAAGGTCGATGACGTCGCCGTCAAGCTTGGTGATATCATACATCAGGCCCTGGTTTACGTCTGCAGCGGTAGCTGCGGAGTTGGTCAGCACCCAGATGATATTCTGGTCGGTTCCGGAAGTAGCAGCCTGTACAAAAGCTTCACCGATGGAACCTTCGCCCCATCCCCAGCCTGCGTAGGTCTTCTGAACCATCTTAAAGTTGTAGGTATCCTGCAGCCACTGCTGATACTCCAGCTGTGCCTCACCGAAATCGGTGGTAGGTTCGTCGGGAGTCTCAGGGCTCCACCAGTCGGCAATGATGATCTCCATGCCGCCCAGGTCGAAAGGTTCGCCCGTCTTGGGATCGATCCTGACGGTTGCGGCTCCCTCTTCGCCGCCCTCCTCGGAGCTTGCATCAACGCTTGCGTCGCTGCTTCCGCTCTCAGAAGGAGTGCTTGCGTCGCTGCTTCCGCTTCCGGAAGGAGCGGAGCTGTCAGAGCTGCCGTTGTCGCCGCAGCCTGCCATTCCTACTGTCATGATGGCTGCAAGGGAAGCTGCCATCAGTCTGCTTAACATTTTTCTTTTCATTTTTTCCTCCTTTTTTATATAAGTTCCCGCTTAACCCGCCGACCTTACAATCTTTTCCGGGATGAGCCGGCGGAGCGGGAATTTATATCACATCTTAATGCCCGTACTGCTCAGGCTTTCCACAAATCCCTTCTGGGCGAAGAGATAAAGGACTATCAGCGGAACGATCACCATCAGGGTGCCCGTCGCCACAATACAGTTGTTATAGGGAACCGAAACCATTGCGGCGGTCGACGATCCCATCAGCTTTCCGATATAGCCGCCCAGCGCGTCGGGAATCTGTCTTAACTTGATACTTAACAGGCTGATATCCCCAAGGAACATGCTGGAATAAAAGCCGTCCGTCCACTGCCACACAAAGGCGAACAGGAAGCAGGAAGTAAGGATCGGCTTTGCGTCCGGAAGCATGATCCTGACAAAGGTCCTCAGGGTGCCGCATCCGTCTACATAGGCCGCCTCCTCCAGTTCCTTGGGTATGTTTCGGAAGAACTGGCGGATCATATAGATATAAAGCCCGTTCTTCAGTCCCATGCATCCCGCGCTCATCAGATAATAGGGCACCACGGAGCCTCTCAGGTTCAGCGGCGATCCTGTGACCGCCTCGATAATGCCGAAGACGTCAAAGTACCTGAAATGCAGGTGCAGGGAAGTGGAGATAACCTGGGGCGGGATCAGAATGGTCATCATCACGCAGGCAAACCAGAAACCCTTGAGCGGGAATTTAAATCTGGCAAACCCGTATCCCACCAGCGTACACATCGCCACCTGCAGAACGGAAATGGTAAGCGACACAACGAGAGAATTGACCAGACTCTTGGAATAGTTCATAAAGCCGCTGGCCAGCTGGTAATTTTCCGTCGTAAAGTGCATGGGAATGGACACCACAACCGGATCGTAAAGATCGCCCTCCGTCATAAAGCTGACGGAAATCTTATTCAAAAGGGGCTGCAGGATCAGGAAACACAGTCCGAAGAGAAGAACCGCCCGGCAGATGCTGACGCCGTATCCCATGACGGTCTTCCGCAGAAGATAGCCGCCCGACTTTTTGTTCCTCTCCCAGAAATTCGTATACTTTCCCGTTTTTACCTTACTCATAGTAGTAGACCCCCTTCGAGATAATGAGCGAACTTACACCCACGATCGCTATGACCAGAACGAAATACGCCCATGACATGGCGGACGCCAGACCGTAATTCAGGTTGACGTTCATATAGTTGGTAATCTTCTCTATCACCTCATTGTCCGATCTCATGCAGAAGTCCACAATGGTGTAGATCCAGTTTACAAGAAACAGGGAACTTACCATGGGGAACGTGATCTTCCAGAGACTCTCCCACTTCGTGCATCCCTCGATGTCGGCGGCCTCGTACATGCTGGTCGAGATCGTCTGGAGGCCGGAGAGGAAGATAATGATCTGAATACCGGAAGAGATCGCCACGTCGTAAATATTGTCGATGATCTCAAACAGCTTCTCAAAGGCTCTCACGCCGACGCCGGAGGTCCTCAGGATATTCTGGAGCGCATCCGTGATGCCGGAGGTTGCGGAAGCGTTTACTTCCACCGTCTGGGCCACGGCCGCCATCAGAGAGTTCTCGGAATCCAGATTCAGGATCACGCCGCTCGCCAGGATCACGGGGAGGAAGAAAATGGAACGAACCAGCGCCCTCCCCTTAAATTTCTGATTCAGGATCAGCGCCACGAAGAAGCTGAATACCATAATGGAGACGGAATATATCGCCATTCTGGTCAGTTCCTCCGTCAGGAGACGGGTGTAGGTCGGATCGACGCGGAAGGCGTAATTATACTGGAACAAACCTCTCCAGACGGGGTTAAAGCCGTCGCTCCCCATCTGGACGTCGCAGAAACTCATGTACAGCGACTGACACAGCGGCTTGATCATAAAGGCCAGAAAGCCTATGAGGAACGGCGCTATGAACAGATATCCCGAGATGGCCTTGCGTCTTTGAAGACCTGCTAACTTGTTCTTCTGTTTTTTCATAACCACTACCCTTTCTAAAATCTTTTCAAATCTTAAGCTTTCCCTCAGCGTACCACCTTGTAATCCCTGGCGGGAACTTCCACGCCGTCCTCGGTCACCGCATCCGTAAAGCTGTAATTCACATAGACTTTCGTGCCGTCCTCATAAACGGTGCAGGACAGATCTTCGCCCAGCTTTTCATGTCCTGTGATCTCCTGATCAAACACATGTCCCAGCTCGCTGTTGTATCTGTTATAGATCTCCATCATCCTGTCGTGCCATGCGGCAAAGTCGGATGCGTAATACTCCGTGTAAAGCGTCTTCTGCAGTGCAAAAGCCGTTTCTCTCATCAGGGAGAAGGAAAGGCCCGCGCCGTACTCGGCGGACTCCAGAAGCTCTTCCTGCATGTCGCCGCAGGTATTTAAGGGAGCGCCGGTGTAGTTCACAAATCCATGGATCGCGATCTGGTAAAAAGGAACCTCATCGTCCAGAATCGTGTAACCGCTGCCCGCCAGATCCATGTTGGTCACCATGTCCACATAGGGAATCGCGTAATCGTTTCCCATATTGATCATGATTTTCTGGCCGCCGTCCGCGATCTCCTTAAGCTGCTGCGCCTGCGCGAGCATCGCGGCGTTCCTGCTGACGGTTTTCTTCAGATAATAGTCGGAAGAAAGATCCATGCCGGTATCCCTGAACGCAACGTTCGCGTTATATTTCTTCGCGGCCTCCACCAGTGTGTCCGTCATCTCCTGGATCAGGTCCGCATGCAGCAGGTAATAGCTGTCAAGCCCTTCTCTTGCGGAATAGGTGACGGGATTGTACTGGAAGAGCTCCGCTCTCTCCTTACTTAAGAATCTCGCCGCATCCGTAAAGGAGAAGAAGCCGTCGAAAATGCCGCTGTCGAACTCATAATGCGTCACGCCCTCCAGATACAGGTCAACGCCCAGCTCCTTCGCAGCGCTGCCCAGCTCCTGCAGATCCTTCTTGCTTCCCAGATCGGAGATCGTCTTGGCCTTCCTCAGGATCTTCTGGTTCACGCCGCCGTTGCACCAGCCGGTGTATTTCACGGAAATGTTATCCATTCCCTCCGAGGTAAGCTGGCGGATCATATCTTCCACTTCGCTGTACTTTGTAAGCTTCAGGGGTCTCGAGACCGGGACGCCCAGAATCTGCTTTACCTTATCGACGGCGCCCACGATCTCCAGCGCCACCGGGGTCGTCTCGTCGCCGTTTTCCGCAAAGTACTGGCCATACTTATCCTTTAAGTATCCCTGATAGCATTTCGCCATGTCCACATAGCTGCCGGAATCCACGAAACGGTATCTCTGCGTCAGCGTCTCGTCCGGCAGGGTTTCCAGGAACTTGTAAATATCCTGGCTTCCCACATCGCCGATCTCATAAAGCTCTCTGGGGCAGATACTGTACACGGCGTTCACATGGTTATAGCTGCTGCCGTGTCCGGAGATATCCGCCTGTACGGAAGCGTAGGGCACTCCCTCCTCCATGATGCAGAGGAAAGAATCCTCCCCGTTCGCAACGCCGAAGACGTTGAAATATACGCGGGTATCGTGCACCACGGCGTCTCTCGACAGGGCCATATCCCATCCGTAAACATTGGAGTAATAAGCGGCCTGGGATGTCTTATTGTTGTTAAAGTGGATCAGAGCGCCGCCGCCCTCCGGCACCATCAGATAGCCTTCGTCTTCAGGGCCGCCGGCTCCGAAGTAAGGCAGGGGTGTCAGCGTGTAGATCGGGTACTCCTCTCTGCTCTCCAGAGAATCGAAGGGAATCTCCACAACAAGATCCCCGCCCTCCAGGCGGTAGATCATGCTCACATTGAACACGGGCTTGTCGCTTTCCTTCATCGCGTTGCTCAGCTGCTGGTCAGCGGCGAGATCCTCCGCGGTATAACCGTATTTTTCAAAAATCTGTTCCAGTTTCAGACACACCGCGCCCTTTGCCGTATCCCTCAGCACATAAATGGGCTCCGTCTCCAGAGTGGGATAATTGGCAAGCAGCGCATCCTTGTCATCGTTTTTCCCAAGATTGTCAATGTCGTATTTCTTATAGTAGCGCTTAACGAAATCGAGGTCGTCCTTCTCCATCTGGCCGAGCTTTACGTCAAAGTCCGCAGCCGTCTCCACGGGCGGGATCAAATAAGTCCGCTCTATGTCGCCGATCGAATAGTTGACCCGGATATAATCCTCACCCGTCTCGATCTCATACAGCTTGTTGTCGATACCGTAGTTAAAATTGTCGAAGATCGTCTCCAGACCGCTGGCCTGGCTGAACGACATAAGGAGCGTGGACTGAACCCTTCCCTTTTCGGAGGCCACAGCCACCGGATCGTTCGCCGCGTCGGGCGGATTGGAATACCAGACCTTGCCGGTCTTCTTTACCTCCAGAGAAAACTGCGTGGTCATGGGATCCATGGTCATCTTCAGCTCGTCGTTTTCCACCACGATGGGTTCTTCCGTCCCCTCGTATCCGCTCAGTCTAATTACCTCCAAAGGCTCCTCCGGATTCTGGAAATTGATGATCACGATGACTGCAACGGCTATGATGGCAGTTAAGATCACGGGAACCGCCAGACTCTTCAGCCTGCTTATCACCGCAGCTTTTATTTCGGCTTTTCTAACTGATTTTTCTTTCTTCATTGTCACTCCTATCCTTCCGCCCGGGCGGATATGCTCTCGGTCTTCCGCCCTGTTACATTCGGAACATGATCTCCTTTCCCAGAGAGATGAAGTATGCAATGCCCTGAGAGATCATGCTGAAGAACAGCAGCAGGATGAAAACGATCACCAGCATTGCAAACAGACTGGCAACAATAAACAGAAGATTCTTTCCCATATTGAACTCATGGATCTGTCCCATGGCGGCCACGAAGAGCAGCGCCGCCCAGACGAGAGAGATCACGCTGAGCGCGGAGTAGAACTCCGCCTCATCCACCGTCACGAAATTACTCAGGACCATCAGTGGAATCTGGACCAGGGGATAAGGAGTCAGGGCGTAACAGCTCGCCATGTACACCTGCCCGAGACGTCCCTTGCCGTCAAACAAAGTCGTCAGGCCCCAGTTGCCCACCACGAACATCGCAAGCGGAAATGCGACGCTGGCCAGATACAGGAAAATATTGATATCTTCCCAGTACACCGTTATGAAGATGAAACTCGTGTACCGAAGCTTCAGAACCCTGATCAGGAGCGTCAGGATCAGGATGGTATTTGCCGCCGCGTAACTTCCCCTCTTTTCGTGGGTGAGATCCCAGAAACCGTCGAGAGGGTGGGTGATACAGTACAGGGCAAATTTCAGGCTCTTTAAATAATTTTGATAGGTCTCTTTCTTTTTCAGTGCAGCAATCATACCGGCCTCCGTTCGTCTAGGTTCTGAAGATATCTGCGATATCTATTTCATGCTTGATTTCCTTGATCCTGCCGATGGTAAGGGGAACCAGGAAAAGCACCAGAATAACGATGACAATGATCACGATGTGGTCTTCCACCCATTCCTTGCGGTACTGCTTGTAAGCCTTGGAATAGTTGTCGTCGTCATACTTCAGTTCAAAATAGTCCATGGCCTCGCGGTACTTCTCCTGCCGCAGCAGAGAACGTCCGATGCCGATATAGGCCAGATCATAGTTGCCGTCCAGCTCCATGACCTCTCTCCAGCTTTCGCCGGACGCTTCATAATCACCGTCATCGAACTGTTCGATCGCCTGATAGATCAGCTTGCCAAATTCGGTGGGAGTAAACAGCGTCAGGCTGCAGTCCAGGGAATCCAGCACAATCAGGTCGTGCCCTATATGCTCGATCGCCGCGGGGCGTCTGAAATAGCCGTCCATGTTGCCGTTGCCGCCGAACGCGAAGACCATCTTGCCCTGATCGTCGTAACCGAAGAGCCGCCCGCGGTTCTTATCCAGACAGACGTAAATGTCATTATCCATCACGGTTACGTCGGTATACTGAGAGGGCCCTTCATATCCGCCGCCCTCGCCCCAGTAAAGATCGCCGTAAGCGGGATACTCGCCGTTCTCGACGAGGATATTGGTTCCCAGCAGGTTCAGCTTGCGGATGGCCTGAGCCGCGCCGGAATCCAGATCATCTTCCTCCTGGCCGCTGGCGCAGGCGTAAATGAAACCTTCGTAGTCCATGTAGATATTGTCGTAAGCGGTGGGAACGAAGCTGGTCAGTCTCGTTCTCTGCTCCTGCGTCGCAAATTTCTTCCAGATGTAATCCATCCAGTCATAGGTAACGGGCGTGGCGCCCACAAATCCGGAGAAGGTGCCGTCCGCTTCATACTTGCACAGGCCCTGGTTGATGCCGGTCGCGATGCAGTAGACGCGTCCCGCCGTGTCGATTACGATCTTGGAAGGCTGGAACGTGGCCTCGGCGCTCACGGTGGAGTCTACCGGAAGTCCGAACTCCAGCTTATAGTTCAGATCCGAATCCACTCTCACGATGCGGGCGTTGCCCTTATCGCTGATAAAGAGATCCCCCTCTTCGGAGACCGCGATATCGGTGGGGCCGGAAAGCTGCTTCACGTCCGTGTTGCCCTTGATGCTGTCAATGATGCGGACAACCTCGAACTGCTCCGTTCCCGTGCGCTGAAGCTGCACGATCCGGTTGTTGCCGGTATCGCAGATGTAAACCATATCTCCCTGGACAAACAGTCCTTCCGGATTGCTGAAATTCTTCTCCAGCCCGAAAGCCGAAGCGGGAAATACCTTCGTCACGGTATAGGCATTGGGTGAATCCTGCACATCGCCCCAGTAGTCGTAATTATATGTGTAGCTGTTCTCCATGGCCATAACGCTCATGGAGGGCGCCGCAAGGACCGCTGCTCCCAGCGCCAGCGCGCCTATTGTTTTCATCATCCTTTTCATACGCCACCTCATTCCCTGTTAATCCTTCAGACCTGAACTTGCCATCGTCTCCAGGATCTGGCTTTCGGAGAAGATGAAGATCGCGATGGGAACCACCATCAGGACGACCAGCACTGCCGCGCCCTGTCCGGTTCTGGCGATACCGCCGCTCTGGATCTGCTGCATGGCATATACCAGCGTCTTCTTTTCCTCGGAATAGATGAAGGTTGCGGCCTTATTGTTCCAGAGCCCCTGCACCGAGAAGATGATCAGCGTCATCCACGCCGGTTTTACATTGGGCATCACGATACCGCTGAACACGCGCCATTCACTGGCGCCGTCGATCTTTGCCGCCTCGATCAGGGAGGTGGGAAGCCCTTCCATGAACTGCTTCATCAGGAAGAGGTTCATCGGCGATGCGAACGCCGGAATCACGATAGCCCAGTAGGTATCGATCCATCCCAGCGCGTTCAGGATCAGGTAGTTCGGGATCTGGGTAACGTAGCCGGTGAACATCATTGCCACGGTGACCAGCTTGAAGAAAGTCTGGTTGCCGGGGAATTCGTACTTCGCCAGCACAAACGCTCCCATGGAAGCCACGATCAGGTTTCCTGCCGTTCCCACGAAGGTGATGAACACCGTGTTAAACAGGTATCTCGAGAAAGTCACCCATGATTTTCCCATGGTCACGAACAGATCGGAAAAATTGTCCATCGTGGGATTCTGCGCAAGGATCTTCGGAGGGAACTTAAACAGTTCATCCAAAGGCTTCAGCGCGCTGCTCACCGCATAGACGATGGGAAATACCATTACCACAGCCACCAGGAACAGGAACAGATACAGAAAGAAGTCTCCTGCGATAGAGCGGTTGGGTTTTCTTCTCTTTACCAGCTTTTTGTGGTATACAGCTTCTACGTTTTCTTGCTCTCTTTTCTTGTTCTTCTTGCTCATATCAGGTTCCTACTCTCCTCAACAGACTTTGGATTGCTTTGTTACAAAGTATCATCATCAGGAACAGGATGGTTGCGATGGCGCATGCATAACCCATCTCAAACCTGGTGAAGCCGTAGTCGAACAGGTGGGTCACAATGGTGCGGGCCGCGTAATCCGTACTGGGATATCCGCAGAGAGCCATGGTGACGTCGCACACGCCGAAAGCCTGAGTGATGGACATGACCGCGCCGAACATCAGCATGGGCTTCATGTTGGGGAGCGTTATGTACCACAGCTCCTGCCAGCGGTTCTTGATACCGTCCATGTAGCCGGCTTCAAACTGGGATCTGTCCACGCCCTGAAGACCTGCCACAAAGGAGAGGAATCCGGTTCCCAGACTCATCCACAGGATGACCAGCATACAGATCGGCAGCATGTAGGTCGGGTTGATGAACCAAAGGATCGGCGTGTCTATGATGCCTACGTTCATCAGGAACGCGTTTACATATCCGTAAGCGTCGCCCCGGAAGAACACGGAGAAGATCGTGAAGCAGTTGCCCGCGATGGAGGGGGCGTAGAACACAACCACCGCCACGCTTCGCACCCATCTGGGCAGTTCATTGATCAGCCATGCGAACAGGAACGACATGATATATCCCAGCGGTCCGGTGACAATGGCTATCATCAGCGTGTTCTTGATACCGATGAGGAAAATGTCGTCCTCCAGTATCAGGCTGATGTAATTCTGCAGTCCGATGAACCTCGGGCTTTCCAGAATGTTGTAATAGGTGAACCCGTAAAAGATGGAGATCACCACAGGCGCCACAAAGAACAGAGTGAACAGCAGCGCGTAAGGCAGGAGGAACAGGTAACACATTTTGCTTTTTTTGGCTTTTTTCCAAGCCACCTGCATGTTGTGTTTTCGCAGGGTAAAATACTTGCTTACATACTCTTTCATTCTTCACTCCCCTATTCTTCTACCGGCAGGCCGAACTCAATCCGTTTCTTCGTGAGCTCGTCATTGATGGTGACGGCGTAGTCTATGATGGTTTCTCTGGAGTCGGTCTTTTCGTTGATCACCTTTCGGATCGCGTTGGTGATATGGCGTCCGGTAAAGTATCCGCCGGGCACTTCCCGGATTCCCACGGTCTGATCCCACTGGGCGTCCAGAACCTCGATGTCGTCCGCGCTCCAGGAGAGCTGTACGAATGCGTCCTTGTTCGCCGTCGCGTACCGGGCCGAAGACCCTAACAGCGCCTCAATCTCGCGTCCGAACCGGACCTGGGTGTCAGGCTGCGCCCACCATTTCATGAATTCCCAGGAATCCTGCCGTAAGCTTTCGTCCTCCGTGGCGATCATCATGGTCGCGTTTCCCGTAATGAAATCGGATCTGTCGATGTATGTGGTTCCGTCCTCCGCGGTGCGCTCCGTGCCGGGGATCAGGGTGAAATCCCAGAGCCCGCGGATCTCGGGAGCCGATACCATCAGGGTGTTGTATGTGGAGTATGCCGCGATACCGATGGGCATCTCTCCGGAACGGAAACGGCTCACAAAGTCGTACACCGTAGGAAGTCCGTAATCGTTAAAGTATCTGACGTAATCCTTGAACGCTCTCACGCCGGCTTCGTCGTCCACCGTGGTCTTCGTTCCGGATTCGTTGTACATATCGCCGCCGTACTGGAAAAGCAGCGTAAAGTACAGGGAAAGATCCGGGGCGTTGGAAGCCACCGCCGTGCTCGCGGTCGCCGTCGCGCTGCTGCCCGCCGCGGTAGGAATGCCGATGGAGAGGTTGTTGCCCTGAATGGTGGGCATCATCTCGATCAGTTCCTGCCAGGTATTGGGGATCTCAAGCTCCAGTTCCTCAAGGACGTCCTTTCTGTAGAACATCACGTTAAAAGTCTGGGTCTCAGGCACCGCGTAAATATGGCCGTCCAGTCCGTACTGCTCATAGGAGCTGGGCGTATAATGGGAGAGCACTTCCTCCCAGTCGTCAAACTGCGTGATATCTTCCACCGCGTTTCGCAGCGCATAGTTCACAGGCTGGTCAGCGCCGACGGAAAGCACTACGTTAGGTCCCCTTCCCGCCATGACCGCGTTCATCAACGCGCCGGGATCGACCACTTCCACGTTAACCTTGACGCCGGTCTCGGGAGTAAAGGTATCGTCCACCATGGACTTTAAGATGGTGCCCTGATCCCGTCCGGTAAGCACCCATACCTTTACGATGTTGTCGCTGCCGCTCTCGTCATACACATCGCCCACGGCGTTGTAGTCCACAACAAACGACGCCGCGAAGGATTTCATCTCGTGCCACAGCTTTGTGAACACATTCGCCTGTTTCTTCTCGGGCTTCGCGTTAGTTCCGCTGACCACGAGGTAATCAATGTCAAGCTTGGTCTCGCTCAGGTTCAGGGACGCGGTTCCCAGAGACGTGATATTGTCCTTGAAGGTCGTAAACTCCAGCGTGATCTTCTGAGGCTTCTTGCAGAAACGCTCCAGCTGCTGGGCCACCGTCTGGGCAGTCGCAATGTTGTCTGCCTTCTGTCCGCTGTAGGCCACCATGTCGTCCACGATCTTGAACAGCCTCTTGGCCTCCAGATCCATGGCCTCCATAACCTCGGGATAGCTTCTCTCTATATAGTAGTCTCTGTACTGGTCCGGAGTCGCTCCGGTGTACACCAGGATCTTTCTGTAAATCTGGTTCAGGCGGAAGGTGGAATCTTCCAGTTCCTCCAGGATGGCTCCCACGCCGCCCAGAGTCGCTTCCAAGCGAATGGTGTGCGCGCCTTTCGTCAGGTAGAAATTGTAAGGGGTTCCCTCCTTGTCGGCCAGCGTCAGGTAATTCCAGTCGTTGCTGTACTCAAAGGAAATCTCCTTCATCTCGTCAAAGGGAATCTCGCCGTCTATGTACACGCTTCTGCTGGACACAACGCCGCGGGAATAATTCTGGCGCCCCTTGACGGTGATGTTGTAATAGCCGTCCTCCGGCACCTCGAAATCCCATTCGATCCACTGCCCGGAGCTTCTCCACGCTTCGCCGCCCACATAGTTCAGGACGGTCTTTGTAACGCTGTTCGGCTGGGTCGTCGGAGAAGATCTGTCATATTTTGCATAAAGAGAAGATTCGGAACGGTAAGTGGAATCCTCGCCCTCGATCACTTCCAAATAATTCTTTGCCGCATCGGAAGCGGTGTCCGCCGGCTGCTTCGCCAGATATTCCTGATAGGTGTCGAGCTTCTGCACTTCGTTCAGCGCCAGACGCCTTAAGACCATGGGCTCGTTTTCCGCTTCGAGACCGATGGTATTCTCGCCGGCTTCCAGATAAAACATGTAAGGCTCGGTGATATAGCCCATATCGTCTCTGAAGCAGGTGTCCTGCCAGTCAAACACCTCGACCTGGCTGGGCCTGATCTCATTTCCCTGGTTATCGACCTTCGGCTCGCCGGCGTCCGTCCAGATCCTCGTGAAGGAAATGTTCCGGGCATCCTCGAAGGGGATCTCGCCGTTTAAGTACACAATTCGCTCCGCCGCCACGCCTCTGGATTCCGGGAGAAGATATTCTATATATATATTGTAGAATCCCGTCTCAGGCACGTTCACCTTCCAGGTGACCCTGGATCCGGTCCCGGTAAAGAGCGCCTTTTCCTCTCCCTCATAGTCGTTGTACACTTCTACGGAGCCCTCTGCGTCGTAGTCATACAGATCCACGTCCACATTCTGTGCGGGATGCGCCGCATCGGCATGATCATTCAGGTATCCCGTGTAGGTTCCCGTTCTCTCCATGCCCTCCACGTCTTTCGTCAGATCGACACCCGCGTATTTCTCATGGAAATCCTCGACGCCGCGCAGAGACATAAGGAAAGCAATCAACGCTATCACCGCCACGACTGCCACTGTCACAATAATCTTCTTTACAGAGCTCTTCATACTTTCCTCCACAAAACCTGTATTCATTGCATTTTTCGCACAAAAGGTTTTCACTTCTTAACTATAATAGCATAATACACCAAAAATGTCTACCCCTGCTCTTCATTTATTGCTAATTTTCTTTCAGAAATTGCTTTCCTTTTGTGCATGTTGCACACCAGGCCCCGCCTGTTTATGGGAAAAATACCGAAAAAAATCAGCGTTTTCGATATTGAAAGTCCGAAAAAGTTCCGGCGCCCCCCGCCCGCAGGGTGGAAAACACCGCCAGGCCGAACCGGCATCCCGTAAAGTGATCCAGCCGGAAGAAAAGCCTGTGGTCGGGCCCGGTCTTTTCCCACCTTCCGAAAAAGCCCCTCTCTCCCTCTTTCTTCCAATAATAGAAGGAGGCCGTGTCTTTCATGCGGGTAAAGTCGGCTTCCAGCTTAAGCCGCACCGGTTCCTCGCCCACAGGCACGGCTTCCCATTCCCGCCATGCCGCGCCGGAAGCAGCCGCGCCCCGGGCGCCGTCCTTTCCCCCGGCCCCTGCCGTCTCTTCCCCCGACACGGCGGTGAGCGTCACAAGAAACAGTTTCCCTTCCCTTCGGGTCAGGGCGATCATGCCGTAACAGCCCTGAAGCGCGCAGAGCCCCGCGTAATCCCCGTCCCCAAGTCCGCTGCCGTCCACCGTCACCTCCGCGGCGCAGCCGGGGTACAGCATTCTCTGTGTCAGAGTGTTGACCGCCTGGGTCAGCTCGCCGCAGACTTTCCCGGTGGTCACCCGAAAGGCGCCCCGCTCCCTGTCGTGGCAGACGAGCGATAAATCCGGCTCATGATTGAACTGCCAGCAGTCCTTCAGCGGGCCGCGGAAATCGTCGCTGTCCACAAGGGGCCGGTATCTGTAGCCCGGTTTCGTGCTCTCCAGCGGAAATTTCTCCGGGATCAGGCCGTCGTCTCCAAACACGGGCCTGTCGTCCTTCCATGTCACGGGAACGACCACCGGGATCCTTCCCACCGCGCCGCTGTCCTGGAACAGCACGGCGTACCATTTCCCGTCCGGCGTATCGACGATCCCGCCCTGGGCCACGCCCTGACCGCAGTATCCCCTGTCGTCGTCCAGCACGTCGCCGCCGGTAAATTCTCCCTGAAGGGAATCCGCCATAAAGCAGCTTTCCGTCCTGCGCCATCTGTCCCTTCTGGAATGGATCAGGAACAGGTAATATTTTCCTTTTATCTTATAAAAATGCGTCCCCTCATATCCGAGGAACGGATTGTCCCCGTCGCTGACGGCCAGCCTGTGGAGGCCGCCCTCCAGCGGGCCGCTTAAATCCTCCTTCAGCTGGGTGATATAAATGTCCCGGCCGCCGTAGGCGATATAGACGCTGCCGTCGTCGTCAAACAAAAGAGAGGCGTCGTGATAAAAGCCCTCGATCTGCCTTTTCTCCCATGGCCCCTCGATGTCCCTTGCCGTGTAAAGATAGGTCTTATGGGTATCGTTGGCCACAAAGCAGACATAGAAGGAGCCGCCGGCGCCGTCCCTGTCCTTCCGGTATCGGAGGGACGCGGCCCACATGCCCTTCCCGTAGATATTCTCTCCGTCCTGAAGCTTCTGGCCGGGCGTGCCGTCGAGGGTATCGTAGACATAAGCCGCGTGTTCCCAGTTTCTCAGATCAAAGGAGCGCAGAATCTCGCACCCCGGCATGAAATGCATGGTGGTGCTTACCATATAATAAGTATCTTCCACCCGGATCACATCCGGGTCGGGATAGTCAAGCCGCGTGACGGGGTTGATCTGTGGATACTGCATGGCGCGCTCGTAGGAATAACCCGGATCCGGTTTCACCTCCCCCGGCGTCCACTGGAAGTACAGCACGCCGTTTTCCTCCACCCGGATCTTTGCCAGGGCTTCGTCGTTTCGCCGGAAAGTGCGCGCCGTGCGGGTAAGGGGAACGGACGCTTCCCTCAAAAGCGTAATCTCTTCCCGGGAAGGGTTTGCCGGCTCTCCCATGTCGTGCCAGATTTTCAGGGGGTTGCAGTGTTCCTCATCGACCAGTCTGGTCAGCAGGCAGCCCTGCCCTTCCCCCGGAAGCGTCAGGACAAAATCCAGCGCTTCTCCCGTCCTTTCGTTGGTCATGTTCCACAAAACGCCCCGCAGGCTGCCGTCCGAAAGCCGCATCACCACGGCGTTGTCGTCCCGGTAAATGCAGATCCCCTCTTTTTCCTTCAGCTTTTTGAAGAACACAAATGTCCAGAAGGTGGGCTTGGGGATACATCCGTTTGCCACGAGCCCGAACCCTCCGTGAAAGGGCGTAAAGGGCACGCCCTGCTCTTCAAACACATCCCCGAAGGTCCAGTAGGAATAGGATTCGTTCCCCTCGCCCAGCCGGGAAAGCTGCTGCGCCAGAAAGGCGGCGTTCTGGTTGGTGTCGTGAAGAGGACAGTTCGGTATGTAGGAAGTGTTGAATTCCGTAATATGGATCTTAAGTCCCTTGTACTCCGGAAAACTGTCGATAATGTCTCTGGTCGTGCGAAGATTGGCGAAGCCGTCCTCCGCCCGCATCAGCTCCGCGTAGCCGTAATGCCCTACGTGGTCTGGAAACTCCGTGGTATAGTGATGTCTCGTCACAAAGTCTACCGCCAGCCGGTTCTTCGAGCAGTATTCCAGAAAGGCGCGGATCCACTTTTCATCGCTGCCGCCGCACACGGCGGGCCCGCCCACCTGAAAGCGGCCGTCCACCTCCTTCACGGCAAGAAACGTGCGGTGAAAGAGCTTAAAATATTCCTCCATGTCGGCGTGTTCCCAGAATCCGGGGAGATTCGGCTCGTTCCAGACCTCCACCGGCCATGTGACCACATCGTCCCTGCCGTATCTCTGGCAAAGATGCGTAAGGACCGCCTTCACCATATCCGTCCACGCCTCGTAGGAAGCGGGGGGCGTCACGTTCCCTTTCCAGTAAAATACGGTCTGCGTACCGCCTGCCATCTTCCCGGGCATAAAGCCCAGCTCCAGAAAGGGTCTGAGCCCGAGGCCACGGTAGTCGTCCATGACTCTGTCGAGGTAGGTAAAGTTATAAGTGACGGCGCCGTCCTGCTCCACCTGATAAATTGCCATGTCGTCGCAGAACAGGCCGTGTCCCCTGATGTGGTCAAAGCCGATATATTCCTGCACCAGCTTCAGCTGTTCCATATACTCCTTGTGCAGCGCGAGTCCCATGCGGCCCGTCCCCACGCAGAAGTCCACATTGTTATGGAACGGCACGGCGGTTTCCGACGACAGATCCAAGTCTCTTCTGTTCCTGCTCTCTTTCATGCTTTGCCCCCGTTTCAGCAGACGATCCTGCCTTTTTTATATCTGTCATTGTACCACACGGGCCATGACACGGTCAAGGCGGCTGGGGCGGCGGCCGAAAATCTTAACAAAATCTGAATCTTTCCAAAGAATAAAAAAAACGGTTGATTTTTTGAGGATTCGGACTATACTGAAAGGGAAAAGGAAGCGAGAAAGCTTCGGAAGGATCTGATCTGAAATGAAAAACTGGATTCGACTGTATGTAAAATATAAACACATCCTGCCTCTTCTGTTCTTTATGGCCGTTTATCTCTGCTGGTTCGCATGGCTGGAACAGGATGTCACCACATACCGCGTGATCCATCTGGCGCTGGACGACGCGATCCCCTTCTGCGAGGTATTCATCGTCCCCTACCTTCTCTGGTTTTTCTATGTGGCGGCAGTGGTGGTCTTCCTGATGTTTCAGGACAAACAGGAATATTACCGCGCCTGCGTTTTTCTGATGACGGGCATGGCCGTCTTTCTGATCGTATCCACCCTCTGGCCCAACGGGCACGACCTTCGGCCTGTGACAATGCCCAGAGACAACGTATTTTCCCGTCTGGTCGGCCTGCTCTGGCAGACGGATACCCCTACGAACCTCTGGCCCAGCATCCATGTGTACAATTCTCTGGGGGCTCATTTTGCCGTGATGCACAGCAGGAAGCTGGCCGATAAAAAAGGGGTTAAGGCCGTCTCGTTCTTCCTTGCGGTCTCCATTATCTGTTCCACCATGCTGTTGAAACAGCATTCCGTGTTCGACGTTGCCACGGCCCTTCTTCTGGGCGCCGTCATGTATATGCTGGTCTACGGAAAAGACCGGATCACGGCTGTCCGCACTTCTCTCGCGCAGCAGCGAAACTGACCCGGTCCGTCTGCAGTTTTAGTTGAACTTGAAGATTTTCTGACAGATCCTGTATGCTCTTACGGAGATTTTCCTTCCCCCCCCTGCCGGGCAGGTTCATGGTTTCGCCCATGATGCCGCTGCGCATCCACAAAAAGAGCTTTCTGTCCTTTTCCTTCAGATAATTCCAAAGTTTCTTTTTCTTCTCAAGATTTTCCTCTGTGCCCGAGCGAATCAGCAGAACGGACGAGACGGTGGTGATGATCTCAAGATAATTGCGCATATATTGGTATCTGCGCCTGTTTTTTATAAGCTCCGCCTTTCTTTCCGTCAGGTAGTCGATCATCAGCCTGTTGACCAGAAGCTGCTGGTCGATCCGTGAGATCATGACGTTCTCATTGACGGACTGATCGTCCCGGCCGATGTAATAGCGGTAGAAATTCACATCGAGATAATACAGGTTCTGTACATAGGGAAGGGGCTCGAACACGTAAAGATTGTCCACATAAAAGGTATGCTCCGGAAGTCTTAAGCCGCACTCTCTCAGAAGCTGTGTCCGGAAAATCACGGAATGCATCAGGATGTAATGGCCCTTCAGGAAATGGTGGCAGTCGTCCCATGTAAACATCTGGTCCCTGGGAAGCGTGTGGCGGTAGCGGATCACCTTTTTGCGCTTTTCTCCCTCTTTTTCGTACACATAGTTACAGATCATCATGTCCAGCGCCGCGGCTCCCCCCGCCAGCTGCCGCAGGGTGTCGAGCACCTGTCTGTAGGCTTCCTCCTTCACCCAGTCGTCGCTGTCAACCACCTTGAAATAGAGACCGGTGGCGGCGTCGATCCCCGCGTTCACCGCGGACCCGTGGCCGCCGTTTTCCTTGTGGACCGCCTTTACGATGGCGGGATAGCGCTCCTGATACTCGTCCGCGATCCGGGCCGTATCGTCCTTATCGGAGCCGTCGTCCACTATGATGATCTCCACGTCCTCACCCCCGGGCAGCAGAGACTCCACGCATTTTCTCATGTATTTTTCCGAATTGTAGCACGGTACTGCGATCGACAGAAGCTTCACTCTCTTTCTTCCTCCCCGTATCTGTCTTTTCCGAGCCGGATGCTCAGATATTTGACGTATGCTCCGAACGCCGACGGGATCGGATATTTTTCCCCCGCCTCCTCCGGCTCAATATAGATCCAGTCTTTTATGTCTTTTCCCGGCGGGCGGCCCTCCAGCTCGTCCACCCGGACCATATATCCCTTTAAATGCCATTCCCTGTGGGTAAAGATGTGTTTCGCATCCTCCAGGGGAAGGATCCTGAGGGCCTTTATGCCGTTATCCGCCAGATAAGCCGTCACTTCCTCCGCCGTGCGAAACCCCGCCAGCGACGGCAGTTCGTACATTCCCGCCAGAAGCCCCCGATCCGGCCTCTTCCGGACGGCGGCTCTGTTCCCGTCCCTGACGATCAGAACCGTCCTGTCCTCCACCGTTCTCTCCTTTTTCCGGGCCTTCTTCGGATATTCCGTCTCACGGCCCGCGGCGTGTGCCATGCACAGCCCCGACAGGGGACACTCTCCGCAGAGCGGCGCGCCGTTGGGGATACACACGCAGGCCCCCAGTTCCATCATGGCCTGGTTGAAATCGCCCGGTCTCTCCACGGGGATCACCTTTGCAAGGTCCCGCTCCACGGCCTCCTTTACCCCGGCGTCCGAGATCGGCCTTTCGTCGCAGCGCAGTCTCGCCGTCACCCTCAGCACATTTCCGTCCACCGCAGGCACAGCCCGTCCGTACGCAATGGACGCAATGGCACCGGCCGTGTAGCTTCCGATCCCTTTTAACTTCAGGAGTTCCTCATAAGTATCCGGCATTCTGCCGCCGTATTCGTCAAGGATCTGTCCGGCGGCCTGTTTCAGATTCCGCGCCCGGTTGTAATAACCCAGTCCCTCCCAGAGCTTTAAAAGCTTTTCCTCCGGGACGTCCGCCAGCGCCGCGATATCGGGAAGCTGGCGCATAAAGCGCTCGAAATACGGCTTTACGGCCTCCACGCGGGTCTGCTGCAGCATGATCTCCGACACCCAGACCCGATAAGGCGTTGGTTCCTCCCGCCATGGAAGGATCCGTCTGTTCTTATCATACCACAGCAGCAGCGGATTGGGAACAGCGGAAAGAAAAGACGGACTTAAGCCATTCTTAATTTTTTCCAAAGAATTTTCCAGAAACACCGGTACAGGCGCGTTTATCGTCATGGAGTCCGGCGTCACCCGGCAGTCCCACGCCAGCAGCTCCACCCCCGCCCCGGCGGCCTTTTCCAGCGCCTTTGCAAACTCGGGGTGCATCCGCCCGTTGGGCGCGAAAAAGCGGACGCCCTCCATCTGTATCACGAACAGCACAATGGCCCGGTAGCCGTCCTCCTTCGCCCGGATCAGTTCCTCCACATGTTTCACCGCCCGGACGGAGGGCGCGTCCGGAAAGCGCACCACGCCCTCTTCCTCCAGCGTGACGCCCTTCACCTCGATCCATATTTTCTCCCGCCCGGTCTCCACGTAAAAGTCAAACCGGGAATTTCCGTACACCGTCTCCGGCCTTACAAGCTTTACGTCCCGGAAGAGTCCGCCGGCTCTGATCCATTCCTCCGCCGCCCGGTTGGGCGCCTGCGCATCCATATTCACAAGCCGGCTGCCCTTTTCCACCGCCACAAGGTCGTAGGCCGTGGACCGGGCCGGATTGGCGCTTTTGGCAAGATAGACCTTCGCCCCCTCTACCAGAAGCTCCCGGCAGCGGCCGGTGTTTTTTACATGTACCGTCTCCTTGCGCCCGTCTATTTCCACCGTGGCGATAAAACGGTTGGGACGCTCCAGAAAGCGTCCCTCTGTAATGTTCTCATATCGCATCCGCCGCCGTATCTCCTTTCCCCTCCGCGCCGGAGGGCGGCCTTCGGCCGTCTCTTCCGAAATCCTACACCTGCGCCTTCTGCCGCAGACGGCGCACGCCGTTCATACTGCTGTACGGCACTCTCGCCGCGGGAACCGCCAGAGCCGCGCTCTGTGTGTGCGCCGACTGATCGTCGAAGAAGATCTGCGCCCCGAACGCCTTCAGCACATCCTTCTTTTCCAGCCCTCCCAGGAAAAAGGCCTCGTCCACCCGCACATTCCATGCCCGCATGGTCCGGATGACCCTCTCGTGAGCCGGCGCGCTCCGGGACGTCACAAGGGCCGTCCTGATGGGGCAGTCGGGGCCGAGCTGCCTTTGAAGGTCCGAGAGCTTTTTCAAAAACTGTGCGAAAGGCCCCTCCGCCAGAGGTTCCCGGGCGTGCGTTCTCTCATTTTCCTCGAAAGCGTCCAGTCCCCGCTCCTGAAAGATCCGCTCCGACTGATCGCCGAAGAGCACCGCGTCCCCGTCAAAGGCGATGCGGATCTGACCTGTGGGCATGGGGATCACCTGGGCCGTGCGCTCCGTGCAGATAATCCCCGCGGCAATGCCGCTGTCAATGGCGCACTGCACGTCGTCCTCGTACGCCGACAGAAACAGATCCGTATGGAAAGCCGCCAGATACGGCGCCAGCGACGCGCCGCTGACCAGCACGGACCGGGTGATGGGCAGGCCGTAATGCGCGATGGCATTGAAGACGCGAAGCGATGTGTCGGGGCTGTTCCGGGACATGATGATAACCTCCACCAGATCCTTTTCGCCGCTGTATTCGTTTAAACGAAGCAGGGATCTGATCAGGCCGAATCCCGGCCCCGGCTTTAAGATCTCCTGTTCGTGCTCCACCTGATAGCTGCAGTACGCCTCCAGCCCCTGCTTCTCAAAAATCTCATTTTCCGCCGTAAGATCAAACAGAGCCCTCGAAGAGACTCCTATCACCATTTTCCTGTCAAGTGCGTGCGCCATATTCCCTCCCGTTTCCGTCCGGTGCGCCGGACCGCGGCGGCATCGGCATCCGCTGCCGCTTCTTTGAACCGCATTTTAAAGGGACTGCCCGCAGGCTTTGCGGGAATACGTAAAGACACTTCCTATCTCAGCCGCCGGCACTCATAGTGTTCCAGCGTGAGAAGACAGTTCTTCAGGGATTCGTAACGCTGTTCCAGTTCGCCCTCGTCCACTTCGACGCCGGTGGCGATAGCCATGGTGGTGATCATGTCGTCCGTGATCCTGTGGTGGAGCGCCGCGAGGATATTCAGCCGCTGCCCGTACTCGGAAGCGTCCAGAAACTCCGCCACCAGAGGATCCAGAGCGGCGTTTCCGCTCTCCGCATCCTCCGCCGCTTCCGTTGTGACGGCGTCCGGTTCCGCGTCCGTCTCCGCCCTCTGGCGCCCGGCGTCCGGCCCCTGCAGTTCAAATCGAAACTCCTGCCCGGCGTCCGGATATTTCTTTCTGTCCACCCGGTCGGTAAACATGGAAAGCGGCCTTGCGTAGGTCTTAAAGTCTCCGTAGAGCGCCTGATAGACTACCAGCGTCTCCCCTGTCTCCGTATGTTCTGCCACCGCCGTTATCTGGTACAGATTCCCTTTAAAATGTTTATAAATCTCCTGTGGTTTCGGAATGAATGACATTTTGGGAGCTCCTTTCGATTCATTAAGAAAAGTATACCCCCATTTGAAAGAAATGTCATGCAAATCCTGTCACTCATCCAAAAGAAATTTGTGAGCGAAGCTGCATCCTGCATCCTCGAAATCCAGTTCCGCCAGACACCGGAGCAGTTCGTCTCTCTCCGCATCCTCCATTTCGTCGATCCTGCCGTGATGGACGGTGACGGTGTACGCGCGGCTCCCGTCCTCCTCCACCACTCTCGTCAGCATAACGCCGCTGTCCTTCAGACCTCTGCTCTCCAGAAACGCTCTGATCTCACCGGTCAGCTCCCTCTCCTTTTCCCGATAATACCGCTCGTTCCTTCTCGCGGCATCGTCCGTCTCGGAACGGACCGTCATCCCAAAGAAAAGGGCTGTGATCAATACCAGAAGCACCGTCACAGCCGCATAGCCTGCCGTGCCTGTCCTTTTCTCCATCGCTTTTCCCGCCTTTCCGTGTAAGTGGTTATCTGTGGATTTTTGTTACAGGCACATAATATGAAATTTAAAGTCCATTAAAACTCTCTTATAATTACTTTTCGGAATCTCTCTTGTCTTTTTTCTGACGATACTGCAGAAATTCCGCATAGGCCATCAGATGCCCGATGGAACCGGAGCTGCAGGAGAGAACGGCATCGACCACATCCGACAGGGTATAGTCCCTGGTCAGGCGCTGATCCATTTTCCTGACGGAGTAACGGCTGGAAGTGCGGTTCAGAAGATAGTCCGTGGTCACGTCGTAATAATCCGCCAGCTTGCACAAAGTGGCGAGATCGGGAGAGTGGACGCCGTTTTCGTAATTGGATATCGTCCCGGTGGACAGACTTAAATACGCCGCCAGTTCTTTTTGACCGAGATTTCTCTCTTTGCGCAGTTCCATCAGAATCCTTCCAGTTTCCATGCCGTCCGTTGCCTTTCCCGCCGTTTCCTTTTTAGAAACCTAAAACTATTTTACAGCGCATCTTACGCCGCGTAAGGTTTATTTAGAAAGATCATAAAAACAGCATGGAAGCGGAATGGAAATTTACAAAAATTAATTTCTCCGGGCCCTTATGCCCGGTATACTTTCTCAAACGCCCGGTATGTTCTCATCATCCCTTCCTCCGGGGAAAGATAGGAAAGCCCCAGCAGGCGCTTCCCCTTCTCGTTGGAATATCGCTCCGTCTCCCAGGCGCTCACCGGGAAGGGAAGCGGGATTCCCGCGGCCTGTGCCTGCGCGGCGGTCATACTGCGCATCTGCGGCTCATCCCCCGCCGCCAGGCGGATGGCCCGGATCAGGCTGTGATAGTCCATGCAGCCGTCCTGACAGAGATTGAACGCCTGCCCGTAGGATGCGGGATTTCCCAGACAGCTTAAGACAGCCTGCGCGGCGTCTTTTACATAGACGGTCTGGAAGCTTCCGTCCGCATCCGTGATCTCCGGAAGCCAGTGTTCCTGCACCGCCATTTTAATAAAGACCGTTTCCCGCGGCGCATAATTGTAAGGCCCGTAGAGAACGGCGGGCCGCAGGGAAGTCCACCGGATGCCCCGCTTTTCGCATTGTTCGCGAAGCTCGCCCTCCAGCGCGACTTTTCCCGCAATATAGGCCCCCGCCCCGCCGGGCAGCTTTCTTGTCTCAAACGGCGCGTCCTCATCCGACGCAAGCCCCGTTCCCCTGCGATAGACGTCCACGGTACTGATGAAAATATACTGGGCCGCGCTGCCGGAGAGCCGCTCCAGAACGAAGGAGATATCCCCCGGCTCATAAGCGCAGAAATCCACCACCGCGTCGTACTCTTCTGTGCACTGCGCCCAGACAGTTTCCTCATGCCGGTCCCCCTTCACCTGCCTTACGCCGAATTCCTCCATGGAACAGTTTCCTCTGTTTACCAGCGTAAGCTGATGTTCTCCGGCCGCCAGCATCACAAATACTCTTCCGAAGAAATAACTGCCTCCGATGACCAGTACCTTCACCGCCGTTCCCTCCCGCCGCATTTTTCGTTTTGCCCTTCGTCTCCGCTTCCGCGCCTTCACGGGCGGGACAGTTCTATCTTATCAGATTCCGGCCGACATTGCCAGCAGAATCGCGCGGCATGCGGCAATTCCGCGGCAATTGTCGGATATCCGCCGGCGCAGGGTTATGCGGCCTTTCTTTTGTCCGGCCTGCCCGCATCCACCTTCAGGGTGGAGCTTTCCCGATAGGGCCTTGCCAGCAGCCAGCACAGAACCGCTATAAGCGCGACGGCTGCAATGACGCCCACCGCATTTCCGCTGCCGGAAAAGAGTGAACCCAGCTGATAGAGGATCAGGGAAACCACATAAGCGAACCCGCACTGATAGCCGATGGCAAACCATGTCCACTTCGCGCTGTTCATCTCTCTCCTGATGGCGCCGATCGCAGCGAAGCAGGGCGCGCAGAGCAGATTGAACGCGAGGAAGGAGTACGCCGCGGCCCGCGTCATGCTGACAAAATCAAGGACGCCGAACACGCCTACCACTTCTTCCTTCGCCACAAGCCCCATGATGGTGGCAATCGCCGCCGTCGCGTCGTCAAATCCCAGAGGCGCAAAGATCCATTTGATGCCGTTTCCGATCTTTCCAAGAACGCTGTCCGCAAGCGCAAGTTCCGTGCTGAAGCCGAAATGACCGTTCACAGTCCCGAAACAGGAGCCGGCCCAGATTACGATGGAGGACAGCAGGATAATGGTACCCGCCTTCCGGATAAAGGACCATCCTCTCTCCCACATGCTCCTTAACACCGCGCTGGGAGCAGGCCAGTGATAGGCGGGAAGCTCCATGACGAAGGGAGCGGGATCTCCCGCAAACATCTTTGTCTTTTTCAGAATGATGCCGGAGATCACAATAGCCGCAACCCCCAGAAAATATGCGCTCACAGCCACAAGGCCGGAGCCCCCGAACAGCGCCGTCGCGATCAGGGAAATGATGGGAAGCTTTGCGCCGCAGGGAATAAAGGTGGTCGTCATGACCGTCATCTTCCGGTCCCTGTCGTTTTCAATGGTGCGGGACGCCATAATACCGGGAACGCCGCAGCCGCTGCCGATCAGCATGGGAATAAAGGACTTGCCGGAGAGGCCGAACCGCCGGAAAATCCGGTCCATGATAAACGCCACTCTGGCCATATAGCCGCACGCTTCCAGAAAAGCCAGAAAGAGGAACAGAACCAGCATCTGGGGCACAAAGCCCAGAACCGCGCCGACGCCGCCGATGATGCCGTCCAGGATCAGGCTGGAAAGCCACTCGGAACAGCCTGCCGCTTCCAGCGCATTTCCCACAAGTACGGGAATCCCCGGAATCCACACGCCGTAATCCGCGGGATCCGGCGCTTCTTCCAGCAGCGGATCCACCGTCCCGGATATGTCATATCCCGCTTCCGCCATGGAATCCTGAAAGGAATCGTAAGTCTCGCAAAAGCCGCCGTAATCTCCCGCCTCCACGGTTCCCAGAAGGTCCTCCGCGCCGATGACTCCCGCCTCCTGCGCCGCCGAGAGAACGTCCGTCATCTCTTCCGTAAACAGCCTGTTCTGCGCAAACTCATCGCAGGCTTCGTCATAGGCCGACCCGCCGATGCCGAACAAATGCCATCCGTCGCCGAACACGCCGTCGTTGGCCCAGTCCGTCGCGACGGTTCCCACCGTGGTCACGGAAATATAGTAGACGAGAAACATGACCACGGCAAAGATGGGAAGCGCTGCCCACCTGTTTGTCACGATCCTGTCGATTTTGTCGGAAACCGATTCTTTTTTTGTCTTTTTCCCAGAGCAGCATTCTTTGACCACGCCGGAGAGATACACATACCTCTCGTTGGTGATAATGCTCTCGGTATCGTCGTCAAAGGCTTCCTCCAGCGCTTTGATCTCCCCGGAGACATCCGGGACATGTTCCATGAGGGACGCGATTTTATCATCCTTCTCCAGAAGCTTTACGGCGAAGAAACGTCTCTGTTCCTCCGGCACATCCGCTCCCAGCTTCCCTTCGACGGCTCTGATCGTCTCTTCCACTTTTTCCGCAAACGAGTGTACGATCTCGGGCGTCTTCTTCCGGCGGGCCAGCTCCACGGCCTTTTCCGCCGCCTTTTCGATTCCCGTCCCTTTCAGAGCGGAAATCTCCACCACCTCGCAGCCAAATTTCCGGGAAAGCTTCTCCGTGTCGATTTTTTCTCCCGTCTTATTTAGAACGTCCATCATGTTCACGGCCATGACCACCGGAATGCCGAGCTCCAGAATCTGGGTGGAGAGATACAGATTCCTTTCCAGATTGGTGCCGTCCACGATATTGATGATGGCGTCGGGGCGCTCGTTGATCAGATAGGTTCTCGCCACCACTTCCTCCAGCGTATAGGGAGACAGGGAATAGATACCCGGCAGGTCCATGATGGCCACATCCTTATCCCCTTTCCATTTTCCTTCTTTCTTCTCCACCGTGACGCCGGGCCAGTTTCCCACAAACTGGTTTGCTCCGGTCAGCGCGTTAAAAAGCGTTGTCTTTCCGCAGTTCGGATTTCCTGCCAGTGCAATCCTGATCGACATATTTACCTCTCATTCCGCCGCTGACCTGCGCAGCTGTCAGGCCGCGGCTCTTTCTTATTCTTTTTCTTTTTGTTTCAGCAGCCGTTCTCTCACTTTTGCATTGTTTTGCATTGTTTCGTTTGCTGCCTTTGCTTTCCTGCGTTTCTTGTGTTTTTTCTCCTGCAGTTTTTGCTTTTCTGTGTTCCTTTTTGTTTCTTCTGTTTTTTCTTCTTTTGCCTTTTTCTTTTCTGTATTCCTTTTTGCTTCTCTTACGCCTTTTTCTTTCTTCTCTGCGTTTTTCTTCTCTTATGTTTTTAGCCGATTTCATCCCGCCTTTCCGGGTTTGTCGTCGCTATCATTTATTAGTTACAACTAACCTCCAGGCCTGAAAGAATGCAGATCTGACCTTCGGATCTCACTCCACCTCGATCATCTCTGCATCCGCTTTTCGCAGGGAAAGCTCATATCCTCTCACCGTAACCTCCACAGGATCGCCCAACGGAGCCGTCTTTCTCACATAAATCTGTATCCCTTTTGTGATTCCCATGTCCATGATGCGCCGCTTGACCGGGCCTTCCCCGGAAATCTTCCTTACCGTCACCGTCTGCCCGCAGGCAGCTTCCTTCAATGTTTTCATCCCGTTCTCCTTTTTTGCTTTTACAGATTCCTGTCCTCAGATCATAATTTTGTTCGCCATATCGCTGCCGATGGCCACTCTGGACTGTTTTACGTTCACGATGAGATTTCCGCCTGCGCGGGAAATCACCGTCACCGCGCTTCCCACCACGAATCCCAGATTTTCCAGGAATCTTCTGGTATCCTCTCTGCCTCCCACCTTTCTGATCACGTTGCACTCGCCCTCCCGGGCCATTGACAATGGCATAACCGTTTCCTCCTTTTCTCCCTGTCTCTTAATTGAAAATGACTCTCATTTTCTTTCCATGGTTAGTATATACTAACCTTTCGGACCTGTCAACTGCTTTTTTCAAGACATATTTCTATTTTTTCAAGCGTATTTTTTCAAGACCCATTTCTATTTCTTCAAGCGTATTTTTTCAGGTCCCATTTCTATTTTTTCAAGGCTCATTTTTATTTCCCGGAAACGGAGTCTTGATCGGAGATGAAATTTTTTATCGGGAGCCAAAATGTTTTATTGGGTTGCGCGCCGGTCAAAAACGTACTATACTGAAATCAGAATTTTTCCCACAGGAAAAAGACAGGGAGATGACCGAAATGGCCGGAAACGAATCAGCCGAAAACTATCTGGAAACCATATTGATCCTGAGCAGACGTCTTCCCGTCGTCCGCTCTGTGGACATTGCAAACGAACTGGGCTTTCGCAAGCCCAGCGTCAGTGTGGCAATGAAAAACCTTCGGGAGAAAAAGCAGATCTGCGTGGACGGCTCCGGCTTTATCACGCTTACGCCCTCCGGCAGAGAGATTGCGGAAATGATCTATGAACGTCATCAGTTTCTTTCCGGCTGGCTCACGGGGCTGGGCGTGCCGGCGGATACGGCCGTGGAAGACGCCTGCAGGATTGAGCATGTAATCAGCCCGGAAAGCTTTGACGCTATCAGGAAATTTGTGAGCCGCAGCGCCTCTTATCCCGCGGACGACGCCGTCAGATAACCCCCAGTCTCTTCAGCGCGTTCCTTACGCCGTCGTCCCCTAAAGGATCTGTGATATAGTCGGCCGCTTCCTTTACGTCCGCCGTGGCGTTTCCCATGGCGATGCCGATCCCGGCGCACTGCAGCATGGGAATATCGTTGCTGCTGTCGCCCAGAGCGGCTGTCTGCTCCATGGGAATGTCAAGTTCCTCTGCCAGTCTTTTCATGGCGATGGCTTTGGAGCATCCCTTCGGCATAATCTCAAAAAACCCTTTTTTCCTGTCCACAAAGTCGAGTCTGTCCCCGAATTCTTCCGCAAAGGCTCCCACGGCGTCCGCGCTGTCCGCATAAGCGTAAAATTTGTCGAAATGTCCCGCCGCATCCTCAAAGCTTCCGTAGCCCGCGTCCGCAAACCGGCTGATAAACTTCCGGAAGGTCTCCGTCCGGATCCTGTCCGGTCTGTCGCAGAAGTTGTTCTCATAGCCTTCCAGAACGGCGTCAATGCCGAAGCGGTCCAGCGCTTCTATAATATCCCGCGCTTCCCGCTCGGAAAAGGTCCTGTGGTAAAGCACTTTCCCGTACAGCGTGATCATGGTGCCGCATCCCATGATAAAAGCGTCGAACCCGGCCAGCCGTTTCCGGTCGGGCTTTACAAGCTTTCCGGTCCGCCCGGTGTTCACAGCGCAGATATGCCCGTTTCGCCTTGCGGCTTCTATGGCTTTGGACGCGCTCTCGGGCATCGCATGGGATTTTTCGTCGATCAGAGTTCCGTCTATATCAAAAAAGAGGATCATACTCACACACAAAATGAGGATACAAACCTGATCTGTCTGTATCCCCACATTCTCCGTTTCGTTTTATGCCACCTTGCTCTTTGCCAGCTCCGCAAGGGTCTTGAATCCCTCCGCGTCGTTGACTGCCAGCTCTGCAAGCATCTTTCTGTTCATATCCACGCCGGCCAGCTTTAAGCCGTACATAAACTTGCTGTAGGAGAGGCCGTTCAGTCTTGCCGCCGCGTTGATCCGGGCGATC
This sequence comes from uncultured Acetatifactor sp., assembly GCA_947586055.1. Classification (GTDB taxonomy): domain Bacteria; phylum Bacillota; class Clostridia; order Lachnospirales; family Lachnospiraceae; genus Acetatifactor. Next base: position 23,723 of record CANPXL010000005.1, on the reverse strand, counting down.
CAGAGCTGTCTGAACTGACGCTTTCTCTCCTTTCTTCCCGCGTAGGAGCTTGCCAGCGCTCTCATGACGGACTGTTTTGCCACTCTGTACTGCTTGCTTCTGGCCCCTCTGTAACCCTTGGCCAGCTTTAACACTCTATTATGCTTTTTCCTGGCATTTAAGCCACCTTTTATTCTTGCCATGTCTGTCTTTCCTCCTAACCTGATTATAAATAGGGCAGAATCTTTTTCATGTTCTTCACGTTCGTAGCGTCAGTGATCGCGGGCTTTCTGAGATTCCGCTTGGTCTTCGTGGTCTTTTTGGTAAGGATATGGCGCTTGTAAGCCTTATTCCTCTTCAGTTTACCGGTTCCGGTTACCTTAAATCGCTTTGCAGCCGATCTGCTTGTCTTCATCTTGGGCATAACTGTTTCCTCCTAAACATGCTTAATCTATTTTAACCTTGGCGTTTACCGCTTTTCAGTTAAAAACATAGTCATACTTCTGCCTTCCACCTTGGGGGCCTTCTCTATCACAGAGATGTCTGCCAGACTCTGAGCAAAATCATCGAGAATATGTTTGCTGGTGTTCATGTGGGCCATCTCCCGTCCGCGGAAGCGCAGCGTAACCTTCACCTTGTCGCCCTTTGTCAGGAATTTCCTGGCGGCGTTGATCTTGGTGTTCAGGTCGTTGGTGTCAATGTTGGGAGAAAGACGGATCTCCTTGATTTCGATGATCCTCTGTTTCTTTCTTGCTTCCTTCTCCTTGCGGAGCTGTTCATAGCGGAATTTGCCATAGTCCACAATCCTGCACACAGGCGGTTTCGCCGTGGGAGCGATCTTCACAAGATCCAGTCCCGCTTCCTCCGCCAGCTTCATGGCGTCCCTGGAAGACATGATCCCCAGCTGTTCGCCGTTCTCCCCGATCAGACGGATCTCCTTATCCCTGATCTGCTCGTTAATCATTAAATCGCTAATGGTCTTGCACCTCCATGAAAATAAATAAAAACGGACAGCACAGCTATCCGTTTCCTCATCTTCCCGCCGCACGTCCTGCATCCTGCCGCGCAGAACCGTACACGCAGCCCGCTCCCTCCAAAAACAGGAACTGGCTTTCAGGCTATGAACACTTACCGGCGCATTTGCCGTAAGGTGAGAGCGGATACTCTGCTTGCTGGCGCGCGTTTCCCGCGCACTTCCATAGATTAACACAGGTTTCCCCGTATGTCAACCCTTAACTTACATTTTTTTCATCAGTTCAGCCGGCCGCCGCATTCCACGAAAAATCGTGCTCGCACGAATTTTTCGTGAAATACGGCGGCCGAGGGAGCGCCGTCTTATGAGCAAAGGCAGGCGCGCAGCGCCGAATAGCGCGTCAGCGCGGCTTTGCGAATGGCGCGCGCTGAACTGTTACAGATTTCTTATCCGTTCAGCCGGCCGCCGCATTCCACGAAAAATCATGCTCGCATGAATTTTTCGTGAAATACGGCGGCCGAGGGAGCGCCGTCTTATGAGCAAAGGCAGGCGCGCAGCGCCGGACAGCGCGGCAGCGCGGCTTTGCGAATGGCGCGCGCTGAACTGTACAAAACTACTTCTCCGTAAACGTGGCGCAGGCTGTCTGTCCGCAGTCGCATGCGCCGCATCCCTTGATGTCCACATGCTCGGCGTGACATTTATAGTTGGTATTGTAAATACACTTCACCGCCTCGCAGTCGATACTGATGGTCTGACTTGGGTGTACCACGGAACTTTTGAAGGAATCCGTCCCCTCTCTTTTCTGCAAAAAACTCTCACAGCAGGTTTCGTCACAGTCCTCGGCATGTTTGCCGCCCACCATGATATCCCCTTTACAGCACAGACGGCTGTCGTTGTAGACACAGTTCTCCACCGCACATTTTAAATCTGCCATATCTGCCTCTCTTTCCGCCGCACAAGCGGCACGCCGGTTTTTCGTTCTTTTTAAGTATTTCCCGTTCCCGGCATCCTATTCCGAAGAGACAGATTTTATTTTTCTTATGCTTTTCCTTCCTGCGGCGCTTCCTTCCGGATCTCCTTGGTTCGGATTTCCTTACAGATCTGGTCGATAAACTCATCCAGAGACTTCTGCCCTTCGTCCCCGGCAAACCGGCTGCGGACGGATACCAGATTCTCTTCTTCCTCCTTCTGGCCGACTACCAGCATATAAGGGAGCTTGTCGAGCCTTGCCTCCCTGATCTTAAAGCCGATCTTTTCGGAGCGGTTGTCGGTGGTGGCGAGAATGCCGTTGTCCTTAAGCTTCGCTTCCACCTTCGCGGCATAATCCGAATATTTCTCTGAGATGGGCAGTACGCGGACCTGTTCCGGACAGAGCCAGGTCGGGAACTTACCCTCGTATTTTTCGATCAGCCACGCCAGCGTGCGCTCGTAGCATCCCATGGAAGTCCTGTGGATGATATAGGGACGTATCTTGTCTCCGTTCTGGTCGATATAATACATGTCGAACTGCTCCGCCAGCAGAGCGTCCCACTGAATGGTGATCATGGTGTCTTCCTTGCCGTACACATTGCAGGCGTTGATATCCACCTTGGGGCCGTAGAATGCGGCCTCTCCCACATCCTCCACAAAGTCGATCCCAAGCTCCTTCAGGATCCTGCGGATGCTTTCTTCCGTCTCTTCCCAGACCTTCGGCTCCCCGATGTATTTCTCCCGGTTGTCCGGATCCCACTTGGAAAGATGATAAGTCACATCCTCTTCCACGCCCAGCACGGTCAGACAGTATTTTGCCAGAGCCAGACAGTCCTTAAACTCCTGTACCATCTGGTCGGGACGCACGATCAGATGACCCTCCGAGATCGTAAACTGACGCACCCGGGTCAGGCCGTGCATCTCTCCGGAATCCTCGTTCCGAAACAGCGTTGACGTCTCGCCGTAGCGCAGCGGCAGGTCGCGGTAGGAATGCTGCGTCGCCTTGTACACATAATACTGAAAAGGACAGGTCATGGGCCGCAGCGCCAGAACCTCCTTATCCTTTTTCTCGTCCCCCAGCACGAACATACCGTCCAGGTAATGATCCCAGTGTCCCGAGATCTTATACAGGTCGCTTTTCGCCATCAGAGGGGTTTTTGTACGCAGATAGCCCCGCTTCTCTTCCTCATCCTCGATCCAGCGCTGCATGGTCTGGATGATCTTTGCCCCCTTGGGCATCAGAAGGGGCAGCCCCTGTCCGATCACATCCACCGTGGTAAAGAGTTCCATCTCCCGCCCCAGCTTGTTGTGGTCGCGGTTCTTTACGTTCTCCCAGTACGCAAGGTACTCTTCCAGTTCCTCTTTCCTGCTGAAAGCGGTTCCGTAGATTCTCTGGAGCATCGCGTTCTCGGATTTTCCCCTCCAGTACGCCATGGAGGAAGACGTCAGCTTAAACGCCTTGATCCCCTTTACGCTCATCAGATGCGGGCCCGCGCACAGATCCACAAAGTTTTCGCCCTGTCTGTAGAAGGAGATCTCGGCGTCCTCCGGAAGGTCCCTGATCAGCTCCACCTTGTAGGGCTCGCCCCGATCCTCCATAAATTTGATCGCGTCCTGACGGGGCAGGGTAAACCGCTCCAGCCTGGCGCCGGTCTTGATGATCCTCTTCATCTCCGCCTCAAGATTGTCAAGATCCTCTCTGGAGAAAGGCGCGTGGTCGAAGTCGTAGTAAAAGCCCGTGTCTATGCTGGGGCCGATGGTAAGCTTCGCATCGGGGAAGAGATTTTTCACCGCTTCCGCCAGCACATGGGACGCCGTGTGGCGGATGGTTGCAAGACCCTCCTTGTCGTCGGCGGTACAGACGGCAAGTTCGCAGTCTTCGGAAATAACCATTCTCAGATCCGCAACCTTCCCGTTTACTTTGGCGCAGCAGGCCGCGCGTGCCAGCCCTTCACTGATATCCATTGCGATGTCGTAAATGCTCCTGCTCTCGGCGTACTCCCTCACGGAGCCGTCCTTCAGTGTGATCTTCATACAATGCTCATCCTTTCTTATTTGAAATTAAAATTAAATTGCTTCTGCAAGCACGGCGGCCGGGACTCCTGACTCCATCGCATCGGCAGACTCGAAACGCTTTGCGTTTCGAGTTCGCGTTGCTCGTCATACTCCTTCTCTCCCGGCCGCTCCTGCAAGCAGGGCGGCCGGGAGAGAAGGAGCATGACTCTGCCGATGCGCGCAAAAAGTCCCTTGCAACAGAATTCTATTGCAAGGGACGCATTCTTCTGCGCGGTTCCACCCTTGTTGCCGGGCCTGAACGGGAGATCCCCCGGGGCCGGGCCGCCTTCTTTCGCTCGTAACGGGAGCTTCCGGGCTTGATTGGAGCCACTCCGAGATGGTCTTCAGACGCCTTCCTGCCAAACCGCTTTCAGCTCCGTCACCAGATCATAACGGGCGGTTCTCTCTGGGGTTCTCCGGCATCCTACTGTTCTCTTCCACGTTTTTCTTCCGCTTACTGCTCTGAACTTATGATTCCCTATCTTAATACTTTTCAGACGCTTTGTAAAGCACTTTTTTCTCCGTCCGAACATTCCCTTTCCGCGCGCTCTCCGCCTTCCAGTTCCCCGCTGATGTATGCGCACACTTCTTCCCGCTCCAGCCCCAGAGCGACAGCCAGTTCCCCGTACAGGCTCTCTTCCGCGAGATGGAAATATCTGGCGTCCACCGCCGTCACCTTTCTGCCTGCCTGAAGCCGCTTCTGCTTTCTCTGGTAAATCGTCTTGATCACGCGCACCCACTCTTCACAGCTGTTGGCGCGCATCCTTTCTTTATAAATCTGCTCCGACAGCTTATCGTTCGCAATATCAAGCAGCGGAAGCTCCGGTATCATTCCGATCAGCCGCTTCGCCTCCTCAAAACTCAGCACTCTGCGCATGGATTCCTTCGCGGCGTCCACAGGTACATAAACCGTGCTTCCCGCCTGATATTTCGGCTTCAGAATATAGTATTTTCTCTCCCTGTCCACTCCGGCGATATCCAGAGTGTCGATATCTTCCACCACACAGACTCCTTTGCTGCCGCAAACAACATATTCGCCAATCTCAAACACAGACTGTCCTCCTTTCCCGAAACCTTCCGAAACTTATTCGGTATCCCTTTCCCAATATTGTATCCTTATTTTAACAGAATACACCGTGAAATGTCAGTAAATTTTAATGATTTAAATTATTTTTGTGAAAACTGCCCATGTCATGCGGGACACAATTTGTGCAAACTCACCAAAGCCCGGCGGATGTTTCCGGCCGGGCCGATTCGTTTCTCGCCGAAACGGGACGGAACCATAAGGGGCTGTTACCGGCACTGGGTCCAAAGACCCATCGAATGCCCGCCAGCCGCATGACTGCCTGTCCACGACACAAATATCCCGCCGGATCCCGGCGGGATATGAATAAACTTCTCTTAACGGACGCCTAGCGTCTACACGGTAAAGTCAAACCTGTGGCCGCTGGGCGTAACCTCCGCGGGCACCTCGTCCCAGTTGACCTGCCCGATCCGTTCCATGAGTTCTTCCACGGAAGAAGCATATACGGTGGTGCGCTTTCCGCGCTCTCTTTCCGCCATGCCTTCCGGACCTCTCCCCTGAAGTTCCTCCCATCTCTCCCGGGTCTTTTCCGCTCTTGTCTCCCGGTTCTTTTCACGGGTCTCCACGCGCTTTTCCTCAATGCGCTCGCGCTGCTTCTCACTGACCTTCTCCAGCTCCGCAAAATAGGAAACCTCGCCCCCGTCACCGATGGCGACTCCCATTCTCGTAACCTGCTCCCCTTTTTCGCCAAGCTGATCCTTCAGATCGGCCAGCTGTGCAAAGGCATCGTCCAGCGCCTTTCTGTTCTCCTTTTCGACGCTCTTGTCCGCCGCCATTTTTTCCAGCTCTTCCGGCGTCAGCAGCACGCTGTATGCCGCGCGGCCCCTGGCCAGAAGGGTGGCTGCCTCCTCGTCCGACTCGTAGTCCGCGATGATGAAATCCGCGTTGCCGTATTCCTGCTTCATCTCCTTTAAGAGATTCGCGGCCGCATCGCTGAGCTGCACCTTTTTCTGACCGGCATCCTTCGCCGCGCCGGTTTCTGCCGCGGAAGCCGCCGAAGTCTTCGCCGCCTGCGGACTGTCATAGTAATTTCTCTGGTATACGCCGTAATTTCCGATCCTGTCCATATTCCTGCCCTCCGTTGCATCCTGTTAAAAGTGTAAATCCGTTTACAGCCTTCTATATCTATTTCGGACAAAAAGACATAAAATTAACCCCTGACCCGAAATATCTTTTTTCATGTTCCAGGACGCCGGGCAGCGCGGCAGCGTTTTATGCTTTTCCCGCCGGGCAGCGCGCGGCAGCGTCTTATGCCTTTCCCGCCAGACAGTGCAGGATCTCCAGTCTGCCGCAGTCCGTCTCAAAATCCAGCAGAATGCTTTTGCTGATATCAATACAGGGATCCGAATATTCTTTCAGGAAGAGATCTCCCTTCCATTGAAGCCCCGTATAGCTCTTCTGATTGATATAGGACACCGCCTGGGAAGCGAGAATATCCCCAAGCTCTATCAGCGCGGACTTCTCGATGGCGTTGGGCCAGCTTGTATTCCTGATCCCCATCCCGCTGACCTTCCTGTACAGCGTCTGTGCCATCTCGTCGGAAAATCCAAAGAGAAACACATAGTTCTTTTCTCCGCCGATGATGATTCTGACAAAGATCTTCCCTTCCACATACCCCTTGTAGACGCTTGTGCGCGTACAGTTGACCTGTATCCCATAAGTGTCCGTCAGAAGCTGCACCGTCACCCTGCGGATCAGGTCGTCCGCCCCGTCGAAGCTTATGTCGGGAGCGATGGGCAGGTTTTTCACGATCTTCCTGTCACAGCCGCAGACATGCACCGTAAGCCATGTCATCAGCGTTCCCAGCAGCTTCTTCAACGTCTCCCTGGAAAAATCCTTCTTCACCTTCTCCTGATAGGCAAGGACGGTATTCTTAAAATCCCTGTGGATCCGCGCGTGCAGGTCATAGCTGACGTAACCCTGCCTCTTCTGCAGCGCTTCCTCCGCCTCAAAGTGACGGACGGTGTAGGAGACCAGAAAGTCCAGCAGCTCCAGACATTCCCTTTGATTTGCCGTCTCGTCCCCCGTCATTGCGACGGCGAGAAGCGCTTCCACCCTGCGGAACAGCTCCCTGTGCTGCGCGTCTATTTCCCCGTCGCCGATCCTGTATTCCTCTTTCCAGAGTCTGACCTCTTCCATAAACAACCTCCCGCAAACTCCCGCCCGTCACGCTACCACTGTTTCAGGCAGATCACGCCGAACGTGCCGAGCCCGCAGTTGCTTATGATCGTTGCGGACGACTTCTGCAGGAAAACACGCTCAAAATGCTGATAGTTCTTTACCTGCTGCAGCAGCTCATTCTGCTGTTTCACGGAAATACCGGCGTTGGTCAAAAAGCACACCTTGTCGTCCATCTGCGCGATATTGCGCATCTGCAGTTTGATATATTTCTGATACGCTTTCTCCGGATTCCCCGGGATCAGATTCTGCAGCCGGATCCTGCTCTGACTCATACAGAATACGGGATGCAGCGAAAAGCACCTGCACAGCGCCATGACCCCTTTCCCGATCTTGCCGTTTCGGTAGAGCGCTTCGGGTCTTGTCACAAGAAAGCTGGTGGATATCCGCTCCCGGAAGGTTTCCATATCCTTCAGGATCTCGGATACGTTCATATTGCTCTGCGCCATCTTTGCCGCATACAGCACCAGCATTCCCATGCCGCTGGAGAGCTGGCCGGAATCTATCACATGCACATTGTCAAAGCCCTTTGCCGCCTCCATGGCGGTCTCATAGCAGGAGCTGGTATTCTTTGCCATCGTAATATGGATCACCTGCTCCGCCTTTTCGAGGGTATTGGCGAAAAGCGTCTCATACTCTTCCACGGAAGCATGCTCGGAGCGCACGGCGCTTCCGCCGTTTTGCAGATAGGGGACAAGATTGTCCGCCGTGATCTCCCTGCCGTCGCAGAATCTTCCCTGGTCCGTGTAGATATAATAGTGCATGGTTCTGATCTCATACCGCTCTACCCATTCCTTCGGCAGGTCGCACACGCAGTCCGCGGTAACGGCCACCTTTCTTCTCCGGATGCCCATAACCTGCTGGATGACTTCCTCGGACTGTTCCTCTTCCTTGCCGCTGTACTCGATCAGCTCTGCGGGCAGGAACTTCAAAAGCGTCGCTTCCAGAAGCGCGCCGTTGATGGGCTTTGCAAGATAGCTCTGAAAGCCGCTGTTCTGGTAGATCTCCTCCGCCCCCGACAGCGCGTTGGCCGTCAGCGCGATGACGGGCACGTCCTGACATAAGCCCTCCTGCTGCCTGCGCAGCCGTTTCAGCGTTTCTACGCCGTCCATCTCCGGCATCATGTGGTCCATGAAGATCACATGATAGAATTTTCCCCGGGTCTTCTCCAGACATTCCTCCCCGCTGCGGGCGGTGTCAACCTGTACCTTCGTACCGCGCAGAAGCTTTGTGGCAACCATCAGGTTCATTTCATTATCGTCCACCACAAGCACTCTCGCGTCGGGCGCCTCGAAGGTCTGTCTGTATCTGTCGCGGGAGGCGATCTTTTTCTTGATCATAAGGTCCAGCGGCCCTATGGGCTTCTCATCCATGATCTGCTGTTCCACAACAACCGTAAAAGTGGAACCCTTCGTGTAGATGCTGTCCACCGTGATCGTGCCGCCCATCATCTCGATGAGCTGTTTGGAGATGGAAAGTCCCAGTCCCGTTCCCTCCACCTTCCGGTTCTTCACAGCGTCCACCCGTTTAAAGGACTCGAAAAGCTGATCCATGTCGTCTTTTTTGATTCCCATTCCGGTGTCCGCCACAGATATCCTCAGCTTTACGCTGTTGGCCGCGGTGCGCTCCGCCTTGGCGCGCAGCGTCACGGAACCTGTCTCCGTGTATTTCACGGCGTTGGTCAGGATGTTGGTCAGCACCTGCTTTAACCGGACCTCGTCTCCGTAGAGCATGGACGGGATCTCGGGGGAAATATCAATCTTAAATTCCAGTTCCTTCTGGTGCGCCCGCACCCATATAATATTTACAAGATCGCTGAACATGGCGCCCGTCTCGTACCGGGTGGGCACAATCTCCATTTTGCCCGACTCCAGCTTCGACAGATCGAGGATATCGTTGATCAGCGTCAGCAGCATTTTGCTGGCGTTCTGGATATTGATGGAGTTTTCCGCGATCTCATCCGAGATGTCTTCCCGCAGCGTCATTTCGTTCAGCCCGATAATGGTGTTGATGGGCGTGCGGATCTCATGGCTCATGTTGGCGAAGAAGGCGCTCTGGGAACGGCTGATCTCTTCGATCTTTTCCTTCTGTTCTTCCGTGACCTTGACTTCCCTCTCGTACACGCCGTTCTGCATCTTAATCAGCATTCCCACCAGCACGGAAGCAAGGATCAGCGCAGCGGCGCTGTCAAAAAGCACATATCCGCCTCCGTTGATGGGCAGGACCCATTCCGGGAAGCGGTACCCCAGCACGAACGTCACGCAGATCGCAAGAAGGGAATACGCCGCCAGCGCAAGCATCTTTTTCCCGCGAAACAGCAGAAACACCAGCGTCACTCCCACCAGAAACCAGACGGAAGCGCCTCCCTGGCTGCCGCCGTTCAAGAAAAATATGACGGGAAAAGCCGCCCCGTTCGCCACAAGGACCAGAAGCGTGGCGGCGGTCTCATACTTCCCGTATTTTACCGAGCTTCGCAGCGCCAGCAGCATCATCGCCAGAAGAAACAGAAGCGGCAGGAGCACAACAGGAGACTGGCCCTGAATCATGCTGGTGAACATGTTGAAGACCACCGCCGCCATCCCCAGCATTACGATCAATCTGAACAATCGCTCCCGCAGGCTGATATCTTCACCCAGCTGCCTGCGGATCCATTTTTTCAACATAACGCTTTACCCCAGCCTTTCTCTGATATCAGCCAATCTATCCTCTGCTCCCATAAAATCAAACTTTGCCGCCGCGGTCCTCACGGGCTCCAGCAGATCCTGCAGGGACCGGCCGTCCCGGGCGTATCCCTTAAACTTTGCAAAGATTTCCTCCACCGCTTCGCTCTCGAAGGTTTCCAGCGCCTCCTGCAGCTGGCTCAGAAGCGTTTCCAGCTCCCCGCCGTCAATCTCCGCCGCTTCCGCCGCCGCATCGGACGCGGCCGGGCCGGATCCCGCCTCGTCTCCTTCGGATGCTTCCGGCGTCTTCGTCCCGGAGCCGATCCTCGGATCCGCGCCCAGCACGTCGAGCACTCTCTCATATTCGTCCATCATTTCCTGATGATGGTCCAGAATATAAGCTTCGTCCGCGCTCTTACCGGCCCGCTCCAGTTCCTTCGCCATATCCGAAAGCCTGGCCGCGCCGATTCCAAGCGAAGTGCTCTTTACCGCATGTACCAGAATGGAATAATTCTTCCAGTCCCTGTTCTCGTAAAATCCCTGAATTTCCTTCTTCTTCTCAAGTCCGGAGGTGTAGTAGATCTGCACCACTTCCAGATAATCCTGAACCCTTCCGCCGCAGTAGGTGATACCCTGCTTTACGTCGATGCCCTCGAAGGAGACCTGTGGATCTTCCGTCTCCTTCCGGACGGCTCTCCCCGCGCCCTTCTTTTCCGTTAGCCTTGCCGCTTCCTCCGCGCTGAGCTTTGTAATCTTCTGCTGGGGTATGTAGCGCAGCAGGACTCTCTCCAGCACCGAAAGCTCAATGGGCTTGGCCACAAAGTCCTGAAATCCCTCCGCGAGGAACATCTCCCTTGCGCCGCCGATGGCGTTTGCCGTCAGCGCGATGATGGGAACCGTCTGGAAATACTTGCCGGGCTTCTGGCGGATCCTGTGCATGGTCTCCACGCCGTCCATCTCCGGCATCATGTGATCCATGAACACAAAGTCGTAATCCATGGACTCGATCTTTTTCAGGGCCTCCTTGCCGCTGTACGCCGCAAATACCTTGATCTGATAAGGGCGCAGCAGTCCTTCCACCACCTTCACGTTCATCATATTGTCGTCCACGACGAGAATACTGGACGCGGGCGCGATAAACCGGCTGCCGCTTCTTCCGCTCTGGCCCACGCTCTGCGGCACGTGCTCGCCGTTTAAGACGGCCGCCATGGCCACGGCGTAGAAAGGCTTGTAGATCCGCAAAAGCTTTCCCGAGACCTCCCCGTCGTTCTCCCGGTCCAGCACCAGAACCACCGGGATCCGCTCCGCAAGCTGGTCGAACCACTCCTTGTCCTCGCAGTATTCCTCCCAGCAGATAAACACATGGGAATATCTGGTGGTTTCCAGACGCCGCTTTAATTCCGCCAGATTGCGGCACTGCTTAAAGCGGAAGCCCAGCTGATCCACCATGTACCGGATGCAGTCCTCATAGCCGTCTCTGATGGCGGCATAGGAATACTTCTCCATGTTAATATAGGAGACAACGTTGATGGACTCCGGATTTTTCAGGGAGATAATCGCCGCATCGTCCACCACCTTCTGCGGCACCACAAACTGAAATTCGCTTCCCTGTCCCGGCGTGCTGGTCACGGTGATAAACCCGCCCATCTTCCGGACGATGGCCTGGGAAATGGCAAGCCCCAGGCCCACGCCGCCCTCCTGGCGGTTGCGCTTTGTATCGACCTGGTTAAAGCTGGAGAACAGCTTTTCCAGCTCCGCGTCGTTCATTCCGATGCCCGTATCCTTCACGTTTACGATCAGGTTGACGCCGTATTCCTCCCTGCGCGCGGAAAGCGTGACGGTCACGCAGCCCTCCTGGGTAAATTTCACGGCGTTGCCCACCAGATTCATAATGACCCGGCGCAGCTTCTGTTCGTCCCCCATCATGCCGCTGGGAATGTTGGCGTCGCAGGAGACGATCAGCTCGATATGCTTTCCGTTGAGCTGGGCGTTGGTCATGTTCATCACGTCGTTCAGCGTGGACGTGATGTTGTAGGGTTCCTCCACCAGATCCATCTTGCCCGACTCCAGCTCGGAGAAATCAAGGATATCGCTGACGATGGACAGAAGATTCCGGCCGGCCGTCTGAATGTCAAACACTTCCCCGCGCACGGCCGGCTCCAGATCCTCCCGCAGCAGCATCTCGCTCATGCCGCAGACCGTGTTGATGGGGGTCCGGATCTCGTGGGAGACATTGGCCATAAAGTCATTCTTGCTCTGCTCCACCTGCTTCAGCGCTGCGGCGCTGTCCGCCAGCTTCTTCCCCGTCTCCAGCTGGAGCCGGATCAGATACCAGGTCACATATTCCACCAGATAGAGGGAAGCGATCTTCAGAACTGCCCCGAAGAAGTCGCCGCCCGATTCCGTAAAGGGAATGTCCCGCAGGATCACGGCATGATAAAACAGAAGAAACGTGGAGCCGCCCGCGGATATGAAAACGATCTCGGGAATACAGTAGATGCCCAGCAGAACGATCATGCCGGCCATGGGAGAAAGAAGCGTCAGGTAATCCTGCGCATGAACCCCGTAAAGGACAAAATTGACCCACGCCATAAACGTGACCAGAAAGGCGCGGAAACGATAGTCTTTCGCTTTTTTGAGGAAAGCCCCCCAGCAGAATGCCATGCCGCAAAGGACGATCGGCGCGATCCACTGTCCCCAGTCGCCCACAAGCGACATCACCGACATGGCAATGGAATAGACGGTATATACGATCAGAATGATCTGTTCCACATTTTTCTGACTCTCCGGACGATTCTCTCGTGTCATGATCCCTCTCATTCTGCCGCCGGGCGGCCGCTCATCCCGTCAAAAGCCGGATCTTCCTACCATCCTCTGGTGGCAAGATGCTCCCGAAGCGGGGCGTCAAGGCTTAAGAAAACCTCTGTGATCACAGGATCGAACTGGGTTCCCTTTCCCTCTTCCAGAATCTGATATATTTTTTCTATAGGCCGCATGGCAGGCTTGTAACAGCGCTCTTCATACAGGGCGTCGAACACATCCGCAAGCGCCATGATCCTTGCGCCCAGAGGAATTTCCTCACCCTTCAGCCCCCTTGGATATCCCCTGCCGTCCCAGCGCTCGTGATGGTACATTGCGACGTCCTTTGCCAGACGGATATAATCCTCTTCCTCCACATCCCCGATGATCTCATCCAGGATCGCGCTGCTGCAGGAGGTGTGATCCTTTATCCGGTTGTACTCTTCCTCCGTGAGCCTGCCGGGCTTCTGGAGGATGCTGTCCGGCACCTGGATCTTTCCCACGTCGTGCAAAGGTGCGGCCTTACAGAGTTTTTCTATGTAGTCCCGGGTGAGGACGTCGGGAAAAAGTCCCCTGCGCTCCAGTTCCTCCGCGATCATCCGCACATAGGTCTGGGTATTCTTCACATGTTTTCCCGTACTGCCGTCCCGGCTTTCGATCAGGTTCGCCATCCCCATGATCACATGTTCCTGAATGTCGCTGATCCGCCGCAGGGCGCCCGTCAGCTGTTCCGCCTGTTCCTCCACCATCTTTTCCAGACCGTTCCGGTACCGCTCCAGTTCCAGCGTTCTCTTGACTCGGCTGGTCAAAACCTCCGGCAGGAAAGGCTTTCCCACAAAGTCGACGGCTCCCGCCTGGAAGCACCGCACTTCCGTATCCTCATTCTTGTCCGCAGTCAGGAAAATGACCGAAATGGAACGCCACTGGGGGTTCTCCTTCATTTTGGCCACCAATTCATAACCGTCCATTTCCGGCATATTGATATCCACCAGCACAAGGTCCGGCCTGTTGTGCTCCAGATAACGGCAGGCTGCCTCGCCGGAGTTGGCCGCGGCGATCCTGAAATCGTTCCCCAGGATCTTCTTTGCCAGCATCAGGTTTGCAGTATCATCATCTACGACCAGAATGACTTCGCTCATTTTTTCTTCCCTTATCATCGTAATGCGGACCTTGTCCCTAAAAACCATACACTTCCATTTTAAAGAAATCGACAGGGTTTGTCAACAAATCAAAAGATGTCACGCGCTCTCGTTCATTTTCACAAGCTTTGCCGCCTGGTCCGCCGCGGCGCATCCGTCTATGATCTCCTGAAGATCCCCGTCCATGATCTTATCCAGCCTGTACAGAGTCAGGCCGATGCGGTGGTCCGTAACGCGGCCCTGGGGAAAGTTGTAGGTCCGGATCTTTTCCGAACGGTCCCCCGTGCCGATCTGGCTGCGGCGAAGTTTTGCTTCCTCGTCGTGGCGCTGCTGCTGTTCCATGTCGTACAGCTTCGCTTTCAGCAGCGCAAACGCCTTGGCCTTATTCTGTATCTGAGACTTCTCCGTCTGGCTGTAGACCACGATCCCCGTGGGATAATGCGTCAGCCGCACCGCGGAATCCGTGGTGTTCACGCACTGTCCGCCGTTCCCCGAGGCCCGCATCACGTCGATCCGGATATCCTTTTCGTCGATGACGATGTCGATATCCCCGTCCGCCTCCGGCATCACGGCCACGCTGACGGTGGAAGTATGGATCCGGCCGCCGCTCTCCGTCTCCGGCACACGCTGCACGCGGTGCACGCCGCTCTCGTACTTCATCCGGGAGTACGCGCCCTGTCCGGTGATCATGAACTGTACCTCTTTCATCCCTCCGATGCCGATCTCGTCGGCGTTGATCAGTTCCACCTTCCACCGCATGCTCTCCGCATAGTGTACGTACATGCGGTAAATTTCGGCGGCAAAGAGCGCGGCCTCGTCTCCCCCCGCTCCCGCCCGGATCTCCACGATCACATTCTTATCGTCGTTGGGATCCTTCGGAAGCAGCAGAATCTTCAGTCTCTGCTCCAGTTCCCCGGCGCGCTGTCTGCTCTCGCCGAGCGTCTCCTTGAGCAGCTCCCGCATCTCTTCGTCGTTTTCCTCTTCCAGCATGGCAAGAGAATCCTCCGCCTCCTGTCTGCTTTTCTTATATTCCCTGTATGTCTCCACAATGGGAGTCAGATCGCTCTGTTCCTTCATCAGCTTCCGGAACCGCTCCTGATTTCCCGTCACCGACGGCTCGTTCAGCTCTCCCATGATCTCTTCAAAGCGGATCAGCAAATCTTCCAGTCTGTCAAACATAACTTCCTCACATTCCGGCGTCCGAGCATACACTCCTGACGCCCGACACCACTCTGTCCTGCCCGGCATAATCCTTCGTGACGCAGACCTCCAGGAATCCGGCCTGTTCCACCAGCTCGGACACGGCCTGCCCCTGATCATGGCCGATCTCGAGAAACAGCATGCCGCCTCCCTTCAGATGTTCTCCGATCCCCGAAAGGATCCTTCTGTAAAACAGCAGCCCGTCCCCGCCCCCGTCCAGCGCCCGGAGCGGTTCATGATCCCGGACCTCCGGCATCAGCGATCCGATAACCCCGGAAGGAATATAGGGCGGGTTGGAAACAACGACGTCAAACCGTCCCTCCACCCGCCGATACAGGTCGCTTTCCACGAACCGAAGCCTGCTTTTACCGTCTTTCCCCTGCCGGACACACTCCGGCACCAGCCTTCTCGCGTTTTCCTCCGCCGTGGAAATCGCCTCCGCGGAGAGATCCACCCCCAGCCCTTCGCAGTCGTTTGAGTACCGCATAAGGCTGATCAGGATGCACCCCGAGCCCGTGCCGAGATCCAGAATCGTCATGCCGTCGTGAAGATTGCGGAGAACTTCCTCCACCAGGATCTCCGTATCCTGTCTCGGGATCAGGACCGTTTCATTCACAAGGAAATCCAGTCCCATAAATCCCTGTACCCCCGTCAGATACTGCAGCGGGATCCTGCTTTCCCTTCTGCCGAGCAGCTCCAGATACCGCCGCCTGTTCTCCTCCCCCACGGGACGGTCCGGGTGGGCGAGCAGTTCGTTCGCATCGGTGCCGCAGACATGCTCCAGCAGAAGGCGGGCGTCGCATCCGGCGTCCGCGATCCCGGCCCCGGTCAGCTTCTCCTTTCCCACAAGATAAAGCTCCCGGTAAGTCATGATTCTTCCCGCGTCCCTTCGGCTTCGGGCATTTCCTCCTCATAGCCGAAATTTTCCCGCAGATACTTTTTCCAGTCGAAAACGGCTTCCACGGCGGCGATGGCGACCTCCACCATGCTCCTGTCCGGCTCTTTCGTGGTCAGACGCTGAATCCACATACCGGGCGCCGAAATGATGCGCACCAGAATATGATCGCTGCGGCCCGCAAGCCGGATGATCTCGTAGGAAATGCCCGCGACCACAGGAAGCAGCAGGATTCTCAGAAGCACTCTGAGCGGCACGCTGTCCACCCGGATAAAGAAAAACAGGACAATGCTCACGAACAGCACAAAGAAAAGGAAGCTGGTGCCGCATCTCTTGTGAAGCCGGGAGCTGCGCATCACGTTTTTCACCGTCAGCGGTCTGCCCCGTTCGATACAGTTGATGCATTTGTGCTCCGCGCCGTGGTAACAGAACAGCCGTCTGATATCGCGCATCAGGCGGATGGCGCACACATACAGGATAAAGATCAGGATCCGTATGCCCCCTTCGATGACAGCCAGCAGGGAATCGTTCCGCACAAAGCTTTTAAACAGGGAGGACAGCCAGTAGGGAAGGATCACAAAGATCCCTATGGCAAGCGCCACCGAGAACACCGTCACCAGAGCCGTCGCCAGTTTTTCTCCCCTGCCGTTTTTCGCTTCTTCCTCTTCTTCCTCGTAATAGGACGCCGAATCGTTCAGACATTTCATGCCGAGAACCAGAGAATCGACAAAGTTGAAAATGCCTCTCACAAAGGGAACCTTCCTCAGCTTACTGCCGGCAAGCACGCCCTGATGGTTCTCAAGCTCCACCGCGATCTCGCCGTTCGGCTTCCTGACGGCGACCGCGTACCTGTCCTGATTTTTCATCATCACGCCTTCCAGCACCGCCTGGCCGCCGATTCCGGAATAGCTGTTTTTTCTCCTGCTCATAGTCCCTCCTTACGATACCAAAAAAGGGTGAGCCGATCTGCCTCACCCTTTTCCCTGCGCTCTTTACTGTACGCCGTATTTCCTGTTGAACTTTTCAATACGTCCGTCGGCTCTTGCCGTCTTCTGCTGCCCGGTATAGAATGAATGGCATTTGGAGCAAACCTCGACGTGAATCTCGGGCCTGGTAGAACCGGTCACAAAGGTATTGCCGCAGTTGCAGGTCACGGTTGCCTGATAGTACTGGGGATGGATTCCTTCTTTCATTTTTTCACCTCTCTATACGATCGCATACATATTTTTTTGTTCTCATCCGCACTGCCTATGGAACCACAGACAGCTTAATTATTGTAGCACAGGCTCCGTACGCTGGCAAGACCTAATTTAAATAAATTTATTCTTTTTTACCATCTGCACGAATTCGTTGTTGTTGCGGGTGCGGGCAAACATGTCAAGAATCCTGTCGGTGGCCTCATCCGGCTTCAGTCCGTTCAGAGCCTTGCGCATGATGTTGATGGCTTCCAGTTCCTCGCCGCTCAACAGCAGATCCTCCCGTCTCGTGCCGGACTTCGCAAGGTCGATGGCGGGGAAAATGCGCTTCTCGGACAGCTTCCGGTCGAGGATCATCTCCATGTTGCCGGTTCCCTTGAATTCCTCGTACACAACATCGTCCATCTTGCTGCCCGTATCCACAAGGGCCGTGGCGAGAATGGTAAGGCTGCCGCCCTCGCGCATGTTCCGGGCCGCGCCGAAAAATCTCTTCGGCATGTGCAGCGCAGCCGGGTCAAGGCCGCCGGAAAGCGTTCTTCCGCTGGGCGGCACCACAAGGTTGTAGGCCCGGGCCAGACGGGTGATGCTGTCCAACAGGATCACAACATCCTTCTTATGCTCCACAAGACGCTTTGCCCGCTCGATGGCCATTTCGGAAACCCTCTTGTGATGCTCGGGCAGCTCGTCAAAGGTGGAATAGATGACCTCCACGTTCCTGCCGCTGATGGCTTCCCTGATATCGGTGACTTCCTCGGGACGTTCGTCGATGAGAAGGATCAGCATGTGCATGTCGGGGTTGGTTCGCAGGATCGACTTTGCCACTTCCTTTAACAGCGTGGTCTTTCCTGCCTTGGGCGGGGATACGATCATTCCGCGCTGGCCCTTGCCCACGGGGCTCACAAGATCCATGGCCCGCATGGCCAGGCTGCAGCCCGGGATCTCCAGCCGGATCCGCTCGTTCGGGAAAATGGGCGTCATGTCCTCAAAGGCCACGCGCTTTGCGGATTCCTCCACCGTATACCCGTTGATGGTGCGGATAAAAAGCAGAGCGCTGAACTTTTCCTGCTGGGTCTTGATCCGTTTGTTCCCTCTCAGGATATCTCCCGTCTTCAGACCGAACCGGCGGATCTGGCTGGGCGCCACATAGACGTCGTTCTCGCCGGGCAGGTAGTTTTCACAGCGGATAAAGCCGTAACCGTCCGGCATGACTTCCAGGATACCGCTGGCTTCCTCGCCGCTGTCAAGCTCTCTGGGATAAGTCTTTTCGTCGTAGACCTCCGTGACGCGGGTTCTGGGCGCGGGCGCGGCCGGAGCGTTTCCCTCCCCGGCGGCATGCTCCGGTCTGGATGCGTTCTCCGCCGCAGACGCATTCTCCGGTCTGGACTGATTGTCCGTCCTGGACGCATTTTCCGGTCTGGACATATTCTCCGGTCTGGACACATTTTCCGGTCTGGACGCATTCTCCGGTCTGAACTGATTCTCCGGTCTGGGCGCATTCCCCGCCGGAGCGCTTTCCCCCGCGGATACGCCGTTCGTCCCGGACACATCCGCGGATCTTGCGGGCGCGCTCTCCGCCCGGTAGGACGCTTCGCTGCGCACGGCGTTCTCTCTGCGCGGTCCGCCCGGTCTCTGGCTCCGCACGCCCACGCCGTAAGATACGTTTCTTCTCGGCGCGCCGCCCTCGCCGCTTTGACGCGCCGGCCGGGGGGTCTCCGGCTCCGCCGCGGACCTCTCCTTCGCTGCCTTCTCCTGTTCCAGCTTCTTCAGCCTCTCATCCTCCGCAAGCATGGCTTCCACGATCTCGGCCTTCTTCATTGATGACGTGCCTTTTAAGCCGCGCACCTTCGCCAGCTCTTTCAGTTGCAGCAGCGCCAGTGATTCATACTTTTCTCTCATACATTCCTCCTGATCTGAAATCAATTTTGTCATTTTATAAACTGAAACGGGAATTACAGCAAGACCTTTCTTTGATGTGCTTTCCTGATTCAATGACGGGACATGTCGTCTCCTGAGCAGTATTATAATACAAGTTTGAAAAAATAGGAAGTACCAAAATTACAGAATCCAAAACAGTTCAGGGCGGACGTCGTCTCTCAAAAAAGACTTGCGGCGGCGTATAAAGTATTATATATTAATAAAGAAAATCTTCGGCGCGGTCCCCGCCGCCCGGGAAAATACAAAAAATACCATAAGGGAGGTACTTTCATGACGATCAGCGAAAAAGCTCTTGAAATGCACGAAAAATGGAACGGAAAACTGGAGACGGTCTCCAAAAGCCCCGTCAAATCCAGAGAGGATCTCGCCATCGCCTACACTCCGGGCGTCGCGGAGCCCTGCAATGTCATCGCCAGAGATAAGGAAGCCGCCTACCGATATACGATGAAGGCGAATACCATCGCCGTTGTATCCGACGGAAGCGCCGTGCTTGGTCTCGGCAACATCGGTCCGTACGCCGCTATGCCCGTCATGGAGGGAAAGGCCGTGCTTTTCAAGGAATTCGGCGGCGTAAACGCAGTTCCCATCTGTCTCGACACACAGGATACGGAAGAGATCATCAAGGCCGTGACATGGCTTGCCCCCGGTTTCGGCGGCATCAATCTGGAGGACATCAGCGCTCCCCGGTGCTTTGAGATCGAAGAGAGACTGAAGGCCACCCTCGACATTCCCGTCTTTCACGACGATCAGCACGGCACCGCCATTGTCGTGCTGGCGGCCATCATCAACAGTCTGAAGGTGACCGGGCGGAAAAAAGAGGACTGCCGGGTGGTGATCAACGGCGCCGGAAGCGCCGGCGTCGCCATTGCAAAGCTGCTGCTGTCCTACGGCATCCCTCATATCATCCTGTGCTCCAGAAAAGGGATCCTGTCCAAATCCACGCAGGGCCTGAACTGGATGCAGCAGAAAATGACCGAGATCACAAATTTGGACAACCTGACGGGAACGCTGGCCGACGCCATGAAGGGCGCGGATATCTTTATCGGCGTCTCCGCTCCCAACACCGTGACAAAGGAAATGGTCGCCTCCATGAATCATGACGCCATCATCCTCGCCATGGCCAATCCCGTTCCGGAGATCATGCCCGACAACGCAAAGGCCGCGGGCGCAAGGATCGTGGGAACCGGCCGCAGCGATTTCCCCAACCAGGTCAACAACGTAGTCGCATTCCCCGGCATCTTCAGGGGCGCTCTCGAGGGCCGCGCGACCCAGATCACCGAGGAAATGAAACTCGCGGCTGCGGAAGCGATCGCCAGCCTGGTGCCCGAGGACGAACGAAACGAGGAAAATATCATGCCCGAGGCCTTTGACCCCAGAGTGGCGGATCTTGTGGCGGAAGCTGTAAAATCCCATATTCACTGACGCATTCCCGTAAAAGGATCCCTGTCCGAGCCGTTCCCTGAGGGCCTTGCGCTCTCTGTCTGCAAAACGGTTCGGCACAAAACAGCGCGAAGCGCCCCCGGCACGCATGGCCCGCCCCGGCCGGGGCGGCGCTTCGGTTACCGGGGGCTGCGTTTTTGCGGCGCCGACACAGACTCATCATGCGCGGAAAACAGCGCGGAAATGGAGTAAAAATGATTCAGGATCCTCTGACATTATACAAGCTGATCGTGCTGTACATGCTCAACCGGGTGGAGTTTCCACTGACGGCCGCGCAGGTCAGCGACTTTGTGCTGGAACGGGAATACACCAATTTTCTTACGCTCCGGCAGGTGATAAGCGAACTTACGGAGTCGGGCCTTCTCTCTTCCGAAACCGTCCGCAACCGGACCCATCTTTCCGTCACCGCCGAGGGCAAAAAGACGCTGCACTTCTTTCAGAACCGCATCAGCGGGACAATCCGCGAAGAGATCGACGCCTATCTGAGGGAAAACGAGTTTACGCTCAGAAACGAAGTGTCCGTGCAGGGAAATTACTACAAGTCCACCTCCGGCGAATTTGAGGCGCACCTCGTGGCGAAGGACGGACAGGTCACGCTGATCGACCTTACGCTCTCCGTTCCGGCGGAAGAAATAGCCGTCTCCATCTGCGACAACTGGCAGGAAAAAAATCAGGAAATATACAAATATCTGGTGGAACAGCTCTTCTAACCGTCGCTATTTTCCCTGAGCCGTTTCATATGCTCCCGGATCTTTTCCTCGTACCCGTTCCCCGTCGGTCTGTAAAATTCTCTCCCACTCAGCTCATAAGGAAGATACTGCTGCTTCACATAATGGCCGGGATAATCGTGCGCATATTTGTAGCCCGCTCCATGGCCCAGCTTTGACGCCCCCGCGTAATGGGCGTCCTGAAGATGGGGCGGAATGGGGAGATTTCCCGTTTCCTCCACCGCGGCTACAGCTTCCATGATAGCGCTGCAGGAGGCGTTGCTCTTGGGCGCGCAGGCCACATAGGCCGCCGCCTGAGCCAGGATGATCTGCGCCTCCGGCATGCCGATGCGCTCCGCCGCCAGAGAAGCGTTCGTTGCCACCACCAGCGCGTTGGGGTCGGCGTTTCCCACATCCTCCGCCGCGCAGATCATGATCCTCCTTGCAAGATAGGCCGGCTCCTCCCCGGCGCAGAGCATTCTGGCCAGATAATAGACCGCCGCGTCCGGATCCGACCCCCGCATGCTCTTTATGAAAGCGGATATGGTATCGTAATGGTTGTCGCCGGTCCTGTCATAGCGAAGGACACGCTTCTGGATGCATTCCCGGGCCGTCTCCAGCGTAATGTGGATCTTTCCGTCCGCTCCGCGCTGCGTGGTCATGACGCCCAGTTCTACCGCATTCAGAGCGTGTCTCGCGTCTCCGTCGGACATTTCCGCGAGAAAATCCACCGCGTCTTCGTCTATCACGGCATCATAAGAGCCCATCCCCCTCTCCCGGTCGCTGACCGCCCGGCGTATCAGTTCCTTCACGGCGTCTGAGGGAAGGGGTTTCAGCTCAAAGATCACGGACCTTGACAGCAGGGCCCCGTTCACTTCAAAATACGGATTTTCCGTGGTGGCGCCGATCAGGATCAGCGTGCCGTCCTCCACAAAGGGGAGAAGATAATCCTGCTGCCCTTTGTGGAACCGGTGTATCTCGTCGATAAAGAGGATGGTCCGTTTCCCGTACATGCCCTGAACTTCCCCGGCCCTTTTCACCACTTCCTCCATGTCCTTTTTGCCGGCCTCGGTGGCGTTGATCTGGGCAAATTCGGCGCTGGTGGTATTGGCGATCACCCGGGCAAGCGTGGTCTTTCCCGTTCCCGGAGGCCCGTAAAAGATGACGGAGCTGAGCCTGTCCGCCATGATGGCGCGGTAGAGCAGCCTGTCCTTTCCGATGATATGCTCCTGTCCCACTACCTCGTCAAGCGTCCGGGGGCGCATTCTCGCCGCCAGCGGAGCCTCTTTCTCCTGACGGGCGGATCGCATGTATTCAAACAGATCCATCGTTGTCCGTCCTCTGGTCTTCCTTCAGCGAAACTTCGTTTTCGTGGATATTGACGCTCTTTAAACTGCGCAGGAAACTGGAGATCCTGCTGTAGCCGAACTGCCTGAAGTCCAGCTGCTTGTACTTTTTATGAAGCTCATCGTTTAAAATGGAAAGATTTTCGATCTTTCCGCCGTTCTTTCTGATCAGGGCGCAGATCTCCTGCTCCAGTTCCTCCTTTGTGAGAGTGGAACGGCGCTCCACATAATACTGGCTGGACTTTTTGTTCATGCTCATGCTCATTTCGGGCAGTTCCTGATCGATCAGCGTGCTGAGCTTGGTATAGCCGTAATTGCGCACGTCAAAGTCGGAAAACTTATCGTTCAGCCGGCTTCCGATCCTTGACAGATCCACCTTGCTGCCTCCGTTCTCGTTGCATAGCGCCAGCACGGCCTTGCGGATCTCGGAGATGGGCGTCACGTTCTGTTCCTCGGACTCCTGCGCGTTGTTTTCCTCCACGTTCTTGTTCTGCTCGTCCACCAGATTCAGGTGGATAAAACGGTTGCAGGCTCTGGTCAGCGCCACCGGCGTCTTGGATTCTCCCATGCCCAGCACAAACATATTCTCTTCCCGCAGCCGCATGGCAAGACGGGTAAAGTCGCTGTCGCTGGTCACAAGGCAGAAACCCTGCACCTTATTCTTATAGAGAATATCCATGGCGTCGATGACCATGGCCATATCCGTGGCGTTTTTTCCCGTGGTATACGAAAACTGCTGCACGGGCATGATGGAGTATTCCAGAAGCATCCTCTCATTCCACCCGTTTGCTTTCGACCAGTTCCCGTAAATGCGCCTGTACGAGGAAAGGCCGTATTTTTCCAGTTCCTCGAAGATCGTCCCCGCATATTTGGAGCTGATGTTGTCGGCGTCGATCAGCACCGCAAACTGCATTCTGTCGTTCGGTAACAATTCCATCTGTTCTTCCATGGCAGACTCCTGTTCTTTTACCTGATAACGGATTTATTATATCATTCCCCTTTGCGCAAAGCAACCGGATTCCTTTGCGCTGGCACTTGCCCGCGCCTTTCGCAAAGTCGCGCTGGCGCGCTCTTCGGCGCCCTGGCTCTCGCGGGAGTTTGACACTTCCTTTTCAACATCATATCATAAAAATCCTTTATCCAAGCCATTTATGGCTTATTTTTTTGT
>CANPXL010000004.1 GCA_947586055.1 uncultured Acetatifactor sp. | reverse complement strand
GATGAGCCAGACGCCGCCAGCGATTAAGCTGACGGCGCTAATGTTATGACTGGCTACTGTGTGAAAAGTAACAATTTTTGCAGGTAAAAAAGAACAGCGGAGATTTTTTTGTTGAAAACAGTGAGAGATTGAGATACACTGTAAGTAGTATCGTTCTGAATCAATTTTGTCCGGTTTCCGGGGGAATGGTTTCCGGCGTCTGAACGCGGTTTGCGCGAAAGAGGGATCAGTATGGGGGAAGAGAACGAAAAAACGAAGAGCGGTTACGGTAAGAGACGGAATCTCCGACTTCTGCTGCTGGGGTTTTTTGTAGTGGCTCTGGTCAGCATCAGCATTTTTCTGTTTCTGATGCACCAGATGAAAAAAAGCAGTGAGAATGCTACGGTAAATATCGCGAATTTTTATATAGAGAGAATGAGCACCCAGATCACCAATCATTTCCGCGCGGTGGTGGATATCAAGCTGTCTCAGGTGGAGAGCATTGTGGCGACGATGCCGCCGGACGGGGAGCTTCAGGGGGAAGAACTCAGAGAGGCCATGATCGTCAGCGGCATTGCCAGAAAATTCCTTTTTCTGGGGCTGATGGACGAAGCGGGAAACATGGATGTGCTGTTTGGCGACGACCTGAAGATTTATGACGTGGACGCGTTTACGGAATCTCTGAAATCCGGGCGTCAGGACATCGCGTGGTCCAGCGCCATGGATGGAGATGAGAATATTGTCATGCTGGGGTATCCCTGTGAATATGAAATGCAGAACGGGGAGAAGAGCCTTGCGCTTGTGGGCGGGATCGATATCGCGTTTGTCAACGATATGCTGGAGCTTGGCGACCGCGACGCGGATACCTATTCCTATATTATACGCAGCAACGGAGATTTCATTATCAAAGGGAAATCGGTTCCCCATGACAACTTTTTTGAGCGCCAGTATGAGATCATTACGGGCAGCGAGGAAAAAAGCACGGAGCAGTATGTGGCTGAGATCAGAAGGGCGATCGACTGTCAGGAAACCTATACGATCATCCTGCCCATCGGCGACGAGGAAAAGTACCTTTATATTGCGCCGCTGGGGTATGCGGACTGGAACCTGATCACGGTCACCTCCTACAATATTCTGGACAGCGTCGTCTCCGGACTGAACGAACAGAGAACCGCTTCCTACCTGTTTTCCATAGGCGCAATGCTCGTGATGTTCGTGGGGATCTTCCTCCTGTTTTATTCCCTTACCCAGAAACAGATCCGGGAAACGGACAGGGCGTGCGAGGAAGCGGTCAGGGCGAACAGGGCGAAGAGCGAGTTCCTGTCGAACATGAGCCATGATATCAGGACGCCCATGAACGCCATTGTAGGCATGACGGATATCCTGCTCCGCAACACCAAAAGCCGTCTGGAGAACAGTTATCTGAACAACATTAAAAATTCCGGGCAGGCGCTTTTGACGCTGATCAACAATATCCTGGATTTTTCCAAGATAGAGTCGGGCAACATCGAACTGATAGAGGAAGAGTATGATATGATGTCCATACTCAACGATATCGGCATGAGCTTTCTCAATATGATCGGCACAAAACCGGTGGCGCTGTTGTTTGATATCGACAAAAAGCTGCCCAGAAGAATGTACGGCGATCCCGGCCGTATCCGCCAGATCCTGGTGAACCTGATCAACAACGCGATCAAGTTTACGGAATCCGGCAGCGTCAGCCTTTGCATGAAGATTGAGAAAAAGGAGGAAGACGGCATCATTCTCCATGTCGCCGTCAAGGATACCGGACAGGGGATCAGGGAGGAAGATCTCGGCCGGCTGTTCCATCTGTTCCAGCAGGTTGACACAAAGAGAAACCGAAACAAAGAGGGCACCGGTCTGGGTCTGGCGATCTCCAAGCAGTTCATCGAGCTTATGGGCGGCGAGATCAGCGTGCAGAGCGAATACGGGATCGGGACGGAATTTGACTTTACGATCCATCAGAAGGTGACCGACTGGGAGCAGGCTGCCAGAGTCAGGGACGACATTCTGGAGAGGGGCGCTGTGGTCAGCGCGTGGACGACGGATTCACGGCTATCCGATCGCATTTCCTCTCTTGCGCAGGAGTACGGTCTTGATTACATAGAGGGACACGACGCGGCCACCAACGAAGAGCATGTGGACTTTCTGTTCGTGGACGGCTCGTCTTACAAAATGCTTAAGGCTTACGAAACCGAGGGCGAATATATCATACCGAACGACACCGTGATCTGTCTGATACAGAATCCGATCACGGAGAATTACTGGGACGAGCCGGTTACCATCGTCAACAGGCCGCTTTCTACCCTCAGCTTCTGTCGGGCGCTGAACCATGAGAGCGGCAGCGGCCCTGAAAAGAAGGAGGACGAACAGAACTTTACGGCGCCGGACGCGAAAATTTTGATCGTGGACGACACGGCCATGAACCTGACGGTGGCGCAGGGGCTTTTAAAGCCCTTGCGGATGAAGATTTATACGGCGGAGAGCGGCAGCCGGGCGATCGAGATGGTAAAAAGAAATCACTATGACATCATTTTCATGGATCACATGATGCCTGTGATGGACGGAATCGAGACGACCCAGAAGATCCGCGCGCTGGGGGATTCCTGGCTGGAGAAAGTGCCGATCATCGCGCTGACGGCCAATGCGGTGCTGGATGCCAGAGAAGCGTTCAGAAAGGCCGGCATGAACGATTTTGTCGCAAAGCCTATCGACTATAAGGTGATCTGCGGCAAGATCAGAAGGTGGCTGCCGGAGGATAAGATATGTCCCGTGCAGGCGCAGGCGGAGCAGCAGACGGAAGATCGGACGCAGCAGCAGACGGGGGACCGGCCGGACGGCGTCCCCAAAATAGAAGGTCTGGATGTCCGGGAGGGAATTAAAAATTCGGGCAGCCAGGAGCTGTTCCTGAAGCTGCTGGGCGATTACTACAGGCTGATAGACGTCAAGGCCTCCAAGATAGAACAGTGCGTGGAAGAGGGGAGGTTGCGGGATTACACGGTAGAGGTTCACGGCCTGAAGAGCGCCTCCCGCACCATCGGCGCAACGCAGCTGGCGCAGTTTTTCTTTGAGATGGAAAAGTGCGGAAATGCGGAGGATATTGAGACGATCAGGAGCCGGACGCCCGAGCTTCTCGCCATGTACAGAAGCTATAAAAAGATCCTTGCGCCTTACGGGGAAGTCGCGGACAGCGATAAGCATAACGCCACAAAGGAGGAACTGCTGCAGATCCTGCAGGAGCTGTGCAACGCGGTAGACAGCTTCGGACTGAGCAGAATCGACGAGGCCTTTGAAAAACTGGAAATGTGCAGGATGCCGGACGAGCTTTCGGATCTGATGTCCAAACTCAGGATTTATGTGGCCGATGTGGCGATGGAGAAGATCACGGCCACGAGCCGGTCTATGATGGAACGGCTGGGGAAGCTGTAAAACATAACGTGATGACGTTAAAATTGAACGACAGGGCTAAACTATTGAGAGCGGGAAGCCGATATACTATATGACAGACAAGGATGTCTGTATCTATCAGTCGGAATCAGGATCAAAGGAGTGATACTATGGGAATCAGGTACGATGCAGGTATGGATCAGGATTATTCTTATTTATTCCAGGGGCTTTCGGGCGGCAATCTCGGCAATCTGAACATGCTTTCCGACTACGCTTCCATCAAGAACGGGAGCTACGGAAAGCTGATGAAGGCTTACTACGGAAGCATGGACAGCTCCACAGCGGCGTCATCCGGAAGAAAAGCCGAAACGAGCGACGTTCTGGATCAGATTTTGGAGGCAAAGAAGCACCCGACGGTTTCCAGGGAAGCCCAGAAGGCAAATGCCCAGCTGACGTCAGGACTTTCTGGACTAACCAATTCCGTTGCCGTGCTGCAGAATGAGGACACGTACAAGGTTCTGGAGGACGGAAAGAGCGCGGGAGACAAGACGGTTTCCGCGGTAAAGAATTTTGTCTCCATTTATAACGAGGTAGTGAAGGCGGCCAAGGATTCCACCCTTTCCAGCAAGACGGCGCATGTGGCGGGCATGATGAGAAGTTCTCAGGCATATTCCGACAGGCTTTCTCAGATCGGCATTACCATCAACCGCGACGGAACGCTGCAGTTAAACGAGGGTCAGTTAAAGGCTGCCGATCTTACAAAGGTACAGGAGCTGTTTTCCGGGGAGGATGTGATCAGCTACGGCTCCACCGTGATGTCCCGCCTTGGCTTCGCAAGCGCTTCCGCCGGTCAGACGGACAGCGTACAGGCCGACGCGAAGGAGGAAGAGGACAACGCCACCTATACCGGGGCGGCCGCTCTGAAGGCGGATATTAAATCCCTTACGTCCGGCTCGCTGTTTGAAAGGATAACGGATCAGGACGGCGCAGAGCGGTACGATGTGGAAAAGATCCTTGCCGCGGTAAAAAGCTTTGCGGGCAATTATAACAGCATGCTGGACAGCGCCCTGTCCAGTCTCAATTCCGGCGTGACGGCGAATCTGTCCCGGATCATGGAGAAGACGTCGCAGAATCAGGACGCGCTGGAGCAGTTCGGAATCAGTGTGGACAAAAAGGGTCGTCTGAAGGTAGACGGAGACGCATTCCGCAAATCGGATCTGTCTCAGTTTCAGAAATTTATGGAAGAGTATGGTTCTTCCATTCAGACGAATGTCTCTCTTGTCAATTACTATATGACGACACAGGCTGACGCCGCCAGCGGTTATACCGCCGGGGGAGCGTATTATACCCAGGAGAACTCCCGCTATAACGGTACCGTGTAACGGGATGGTTACAGGATAACGGGATGTTTGCAACAGAGAAAGAAAAATAAGATATGACGGAAATGAGAAGGCGGCTGCAGTCAAAATGCAGCCGCTTTTATGTAGTTTGCCAAAATGATGCAGGGACATGTTATAAAGACAGCATGCGTTTCATTTCGCTGGGAGAAAGGAGTCGGTTATTGTGAAAAAGAGAAGGTTATGCTGTCTTTTGGCGGGGGTTTGTCTGCTTGCGGCAGGCTGCGGGCGGGACTTGGCTGTTCCGGATGCGCTGACAGAGGACGGTTCCGGCGCACAAGCCGCGGACGGCGGCTCAGAGAGCGGTTCCGATCCGCAGGCAGCGGACGGCAAAACGGGGCTGGAAGAAAAGGAGGACGCGAAAGCGGACTGGCCGGAAGGCGGCTGGCGTGCGGAATATCTGTCGTATCTGGAAGGGACGGAATTGTCCGAGACGACCTACTACAGCGAGACGACCTACAGCTTTATTTATGTGGATGACGACGAGATACCGGAGCTTGTGGTGGATACCGGCATAGAAGCGGGCGGATGTGCTCTTGTAACGTATCATGAGGGGAAGGGGACGGATGTATTTTATACGGGCCGTCGTCATTTTGAGTACATGGAAAGAGAAAATCTGGTCAATAATGCGGACGGAAACATGGGAAATTACTGGGATATTATTGTATCCATTGTCGATGGAAAATGGGAGTACGTCGCCCAGGGAACGCATAGGGAGAAGTGGGAGGATGGCGGAGTCGTATTTGACAAGGATGGAAACGCGGAAGTGATATACGACTGGAACGGGGAGAGCGTGACGAAGGAGGAATATGAAGCTGCGCTGGCGTCCTGCTTCGACAGCGACCGGGCTGTCGAGCCCAGCCGGTATTATGTCTATGAAGAAGCAAGAAGCCTGCTGTTGACTGGGGAAACCTCGTCCGCAGGTCATCGTTATGAACTGGTTCGCTCGGACGCGACGTGGGAAGAGGCGTGGCGGCAATGCGCGCAGAAGGGCGGATATCTTGCGGTCATCACTTCAACGGAAGAATTCCTGCAGATTTCGCGGCAGATCAGGGAGGAAAATAAGACGGACCTTTGTCTCTGGATCGGAATGGAAAACCCGAGGGACCCGGAGAGAAGATATTGGGGCTATAGCTGGAAGCAGCCAAAAGACGGCGGGGAGGAATATACTGAGGTCTATCCGCGGTATTTTAATGTGTATTACGACTTCTGGCAGGCGGAGGAACCCAGTTATACAGGACTGACAAAGGAAGGGGACGAAACGAGGGAAAACTGCGTCTGTATGGTCTACGACGGCGGGACGGACAGATTTTACTGGAAGGACATGCCGGACGATCTGCTGGCGGCGGATCCGTCTTATGCTGGAAGGATGGGGTATATCTGTGAATATGATGAGGAGGACTCTGTCCGAATAGGGGATATGTCGATTTCCCTTTCTGAAAGCAGGCAGGATATTCTGGCAAAACTGGAGGAAGCCGGATTTGAGTACGGTGAAGCACAGCCGGCTCCCCCCGGCAAAGACAGCTATGATCTATATTATAATGCCGCAGACTGCCTGCAAATTTATTTTCTGGAGAATACCTGCGTGCGGATCCGGCTGCAGGTATTTGATTCTTCGGCCGGTCATCCGCAGACGGCCAGGGGACTGCGGCCCAGAGATACCTATGCGCAGATGACAGCCCTATACGGAGATGGCTATGAAAAACATGCATATTTCTACAAGGGGATATATACCATATATCGTTATACCATAGGAGATGTTATCTGTGAATTGGGGTATGAAGGCACCGATTCTATCTATAATATCGACATTTATGTTCCCAGCCAGATTCCGATCTATGATTATGGAGAAGAAATATCTGAAACTACATGACATCCCAGGCGTTGTCTGAAAAGGTTCCTTCAATAGTACAATCATATAATCGGAATATGGGAAGCAAGGGGACGCATTTATGAAAAAGTGTTGTTTTGCTCTGAAATACACTAACTGAAGAGTATGCGTTTGAACCAGCGATTTCGTCACCCATGGCAGAAAGCCTGCATTTGACGAAAAAACGAATCTTGCGGGAATATGATTTTTGGGGTATTATTATCTGTATTCGGGCGACGTTTCCATTCCCGGGCGCGTGTATGAGATGCCAAAGAGGTATGTATTAATGCAGGGCGTTTATTACCTGAAATAGAAGGGAGAACCATTATGAAGGATATTTTGAAATCAGCCAATCCGTATCTGCCGCTTTGGGAGCATATTCCTGACGGAGAACCGCGGGTTTTTGAGTGGGGCGGTGAAAAGCGGCTTTATGTCTATGGTTCTCACGACACCGAACGCAGCTCCTATTGCGGCAGGGATTATGTTGTCTGGAGCGCTCCGGTAGACGATCTCACCGACTGGACATACCACGGCGTTTGCTACACAGCCACCGACGGTTCGATTCTTTACGCTCCCGATGTTGTGCAAAAGGGCGATACCTTTTACCTTTATGCTGCCGAAGGGCGGGGCGCGAAGATCATGGCAGCGTCCTCAAAAAATCCCGCGGGGCCTTTTGAAAATCCGATTGAAACAAAACTTGGTTTCGATCCCGGGGTTTTAGTCGATGACGACGGCAAAGCGTATGCATTCTGGGGATTCTGCGGATGTTATTG
This sequence comes from uncultured Acetatifactor sp., assembly GCA_947586055.1. Taxonomy (GTDB): domain Bacteria; phylum Bacillota; class Clostridia; order Lachnospirales; family Lachnospiraceae; genus Acetatifactor. The sequence continues at coordinate 131,397 of CANPXL010000004.1, read as the reverse complement.
CGCAGAGCTTGAGGACGATATGGCAACCATAAAAGAGGAAACATTCAGAGCCCACCCAATAGGGCATGTTCCCGACCCGTGGAACAAAAACGCCGATACCGCGCATATCGACCTCCGGGACGCTTTCTTTGAGGCTTCAAGTCCGAGAAAAATAGGCGGGAAATATGTTTATGTGTATTCAAAGAGATATGTCACGCCAGTTCCGGAATTAGGTGTCTATGAGCCTAATAACGGGTTTTTGTCATATAAGTGGTCGGACAGTCCGCTGGAAGGTTATCAGGACGGCGGAGACATATCCTTTAACGGTGGAGAAATCTTAAAGCTGCCCGACGGAACGGGCCAGCAGACATACCGCTGGGGCAACAACCACGGCGGCCTTGTGGAGATAAACGGTCAATGGTATATCTTCTATCACCGCCAGACGGGAACCGACGAGTTCGCACGTCAGGGCATGATAGAACCGGTGGACATAGCGATTGGCAAGGACGGAAAAATCTATATCGGAGACATAACCTACGTTGGCGGCGAGCCTGTTTCCTCAAAGCCGGTCGAAATGACTTCATCGGGCGCAAATGTCAACGGCATAGACGCTTATAAAATCATTTCCGCCGGCTACGCCTGCCACATAAGCCCCCTTCATCAGGCGTATGTAAAGCCTGTCTATGAGCAGGCCGACGGCGTTTCAGCGCCTGTTGTGAACATCAAAGGCGGCACGACCGTCGGTTTCAGATACCTGCAATTTGGCACAAACTCCCCGAAAACCGTTTCCGTATCTGCAAGGGTCAAGGGGCAGATGACCGTCAGGGTTCGCGTTGATAGCTATCGCGGGAAAGTTGTTGCTGAATTTGAAATGAAAGAGGGGGATATCGCCTTCAGCGCACTGCTTACCTCGGGTATAATCGGCAGAAGGGCGATATATTTCGAGTTTTCAGGCGAGGGCGAAGCCGAGTTCAGCAGTTTCACGTTTGACAGGTAATGTTCGGGTGCCAGGCGTGGGCTTTCTGTATCCTGTGTCTGAAACTACATGCCAGCACATTTTACTGAAGAATGGTGCCGGCAGAGCGGCATTGTTGGCATTAGGGCAGACTGTAAGATAGGAGAAACACAAAAGAGCAGGACGTCATTCATCCTGCTCTCTGTTTAACAGCTCTTTTACTTCTTCAAAGCTTAATCCGCTTTCGGTGATCAGGTCATCCAGCTCCGACAGGCGGTTTAACCGGATTTGTTCTTCCAGATCTTCTTTTGCCTTTTCCAGTTCTTTTATATTTGCCTTTAGATCGTCAATTTCCTCCGTAATTTTCTGCAGCTGTTCCTCCAGTGTTAATGCCGGTTTTCTTCCTCTTGGCATACGCGACCTCCTGCTTGGACTCTGTGATATGAAATACAATAGGAGAGTAGCATATCCACATCAGAAAGTAAAGAAAAATCGTGCGACAGAATATGACAGGAATAACAGTTCAGTCGGCCGTCATACACATCGAAAAATCATGCTCGCATGAATTTTTTGATGTGTATGACGGCCGAGGGAGCGCCATCTCATGAGCAAAGGCAGGCGCGCAGCGCCGGATAGCGCGTCAGCGCGGCTTTGCGAATGGCGCGGCTGAACTGTTACTGACACGAATATGACAGCATCCGCAAGCATCGCTTGACATCCGCCGACGGTCTGATAAAATTTATGGTACGGGATTGCGGTGCCGTGTGGAAAGAAAACGGAGCGCGGCGCTGCTGATTTATGGGAAGATCGAATTTAGTGATAAGCGTCATACAAAATATGAAAACGCGGCAGCTGTAGGTGGGATTGGCTGACCTGTTTCACGCAATGTTAAGGAGTTTACCATGCGTATCTTTCTCTGCGACGACAACTCTGCTGAACGCACATATATAAAAAGCCTTGTGCTGGATTGGGCCGCCCGGTCCGGGACTTCGGTCGGCGTACAGGAATTTCCGTCGGCGGAGGCGTTATTGTTTGCGTATGAGGACTGCCCGCCCGATATCTTGCTGCTTGATATAGAAATGGCGGGCATGAACGGCGTCGAGCTCGCAAAAAAGCTTCGCGCCCGGGCGGAGACGGCGCCGATCATTTTTATCACGGGCTATCCCGATTTCATCGCGGAGGGGTACGAGGTCGAGGCGCTGCACTACCTGTTAAAGCCTGTCAAGCCGCAGAAACTCTCGGAGGTGCTGACCCGCGCGCTTGGGAAACTCTCACAGGCGGAGCGGAAGATCCTCCTGCCCTCGGACGGCGGCGAGACCGCGCTGAGCCTGCGGGAAATCCGCTATATCGAAGCGCAGCGGCAGTATTCGGTGATCCATGCGGAATCGGGCGAGTATCGGCTGAAGGTCCCGATCTCGCAGCTGGAAACGCGGCTTGACGACTGCTTTCTCCGCGTTCAGCGCTCTTTTATCGTGAATCTGCGGGAGGTCCTGCAGATAAACCGCACCGGGGTCATCCTGAACAGCGGCGAGACCGTGCCGATCAGCCGGGGCATGGCGGACGTCATCGGAAAGAAAATTATCGAACTGTTTTAGGTGGAGAGCATGCTTTTAGATAAACTGATCAACAAGAGAATCGAACGGTACCAGTCGGAGCTTCTGCAGAAGTACTGCGACGAGGTCGAGTCAATGTATCGCAAAATGCGCGGGTGGAGACACGACTATCACAACCACATTCAGGCGATGCAGGCTTCGATGGCTCTGGGAAACTATGACGAGGTGAACCGCTATCTCTCCGACCTCAACGACGATCTTACGACCGTCGATACGGTCATAAAAACGGGTCGGGTGATGGTAGACGCGATTTTAAACGGGAAACTCAACATCGCGGCGCAGAACGAGATCCCCGTCAACGCGAAGGCGAAAATTCCCGACGGCACGCCGGTATCGGACATCGACCTCTGTGTCATTATCGGCAATCTTTTGGACAACGCCATTGAGGAAAACAAGCGCCTTGCGCAGGATGACCGCTTTATCCGCGTCTATCTCGGCAGGAAGAATACGCAGTTTTACCTTTCGGTCACAAATGCCGCGGGAAAAAAGCGGGCGAAGAGCGGCGCGCGGTTTGCGTCATCAAAGGGCGCGGACCACGGCTTCGGGCTGTCGCGGGTGGAGACGGTGGTCAAAAAATACGGCGGTTATTTCGCGGCAGACAGCGAGGATGGCGGGTTTACTGCGGAACTGCTAATTCCATTGAGGATGACGAATGAGGGGGCTGGCGCACTGAATGAATAGGTGCGCAGCTCCTTTTTCCATACCGGGCATCCGTTTTTTGATCTGTCGCGGATTCCGTCTTCTGTTTCACGATTTCTCCCGATCTCTGCTTTCCGATCTGCATTTGGTACCCTGAAAAAGACATTTCGTACCCGGAATCAACCTTTTCGCGTCCTGAACTGATACTATCATCGTAACAGTTCGGGAGGGAAGCGCCAATTGATGAGCAAAGAAAGGCGCGGTCACAAACTTGTTATGCGCGGAGAACAGCGCGGAAATGGAGGAAAAATGTCAAAAGAAGAAAAAGAGCAGAAACGAAAACCAAAATACGGCATGTTCTCCTGCGTGAGATATATCTACCGCATACTGTGGGAGAATCAGCGGTTTCTGGTGTTTGTTGGGCTGGCGGTTGTGCCGCTGTCGCTTTTGGCGGCGGCCCTCGGGCTCTATGTCTCTCCCGCGATCATTAACGCCATCGGCAGCTATAGCGACTTCGGTTATATCGCCCTTGTGGTGGCGGGTATGGTTTTGGCAAGGGCAATCGTTGACTCGGCAAACAAAATGCTCCAGGGAATCGTAAGTTATGCTGAGATAGATGTTATGAATATTTTGAACTATAAATGGACATCTGTGTATCGCACAGCCGACTGGTACTTAAATTATGACGTGCATTACAATGAGGTCAGCGAACGGGCAAATACTGCCATAAGGGACCATTCCCACGCCACGCATTTCCCGATGATCTTCGCGGAGACGGTGGGCGAGGTATTAAAATTTTTTCTTTTCGGCGCCACAGTCTCAATGCTCCACCCGGCGATTCTCGTAATCTTACTCATCGGCGCGGTGGTAAACCGTCGGATGTCCAACTGGCAGTGGAGGAAGCATTATCAGGAGCGGGATGAACGAAACGCCGCCGAACGCAGGCGCAATTATATTGTCTTTCACATTGCCAAAAATCTCGGCTATCAGAAGGAGATCCGTCTTTTCAACATGGCGGAGCCCCTGCACCGGCGCTTTTCAGCGCAGATTGATGCATCCCTCAATCTGCAGAAAAAGCACGAGCGCCGCGGAGTCCTGGTCTCGCTGGTGGATTTCCTGATCGTCCTGCTGCGCGATGGAACAGCATACACGTTCCTGATATATAAGGCGCTTCTGGGCGAGGTTGACGCGGCCGGGTTTGTTTTGTATTTTTCGGCGATCAGCTCCCTCGCGGGGCTTCTTGGCGGCATCGCGTGGAAATTTCAGCAGGTAAAAGAGGGATCGGCGCAGATAAGCGACCTGCGGGAGCTTTTGGAATATGAAGGCAGACTCAACCACGGGGAGGGCATACCTGTTCCCCGGAAGCCGTTTTCCATCGAATTTAAAAATGTCACGTTCAAATATCCAAAAGGCGAGAAAAACGTCCTGGAGAACGTGTCGTTTAAGGTGGAAGCGGGCGAGAAGATCGCGCTTGTAGGTCTCAACGGCGCGGGAAAGACCACACTTGTCATGATAATGTGCGGGCTGATTCTGCCCGACGAGGGCGAGGTGCTGCTGGACGGCCACACGCTCTTTGAATACAACCGGGACGAGATGTATTCGCTTTTCGGGATCATTCCTCAGAAGTACAACCTGCTGCCGGTATCGCTGGAAAAGAATATTGCCTGCACGGTAAATGAGGACGAGATCGACCGCGGGCGGCTGGAACGGGCGGTGGAGCTTTCCGGCTTCAAGGAGAAAGCGGACAGTCTGCCGATGGGACTGAAAACGCCGCTGGACCGTGTGATAAACGACGACGCGGTGGAACTTTCGGGGGGAGAAAAGCAGAAGCTGCTGCTTGCGCGTCTCATTTACAAAAGCCCGCTCTGTATGATTTTGGATGAGCCGACGGCGGCGCTGGATCCGATCGCCGAGGACAAAATGTATCGCCGCTACAACGAGATCTCGAAAAATTCCACTTCGGTATTTATTTCACACCGTCTGGCCTCGACGCGCTTCTGCGACAGGATCTTCCTTTTGGACGGCGCAGATTTTGCCGAGGTCGGAACCCATGACGAACTGATGGCGAAGGGCGGAAAATACCGTGAGCTGTTTGATGTCCAGAGCAGATATTATCAGGAGGAGGGTGCGCAAAATGGCTAAAATCACTCTGAAAGACGACATTTCCTGCCTGAAGAGGGCAGTTGGGATCTGGCATAGCTATGCGCCGAGATACTGGACTTTTGCGGTCATTCAAAGAATCCTGCAGCGGGTTTCTGCTTACTTTTCGCTGACGATGTCGGCTTTGCTCCTGGACGAAATCTCGGGGGCCAAAGAGAAGGACAGGCTGATCCTGTTTGCGTGTCTGACGGTATTGGGCGGATTTCTCTTTTCGGTGGTCACCCGCGTTATGCAGATGAAAACCGAGGTTCTGGACAGCCAGAATTATTACAGATACTCACAGATCCTGTTTGATGAAAACTGCAGGCTGCAATACGAGCATCTCGAAAATCCCGATGTCAGACTGTTAAGCGAGCGGATCGACGCCACTACGCGGACGATCTACGGTGGGCTTATGCAGGTTTTATACAGCGTTCCGAATCTCATAGACGGGCTGACTGAGCTGATACTGTCGCTTTCTCTCACCGCCGCGGCGCTCTTTGCGACGGCCTCGGGGCAGTTTACGGGAATATTGAAGGGGATCAATTCACCCTGTTCGGCGGCGATTATGCTCCTGCTCATCGCGGCGTTCTCCTTCCTGACGGCGAAGCTTCGGGTAAGCAGGCAGAACCGGGAAAACGACGCGCGGAACGAGATTTCGCTTACAAGCCGCCGCTATGCGGCATACGGCCGGCTCTGGGGTTCGGACATGACCGTTTTCAACCTGCATCGGATCGTCCTGGACGAACACAAAAAATATACGCTGCATCCGCTGTGGCTGCAAAAGATTCGGAAGATCGGGCTGGTCTTCGGTGCGCTGGACGTTCCGAAGGACGCCGTCATGCAGATTCTCATTCACCTCTACGTTGCGGCAAAGGCGTTTTGCGGAGCGTTCGGAATCGGAAGCTTCGTTCTCTACGAGGGCGCCATCGACCGCTTTGTGGGCGCCATCGACAACCTGGCTACGGGTTTTACGGAGATCAGGTTCAACACCGGCTACCTGCAGACGACCTACGAATTTTTTGACCTGCCGAACAAGATGTATCAGGGGACGCTTGCGGTGGAAAAGCGAGACGACCTGGACTATGAAATCGAGTTTAAGGACGTGAGCTTCCGCTATCCGCGAACCGAAAACTGGGCGCTGAGACATATCTCGATGAAGTTTAAGATTGGGGACAAGATCGCGATCGTCGGCGAGAACGGCTCGGGAAAATCCACCTTTATCAAGCTTTTGTGCCGTCTCTACGACCCGACCGAGGGCAGGATTTACTTAAACGGCATCGACATTACGCGGTATCGTTACAACGAGTATCTGTCGCTGTTTTCGGTAGTTTTTCAGGAGTTTCAGCTGCTCGCTTTTTCGCTGGGCGACAATGTTTCGGCAGGCTTTGGTTATGACGACAAGCGCGCAAGAGACTGCCTTGTGCGCGCGGGAATGGGGGAAAAGCTTAACGATCTTGACAAAAAGGCGAAGGAGGAAGGGAAATCCGCGCTCGACTACTGCATGGGCAGGGAGTACGATATCGAAGGCATTGATTTTTCAGGCGGCGAGGAACAGAAGACCGCCCTTGCAAGGGCACTTTACAAGGAGGCTCCGTTTGTGATTTTAGACGAGCCCACCGCATCCCTTGACCCCCTCGCCGAAGCTGCAGTGTACGAGAATTTCAACAAAATTTCAAAGGACCGCACCTCGGTGTTCATCAGTCACCGCCTTTCGAGCTGCCGCTTCTGCGAAAGAATCCTGGTGTTCGATCAGGGACAGATCGTGCAGGACGGAAGCCATGAGGGGCTGTATGCCGGGGACGGCAAGTATAAGGAACTCTGGGACGCGCAGGCGGGATACTATACGGGGGACAGATAGTCCTGCCCAAAGCCCCGGGCCTGACGGACGGGGTGACTGCGCGTCTGGTTCCGATCATTTCCGATTCCCTTTTGTCTCCGGATATCCGTTTCCCTGCAGGTCGGTGGTGCTGGAAGCGGGTGTGGACTTCCTGCTTCCGGATACGGGCCGGGTGCTTTCCCAGACGCCTTCGGGGATGGGATTGACAGGTTCCTTTTTCTCTGATTTTTTCATAAGGGCTCCTTTCCGCCGTGTTTTTGATGGGGTCTCAGTCAGTATGCCGCGTTTTCGGAAAAATATCTTTGTTCTTAAGAATTGTCATATTTTGGGTTGCAGTTTGGGACTGTCTTTGCTAAAATAAGGTCAGTGTAATCAAATTCCCTTAAAGGTACAGGAGGTATTTTTTTATGTCTACGAAACGCAACATTATTGTCGGACAGTCAGGCGGCCCTACGGCCGTGATCAACTCCAGCGTGGCCGGCGTCTACACAGCGGCTAAAGAGCTTGGGTTTAACAAAATTTATGGCATGCTGCACGGGATTCAGGGACTGCTGGACGAGCAGTATGTGGACCTTTCCACACAGCTGAAGACGGATCTGGATGTGGAGCTTTTAAAGAGAACGCCCTCCGCGTTTCTGGGTTCCTGCCGCTTCAAGCTGCCGGAGATCAGTGCGGATCCCGAACTCTATGAGAAGATTTTCCGGATTCTGGACAAGCTTGAGATCGATGTGTTCTGCTATATCGGCGGAAACGACTCCATGGATACCATCAAGCAGCTTTCCGATTATGCGGCGATGAAGGGATACAGCCAGAAATTCATGGGCGTACCCAAGACCATCGACAACGACCTTGCCATTACCGACCATACGCCCGGTTTCGGCAGCGCCGCAAAGTACATTGCCACCGCTGTCAAGGAAGTGATCCGGGACGCTCTGGGCTTAAGCTACAACAAGGAAAACATTACCGTCCTTGAGATCATGGGACGTAACGCAGGCTGGCTGACCGGCGCGGCGGCTCTGGCAAAGACAGAGGAATGCTGCGGACCCGATCTGATCTATCTGCCCGAGCTGACCTTCGATATGGATCGGTTCGTCGGAAAGGTGCAGGATCTGGTTAAAAAGCAGAAAAACGTGGTGGTTGCCGTGTCCGAGGGAATCAAGCTGGCTGACGGCCGCTATGTGTGCGAGCTTTCCGGCGGCGGAGATTACGTGGACGCCTTCGGCCATAAGCAGCTTCAGGGAACCGCGGCTTATCTGGCGGGCTTCCTGAGCGCAAAAATTGGATGCAAGACCCGCGGCATTGAGTTCTCCACGCTGCAAAGATGCGCTTCCCACATTTCTTCCCGCACCGATATCGACGAGGCGTACATGGTGGGCAGAGCCGCTGTAAACGCTGCCGTAGAGGGAAATACCGGAAAGATGATCACGATCGAGAGAGTTTCCGACGATCCCTACAGAAGCCAGGCGGGTATCTATGATATCCATGACATCGCCAACAACGAGAGAGTGGTTCCCAGAGAGTGGGTTAACGCGGAGGGCGATTATGTGACCGAAGAGTTCATCAAGTATGCAAAGCCCCTGATCCAGGGCGAACTGCAGCCTTTCATGGTGAACGGTCTTCCTCAGCATCTTGTGGTAAAGAAATAAGCAGGCTTTTGGTAAAGACAGCATTGGTCCCCGGCAGCGAAAAAGCTTCCGGGGACTTTTTGCAGCGGGCGGAGCAAAAAGAAAAGGAGACGGGATATGGTAGATGTAAAGGGAAAGTGGGCGCTTGTGACGGGTGCGAGCCGGGGAATCGGCAGGCTGGCGGCCGTTTTTTTGGCGCAGCGGGGCTGTAATATCATCGCTCAGGGGAGGACAAAGGAGCATTCCGCCGACCTGGTGGAGGAACTGAAGGCGATGGGCGTTTCCGCCTGCGCGGTGGCGGCGGAGCTTTCGGATGCGGAATCCGTGGCGGGGATGCTGGAAGAGATAGACAGGGCCGGCATGGATGTGGACATTATTCTGAACAACGCGGGGATGCAGGTCGCCTATCGGACAGAGTACCTGAAGACGCCCGCCGTAGATTACGCGGACAGCTTTGCCATCAACACGATCGCACCCATGATGATCTGTTATCACTTCCTGCCGAAGATGCTGGAAAAAGGATTCGGAAGGATTGTGAATACCACCAGCGGGATCAGTCTTGAGCCGGAACAGGCGGGATATTCCGCGAGCAAGGCGGCGCTGAACAAAGTGACCGTCGATCTGGGATCAAAGCTGCAGGGAACAAACGTGATGATCAACCTCACGGATCCGGGGTGGTGCAGGACGGATCTGGGCGGCCCCCATGCGCCAAACGACCCGAAGAGCGCGCTCCCGGGCGTCGTGGTGGGAGCGTTTGTGGACGACAGAAGGTCGGGGCGTTTCTTCAATGCGGGGCTTTTTTACAATATGACGCTGGAGGAAGCCGTCGCGAAGGCCGAGAGCATGGAAAGTCCCTACTGAGCGTATCGGCTGTCAGAGCCGCAGCCGAATCTTGTAAAAAACCGGAGAGGTTGTTATAATAGGAGAAGGATTGCGGAAACGGAAAGGACAGGGCGCGTCAGAGCGCAGGACGGCGGCAAAATGAAAAAAGTGGGAATCGTCACGGACAGCCACAGCGGCATTACACAAAAACAGGCGGAGGAGCTTGGGATACTGGTACTCCCGATGCCTTTTTCCGTCAACGGGAAGGATTATCTGGAGGGCGTAAATCTGTCCAGAGAAAAGTTTTTCCGGCTTCTTGAGGAAGGCGCGCAGGTTGGCACCTCTCAGCCCTCGCCGGTGGATGTGACCGGGATCTGGAACCGGGCGCTTGCCGAATTTGAAGAGATAGTCTATATCCCCATCAGCAGCGGACTTTCCGGTTCCTGCATGACGGCGTTGGCGCTGGCGTGCGGAAAATCGTACCAGGGCCGGGTTTTTGTGGTGGATAATAAAAGAGTGGCCACTCCCCTGCGGCGCTCCGTTATGGACGCACTGGAGATGGTGCGGGAGGGCTACGGCGCTGCCAAAATCAGGGAGATGCTGGAGGCGGCGAGGAGCAAAATGCAGATTTATCTGGCGGTTGATACGCTGGAATATCTCCGCAGAGGCGGCCGTATCTCCAGAACGACGGCCGCTGTGGGAACGGTGATGAACATTAAGCCTGTGTTAAAATTTGATGTGGGGACGCTTGACACCTATAAAAAGTGCAGGGGATTCGGGCTCGCCAGAAAGGCGATGATCGAAGCCATGCGGAAGGATCTGGAGACGGTGTACGCCGAGGGCAGGAAAAAAGAGGATGTGTTTCTTCTTGCGGCTTCCAGCGCGCCGAAGGAGGCCACGGATGCCTGGGTGAGGGAGATCGAGGCGGCGTTTCCCGGGATGGAGGTACTGTGCGATGACCTTACGCTGGGGATCAGCTGTCATGTGGGGCCCAACGCTCTTGGCATCGGCTTTTCCTGCAGGCCGGAGCGGATATAAGGGGGTTGCTTATTGGTTACAAGATACAATGCGCGCAGCATCGTACCTTCTTATTTCACTGACAACGCCATAATGGCAATGGCGGCAATAACTGCGCCGACACAGGCCCCGGCTATAAATTTGAGCGCAGTTTGATATGGTCTTTTTCCTATTTCCTGCTGCTTCTGAATTTCGTCCAGAGTTTTTCCTTCACTGAAAGCGACGATTTCCTTGTAGGTATGGATGTCGTTATTCTTTTTGAGTTTTTCAACCCTGAAGGCTATGATGAGGGTTATCAGATACAGGATTGCCCAAATAATAATCCCGTAACTTTTCAAAAATACTACGAGTGGAACAAATACTGCAATACTGCAAATAAAAAGAACAGCAAACAGTTTTCCCAGATAATTAAATTTTTCGAGTTCTTCTTTGTTGATTTCCCGCTTCATAATTTCAATATCTCCTTTGATCAGTTGGTCAAGAGATATTTCAAAAATGGAACTCAGAAGCAGCAGACTGTGAATATCCGGATAACTCTTTTCATTTTCCCAATTGGAAATTGTCTGGCGTCTGGCGAGTCACATATAGTTTTTCTGCCAGTTCTTCTTGGGACAGTTCCTGCGCATTACGGTATTTTCTGATCTGTGAGCCGATTTCCATCTTGTTTCCTCCTGTTTCGCGGCGTTAGTTCTCCTGACCTATGAGAATTTTATCACCTGTGAAGAGGAAGCGTCTATCAAAAGTCTTTTACATCGGAGATTTTTGCCATGTCAAATCCATTTTGCAGCTGGACGAATAGAAACAATAGATGCTCTGTAAATCCAGCGTTGATGAACCGTTGTTTCCGAATGCCGCGGCAGCGAGTGAAACTCTCAAAGCGTGTTTCATCTCGTCGCTGAAAATCAGTAATCGCGAAAGGGCAATCAAAGAGAAGAAAGAGAGGACTTTGCAACGATTGACGTAAAAGAGAAGAGCAGACTGGACTGTCAATCAGACGGTTGGAAAATCAAAGCGGAAGGCGGCAGAAATTTTATGTAAATTTTCCATAAATTTTTCTAAAGCTGACATCGCATAAAATTTTTTATTGAGGGTAAATCCCCAAATTATTTGAAAAATTTAAAATCTTTTTTTTCATGACATTTGTCACCTGCATTTCCATACTTTCGTCACTTCCGCAAAGGGAGAAGGCCTGATAGAATAAGGGTACAGCAAGACGGCCGGGGCCGTGGAAAGCGGAAAGAGAGAATATATGGACGAGTTTGTAAAGGTCAGTAACCTGGTAAAAAATTACGGAAATCTCTGCGCGGTGGACAATCTGAGCTTTTCCGTCGGGAAAGGAGAAATTTTCGGACTTCTTGGTCCCAATGGGGCGGGAAAATCCACGACCATCAATATCCTGACAACCCTCACGGATTACGATAAGGGGAGCGTGTCTGTGGCCGGTCTGGATACGGTCCGGGACAGGAACAGAGTGAAGGCGTTCATCGGGACCGTGCCTCAGGATATCGCGCTGCACCCGTTTCTGACAGCTCGGGAGAATGTGCGGTTCTTTGCATCCCTGTATGGGCTGAAGGGGAAAAAACTGAAGGAGGAAGCGGACAGGGCGCTGGCCTTTGTGGGACTGGAAGAGAAAGGGGACGTGAGGACGAACCGAATGTCGGGCGGCATGAAGCGGCGGCTGAACATTGCCTGCGGCATTGCGCACAGGCCTGGACTGATCGTTATGGACGAGCCCACGGTAGGCGTGGACGCTCAGTCAAGGGATCTGATCCTGCGCTCCATCCTGACCCTGCGGGAAGAGGGAGCGACCGTGATCTATACTTCGCATTACATGCAGGAGGTGGAGGAAATCTGCGACAGGATCGCCATTATGGACAGGGGCGCCATGGTGGCGTGCGGTACGGAGCAGGAACTGGTGGCACTTGCCACGGACAGGAAGACTTATGAGGTGGAAGGAAAGCTGCCGGCCGGGCTGGACCGGTCCGGACTCTGCGGCAGGATCCTGCTTCTGCCGGACGTAAAGGACGCGAGGTTTACGGAACGGGAGGGCCGGTGCGTGCTGGAGGTGGCTACCGCCCTGGAGTTCGACGGTTTTATGCAGCTTCTTCAGCTTCTGGAGCGGGAAAAGGTGACGCTTCGGGGGATCAACACGCGGGAACCCAATCTGGACGCGGTGTTCCTGGCGCTGACGGGCCGGGAGATGGGATAGGACAGCCGGAAGAGGAAAGAAGACAGAAGACGGCATGCGCGGCGCAAGGCGCGGAGAAGGAGTTAAAATGCAGATATTCATGGCTGTATGGAAGACATTTTACAGGCAGAAGGCGAACCTCTTTTTTACGGTGTTCTTTCCCAGCATCCTGGTATTTATCCTGGGGACGCTGCTGGAACAGTGGAATACCGCGGAACAGCGGATACCGGAGATAAAGATAGCCTATGTGGCGGAAGAGGATGATCCGGCTTTTCTGACATTCCTGAAAGAGACGGAGCGGCAGGGCCTGCTTGAGACGGAGCGGGTACAGGAAAAGGAAGCGGCGCTTGAGAAAATAGACGGCACTTATGCGGCGGTCCTCTGCCGCGAGACGGGGGGAGAACTTGTGCTGTATCAGGGGGCTGACAGTGTGGCGAACCGGACGCTGCAGATGCTTCTGGAGGGGTACAGCAGCATGGAACGGGCCGCCGCGCTCTCGCTGTCGTATGGCGTCGTGCCGAAGGAGGCGTCGGCGGATTTCGTGACCGGGGAAAGGCTGGGAGTGGAGCGCAGCATGATCGATTATTACGCGGTGAGCTGTCTGGTGATGATCCTGTTTATGGGAGGATGCATCGGCGGCGCAAACGCCATCTATGATTGGAAAAAAGACGGGGTGTTTTTGCGGACGGCCGTTTCGCCCGCGGAGAAAACGAAGGTCTTCTGTATGGCGGTTCTGGGACATTTTCCCATGGTGTTTGTGGAAGAAGCGGCGGTCATGGCCTGCAGCGCCCTGCTGTTTGGCGCCCGCTACGGGGAAGGCGTTTTGGAAAATCTGGCGCTGCTTTTGTTTTTCTTCGTGGTGGGGATTACGCTCACGGCCTTTGGCATGGCGGTGGGGCTGCTTCTGCGCTGCCAGCCCGTGGCGGTTATGATGCCGCTCTCCTGGACGGTGCTGTTTTTCTCCGGCAGTTTTGCGCAGCTTAAAATTGACGGCATTACCCAGCTCATGCCCGCCTGGTACATACAGGAGGCGGCCTTTGATCTGACTTTGTTCGGAAATTACACAAGGGCGCTTTCCGTCGGCGGGATCTGTCTTGTCTGTTTTGTAGCCCTGACGGCTTTTGGGGCGGCGCTGTTTTGCAGGAAAAGGAACATCTGACGTAAAAAAGGAGACGGAAACATGAGAAGTGTATTTCTGATCTGCAGAAGTAATATCAGAAGGAGCCGGTATCTGATTATTCTGGCGGTTCTGGCGGCAGGGCTGCTGGCGGTGGTCTTTTTCGGCGGAAGGAGTATGGGAAAAGCGGATGCGCTGTCAGGGGTTTCCGTCGGCGTGATCGACCACGACAAAAGCGCGGTTTCGGAGGATATGGTGCGCTATATGGAAGAGCGGCTGCAAATGCGCGTGCTTGCGTCGGAGGGAGAAAACGCCTTTCGGGAACTTAAGTCGGAGCTTTTAGACTGCAGGATTTCGGTAATTCTGGAAATTCCGGAGGGATTCGAGGAAGCGCTTCTTGCGGGAAGGGCGCCGGAGATCACCATGACCGGGCTGGACGATTATGAGAACGCAGCCTTTACGGAGAGCTATCTGGAAAACTACCTCTCCCGGACCGCGATGCTGGCTCGGGCCGCCGGGGGAGACCGGGAAAAGCTTGCGGCGCTTCTGGAGGAAGCGAAAGAGGGCGGACGCGCGATCCGGATACACAACGGCAGCAGAGTGGATGTGCAGAAAGCGGCGGACGAGGGCGGGTTTGCCCTGATGAGCGGTTTCTTTGCCATGATAGGAGGCGGACTGTCTCTTTTTACGGGGCTTATGATCCTGGAGGACAAACAGAACGGTACTTTTAAGCGGATGCAGGGCTCCAACGTGAAGCCCCGGGACTATGTGGCGGGAACCACGCTGGGGGGCATCAGCATTGCCGTCTGGATGGTGGCGGGCGTTCTTGTGCTGCTTTGGGTCACGGGAGCGGATCTCAATATCCCGCTGTGGATCGTGGGCGTACTGTATCTGGAATGGATGCTGTTTAACATGGGATTCCAGATGATGACGGCGCATCTTGTGAAGAGCAGCTGGGTACACATTACAATATGCGTCGGCTTTGTAAGCATTACCAACATTCTGGGCGGGGCGTTTTTTCCGCTGGGGGATAATGTGCTTGCCAGATTTTCCGCGCTGACGCCGTCGTATTACCTGATGGAGACAGTGTATGGATTTCAGAATGATCCGGGGTACGCCTGCGGGAGAAATCTGCTGATCCTGCTTCTGATGACGGTCCTGACCTATCTGATCGCGGCGGTGGCTTTTGTGCGGAAGGAGGACTGAACTGTTACCCTGCCGGGCAAACTGTTACTCTGTTACTCTGCCGGGCAAACTGTGCGGCGCCTTGAGTTTCGGTACTTTGCAATAAGAGAAAGAAAATTTATTTGATAAATTTTAAATTTACAGTTTCCTTTGATTGGTAATTGATGTAGAATGAAATATAAGCAGTCCCCTCTCTTTATTGTTCAGCGTAGATAACAAATAGACTGCAAAACTATAAAGTTCCAGGAAAGGGCGACTGGGTTGCGTTGCGGCCCGGTCGTATTTAAGTTGATGAAGAAGCTGTTTTGTTTTTTGACGTTAGCATTGTTGCTTTTGGCGGGCTGCTCATTTTCCGCGGGAGAGAGTCGGGAAATACTTTCCGGTGAAAAACAGCCGGCGGCAGAGACACCGGCTTATGAGAGAAGCACTTCCCAGTTCCGACTTGCGGAGGACGCAAATTCCTATATGACGGACTATACGTCAGATGGCTTTTTTTATTTTGTGATGGGGGAGAACGAATACCAATTTTATTATCAGCCTTATGACGGCAAGGATGCAATCCCTTTTTGCACAGTAATGGACGGGTACGTGAGGGATTTCTCGGCAGTTACAAGGGACGGCGAGGGGCAGCTTGCGGTTTTGCGGATTGACCAGGAGGCCTGTATCCTGGAGTATGATGAGACGGGGAATATTTGTGGGAAAGCTGTCATTGACGGGATGTTTAGCAACCTTGAAGAATTTCCGATATTACTTGCCAGACCGGACGGAGGATACGTTATCGGCATGGCGGATAAGGTTTTTCTCCTTGATTCCGAGGGTCAGACAGTGGGAACCATTGAAGTGGACGGCACGGTGAGGGAACTTTTCGCCGCAGGTGAAAATGAACTTTACGCTGCCGTCGAGAAAAATGAGGGAAGAAGCAGCTCGATGTGTCTGACCAGACTGAACGTTCAAAAGGGCAAAGCGGAAAAGACACGGGAACTGCCCGGCGACCTCATGGGCCTTTTCGCGTTTGAGGATGGTTTTGTTTCGGTTTTGGGGGACCGCGTCGTTTTCTTTCACCCGGATAAAGAGGACGAGGAAGTTCTGATCGACCTGAACGGGCAGAGTCTTCTGGCTGCGCAGATTCAGTATGTATTCGGAAACCGGGAGGAAATAAAGATAGTCTCTATGGATCCGTCGGTTCAAGGGCAGGAGGCGTATCTGTTCACGTTAAGGGAAACGACTGCTCCAGAGGGATCGGACGGCGCAAAGGAATCGGAGAAGGAACTCTATGCGCCGGACGGCAGGAGAATCGTCTATCTGGCGATACCACAGGGGTACCCCTGGCAGGTTGAATTTCACGCAAAGAAATACAATCAGATCAGTGACAAGACGATTGTCGAGGTTGAGAGATTTGAAGGATCTTTGGAGGACTTTCTGGGAAAAGGTAACCGGCCTGACATCATAATGTTCAACGATCAGACAGAAATTGCCGCATACGTTCAGAAGGGTGTCCTTACGGATCTTCTTCCGCTGTTTCAGGGGCAGGAGAAGTATTCCCTTGAGGAAATCATTCCAAAGGCAAGGGAACTGCTGGGCGCGGAGAGCACGGCCGGCATGTACGCGATGGCGGGAAGATTCAGGATGCTGCTGCGCACCTCCGACGGGACGGAATATGATTCGGACGGCAAATGTGACGGCGTAAGTTACCTGAAATGGTATGACAGGTTTATGACGGAAAACGAAATCGGCGGCATGGGTGCGATGGGAAACCTTCTGTATGCAAACGTCGGCGCCTTTTATGATGAAAACACGGCGGAGACAGCTTTTACTTCAGGGGAATTTAAGGAACTGATGGAGACATATAAAGACGTTTGCAGCCGTCATGCAGGATCCGTTGATCAGGAGAAAACGGCTGCGGAGAATGGTTATACAGGGCGAGAGATTGCCGGCGGACCGAGATGGTTCGCAAGCTATAACTGTCAACAGCTGACGGAGGGCCCAAACATTAAGATGGAAGGACTGCCGGGACCTGACGGAGAAAACCATATATACATGAAGCTGGACTATCCCATGAGCATCATGAGTACCTCGGACTGTAAGGAGGCAGCCTTTGATTTTATCATGTATTATAACTCGCTTGCCGAATTTCTGATGATGGGAGAGGTGGAGACAGCTTATGGAAAGGCCGGCAATACGGGGGCTTTCTTTTCCGTTTACGAAGAGAACCTGAAAGAGGAAATATACGAATCGGAACGCCCCTATTCTTCGATTGGCGGAGAGTTTTATTTTACCGAAGAACAAAATGATCAGTTAAAATATTTAATTGACTGTGCTGTTTCAGATACAAAGGTCCAAAGGGACATCTATGACATGCTCATGGAGGAGATGGATGCATACTTTCATGGAGACAAAGATCTGGACAGTGCCTGTGAGATTTTGCAGAACCGCGCGGAACTGTATTTGCAGGAGCATATGTGAGGTTTGTCGGGCGTGCGGAAACTTAAGGCGCGAGAGATGATGTATGCCTTTTTTGTTTGGCATACGAATCATCATAATTTATAACAGGAGGAAAGCGGTTTTGACGGATTTGGTAGAATCGCTTTCTGTCGTTTGGAGAGAACTGAAATGCAAAGTGAAACAAAGAAAATTTTGGAGTCGGTTCAAAACGGCTCTGTTTCGGTGGACGAAGCGCTCGTCCGCTTAAAAACACAGCCGTTTGACGATCTCGGTTATGCAAAGGTCGATCTTCACCGCGAAATCAGGCAGGGTGTCCCCGAGGTCATTTACGGTGCGGGCAAAACGCCGGAACAGATTGCCGGCATTATGGATGCTATGCGGAAGAACGGACAAAAGCAGATCCTGATCACGCGGTTTTCAAAGGAAGCTGCCGATACCGTTTCAAAAACCTGTTCTATCACCTACCGGGAGAACGCGCGGCTCGGATATTATGGCTCCATTCCGAATCCCGACGGAATCGGAACTGTTGTTGTCGCCACGGGAGGAACAAGCGATATCCCCGTTGCGGAGGAAGCTGCGCTCACGGCGGAGTTTTTCGGAAACAGGGTAGTCCGCCTTTTTGACGTTGGCGTGGCGGGACTTCACAGGCTGCTCGCACATAAGGAAGAAATTATGAGTGCCAGTGTGATCATCGCCGTCGCCGGAATGGAGGGCGCGCTCGCCAGTGTGATCGGCGGGCTTGCCGATTGTCCTGTGATCGCCGTCCCGACCAGCGTAGGATATGGGGCGGCATTTGGGGGATTATCCGCTTTGCTGTCGATGCTCAATTCCTGTGCCAGCGGCGTGTCCGTCGTCAACATTGATAATGGCTTCGGCGCGGGGTATCTTGCAAACATGATAAACCATATGGAGGCAAAAAAATGAGGACGCTTTATTTGGATTGCGGAATGGGCGCTGCGGGAGATATGCTGACTGCTGCGCTGGTGGAACTCCTGCCTGAACCGGATCGATTTGTAGACAAGCTGAATGCGATTGGAATTCCCGGCGTGGAATTCCGCAAGGAAAAAACGGTCAAGTGCGGCATCACCGGCACACATATGTCTGTTCTCGTTCATGGCGAGGAAGAGGGAGCGGATGTACACCATCACGATCATGAGCATACAGACGAACACGAACATGACCATGAGCATACAGACGAGCATGAACACGGGCATCACCATCACAGCGGGATGCACGAGATTGAACACATTGTTGCGGATCTGAAGCTTCCCGAAAAAGTTGAAAAGGATGTCCTGGCGGTTTATGAGCTGATTGCAGAGGCGGAAAGTCACGTGCACGGAGTCCCTGTTTCTGATATCCATTTCCACGAAGTCGGCACAATGGACGCGGTTGCGGACATTACGGCGGTCTGCCTTTTGATGAATGAGCTTGCGCCGGATGAAGTGATATGCTCTCCCATTCACGTCGGGAGCGGTCACGTCAAATGCGCTCACGGGATCCTGCCTGTCCCGGCGCCCGCCACGGCATTCATTCTGCAAGGCGTACCCACTTATGGGGGCGGCGTCAAAGGGGAACTGTGCACCCCCACAGGAGCCGCTCTGCTCAAACATTTTGTCACTCGTTTCGGTGATATGCCCGTGATGAAAACGCAGGCGATCGGCTACGGAATGGGGAAAAAGGATTTTGAAACTGCGAACTGCGTCCGCGCCATGTTTGGCGAAGGCGAGGATAAAACGGATACCGTTTTAGAGCTTTCCTGTAATGTGGACGATATGACGGCCGAGGAGATCGGCTTTGCGATGGATCGCCTTTTTGAAGGCGGCGCAAACGAGGTCTTTACCGTTCCGATCGGTATGAAAAAGTCACGCCCCGGCACATTGCTTCGGGTCATGTGCAAAGAGCAGGATCGTGAAAAAATGCTGCGTCTGATTTTCCAATACACTTCTACCATCGGGGTACGGGAAACACCGACGCATCGGTATATTCTCGACCGTCGGATTGAAACGGTGGAAACCCCATACGGGGAGGTCCGCCGCAAAATCTCATCCGGTTACGGCGTATCGCGCGCAAAGTATGAATATGAGGACCTCGCCCAAATTGCGCGTGAGCAGGCTCTCAGTATTGAAGAAGTGAAGAAGCTTCTTGAGGGTGTATGATGGAACAGCTCAAAGCGTCTTTTGAAAGCCAGATTGGAACGGCTCTCTGCGAAGCGGAGGATACCGGGGAATCTGTCGGCGGCACGGGTTCGTAACGACGACCATAAGCTCTTTGTCCGCCTCGGCGGCGCGTACCTTTCGGTTTTTGAGTTTCAGGCCGCCTATGATGCGTATGAAAACGCCCTGCGTCCTGACGCTTCTGAAAAAACGGTCGCATACCCGTTTGGAATATGGCATTATCTGCAGGAAAAACGGAGTGATAAAGATTATGGATATGGTGCATAAAAAGCTGGAACATCTAAAAGAATACCTGCTTGATCTGGGAAGCGTTGCCGTTGCTTTTTCATCCGGCGTTGATTCTGCTTTTCTTCTGAAGACGGCACATGATGTACTTGGCAAAAATGCCGTTGCCGTTACGGCCAAATTGCATTCTTTTCCAAAATGGGAAATGACAGAAGCTGTCGCATTCTGCCAAAGCGAAGGAATCGACCAGATTATCGTGGAGATGGATGAGTTTCATGTAAAAGGATTTCGGCAAAATCCGCCCGATCGCTGCTATCTCTGCAAGCGGGCTTTGATGGAAAAGATACGGGAGGCAGCAAAAAAGCGCGGCATCCGCTATATCGCGGAGGGCTCCAATATGGATGACGTCGGTGATTACAGACCGGGAATGAAAGCCATAGCAGAGTTTGGAATCAAAAGTCCGCTGCGGGAAGCCGGACTGACGAAAGACGAAATCCGGGAGCTTTCCCGTGAAGCGGGACTTCCGACTTGGAACAAACCGTCTTATGCCTGCCTTGCTTCCCGGTTTGTTTACGGTGAGGAGATTACCGAAGAAAAACTGTCGATGGTAGAACAGGCGGAAGAAAAGTTATTTTCTCTTGGGTTTCGTCAGGTGCGTGTGCGAATTCACGGGAAACTTGCACGAATTGAAATAGAGAAATCCGAGATGAGCAGATTTTTAGACACTGAGACGGCGGAACAAATCGCACGGCGCCTCCACGAGATAGGCTTTCTGTATGTGACTCTGGACTTGGACGGTTACCAAATGGGCAGCATGAATAAGGCGCTCAAATTATGATCACCGTGCTTTCCTGAAGGAGATGCGTTAAAATGGCAGGGGGACGGACAGAGGATCGGCAAAATGGCAGGGAAGAAGGAATATCTGGCGGGCAAGCTGCTTGCGGCGGCGGTCTCGTCGGCGTGGATGTTTGGAACGACGGATACCGGCGGCCTGATGGTCAGGACGCTGGTATTGTGCTGTCTTTTTGTGCTGCAGCGTCTGTTTGAGGTGAGCCGAATCGACGCAAAAATCAAGAAATGCGGCGTGCGGATCTGTCAGGCGGCGGCACTGGGGGCCGTTTTCTGGTTCGGAGGGGATCGGTATTTCCCGGTGGCCGTGGCGGCGGTGGCGGAGCTTTTGGACGATCTGGTATCGGGAATGCTTTTTTATGAGATGGGCGCGGTCTGCTTTCTGCTTCTTTGGTTTCTCTGTTCGCCGGATCAGGCGGCGACGCTGTTCGGCATCGTGTTTGCGGGATGCCTTCTGATGCTCCGGGATGTGGAGGAACGCAGGGCGAGTCTGTGGCGCGCGAATCTGGAACAGAAGGAGAAGCTGGCCGGGATGCAGAACAGGCTAGGCGACATGCAGATTTATACACGCACGCTGCGGGAGACGGCGGCGGCCGAGGAACGCAGCCGTTTTGCGGCAAGGATCCATGACAGGCTGGGGCACAGTATTTCCGGCAGCATAATCCTGCTGGAGGCCGCGTCGATGACGCTGGAGAAGGATCCGGAGAGCGCAAGGCGCAGTCTGGACCTGGCGGCGGAGAATCTCAGGATGGGCGTGGACGATATCAGGGCGGCGCTGCGGCAGGAGCGGCCCGGGATCGACCGGCTGGGAACCCATGCGCTGCAGCATATCCTGCAGGAATTTCAGGTCACTTATGGACGTCGGACGCATCTGGAGACGGAGGGGGACATGGAGCGGATTCCCGCGGCTGTCTGGGTATGTATGCAGGAGAACCTGAAGGAAGCGCTTACGAATATGCTGAAGCATTCCTCCGGCGGCGCCTTTACCCTGTGCATTCAGGCGCTGGAGCAGGCGGTGAGGGTGGAATACAGGGACGACGGCGTCTGCGGCGAGAAATTTGAAAAGGGCATGGGACTTTGCGCGATCGAGGAAAGAACGGCGGGCGCAGGAGGAAAGTGTATGCTCACCGGCGGGCGGAAGGGCTTTCGGATCCTTCTGGTTTTTCCGATTTCCGACGGGGGAGACAGGGGGCGGTGAAATGATAACGGTTGTGATTGCGGACGACGACGGGATTGTCAGGGAGGGACTGAAAATGATTATTGGCGCCCAGGAGGACATGCGGCTGCTGGGCGAAGCGGGAGACGGAAGGGAAGCGCTGGCGCTCTGTCGGGAACACAGGCCGGATGTGGCGCTTCTTGACATTCGGATGACGGGAATGGACGGACTGGATGCGGCGGAACGGATCCTGGAAGAGAAGCTCTCCCAGCCCTTGCTGCTTACCACCTTCGATGAGGAAGAGCTGATCCTGCGGGCGCTGAAGGCGGGCGTCTCCGGTTATATTCTGAAAAACGCCCCGGCCGTGCGGATCCTGAGCGCAATACGGGCTGCAGCCGCGGGCGCGGCGGTATTTCAGCAGGATATTCTGGAGGGGATCTCGGACAGACTGCAAAAACAAAAGGACGACGGACAGGCCATTTTTGAGGGGCTTTCTCCGCGGGAGATGGAAGTGGTGGAGCTGATCGCGCAGGGGTATTCCAATCAGGAGATCGCGGACAGGCTCTGCTTGAGCAACGGCACTGTCCGCAATCATGTAAGCCTGATTCTGGAGAAGACCGGACTTGCTCACCGGACGCAGATTGCGGTGCAGTATCTGAACGGGAACCGGTGATGCCGGGCGTTTTTTGTCAGGCGGCGTCCGCGGTCTGGTAGCGCGGGGGGATCAGTCTTGCGCGCTGCAGGGCAAGGTACAGGATGGGGATCAGGATCAGCTGAACAATGATGGCCGGGAAGCTGGTCACAAAGTACCCGGTGGCCCACGCTTTGATGGAGTAGGCGTGCGGCGCGAAGATCAGCGCCCTTGCGATCCCGGTCAGGATCCGTCCGGCCAGCATGGCGGCCAGCAGGCTGATGTAGAGATCCGCCGTGAGCCTGCCGGTGTGGACAAACTGGATCAGGAGCCCGGAGATCAGGCCGTAAAAGACAAGTTCCACCATCATGGTGGGGAGATAGCCCCAGGCGGGCATTTCTGTAAGAATACTGGAGAGCAGGGGACCGAAGACCCCGCAGGCCAGGCCGTAGGGCCAGCCGCAGACAAGCCCGCAGAGAAGCACGGGAATATGCATGGGGGAGAGCACCTTTGCGGCGTCGGGAATGGCGTGAAGCGCCAGGGGGAGCACCACGCAGAGCGCGATGCAGACGGCCGTTGTCACGACCTTGGTCAGATGAGTCATTTTTGTCATACGAATTTACCTCTTTCCTTTTTGAATTTGCGGTTTGGGCTACTGGGACGGCCTGGTGCAGGTTTGCGCCATGAAAAAAAGCCACGAAAACAAAATTCCCTTCTGGGAATTTCCCGCCTTCCTGGCAGTTTTCCTGGCTTTTGGCTGCGGTCCTTTAAAACCGCGGTTTTTTGTTTTTGTCGGGATCATAAATGAACAGGGAAACGCA
Source organism: uncultured Acetatifactor sp. (assembly GCA_947586055.1). Taxonomy (GTDB): domain Bacteria; phylum Bacillota; class Clostridia; order Lachnospirales; family Lachnospiraceae; genus Acetatifactor. The sequence goes on along the minus strand of CANPXL010000004.1, from coordinate 107,980 downwards.
TTCTTCAGAACGCACCGCTTTTTCGGAAAGCGGATTTATCTGTTTCTCTATGATACTCTATCATACCGCAAAACTGTGAATTGTCAAGCAGTTTTACGGCGCGGCTTTGCGAATGGCGCGGGCGGAACTGTCAAAATCCGCACAAAACGGCGGAAAAATCCGCACAAAACGGCGGAAAGAACTTGAAGACGGACGGCCGGACATGGTATGATAAGAAAGTGTCTGTAACGTATGTATGGAGGAAAACGGATGAGAATTATGGTCATGGACGGACAGGGCGGCGGTGTGGGCCGCAGTCTGATAGAAGAGCTGCACGTCAGATTTCCGGAGGCGGAGATCGTGGCGGTGGGAACCAACGCGGCGGCCACCGCCAATATGATGAAGGGCGGAGCGGCCGTGGGAGCCACGGGGGAAAACGCTGCGGTGTACAACAGCGGAAAGGCGGATGTGATCGCTGGGCCCATTGGAATCGTCATGGCGAACGCCATGCTGGGGGAGATCACGCCGCGGATGGCGGAGGCTGTGGCATCCGCGGATGTCCCCATCCTGCTGATCCCCATGAGCCGCTGCAACGCGCAGGTAATGGGGACCGTGGAGCGGAAGCTGGCGGACAATATCCGGGAGACCGCGGATCGGATCGCGCAGCTTTGCGGATAGAGGAAGAGAGGAGACGAGGCTATGTTTCGGCGCTTTTATCCGGACAATGAGACGGAAAACGCTTACGATATCCCGTATAAAGAGCTGTATGGACAGGGGTTTCGCGGCGTGATCTTCGACATCGACAATACGCTGGTGCCGCACGGCGCGCCGGCGGACGAAGGGGCGAGGGCGCTTTTTCAGAGACTGCGCGGGATCGGATACGAGACGGTCCTCCTGTCCAACAACAAGGAACCGCGGGTGAAGCCTTTTGCCGACAGCGTCGGTTCCCGGTATGTGTTTCGAGCGGGAAAGCCGGGCCGGAAAGGGTATGAAAAGGCCATGACGGATATGGGGACGGTTCCGGAGAATACGCTTTTTGTGGGCGACCAGCTGTTTACCGATGTGTGGGGAGCGAAAAAGAGCGGGATTAAAACGTACCTTGTAAAGCCCATCCATCCGAAGGAAGAGATCCAGATCGTGCTGAAGCGCAGACTGGAAAGGATCGTTCTCTATTTTTATCACAGGGCCGTAAAAAAGGGGCGGCTGTCGTAACCGCCTCAGGCGGGATCCCACGGCGGGGACCGGCGCGTCCCGAAAAAACAGAGAGCGCGCAAAGGCGCGCGGAAATGAGGGAAAATGACAATCGACGGAACTACCCGCACCTGCGGGCTGATCGGAAATCCGGTGGAACATACCATGTCTCCGGCCATCCACAATACGCTGGCGGAGGCCATGGGGGAAAATCTGGTCTATGTGCCTTTTCATGTGGCGCCGGAGCAGGTAGGGGCCGCGGTGGAAGGGGCTTACGCTCTGAATCTGCTGGGCTGCAACGTGACCGTTCCCTATAAGACCCGGGTCATACCGTATCTGAGGGAACTGGACCCTTTGGCGGAGCGGATCGGAGCGGTAAACACACTGGTCCGCACCGAAGGGGGATTTAAAGGGTATAACACGGACATGCCGGGACTGCTGCGGGCTATGGGCGAAGATCGCGTGAACATAGAAGGAGAGCGGGTGCTGCTGCTGGGCGCGGGAGGCGTGGCGCGGGCGGTGGCGATGCTCCTTGTGCAGAACGGGGCGCAGGAGGTCCTGATCCTGAACCGGACGCTTAAGAAGGCGGTGCGCATCGCGGAAGAAGTAAACGGCATTTCGGGAAGGAAGGCCGTCAGGGGGCTGGCGCTGGAGGCGTACAAAACGCTGGATACAGGGCGAAAATATCTTGCGATTCAGGCAACCAGCATTGGGATGTATCCGGATGTGGAGCGCGCGGTTATTGAAGATCCCGGCTTTTACGGGAAAGTCCATACAGGCTACGATCTTGTCTTTAACCCGGCCAGGACCCGGTTCATGTCCCTTGTGGAGGAAAGCGGAGGCAGGGCCTTCGGGGGCCTGAAAATGCTTCTTTATCAGGGCATCATCGCCTATGAGCTCTGGACCGGCGCCCGGGTGGACGGCGAGCTGGCGGGAAAGGCGTATCGTTCGATGCGCAGCGCTATGGGACTTGCGGAAGGGTAAAAAAGGACGGAAGGGAAATGCGATGAAGGAGAAAAGTCTGGTTCTGACAGGATTTATGGGAAGCGGAAAGTCGTCGGTGGGAGTGAAGCTTTCCTACCGGCTGAAGATTCCCGTGGAGGATACGGATAAGCTGATCGAGCGCAGGGAGGGAAAGAGCATCGGAAGGATCTTTGCGGAGGAGGGAGAAGCGTATTTCCGGGAGAAAGAGACGGCGCTGCTTGAGGAACTGGCGCAGAAGCAGCCGGGAGCGCGGATCTATTCCGTCGGCGGCGGCACCCCGGTAAATCCCGTCAACCGGGCGCTCTTAAGGCAGCTTGGAACCGTGGTGTGGCTGCGGATCAGGCCGGAGACGGTGTATCAGAGACTGAAGGACGATACTACAAGGCCCCTTCTTCAGTGCGAAAATCCGCTGGAGCGGATCGGCGAACTGATGGAGGAACGAAGGGAAGCCTATGAGTCCGGTGCGGACCTGATCGTGGATGTAGACGGTCTCGAAATGGAGGAAATCCTCCGCGCGATAGAAAAGGAGAGGAACAAGATGAAGATTCTGGTCATTAACGGGCCGAACATTAATTTTCTGGGGATTCGGGAGAAAAGCATTTACGGGACGCAGGATTATCCGTATCTTCTGGATATGATACAGAAAAAGGCGGATGAGACGGGCAGCGATATCACGGTTTTTCAGAGCAACCACGAGGGCGCCATCATCGACCGCATTCAGGAGGCGTATTTTGACAAAACGGAAGGGATCGTGATCAATCCCGGCGCTTTCACCCACTACAGCTACGCCATCCGGGACGCCCTTGCCAGCATTACCGTGCCGAAGGTGGAGATCCATATTTCGGACATTACGGCGAGGGAAGAATTCCGCCGGATCTCCGTGACGGCGCCGGTCTGCGACAGGCAGATCTACGGGAAAGGGCTGGAAGGGTATCTGATGGCGATCGACTGCATTCTGGGTATGGGGCGGAAAAATTTGTGATAAATTTTTTCTAAAATGGTTGAAATTTGTACAATTTTATATTACACTGATGAGGAATTATATTGTGAACAGAATATTAGGAGGAATATAGTATGATTTCTGCAGGTGATTTCAGAAATGGTATTACGATTGAATTGGACAACAACGTATACCAGATCATCGAATTCCAGCATGTTAAGCCTGGTAAGGGTGCGGCTTTCGTCAGGACAAAGCTGAAAAACATCAAGAACGGCGGCGTGGTTGAGAAGACCTTCCGCCCCACCGAGAAATGCCCCCAGGCTCGTATTGATAGAAAGGATATGCAGTATCTGTACTCGGACGGCGATCTTTATTACTTCATGGATACCGAGAACTATGAGCAGATCGCTCTGAACACCGACACCGTGGGAGACGCGCTGAAGTTCGTAAAGGAGAACGAGATGTGCAAGATCTGCTCCCACAACGGAAGCGTGTTCTCCGTGGAGCCGCCTCTCTTCGTGGAACTTGAGATCACAGAGACGGAACCCGGATTCAAGGGCGATACCGCGACCGGCGCCAACAAGCCGGCCACGGTGGAAACCGGCGCACAGGTGGCGGTTCCCCTGTTTGTAGAGCAGGGAGACAAGATCAAGATCGATACCAGGACCGGAGAATACCTGTCCAGAGTCTGACTGCGGGATCCATTCTTTTTCCGAATTCTGACTTGTAAGGCGGTGGTGCCCGTTTGGGCGCTGCCGCCTGAATTTGTTTCTGAAATTCTTCTGCTGCCGGCCGCACCGCTGTCCGCAGCAGTCTTTGCCAACCTGACTGGCATCTTAACATTCACGGATCAGATCGATCAAAGTATAGCGGTGCAGAAAGAGGAAACTTATATGGATATCAATGAATTTGCACAGAAAGTCTGCGGCGCCGTAAGGGATAGACTGAGCGGGGACCACAGGGTGGAACTGAAGGAAGTAAGAAAAAACAACGGCGTACGGCTTCACGGGCTTCTGGTTTCGACAGAGGATCAGAAGGCGGTGCCCACGATTTATCTGGATCATTTTTTCAGAGCTTATGAGGAGGGCATGACATTTGCGGAGATCATCCGCAGGCTGACGGACATTTGCGGTCAGGAAGCGCCGGTGAAAAACGTCGATATGGAATTTTTTAAAGACTTTGAAAAGGTGAAGAACAGAATCTGTTTCCGGCTGATTGGACGGACGGAAAACGAAGAGCTGCTGCGGGAGATCCCTTACGTGGAATTTCTGGACATGGCGGTGTGTTTCTTTTATGCCTACCGGGGGGAGACGCTGGGCGAGGGAAGTATCCTGATCTGCAATTCCCACAGGGAACTCTGGGGCTGCAGCGTGGACGAGCTGATGGAACTGGCGAACCGGAACACGCCTTTGCTGTTCCCCTGGCAGTGCTGGACCATGGAGGAAGTGGTCGGGGAAGCGTTCACCGGGGACTTTAAGAAAGAACAGACGGCGGAAGAGATTCCCATGAGGGTGTTGAGCAACCGCCAGAAACAAAACGGCGCCGGCTGTCTGCTCTATCCCGACGTGCTGGAACAGCTGGCGGAGAAATGCAGAGCCGATCTGTACATCCTGCCGAGTTCCGTGCATGAGACGATCCTGCTTGCCGACAGCGGGCAGGAGGAGCCGGAGAAACTGAAGGCGATGATCTGCGAGGTAAACCGGACGCAGGTGGCGCCCGAGGAAGTGCTGACAGACAGTCTGTACCGCTACAGGCGGACTGAAAAACGCGTTGAAATCGTGCTGTAATGGGGAAACGGCATTCTTTTTGGAGAAAAAATGCGGACTTTTTTAAATTCACGGTAGACAGACCGGACTTTTTATGATATTATAGTCAGGGTGATGTAACAATTTTGTAATATTTGCAGCCGTAGTCTAATGGATAGAACGAAGGCCTCCGACGCCTTTAATGCAGGTTCGATTCCTGTCGGCTGCATTTACATCACCCTGTACTGTAATAGTAATAGTCTGGTCTGCCGGAAGCCGCTTGCGGCTTTTTCGTTTCTTGGGAGGAAAGCGGACGGTTGTGCCGTGACAAACGGCAGAATGCGAGGATGTATGCATCGGAATATTTGGCTGAAAATACGCGATTTTTTTGTGAAGCATAGTAAAATTATTTTTCCCGTAATCGTTATCGCGGCGGTGACCGTCACCGTTGCAATGGCTCTGAAACTGAATCAGGCGAGGACGGAAGAAAGCGGCAGCGATCCGCAGGAAAGTTCTTCCGAGGGCCAGTACTGGTTTTCCGGCACAGCCGGAGAAAATACGGATGCGGACGCCGGGAAGGAAGACGATACGGCGGGAGAGGGAGAGACGCTGACAGCGGATATGATCCCGGAGGTGCCCCTGCAGATGAATCAGGAAGGGGAAGTCAGTTCCCTGATCGTCTCTTACTATGACGCGCTTGCCGCGGGCGATATGGAGACGCTGCGCTCTTTTTACGATACGATCTCGGAGAATGATCTCCAGTATTATAAGGCGCTGTCGGAATATCTGGATCATTACACGCAGATTCAGGTCAATACGAAGAGGGGGCTCGACGACGGCTCGGTGGTGGCTTACATCTATTACCGCGTCTGCTTCCTGAATCATGAGGAAGAGTTTCCGGGTTCCGATGCGGTTTATATCTGTACGGATGAAAACGGGAAACTGTATATTAAAAACGAAGCGAATCTTACGCAGGAGGAAGAAGTTTATATCACGGCGGTCAGCAATCAGGCTGACGTCAGCGATTTTTATACCCGCGTAAAGGTGGAATACGACGACCTGATGAGGGAAAACCAGGCGCTGGAAACCTACGTCGCGGAAGTGATCAATCAGGTACAGATCGAACGCGGCGTCGCTCTGGCGGGCCAGAACCAGTCTCAGGACACGCAGACAGGGGAAGCCGGAGAAGCGCAGGAGGGCGGAGACTCCGCCCAGACGCCGGAGCCGCAGCCGACGGAGACCGTCACGCCGGAATACGCCACCGCGACCACCACCGTCAACGTGAGAAGCTCTGACAGCGAACAGGCCGACAAGCTGGGGCGCGTGACCGCCGGCACCAGAGTCAAGGTGCAGGAGGTTGGCGTAAACGGCTGGACCCGCGTGGTATTTGAAGGAGGGGACGGATATATCAAGTCCGAGTATCTGGAATTTGCGGAGAGCGCTGCCGGGCAGGAAGTGATCGGAAAGGTGACGGCGACCACTAATATCAACGTGCGCGCCGGCGCCAGTCAGGATTCGGAAAAGCTCGGGATGCTGACGGGCGGAGAAAGTCTGGATCTTCTGGCGGTGGAAGGCGACTGGTGCAAGGTCGTGTTCAACGGACAGATCGCTTACGTGAAGGCGGAGTTTGTCCAGCAGAGTTAAGCCTTGAAAAATGAATAAAAAAACAGGAATTGGACAGCCTTTTGCATAAAGAATGCAAAGGGCTGTTTTTTCGGACGCGGGAAAGCGGGCGGAAAAACGGCGGAAAAGAGGGACTATGACGGCACAGGAAGCGACGGTGTACAGAGAAATTCAGCGCAATACCGATATGGCCATGAAAGCCATACGCACCATCTCGGACAAGGTCAGTGACGACGCGCTTTCCATGCAGATCTCGAGACAATCCATCAAATATTCGGAACTGCACAATGAAGCTTCCAGACAGCTTCTGCAGGCCAGGACGGAGGGCTATCAGAGCAGCGTCCTTTCGGACGCGCTGCTGCGCACAAATATTCACTACAATACCATGCTGAACACCAGCACGGGGCATATTGCGGAAATGATGATCCGGAATACGACGAATGGGATCCTGGAGATGGAGAAGGTGCTCCGGCACAATGAGAACGCGGGGCCGAAGCCTGTGGCTCTGGCCAGACAGCTGATCGAATTTGAAGAAAAAAATGTGGAAAGACTGAAGCAGTATCTGTAAGTTTTTGTGTAAATTTGTGCAACATGACGAAAAAAAGGGCCAAAACTTTTACAATTTAACGAATTAAAGTGTGTTGAGAATTTAAAAAACAGGGTATATAATAGTCTGTGAAACAACAGTAACTTTATTTGAAGGAGGATACGATAATGTCATATGTTGATGAGGTCTATGACCTTGTAGTGGCGAAGAACCCGGCTCAGCCTGAATTCCATCAGGCGGTGAAAGAGGTTCTGGAGTCGCTGCGCGTGGTGATCGAGGCAAATGAGGAACAGTACCGCAGGGATGCTCTGCTGGAGAGACTTGTAACCCCTGAGAGACAGCTTCTGTTCCGCGTTCCCTGGGTGGACGATAAGGGACAGGTTCAGGTCAACAACGGCTTCCGCGTACAGTTCAACTCCGCGATCGGACCTTATAAGGGCGGTCTTCGGCTTCATCCCAGCGTCAATCTGGGTATCATCAAGTTCCTCGGATTTGAGCAGATCTTTAAAAACTCCCTGACCGGTCTCCCCATCGGCGGCGGCAAGGGCGGTTCCGATTTTGATCCCAAGGGAAAATCCGACAGGGAAGTGATGGCGTTCTGCCAGAGTTTTATCAATGAGCTTCACAAATACATAGGCGCGGACACCGACGTTCCCGCGGGTGATATCGGGACCGGCGCAAGAGAGATCGGCTATATGTACGGACAGTACAAGAGACTGACCGGACTTTACGAGGGCGTGCTGACCGGAAAGGGCCTGTCCTACGGCGGCTCTCTCGCGAGAACCGAAGCGACCGGTTACGGCCTGCTGTATCTTACCGAGGAGATGTTAAAGTGCAACGGCAAGGACATCAAGGGCAAGACTGTGGCGATTTCCGGCTCCGGCAACGTGGCGATCTATGCGGCTCAGAAGGCGCAGCAGCTGGGCGCAAAGGTTGTGACCGTGTCCGATTCCACCGGCTGGATCTATGATCCCGAGGGAATCGACGTGGCGCTTTTGAAGGAAGTAAAGGAAGTAAAGCGGGCGAGACTGACCGAGTATGCGGCAGCGAGAAAGAGCGCCCAGTATCACGAGAAGAAGAACGGCGAGCACGGCGTCTGGAACGTAAAGTGCGACGTGGCGCTTCCCTGCGCGACCCAGAACGAGCTGGATCTCGAGGATGCGAAGGCTCTGGTGGCAAACGGCTGCTTCGCGGTGGCTGAGGGCGCTAATATGCCTACCACCATGGAGGCTACCGAGTATCTTCAGAAGAACGGCGTTCTCTTCTGCCCCGGCAAGGCTGCAAACGCAGGCGGCGTTGCGACCTCCGCGCTGGAGATGAGCCAGAACAGCGAGAGACTTTCCTGGACTTTTGAGGAAGTTGACAGCAAGCTGAAAAACATCATGGTGAACATCTTCCACAATCTGGACGACGCCGCAAAGAAGTACGGCATGGCGGGCAACTATGTGGCAGGCGCGAACATCGCGGGATTCCTGAAGGTCGCGGAGGCGATGACGGCACAGGGAATCGTGTAAGGGAACATAAAAAATAACAGATGAAATGGAACGGCCCTGTAAACCGGCGTTTACGGGGCCGTTTGCGTTTCCCGCATAAAATCCTCAGATGTATCTTGTAATTGCGCAAAAAAGTGGTACAATAGTACTATATGGATTACGAGGGTACGAGTATGACAAAAGCAGGGTTAAAAAAATATGGGGTCAGGCTTCTGTGGAGTCTGCTGCTGCCGGTCTGCTTCCTGGTTTTTGGAATGACTGTCAGCGCGAAGACATCCACGGGCAGAGTGCTTTTCATAAGCTCTTATTCCTACGCATGGGATACGGTCCAGCTGCAGATAGAAGGTATCCAGTCGGAGCTGGACAGCGGAATCGTTCTGGACTTTGAGTTTATGGACACAAAGCGGGTGGACGACGAGGAAGCCCTGAGGCTGTTCCACGACGGCCTGAAATACCGCATGGAGCATGTGGATCCTTATGATGCCGTGATCCTGGGGGACGACGCGGCGCTTTTGTTCGCCATGAAATATCAGGAGGAACTTTTTCCGAAGATCCCGCTGATCTTTGAGGGCGTAAACGACGAGGCGCTGGCGGAGGAAGCCGCGAAGGATCCGTATATTACAGGCATCATTGAAAAACTTTCTCTGGAAAACAATATCAAGCTGGGACTTGCCGTAAATCCGCAGGCATCCAGAGTGGTGGCCGTTCTGGATGATTCCATTACCGGGGAAGCGGAGCGGAAGCATTTTTATGAGTGCAGGGAAAAGTACCCGGATCTTACGTTCAGCGAGATCAATTCCTTTACGCTGAACACATCCGAGTTGCGCCAGGCGATTCTTTCCGTGCCGCAGGACAGCATCCTGATCTATGTCACCATGACGAAGGACGCCAGTGGGACACTGTACAGCGATTACGAAGCGATCCGGATGATCTGCGATCTGGCGAATGTTCCTGTGATCCGTATGGTGGAGGGCGGTATCGGCGAGGGACTTCTGGGAGGAAACATTGTATCCATGCATGAATCCGGCCGGCTGGCGGCGCAGATGGCCGAGAAGGTCATAGGCGGGATGGATGTCAGCAGGATCAAGATGATGGACAGTCCCAACATTTACTGCGTGGATATGAACATAATGAACAAGTTTCACATAGACGCGTCTGTGCTTCCGGAACATACCACAAGGATCAATGAGAAGGAAAGTTTCTTCGAGCGTTACAAGAGGGTGATGATTCCGCTGATCGTTTTGTTCTGCCTGCTCTTTGGTACGATCGCGGTCGTATGCGTGGATAACCTGCGGCGGAGAAAGCTGCTCGGCCAGTTGGAAAACGCCCGCAAGACCATTGAGAACGCGTCTCAGCACGATTTCCTCACGGGGATTTCCAACCGGAGCAAGTTTATGGACGATCTGACCGACCTGATCGGCCGGAAAGTGCCCTGTACGGTTATCATGCTGGATATCGACGACTTCAAGCATATTAACGACACCATGGGGCATAAGGCGGGAGACGAAGCGCTGCAGCAGGTCGCGCAGCGGATGAAGGAAATGGAATCCCAGATCCTGACGCCATACCGATACGCGGGAGATGAATTCATCATGATCCTGCGAAGCAGCCAGGAAAAGATCGTGGAGAAAACGGCGTACCAGTGCCGGCAGCTGTTTACCAAGCCGTTTTTGTTAAACAAGACAAAATCAAAGATCTGCGGGAGCATCGGGATCGCTTCCTACCCGAAAGACACGGAGGATCTGGAGGAACTGATCATCTTCGCGGATGCGGCCATGTACCGGGTAAAGCGAAACGGAAAGAACGATTTCGCCTACTATCAAAAGGATGACCAGAAAGAAGAACAGAACGAAGGACAGAAGGAGACCTGAGGGTCTCCTTTTTTTCTGCCCCAGGAGAGGGAGCGGGAATGCACCGGCGGGGATCGCGAAACGGATCCCGGAAGGCCCCGCGCAGGGATTTCCACGAAAGGGGCCGGAAGTTTTCCGCGAAATAGGTATGGCTTTCTGACAGAAATCCTGATATAATCATGCATGAGGTGTCCGAAAGTCGGAGGAGCGCATGGCTGGAAAAAAATACTACGCAGTGAGAAAAGGAAAAGTAACGGGTGTTTTTAAATCGTGGCAGGAGTGCAGAGAAGCCGTTGACGGATACCCGGGAGCGGAATACAGAGGCTTTTCCACCCCGGAGGAAGCCGAAGCCTATCTGGAGAGGTCCGGCGGTACGCCGGAGAGACGAGAACTGCCCGAAGCCGGAACCCTGCTGGCTTATGTGGACGGGAGTTACGACGACGCTCTGAAAAAATATGCTTTCGGATGCGTCTTTCTCCTGCCGGACGGACGCATTTTTACGGAATGCGGGAACGGCGGCAACGAGCAGTCCCTGCAGCACAGAAATGTGACGGGCGAGATGCTGGGCGCCATGTACGCCGTAAAATTTGCGATGCGGAACGGATTTTCCGGGATTGAGATCCGCTATGACTATGAGGGGATCGAAAAGTGGGTCACCGGAGAATGGCGCTCCAAAACGCTTCTTACGTCGAAATATGCCGCGGCCATGAGGGAATGGGCCGGCGGCATCAAAATACGTTTTGTCAAGGTCGCGGCCCACGCCAACGTATATTACAATGAACTTGCGGATAAAATGGCAAAAACGGGTCTGAGGGGGCCGGACGGCGTCCCGAAGGTGCGGCGGATTGAGGAAATGAAGGAATATCATGGAACGGATGAGACTGAATAAATTCCTCGCCCACAGCGGCGTCTGTTCCCGGAGGGACGCGGACGCCCTGATCGCGCGGGGAGAGGTGCTGGTAAACGGCCGCGCGGCGCAGCCGGGTCAGACGGTGTCGGACGCAGACGCGGTCACGGTCTCGGGCAGAACTGTGGAACCCGGGGGCCGGACGGTGGTGCTGGCGTTTTATAAGCCTGTGGGCGTGACCTGTACGGAGAGAGACCCCCATGCGGTAAAAAAGCTTTCCGATGTGATACGCTACCCTGTCCGGGTCACGTATGCGGGCCGCCTGGACCGGGATTCGGAGGGGCTGCTCCTTCTGACAAACGACGGCGATCTGATCCAGGGCATGATGCGGGGAGCAAACGGACATGAGAAAGAATATCTGGTGACCGTAAACAAAAAAATAACGGACGATTTTTTATCTAAAATGTCCGAAGGCGTTTATATAAAGGAACTGGATGCGGTCACGAGAAAATGCGCGGTGGAAAAGGCCGGGCCGGCCGCTTTCCGGATCGTGCTTACCCAGGGGCTGAACAGACAGATCCGAAGGATGTGCGCAGCCTGCGGTTATCAGGTCCGTTCCCTGAAGAGGGTGAGGGTCATGCATGTGACGCTGGAGGATCTGAAACCGGGGGAGTATCGTGAACTTTCCCAGGCGCAGATCGCGCGGCTTTACCGGGACTGCGGGCTTGGGCGGGAGGATTCCCACCGGGACGGGCGCGAATAAACGGGCGATCATAAGTGAGGATGGCGGAATGCAGAAGGAAAAGACAGAGCGGATCAAATATCTTGTGGATGTCCTGAACCGGGCGGCCAGGGCTTATTATGCGGAAGACAGAGAGATCATGAGCAACTACGAATACGACGCTCTCTATGAGGAACTGGAAGCGCTGGAGCGGGAGACCGGCGTGGTCCTTGCGGACAGCCCCACCGTGACCGTAGGGTTTGAGTCGGTGGAAGAGCTGCCGAGGGAACGTCATGACAGCCCCATGCTGTCTTTGGGGAAAACCAAAAGCCGGGAGGAACTGCGGGACTGGATGCAGGGCAATCCTGCAGTCCTGAGCTGGAAACTGGACGGCCTGACGGTCGTATTGACTTATGATGACGGAAAACTTGCAAAAGCTGTGACAAGAGGAAACGGTGAAATCGGCGAGGTCATTACCAACAATGCCAGAACCTTTAAAAATCTTCCCCTTTCCATTCCGTTTTCCGGCCGCCTTATCCTGCGGGGAGAAGCCGTGATCGGCTATGCCGATTTCGAGAGGATCAACGCGCAGATTGGCGATGCGGAGGCGAAGTACAAAAATCCGCGGAATCTCTGCAGCGGTTCCGTGCGCCAGCTCAACAATGAGATCACCGCAAAGCGGAACGTACAGTTTTATGCCTTTCTGCTGGTGAGCGCCGACGGGATGGAGTTCGGCAATTCCAGAATGGCCCAGTTTGATTTTCTGGCGGAGCAGGGGTTTCAGGTCGTGGAACATTATCTGGTGACGCCGGACAATATCCTTGAGACCGTCGGGCTTTTTGAAAAGAAGATAGAGACAAACGACATCCCGTCGGACGGGCTTGTGCTGACTTATGAAAATATCGCCTACGGGCAGTCTCTGGGCAGGACGGCGAAATTCCCGCGCCACTCCATCGCGTTCAAATGGGCGGACGAAGTGCGGGAGACCGTTTTGAGGGAGGTGGAGTGGAGCGCGAGCCGGACGGGACTGATCAATCCTGTCGCCATCTTTGAACCGGTGGAGCTGGAGGGCACGACGGTGAGCAGAGCTTCCGTCCATAATCTCAGCATTGTGCGCGCGCTTCGGCTTGGGATCGGCGACCGCATCACGGTCTATAAGGCCAATATGATCATCCCGCAGATTGCGGAGAACCTTACGGGCAGCGATACGCTTGAGATACCGGAGCGGTGTCCGGTCTGCGGCGGCGGGACGCAGATCCGGCAGGTGGGGGAGGTGCAGACGCTGTACTGCGTCAACGCAGACTGCCCCGCGAAACAGATCAAGGCGTTCGCCCTGTTTGTGAGCCGCGACGCCATGAATATCGAGGGACTGTCCGAGGCAACGCTGGAGAAGCTTGTGGATCTCGGACTGGTAAAAGAGTACGCCGATCTGTTCCGGCTGAAGGAGCACAGGGAACGGATCGCGCAGATGGAAGGGTTCGGGGAAAAATCCTGCGGAAATTTGCTGGACAGCATTGAAAAGGCCAGAGATACCACGCTGCCAAGGCTGATCTACGCGCTGGGGATCGCAAACATCGGCGCCGCCAACGCGAAGATGATCTGCCGCGCTTTCGACTATGATCTGGACAGGATGCGCCGGGCGGAAGTGGAAGAGCTGAGCGCTGTGGACGGCGTGGGACAGGTCATTGCCGCATCTTTTGCGGAATATATGCGGGATCCTGAAAAAAGCCGCCTGCTGGATAACCTGCTTACGGAACTTCGGATCCGGGATCCGAAAACGGCGGAAGACGGCCGCACGCTGGAGGGGCTCAGCTTTGTGATCACCGGAAGCCTGAACCGCTTCGGAAACAGGAACGAGCTGAAGGAACAGATCGAACAGCGCGGCGGAAAGGTGACGGGAAGCGTTACCGGCCGCACCACCTGCCTGATCAACAACGATCCCGATTCTTCCTCGTCCAAGAACAGGACGGCAAAGGAACTGGGGATTCCCATTCTTTCGGAGGACGCGTTCCTTCTGCAATACAAAATCCCGGCGGGAGAGGACGAAGCCGGGTAAGCCGCCGCACGGGGGCTTTTACGATCGAACGGGACGAAAGGAGACAGAATATGCCGATTAAGACACAGAGCGATCTGCCGGCAAAGGAGATCCTGGAAAATGAAAATATATTTGTCATGGATGAATTCAGGGCCGTCCATCAGGATATCCGGCCCCTGCAGGTGCTGATCCTGAACAATATGCCGATCAAGCAGGACACGGAGCTGCAGCTTCTGCGGGCGCTGTCCAACACGCCGCTGCAGGTGGAGGTAACGTTTATGAACGTGAAGAGCCACGTGTCGCAGAATACCGCCGCCAGCCATCTGAACAAATTTTATATTTCGCTGGACGACATCCGGGCCAAACGCTTCGACGGCATGATCGTCACCGGCGCGCCGGTGGAGGATATCCCCTTTGAAGAGGTGGATTACTGGGACGAGATGTGCGAGATCCTGGACTGGGCGCAGGAGCATGTGACTTCGACGCTGCATATCTGCTGGGCCGCGCAGGCGGGATTTTATCATTATTACGGCATCAACAAGAAGGCGCTGCCCCAGAAGCTGTTCGGCATCTATGAGCACAGGGTGGAAAAGCGTAAGATCCCGCTGGTGAGAGGGTTTGACGACATTTTTCTGGCCCCTCACAGCCGTCACACGGAGACGCCGGCGGAGGCCATTCATGCCTGCAGCCAGCTGACCGTTCTCGCCCAGTCGCCGGAGGCGGGCGTCTTTCTCGCCATTGCGGAGGAAGGAAAGAAGATTTTTGTCACCGGGCATCCGGAATATGACAGATATACGCTGCGGAACGAGTATCAGCGGGACCTCGGCAAGGGGCTTCCCATTCAGGTGCCGTACCACTATTTCCCGGACGACGACCCGGAGAAAAAACCGTTGCTGCAGTGGCGCGCTCACAGCAACAACCTCTACAGCAACTGGCTTAATTACTATGTGTACCAAATGACGCCCTATGAGCTGACGGACAAAAAACAGATCCTGTAAATATTGCCTTTATCCTGTCTTGTCCTGTTTTGTCTTTTCCCGGGCGGTGGAAAGCATCAGCTTGATACGGTTCAGCTGGTTCACTTCGCTGGCGCCGGGATCGTAGTCGATGGCGACGATATTGGAGCCGGGATAAGTCTTTCTCAGGGCCTTGATCACGCCCTTTCCCACCACATGGTTTGGCAGGCAGCCGAAGGGCTGGGTACATACGATATTCGGCACGCCGTCGTGGATCAGTTCCACCATCTCTCCGGTGAGGAACCATCCCTCGCCGGTCTGATTGCCGATGGAGACGATGGGCTCTGCGAAAGAGACGATTTCCCGGATGGGAGTCGGCGCCGAAAAATGTCTGCTCTTTTTCAGCTCCTTTGCGGCGGCGCCGCGAAGCACATGCTCCAGGGCCCAGATGCCGCATCTGGCGCTGCGGGCGGATTTTCTGCTCATACCCAGATGCTCCGCCTTGTAAATCTGGTTGTAGAAGCAGTACAGCATGAAATCAAGAAGATCGGGCACTACGGCTTCCGCGCCCTCGGCTTCCAGAAGCTCTACCAGATGATTGTTCCCGGTAGGAGAAAATTTGACGAGGATCTCGCCTACCACTCCGACCCGGGGCTTTTTGACATCCCGCAGTTCCACGGCGTCAAAATCCCGTATGATCTGCCGGCACATTCTGTTGAACTTTAACAGGTTGATGTGTTTTCCGGAGACGAAACGCTTCACTTCCTCCAGCCATTTTCTGTGAAGGGCGTCTACGCTGCCCGGCACCGCCTCATACGGGCGCGTCCGGTAGACGCAGCGCATGAAGATGTCGCCGAACTGGGCGCCAACGGCGGCCCGAAGGAGCAGCTTTGCGTTGATATGAAATCCCGGGTTTTTCTCGATCCCGCCAAGGTTCAGGGAGATCACGGGGATATAGTCCATATCGGCTTTCTTCAGGGCGCGGCGGATAAAGCCGATGTAGTTGGTTGCGCGGCAGCCGCCTCCGGTCTGGGTGATGATGATGGCGGTCCTGTTCAGATCGTATTTGCCGGACAGAAGCGCCTCCATGATCTGGCCCACCACCAGAAGCGAAGGATAACACGCGTCATTGTTTACATATTTCAGGCCCACGTCCACAGAATGTCTGTTGTCGTTGTCCAGAACCACAAAGTGATAACCGCAGGAATTGAACGCGGGCTCCAGGATCTCAAAGTGGATGGGAGACATCTGGGGGCAGATGATGGTATAGTCTTTTCGCATCTCTTCGGTGAAGGGAACTTTTTCAATGGCGCAGGAGCGGACGGTGCGTTCCCGATGCAGCCGCTGTCTGACCCTGATGGCGGCCAGAAGAGAGCGGATCCGGATCCTTGCGGCGCCCAGATTGTTCACCTCGTCGATCTTCAGGCAGGTATAGATCTTGTCCGAGCCGGAGAGGATATCGTTCACCTGATCCGTCGTCACCGCGTCCAGACCGCAGCCGAAGGAGTTTAACTGGATCAGATCCAGATTGTCCACGGTCCTCACGTAGCTGGCCGCCGCATAAAGCCGGGAGTGATACATCCACTGGTCGGACACGATCAGAGGGCGTTCCGGGCGGCCCAGATGCGAGATGGAATCCTCGGTCAGCACGGCGAGATCGTAGGAGGTGATCAGTTCCGGGATGCCGTGGTTGATCTCGGGGTCAATATGGTAGGGACGTCCCGCCAGAACGATGCCCCGCCTGCCGGTGGCCTTCAGGTATTCCAGGACTTCTTCGCCCTTTTTTTGGATGTCCAGACGGACGGTTTCAAGCTCCTGCCATCCGGCGGCGGCCGCCGCGCGGATCTCGGCGGCGGGGATTTCGCGAAACTCCTGCTCCAGAGCCTGCGTCACCGTGTCCAGATCCCGGAACGAGAGAAAGGGATTGCGCAGGCGTGCCTGCCCGCTGCTGATCTCTTCCACATTGTTTTTGATGTTTTCGGAGTAAGAGGTGACGATGGGGCAGTTGTAGTGATTGTTTGCGCCCGGCACCTCGTTTCTCTCATAGAACAGGGCGGGATAGAATACAAAATCCACTCCCTGGCGGATCAGCCATTCCACATGACCGTGGGCGAGTTTCGCCGGATAGCACTCGGACTCGCTGGGGATGGATTCGATCCCAAGCTCATAGATTGCGCGGGTCGAAACAGGGGAAAGCACCACCCGGTATCCCAGCTTTGTAAAAAAGACATGCCAGAAGGGATAATTCTCGTACATGTTCAGCACCCTTGGGATGCCGACTGTCCCTCTGGGAGCCTGGTCGGGCTCCAGGGAGGGGTAGGAGAAAAGCCTTTTGAGCTTGTATTCAAACAGGTTCGGTACATTGTTGGGGTTTTTCTGCCCGCCGACGCCCCGCTCGCAGCGGTTGCCGGAGATATACTGCCGTCCGCCGGAAAATTTGTTGATGGTAAGGCGGCAGTTGTTGGTACAGCCGCGGCATTTCGCCATGCTGGTCTCATACTTTAAGGAGCAGATCCCTTCCTGGGAGAGCATGGAGGTGGTCTGGCCCTCCTCGTAGCGTTCCCTCGCGATCAGCGCCGCGCCGAAAGCGCCCATGATGCCGGCGATGTCGGGCCGGATAGCCTGACAGCCCGCGATTTTTTCAAAGCTGCGCAGTACGGCGTCGTTGTAAAAAGTGCCGCCCTGCACCACAATGTTTTTCCCCAGCTCGGAGGCGTCGGAAACCTTAATGACCTTAAACAGCGCGTTTTTGATCACGGAGTAGGCGAGACCCGCGGAAATGTCCGCCACGCTGGCGCCTTCCTTCTGGGCCTGTTTGACCTTGGAATTCATGAAGACGGTGCAGCGGGTGCCGAGATCGATGGGATGTTCGGCAAAAAGGGCGGTCTGGGCAAAATCGTGGACGTTGTAGTTTAAGGATTTTGCAAAGGTCTCGATAAAGGAGCCGCAGCCGGAAGAGCAGGCTTCGTTCAGCAGGACGCTGTCCACGGTCCCGTTTTTGATCCGGATGCATTTCATGTCCTGACCGCCGATGTCGAGGATGCAGTCTACCTCCGGGTCGAAGAAAGCCGCGGCCTGGTAATGGGCGACGGTTTCCACCTCCCCGTCGTCCAGCAGAAAGGCGGCCTTCACAAGGGCTTCGCCGTAACCGGTGGAGCAGGAACGGACAATGTGCACATCGGCGGGAAGCTGGCCGTAAATCTCTTTTAACGCGCGTATGGCGGTCTTTAAAGGGCTTCCGTCGTTGCCGCTGTAAAAGGAATAGAGCAGGGAGCCGTCCTCGCCCACGAGAGCCGCCTTGGTGGTGGTGCTTCCCGCGTCGATCCCAAGGAACGCGTTGCCACGGTAGGACGCCAGATCTCTGGTGACGACATGGTGCCTGCGGTGTCTGGCGCGGAATTCGGCATAGTCTTCCTCACTCTCAAAGAGAGGCTCCATGCGTTCCACCTCAAACTCCATCTTAATCTCGGAGGAAAGCTTACGCTTCAGCTCTTCCATGGAGACGACGCAGTCCTCCCGGGCGTTCAGGGCGGATCCGATGGCGGCGAACAGATGGGAATTGTCCGCGTCGATCCTGTGCGCTTCGTCCAGCTTAAGGGTGCGGATAAAGGCCGCCTTCAGCTCCGACAGAAAGTGAAGCGGGCCGCCCAGAAACGCCACATGTCCCCGGATGGGCTTGCCGCAGGCAAGGCCGGAGATGGTCTGGTTCACCACCGCCTGAAAGATGGAGGCGGCGAGGTCTTCCTTCGTGGCGCCCTCATTGATCAGGGGCTGGATATCCGTCTTTGCGAACACGCCGCAGCGGGCGGCGATGGTATAGAGAGATTTGTAATTTTTGGCATATTCGTTTAAACCGGCGGCGTCCGTCTGGATCAGGGAAGCCATCTGGTCGATAAAAGAGCCGGTTCCCCCGGCGCAGATCCCGTTCATGCGCTGTTCCACGTTGCCGTCTTCAAAATAGATGATCTTGGCGTCTTCGCCGCCCAGTTCGATGGCCACGTCTGTCTGCGGAGCCAGTTCTTTTAAGGCGGCGGCGACGGCGATCACCTCCTGGGTAAAGGGGATGTCCAGATGATTGGCAAGGGCCAGTCCGCCGGAACCCGTGATCACAGGGTGAAGCGTAAGGTTTCCCAGCCGGCTGCCCGCCCTGTTCAAAAGGGAAGACAGGGTCTCCCGGATATTGGCGTAATGGCGCTCGTAGTCGGAGAACAGGATCCGGTGTTCTCCGTCCAGAATGGCGATCTTGACAGTGGTGGAACCGATATCGATGCCAAGGGACGCGGTTTCGGTGCAAAATTCCATGTAAAAACATCCTTCCTGAAAAATGAATGATCGATGCCGCATTCCGGAAATATCCGGAAAATGTCCGTAAAATGCGGCCGCCGACAAATTATGACACACTAGGTTATTATAGTACATATATCGACAAAATGCAAATGCGGCGGTTATGAAAACTTTATGAAATTACTGATTTTTCTATAAAATATAAAATGTTCGGTTTACTTATGGGGCCGTCAATGATAAAATAGCTTTGTTCCAAATGTATTCGTCCGGCCCGGCCGGTATGAAAGGATGACGGCTCAATGAGTAAATGGGAAAAGAAATTCGGGAAGTACGCCATATCGAATCTGACGCTGATCCTGATCATCTGTTATGGGGTGGGATACCTGCTCACTTTTTTTGCACAGGATTTTATGAGTTACCTTACGCTGGACACCTACGCGGTCCTTCACGGGCAGGTCTGGCGGCTGGTGACATGGCTGATCGTGCCGCCCAGCAGTTTTGATATTTTTACGATCATCATGCTGCTGTTTTACTGGAGTCTGGGAACCCAGCTGGAACGGGTCTGGGGCGTTTGGCGCTACAACGTCTACATCTTTACGGGAATTTTCCTGACGATCCTGGGCGCTTTCCTGAGCATGGGGATCTACTATCTCATCTACCCGGAGATAGGGGCCGTGACCGGCGCTCCGGAGTTCCTTTTCTATCAGGGCTCGTGGTATTACAGCACCTATTATGTAAACATGTCGATCTTTCTGGCTTATGCGTTCACGTTCCCGAACAATCAGGTGCTCCTGATGTTCGTGATACCGGTGAAGATCAAATGGCTCGGGATCATCTACGGCCTGGTCCTTGTCCTGAACCTGGGATCGGCTTTCTGGCAGGGAATTGGCACTACGGAAAGCCTGACCGCCGCCTGGTTTCAGGTGGCGGCGATCGGAGCTTCTCTGCTGAATTTCCTGATCTTTTATCTGCGGACGAAAAATCATATGCATCTGAATCCGAAGCAGATCAGGCGGCGGGCGGAATTCCGTCAGGATATCCGCCGCAATCCGAAGATCACGAAGCACAAATGCGCCGTGTGCGGCAGAACGGACGAGGACGATCCGGATCTGGAGTTTCGGTTCTGTTCCAAGTGCAACGGAAATTATGAATATTGCCAGCATCATCTGTTTACCCATACGCATGTCAAATAGACGGGCGGAAGGCGAAAGCCCCGATCGCCGGGCGGCCCCGGCGGCCGCGCGATGCAGGGGAAATAGAAAAAGCTGGAAGGGAAACACCACAGCGGAGGTTTGAATGGAGCGGGAAGAGCGGGAAGTCATGTTTGCCCGGACGCTGGAACAGATGCGGGGGCTTGCAAAAAAACAGGGGAACTGTGTCCGGAGAGATCAGGTGCGGGAAGCGTTTGAAGCGCTGGAACTGGAAGAGGGGCAGCTTGCGCTGGTATTTGATTATCTGGAGAAGCACGGGATCGGGATCGACGAGCCCGGGGATCCCGACGATGCCCTGTCGGATCAGGAGCGGGATGTCCTGAGGGATTATCTGGAAGCGCTGGAAGCGCTTCCCGTCTGCGAAAAAGAGGATATGGAGAGACTTACGCTGGCGGTCATGTCGCAGGATCCCGCGGTGGACGGACAGGCGAAGCAGCAGCTGACGGAAGCATACCTGAAGGACGTGGCGGACATCGCAAGGCTTTATGCGGGTCAGGGCGTGCCGCTGGAGGATCTGATCGGCGAGGGGAACGTCGCGCTGGCGGCGGGGATCGATATGCTGGGAAGCCTGGAGAGCCCGGATCAGGCGCCGGGCATGCTGATGAAACGGGTGATGGACGCCATGGAAGAGCAGATCCGTGAAAACGCGGACAGCGAAAAGATCGACAGCAAGGTGGCGGAAAAAGTAAACGGGATAGCGGACAGGGCGAAGGCTCTGGCGGAGGAACTCTGCAGGAAGGTGACGCCCGGGGAACTGTCCCGGGAGACGGGACTTTCCCTGAAAAGCATCGAGGAAGCCATGCGGATGAGCGGTTATCGGATAGAGGATATCGTATATGCACAGGACAGTGTATGAGGATTATAAGTACAGCATGCAGGACGTGGGAAGGGTATATGTGGGCTGCAAATATACCTTTGGGGAACTTCTGGACAACGACGACGTGCTGTTTAAGTTCCGGCTTGTGGTGGAACGGTATCTGCTGCCGGAAACGGATCTGAATGACACGCTGGAGACACATTTGTATTATCTTGCGCCGGACAGCTTCGCCGTGAAGATTTACAGCCGTCTCAAGGCAAGAATCCGGGTCAGCGTCATCGAAGAAAAAAAGAATCTTTTCGGGAAAAGAAAGAAACAGTATATTTCAAAGCAGCTTTCGGTGGAGGAACTGGCGGGGATTTCGCCGGCCGGGAAAGAAAAGCAGGGAATGGTGATCCATGAGCTGTCCGTGAGCAAGCTGGCCCTGTCCGCCTTCTGAGGACGGGCTGCACAGCCTTCGGGAAGGACGAAAGACGGCCGCACGAACCGCTGCGGCAACAGAGCGGAATCGGACCGGAAAATACTGCGCATCCGGTATGATCAGATAAAGGAGCGCTGCGCGGCGCAAGAGGGAAAAATGAAAAGAGTGGAGGATCTTTCGGCATATCAGGTGCTGGAGAAAAGAGAAATCGGGGATATCAGGAGCGTGAGCTATCTGCTGCGCCACAAAAAGACGGGCGCAAGGATCGCCCTGTTGTCCAACGACGATGACAACAAGGTCTTTTATATCGGCTTTCGGACGCCGCCAAAGGATTCCACGGGAGTGGCGCATATTCTGGAGCATTCCGTGCTGTGCGGTTCCAGGGAGTTCCCGGTGAAGGATCCTTTTGTGGAGCTGGTCAAGGGATCCCTGAACACCTTTTTAAACGCCATGACGTATCCGGACAAGACCCTTTATCCTGTGGCAAGCTGCAACGATAAGGACTTTCAGAATCTGATGCATGTCTATCTGGACGCGGTGTTCTATCCGAACATCTACAGCAGGGAAGCGATCTTCCGTCAGGAAGGGTGGCATTACGAACTGAATGAAGAGACGGGAGAGCTCACCTATAACGGCGTGGTCTACAACGAGATGAAAGGGGCATACTCTTCTCCCGACGACGTGCTTTACCGGCAGATCATGAGCTCCCTTTATCCCCATACGACCTACGGCTGTGAGTCCGGCGGCGATCCGGAGGCGATCCCGGAGCTGACTTATGAGCAGTTCCTGAATTTCCACAGGACGTATTATCATCCCTCCAACAGCTATCTCTATCTTTACGGCGACATGGATATGGCGGAGAAGCTGGAATTTATCGACGAACATTACCTTTCCGCGTTCGACGCGCTTCAGGTGGATTCCGAGGTGGGAACGGAGCCTGCCTTTTCGGAGGCCGTGCGCAGGGTGCGGGAATATCCCATCAATCCCGGGGAGGATGTGGAAGAAAATACCTATCTTGCATGGAATCTGTCCGTGGCGGACAGTCTGGACAGGGAGCTGTATGTGGCCATGCAGATTCTGGACTATGCGCTCTGTTCCGCGCCGGGAGCGCCCTTAAAGCAGGCGCTGGTGGACAGGGGACTGGGCAGAGACGTCTACAGTTTCTATGAGAACGGGGTCAGGCAGCCCTTTTTCAGCGTGATCTCAAAGGGCGTTGACGCCGGAAGAGAGCAGGAATTCCGGGATGTGATCCGTCAGGTGCTGACCGGGATCGCAAAGGACGGCTTTGACGAAAAGGCGCTGCTGGCCGGCATCAACTACTATGAATTCAAATACCGCGAGGCGGACTTCGGCTCTACCCCGAAGGGACTGATGTACGGCATCCAGATGCTGGACAGCTGGCTCTACGACGACAGCAGGCCCTTTATACACATCGAGGCGAACGAAACCTTCGCGACGCTCAGAAGAAGGGTGAAGGAAGGGTACTTTGAGGGGCTGATCCGGAAATATCTGCTTGACAACACCCATGCCGCCATGGTGGTGTTAAAGCCCGTGGAAGGACTCGGGGAGCAGATGGAAGCGCGGCTTAAGGAGCGTCTCGCCGAAAAGAAGCGCGGGATGGATCAGGCGGCGCTGGATCAGGTGCGCAAGACGTTCCGGGACCTGAACGCGTTCCGGGAGACGGCGGACGCGCCGGAGGATCTTGCAAAGATCCCCATGCTGAAACGAAGCGATATCAGGAAGGAAGCAGCAAAGCTTGTGAACCGGGAGACGAAGCTGGGAGATGTCTTTACGCTGCACCATGACATCCCGACCAACGGGATCGGTTATCTGCGGCTGATCTTTCGGTGCGATGAGATCCCCGGGGAATATTTCCCTTATCTCGGCCTGCTGAAGGGATGTCTGGGACTTTTGAACACGGAACATTACGCCTACGGCGATCTCTTTAACGAGGTCAACCTTTTCACCGGGGGTATATCGGCAGTGAACAACATTTATGCCGACAGCAGCGACACGGATCAATATACCGCGACGCTGGAGATCAAGACCAAGGCGCTGTACGGAAATCTGGAGAAGGCTGTGGAGCTGATGGAAGAGATCCTGCTTACGAGCGACTATTCCGACACAAAGCGCTTAAAGGAGATCCTTGGGGAGGGAAAATCCCGGATGCAGTCCCAGATGACTTCTTCCGGCCATATGGTCGCGGTCATGAGGGCAGGATCCCACGTCAGCCGGTCCGAGGCCGCGCTGGAGCAGATCTCGGGAATTTCATTTTACCGTCTTGCCGCCGGTCTCGACGGGGAGTTTGAGAGCCGGAAGGCGCATCTGACGGAGACGTTAAAAAAGCTGAGCCGCATGGTCTTCCGGCCCGAAAACCTGATGGTGGATTTTGTGGGGGAGGAATCGGCTCTTCGGAAACTGGAGGCGCCCATTGTCCGGCTGAAGGAAAAGCTGTATACGTGTCCTGTGGAAAAGACGGGATGGCGGCCTGACCCGGAGAAGTGCAACGAAGGATTTATGACTTCGGCGCAGGTTCAGTATGTGTGCCGGGTGGGAAACTTCTCAAAAAAGAATCTGCTCTACCGGGGAGACCTGCGGGTGCTGAAAGTGATGATGGGGTACGAATATCTCTGGGTGAACATCCGGGTAAAAGGCGGCGCATACGGCTGCATGTGCGGCTTTTCCAGGAACGGGGACTGTTATTTCACCTCCTATCGGGATCCCAATCTGGGCAAGACCGTGGAAGTCTTTGAACACGCCTCCGAGTATGTAAAAAATTTCAAGGCGGACGAGCGGGTCATGACCCAGTATATCATCGGGGCGGTCAGCGATTTGGATACGCCGCTGAATCCGGCGGCAAAGGGGCTTAAGTCCCTGGACGCCTACATGACCGGCGTGACCGACGAGATGTTGCAGAGGGAACGGGATCAGGTGCTTGCGGCGGATCAGGAGAGCATCCGGCAGCTGGGCGCATACATCGACGCTTTCATGGAAGAGGAATGCCTGTGCGCGGTGGGAAACGCCCAGAAGATCAGGGAAGAAGAAAACAGGTTCGATCATATTGAGAATCTGTTCTGATATTTGGAAGCATCCGGCAGGGCGCGGCGGATGCGGGAAGTACGGAGGGAAAACAGGAACCTATGAAGGAAAAACCATCTTACAGATCGGGGTTTGCAACGCTGATCGGACGGCCGAATGTGGGAAAGTCCACGCTGATGAACCGGCTGATCGGCCAGAAAATTGCCATCACTTCCCGTAAACCGCAGACCACAAGAAACCGGATCCAGACCGTACTGACCACACAGCAGGGGCAGATCGTGTTTCTCGACACGCCCGGCATCCACAAAGCCAGAAACAAGCTGGGCAGTTATATGGTGAGCGCCGCGGAAAGCACGCTGAAGCAGGTGGATGTGATCTTGTTTCTTGTGGAGCCCGCGAAGTTTATCGGCGCCGGGGAGCGGCATATTCTGGAGAAGCTGAAACAGGTGAAGACGCCGGTGATCTTGGTGATCAACAAGGCGGATACTGTGAAAAAAGAAGAAATTCCGGGATTTATCGACGTGTACAGAAAGGAGTTCGATTTCTGCGAGATCGTTCCGGTGTCCGCGCTGAAGGGACAGAATACGGACGAACTGATCCGGTGCATTTTTCAATATCTTCCCTTTGGACCCGCCTATTACGACGAGGATACGGTCACGGATCAGCCCATGCGCCAGATCGTCGCGGAACTGGTCCGGGAGAAGGCGCTGCGGCTTATGGAAGATGAGATCCCGCACGGCATTGCCGTCACCGTGGAGAGCATGCGGGAGCGGGACGGGATCTGCCACATAGAAGCCACCATCGTCTGCGAACGGGAATCCCACAAGGGAATGATCATCGGCAAGGGGGGACAGATGCTGAAAAGGATCGGCTCCGCGGCGCGCCGGGACGTGGAAAAGATGCTGGAGGAAAGGGTGAATCTGCAGCTTTGGGTCAAGGTGAGGAAGGACTGGCGGGACAGCGATCTCTATCTGAAAAATTATGGATATGACCCGAAAGATGTGGCGGGCGGCGAATAGAAAAAACGAAATTGCAGACCCTATTGATGCGGCGGTTCCACCGGGGAAAAGATGGTTTTAAGGAGGACGGACCGGCCTGCGATTACAACAGGATCAGGGGGATCTGTAATGGATTTAAAATACTGGAAGCAATTTGAAAGCAGCGGCAGGATAGAGGATTATCTGGCATTTGTCTCCAGCAGGAGACAGAAGGAAACGAGAGGGGAAAAGGCGAAGGAAAACGGTCATGCAGGAGTATACATGGGTGACGGGGATCGTGCTGAAGCAGAGCCCGGCGGGAGAGTACGACAGGCGTATCAGTCTTTTGACGAAAGAGCGCGGTAAGCTGTCGGCCTTCGCAAAGGGGGCGAGAAAGCCAGGCAGCAGGCTGGCGGCGGCGACGACCCCCTTTGCTTTCGGCACATTTAAACTGTACGAGGGAAAGACCTCCTACACGGTGGCGGAGGCGGATATCCAAAATTACTTTGAAGATCTCAGGACGGATTACATCGGCGCCTGTTACGGTATGTATTTTGCGGAGGTGGCGGATTATTGCACCAGAGAAAACAACGACGAGAGGGAAATGATGAAGCTGCTGTATCAGTCTCTTCGGGCTCTCTGCGCCGGATCCCTGCCCAACGCGCTGGTAAAATGTGTGTTTGAATGCAGGACGATCGCGGTAAACGGCGAATTTCCGGGGCCGCCCGCGGACAGACAGCTGGAGGAATCCACGGTGTACTGCCTGAATTACATAGTAAACAGCCCGCTGGAGAAGCTTTATACGTTTACGGTGAAGGAAAAGGTGCTGGAAGAGCTCAGGCAGGTGTCGGAAGAGTACATGAAGCGGTTTGCGGGACACCGGTTCAAAAGTCTTGAAGTTCTGCAAACTCTCTGTTGAAAAAAAAGATTGTTTTTGATACAATGGTCTGGCACGGGCGGTGGAGAATCGTCCGAATAATCCCATAAAGCGAGGAGTCTGGCGGATGAGGAGATATGGAAAGCTTGCGGCGGCTTTTGGAGCGGCTGTCTTTCTGCTTGCGGGATGCGGGCAGAAGGTTCCTGACAGGATCGAGAAATCCACTCTGGTCATCAACGCAAAAGGAAACGTGACGGCCTATCAGGTGGGCGAGTTTGACAAAGCCTATTACAACCTCTCGGAACTGGAGGTTATGGCGAAGGAGGAAGCCGCGAGATTCTGCGGATCCGTGAAGAAAAGCGGAGCTGTGAAGGTGGATAAGGTCAGCGAGACGCAGGACGACGACGGCAGGGTCGTGGTGCAGTATTCCTTTGACGGCGCGGACAGCTATCAGGATTTTATGAAGGGGGACGAGACGCTGTTTTACGGCACGGTGGCGGAAGCCATCCGGCAGGGCTACGGTGGCGTGACGATGTATGACGCAAAGGACGGAACGTCCGCGCTCTGGACCGAGGCTGCCGGAGAACTGGGAAAGCATGTCGTGATCTACTGTCCCGGCGGGCGGGCCGAAGGGGAAGAGGAAGAGACGGGTCTCGCGATTTACTGTCCGTATAAGGCGGAATATGTCAGCGAGGGCGCAGTGGTACAGAAAGACGGAAGCGTGGAGAAGATCTGGACGGCGGAGAATGTATCCGAGCCGTTGTACATTCTCCTGAAAAAATAGCGGCAGTCAGCGGCAGCTCGGAACAGGCCGCTTAAGGGGCCGCGCACCGGGAAGACAGCCGGAGGGACGGTTACAAAAAACAGGCGCCGGATAAAATCAGCGTGTCCGGATCCTTAATGATGGCGCGTGGCAGCGCGCAGACAGGAAGAGCAGATGGAAAAAACACTGGAAAAGATCAAAACACTGGCAAAGGCGAGAGGGTTTGTGTACCCGGGATCGGAGATTTACGGCGGTCTGGCCAATACCTGGGACTACGGCAATCTCGGTGTGGAGCTGAAGAACAACGTAAAGAGGGCGTGGTGGCAGAAATTTGTTCAGGAGAATCCCTATAACGTGGGCGTGGACTGTGCCATTCTGATGAATCCGCAGACATGGGTGGCCAGCGGACATCTGGGAAGCTTCTCCGACCCGCTGATGGACTGTAAGGAATGCCATGAGCGGTATCGGGCGGACAAGCTGATCGAGGATTTCTGCGCGGAAAACGGCGTGGAGCTGAAGGGCAGCGTTGACGGCTGGACCCAGGAGCAGATGAAGGAATTCATCGATGAGAAAAACATTCCCTGTCCCAAATGCGGCAGGCACAATTTCACCGATATCCGCCAGTTTAACCTGATGTTCAAGACGTTTCAGGGCGTCACGGAGGACGCGAAGGATACCATTTACCTGCGCCCGGAGACGGCACAGGGTATTTTTGTCAACTTTAAGAACGTACAGAGAACTTCCCGGAAGAAGATCCCTTTCGGCATCGCGCAGATCGGAAAATCTTTCCGAAACGAGATCACCCCGGGGCAGTTTACCTTCCGCACGAGAGAGTTTGAGCAGATGGAGCTGGAGTTCTTCTGCGAACCCGGAACGGATCTGGAGTGGTTCCAGTATTGGAGAGGGTTCTGCCGCGACTGGCTTTTGTCTCTGGGCATAAAGGAGGATGAGATCCGGCTCCGCGACCATTCCCCGGAGGAACTTTCCTTCTACAGCAAGGGCACCACAGACATCGAATTTAAGTTCCCCTTCGACTGGGGAGAGCTCTGGGGCATAGCGGACAGGACGGACTATGACCTGACCCAGCACGCCAACACCTCCGGTGAGGATCTGAGTTATTTTGACGACGGAAAGAATGAAAAATACATACCTTATGTGATTGAGCCGTCCCTCGGCGCGGACAGGGTGGTATTGGCCTTTTTGTGCTCCGCCTACGATGAGGAAGAACTGGAAGGCGGGGATGTGCGCACCGTTCTTCGGTTCCATCCCGCGATCGCGCCGGTGAAGATCGGCGTGCTCCCTCTCTCCAGAAAGCTCAACGAGGGCGCGGAAAAGGTATACGCCGCGCTTGCGAAAAAGTATAACTGCGAGTTTGACGACAGGGGCAATATCGGCAAGAGATACCGCCGTCAGGACGAGATCGGAACGCCTTTCTGCGTCACTTATGATTTTGATTCCGAGACCGACGGATGCGTCACCGTCCGCCTGCGCGATTCCATGGAGCAGGAGAGAGTCGCCATCGCGGATCTGGACGCTTACTTTGCGGATAAATTTGACTTTTGACCGGGAAGCCGGCGAAAGCGCGAATATTTCAGGAGATGCCCGCGGCGGCGGGCAGGGAAGGAAGAAAGCCATGAAGCCATACGGCGTGAATGAACTGAGAAGAATGTTTCTGGACTTTTTTGAGAAGAACGGACACCTGAAAATGAACAGCTTTTCCCTGGTGCCCCACAACGACAACAGCCTGCTGATCATCAACTCCGGCATGGCGCCGTTAAAGCCGTATTTTACGGGACAGGAGATTCCGCCCAGACGCCGTGTGACCACCTGCCAGAAGTGCGTGCGCACCGGCGATATTGAAAATGTGGGGAAGACTGCCAGACATCTCACGTTCTTCGAGATGCTGGGAAACTTTTCTTTCGGGGACTATTTCAAGCATGAGGCGATCGCGTGGAGCTGGGAGTTTCTGACAAAAGTCGTCGGTATGGATCCGGAGCGGCTTTATCCCTCCATCTATTGCGAGGACGACGAGGCCTTTGAGATCTGGACGAAGGAGATCGGCGTGCCCGCCGAAAAGATCACGCGGTTTTACCGGGATGAAAACGGCAAGTGCGACAATTTCTGGGAGCACGGAGCGGGACCCTGCGGCCCCTGTTCCGAGATTTATTACGACAGAGGGGAAAAATACGGATGCGGGAAACCCGACTGCAAGGTGGGATGCGACTGCGACCGTTTCATGGAAGTCTGGAACAACGTGTTTACGCAGTTTGACAGCGACGGAAAGGGAAACTATACCGAGCTGAAGCAGAAGAACATCGATACCGGCATGGGACTGGAGCGTCTTGCGGTGGTAGTGCAGGATGTGGATTCCGTGTTCGACATTGATACCATGAAGGCCATCCGCGACCGGATCTGCTCCATAGCGGGCGTGGAATACAGAAAAGACGACAGGACGGACGTTTCCATCCGTCTGATCACCGATCATATCCGCTCCACCACCTTTATGATCAGCGACGGCATCATGCCGTCCAACGAGGGAAGGGGTTATGTGCTCCGACGGCTGATCCGCAGGGCGGCGAGACACGGAAGGCTTCTCGGCATTCAGGATAAGTTTATGGCGCGTTTGAGCGAAACCGTGATCGAGGAGTGCCGCGACGGCTACCCGGAGCTGGAAGAGAAAAAGGCGTTTATCCTGAACGTGCTGACACAGGAGGAAGAAAAATTCGACAGAACCATCGACCAGGGGTTGACCATCCTTTCGCAGATGGAAGAAGAGATGAAGGCGGCCGGCGTTACGGAACTGTCCGGCGAAAACGGATTCAGGCTGTATGATACCTACGGCTTCCCTCTTGATCTGACGGAGGAAATCCTCGCGGAAAAGGGATTTACCGTAGACGAGGCCGGATTCGGCGTCTGCATGCAGCAGCAGAAGGAGACCGCCCGAAAGGCGAGGAAGGTGACGAACTACATGGGAGCCGACGTCACCGTATACGAATCCATAGACCCTTCGGTGACGACGGCGTTTGTGGGATATGACAGACTGCAGCACCGCTCCAGGGTGACCGTGCTGACCACCGAGACGGAGCTTGTGGAAGCCCTCACGGACGGCCAGACCGGAACCGTCATCGTGGAAGAGACGCCGTTTTACGCCACCATGGGCGGCCAGAACGCGGACACCGGCACCATCGTCACGGCGGAAGGAACCTTTGAGGTGAAGGACACCGTAAAGCTGATGGGCGGAAAGGTGGGGCATATCGGCGCCGTCACAAGGGGCATGATCAGAACGGGAGACGCCGTGACCCTGACCGTGGACGCAAAGAAGAGGTCGGATACCTGTAAGAACCACAGCGCGACCCATCTTTTGCACAGGGCGCTGCGGGAAGTCCTCGGCACCCATGTGGAACAGGCCGGCTCTTATGTGGACGGGGACAGACTGCGGTTTGACTTCAGCCACTTTACGGCGATGACGAAAGAAGAGCTGGAGAGGGTGGAGACCATCGTCAATGAGAAGATCGCGGAAAATCTTCCGGTGGTGACGGAGGTCCTTCCCATTGAGGAAGCGAAAAAGACCGGCGCCATGGCGTTGTTTGGGGAAAAGTACGGCGAGACGGTCCGGGTAGTGAAAATGGGCGACTTTTCCGTGGAATTCTGCGGCGGCACCCATGTTGCGAATACCGGCGTGATCTCGGCGTTCAAGATCCTGTCCGAGAACGGCGTGGCGGCGGGCGTGCGCAGGATCGAAGCGCTGACCGGAACCGGCGTATTCCGGTACTATGAAGAGATGGAGCGGACGCTGGAAGCGGCGGCAAAGGCGGTTAAGGCCACGCCGGCAACCCTTGTGGACCGCTGCGGCCATCTGATGGCGGAGTTAAAGAGTCTGTCCGGCGAACTGGAATCCCTGAAAGCCAGGGCGGCAAGGGAAGCGCTGGGAGACGTGACGGATCAGGCCGTGGAGATAAAGGGCGTGAAGCTGCTTGCCACCAGCGTGGACGGCGTGGACATGAACGGACTGAGGGATCTTGGAGATCAGCTGAAATCCAGGCTGGGCGAAGGGGTCGTGGTGCTTCTGTCCGGACAGGACGGCAGAGTGAATATGATCGCCATGGCGACAGACGGCGCGCAGGCGAAGGGCGCCCACGCGGGAAATCTGATCAAAGGGATCGCGTCTCTTGTGGGAGGCGGCGGGGGCGGACGCCCCGGCATGGCTCAGGCGGGGGGAAAGAATCCCGCGGGCATTCCCGACGCCATTGCG
Source organism: uncultured Acetatifactor sp. (assembly GCA_947586055.1). GTDB lineage: Bacteria > Bacillota > Clostridia > Lachnospirales > Lachnospiraceae > Acetatifactor. The sequence goes on along the minus strand of CANPXL010000004.1, from coordinate 76,428 downwards.
CAGGCGGCCAGGGTGCTGGAAGAGCAGCTTTCGTAAGGACGGCTTCTGCGGGGAAAGAGACTTTGTCTCACAGAATTTTCCATAATTTTAAAAAAAATATTGACGGCACCGGGTTTCGTGTTTATAATAACAAGTGTGTATGTGCAGACGCAATACATAATATTAACCCAATCAGTCAAATGCGTGTGGGACTGAAGGGAGGTCGGGAAAATGTCTAATGTGATCGTAAAGGAAAACGAGACTCTTGACAGTGCGCTGCGCCGTTTCAAGAGAAGCTGCGCCAAAGCCGGCATTCAGCAGGAGATCCGGAAGCGCGAGCACTACGAGAAGCCCAGCGTAAGACGGAAAAAGAAGTCTGAGGCTGCCAGAAAGCGCAAATACAACTAACTGAAGTCATGAGTTGACCCCCGGTCGTGCAGCCGGGGGTTTTCTGTTCTAAATTTCCGGCCGTTTCATATCATTTAGAAAAGGACGGCGCAGCCGCCTTTGAGGCTGTGCCGCGTACAGATATGGAGTGCGGTTTATGTTTGCAAAAAGATCTCTGACAGCAGTCCTGCTGGCGGTGACGCTGTGGATGTGGGTTTTCCCGGCGCTGCCGGCGGATGCCAACGTTACCGTGTCCGCGCCGTCGGTGATTCTCATTGAGAGTTCCACGGGGCAGGTGATATACGAGCAGAACGCGACGGAAAGGAGAAGTCCCGCCAGCATCACAAAGATCATGACGCTGCTTTTGACGTTTGAAGCCATCGACGCGGGAAAGGTCAGCCTGTCGGATCAGGTGATTGTCAGCGAGCATGCCAGTTCCATGGGCGGTTCTCAGGTGTATCTGGCCCAGAATGAGACCCAGACGCTGGACACCATGATCAAATGCATCGCGGTGGCCTCGGGAAACGACGCCAGCGTTGCCGTGGCGGAACACATTGCCGGGAGCGAGGAAGCCTTTGTGGAACTGATGAACAGGAGAGCGCAGGAGCTGGGGATGACGGATACCCACTTTGAGGACTGCAGCGGACTGACCGATTCCGACAACCACTATTCCACGGCGAGGGATGTGGCGATTATGTCCCGGGAGCTGACCACAAAGCATCCCGATATTTTCAAATATACCACGATCTGGATGGAGGATATTGTCCACGAGACGCCCCAGGGTACGGTTAAATTTACCTTGAGCAGTACGAACAAGCTGCTGAAGCAGTACCAGTATGCCACCGGACTGAAGACCGGATCCACCTCAAAGGCGATGTTCTGTCTGTCCGCCACTGCGAGCAAGGACGGAATCGATCTGATCGCGGTTGTCATGGGGGCGCCGGACAACGCGCACCGCGTCTCCGATGCCCAGACGCTTCTGACCTACGGTTTCAACGTCTGTGATCTTTACATAGACTCCAACGCGGAGGACATCGCGCCCCTGAAGGTGGAAAAAGGGGTGGAGGAAGAGGTAGGACTGGTGTTTTTCGGAGAGTTCCGCTATCTTGACACCCAGGGAAGCGACCTGTCGAAGGTGGTGAAGGTGCTGGATCTTCCCGAGAGCGTGCAGGCGCCGGTGAAAGAGGGAGGCCAGGCGGGAAACGTCCGGTATTATTTAAACGGTGCGGAGATTGGCAGCGTGCCGATCCTTTATGCGGATACTGTGGAGAAAGCCGGTTATCCGGATTACCTGAAGAAGGTCTGGAAGCTTTTTCTGCTGTAAAACAGGCACGGTCATGCGAATCCGACGGACAAAAAGCGCGGACAGGGCGCGGCCGGAGACGGCGCGCCTGTCTGACGCGGGGAAACGGGGGAAACGATGACGAATATTTTACTTACGATCCTCATGGCGGCGGCTGTGGCGCTTCTGTGGGTGATTCTTTACGACAGCAACCGCTTCGTGGTGCGCAGGTTTACGGCGGCGGACAAAAGAATCCGGGAGCATGCGAGGGCCGTGGTGCTGGCGGATCTGCACAACAAACAGTACGGCCGCGACAATGAGAGACTCCTGCAGAAGATCCGGGAACAGAAGCCGGATTTTATTCTCGTGGCCGGCGATCTTGTAACCGCCCGGCCGGGTAAAAGTCTGGAACCGGCGATAAAGCTTCTGAGGGAGCTGGCCGGGGATTATCCCGTCTATTACGGCAACGGCAACCATGAGCACAGGATGAAGCTGTACCCGGAAACCTACGGGGATATGGCGCAAAAGTACGCGAAGGCGCTGGCAGAGCTGGGGATCGAACCTCTGGTCAACGAGAAGACGGTTTTGGCAAAGTACGGCATTGCCGTCTGCGGCCTGGAGATCGGGAGGGGGTTTTACCGGCGGTTCCGGGTACCTGAAATGCCGGAGCATTATATGTCGGATTGTCTGGGACAGGCCCCGGCGGATCTGTACACCGTCCTGCTCGCCCACAATCCCGACTATTTTCCCAGGTACGCCGAATGGGGGGCGGACCTTGTGCTCTCCGGCCATGTGCACGGGGGCGTGGTGAGAGTTCCGTTTCTCAACCGGGGCGTTCTCTCTCCGGGGCTCAGGCTGTTTCCCCGATACGACGGCGGCGTCTTTCATGAGGGAAAGAGCGCCATGGTTCTCAGCCGGGGTCTGGGAATGCATACCCTGCCGGTGCGGCTTTTCAATCCGGCGGAGCTTTGGGTCGTGGACTTTGAGCCGCAGCCGGACAAACATTTTTCTTGAAATGCGGCGCCAAAAACGGTACAATAAATAACTGGCGGAGAAAAAGATTATGGCGATACCTGTGAAACTGGAGGTGTTCGAGGGCCCTCTGGACCTTCTGCTGCACCTGATCGACAAAAACAAAGTGGACATCTACGACATTCCCATCGTGGAGATCACGGCTCAGTATCTGGAGTATATCCGACAGCTGGAGACGGAAGACATGAATGTGATGAGTGAATTTCTTGTCATGGCCGCAACGCTGATCGATATAAAGTGCCGTATGCTGCTTCCCAGAGAAGAGAACGAAGAGGGCGAGGAGGAAGATCCCAGGGCGGAACTGGTGCAGAAGCTGCTGGAATACAAGATGTACAAGTGCATGTCCATGGAGCTGCGGGACCGTCAGGTGGACGCCGCCAGAAATCTGTTCCGGGAGCAGGCGCTTCCGGAGGAAGTGGCCGCCTACCGGCAGCCCGTGGATTATGAAGCGCTTGTGGGCGACATGACGCTGACAAAACTCCATGAGATTTTCAAGTCCATTGTAAAAAAGCAGGAGGACAAGATCGATCCCATCCGGAGCCATTACGGAACCATCGAAAAGGACGAGATCGACATGGAGACCAAGACGCTGTATGTGGAAGCCTATGCAAGGGAGCACAGGACGTTCAGCTTCCGCAGACTTCTGGAAAAACAGTCCAGCAGGATGGAAGTCATCGTCACGTTCCTGATCATCCTGGAGCTGATGAAGACGGGAAAGATCCTGATCAGTCAGGAGAATTTATTTGACGATATTTTAATCACATCAAATGTTGCCTGACGGGGCAAAGGAGAGATAAATGGACAGAACGAAGGCGGAAGCGGTTTTGGAAGCGGTGCTGTTTGCCATGGGGGATTCCGTGGAGGTAAGCAGGCTGGCCGAAGTGATAGAAGAGGATGTCGGGACAACCGGCGAGATTCTGGACGCGATGGCCGCCCGCTATGCCAGGGAGGACAGAGGAATCATGCTCACGCGGCTTGACAGCGCGGTTCAGCTGTGCACCAAGGCCGAGATGTACGAATATCTGATCAAAGTTGCGAAGGCGCCGCGGAAAATGGCTTTGACGGAAACCGTTCTGGAGACCCTTTCCATCATCGCCTACAAACAGCCTGTCACAAGGCTGGAAGTGGAGCGGATCCGGGGCGTGAGCTGCGACCACGCCATCAACAGGCTGCTGGAATATGATCTCATAATGGAGCTCGGCAGGCTGGACGCGCCGGGCAGGCCTCTGCTTTTCGGCACCACGGAACAGTTTCTGCGCAGCTTCGGCGTTTCGAGTCTTGAGGAACTTCCGGAGCTGAATCCCGTCCAGATAGAAGAGTTTAAACAGCAGGCGGAAGCGGAGGTGCAGCTCCAGCTGGATGTCTGACGGCCGCCGGGCATGGCTTAAAATCGGACCGGCTTTGAAACATAAACGGAACAAACTGCCTCATATACTGTTGTAAATCCGATTCCGAAGGTTGGGACATGGGGATGAAAAAACGGTTGGGAGGCTTTTTCTTTGCTCTTTTTTTCTTATGGACGGCGGTTCCGGTATCTGCGGGCGCGTCGGAGGACCTTACGCTGTACGCCACGGCGGCGGTGCTTCTGGACGCGGACTCGGGACGCGTGCTTTACGGCAGGAACGCCGACACTCCCATGGCGATGGCAAGCACGACAAAGATCATGACCTGCATCATCGTTCTGGAGAGCGTGTCTTTGGACGAGACGCTGACGGTGTCCTCCTACGCGGCGGGAATGCCTCAGGTAAAGCTGAACATCAGGAAAGGGGAGACGTACACGGTCAGGGATCTTCTGTACTCGCTGATGCTGGAATCCCACAACGACTCCGCGGTGGCTCTGGCGGAGCATGTGGGCAGGCAGCTGCTGTCCGGGGAGCTGAAGGAGAAACCGGTATGCGAGTACACGGCGGAGGAAAGCAGACAGGCGGTGGCGGCCTTTGCGGGACTGATGAACGGGAAGGCGTCGCAGCTTGGCTGCGTGGACACCTGGTTTATCACCCCGAACGGGCTGGATGCCACGGAAGAAGTCCTGATGCCCGATAAAACGGTGCGGCAGCGGGAACACTGCACCACGGCCGCGGAGCTGGCCAGGATCATGGCGTACTGCGTCAGGGGCTCGGAGAAGAGCGAGGATTTTCTGACGATCACCCGGACGCCGGCCTACAGTTTTTACGCCAACGGCAGAACTTTTTCCTGCGTCAACCACAACGCGTTTCTGAACATGATGGACGGGGCGCTGAGCGGCAAGACAGGGTTTACCAACAAGGCGGGGTACTGTTATGTGGGGGCGCTGGAGAGCGAGGGCAGAACCTTTATCGTTGCGCTGCTGGCCTGCGGGTGGCCGAACAACAAGTCGTATAAATGGAGCGACACCAGGAAGCTGATGCAGTACGGCATTGACAATTACCGTTTTCAGAGCTTTCTGGAGAAGGAGACTGCCTTTGACGAGAGCAGGCTGACTTCCCTTCCCGTGGCCGGGGGGACGACGGACGTTCTGGGGGAGACGGCCCGCGTCTGTCTGGAACTGGTAAGGCCGCGGGAAGACAGCGCCGGCCTTCTGATGCGGGAGGACGAGTCCGTGGACGTTACCTGCCGGGTAAAGGAAAGTCTGACGGCTCCGGTGGAGCGGGGGATGATAGTGGGCACGGTGGAATACAGCGTGGACGGGACGGTGTATCGGAGAGAGGACATCGTCACGGCGGACGCGGTGGAGAAGATCGACCTGCGCTGGTGCGTCGTCCAGGTGCTGAAGCGGTTTCTGATGTAAAACCGGGGCCGGGCTCTGAAAACGGCGCCGTCCGGGACGGATGCGGCGCAGGCCAGAACGGGGCACAGGCTTTCGCCTGCGCCCCGCCCTGACGGTTCAGAAGGTATAGTCTCTGGAGCGGTAGGAGTAGGTCCTGAGCTGACAGCTGGCGTCGTAGGTGACAATATGGCACTCAGCCGGGCAGCTTTTTTCCACTTCCTCTTCCAGAAAACGGCCAAAGCCGGAAACGCCTGAGGCGTCCGGACGTCTGCGTCCGGAGCGGCCGTTTTGGCGCTTTAAGCCGGAAGGCCTGGCAATCATCTGAACCGGGTACACCATGAAACTGCTCTGCAATCCGTTTGCTGCGTTGATCCCTCCCTGGATGTATATTTCAATAGTGTCTGTATGGTTCTTTCAATGTATTTATCGGCATGGGAATGAAAAAATTTAGCAAAAAATGAAATTCATCCTTTGCGAGCGGCAATTTTCATGTTATACTATTACCGTTATTATTCATGGGGACAACGGCGCAACCGCCGTTATCTCTGTGTTGATCTGTCTTTATTTATTCATTCATAAACGGAGGACTGAAAGCATGAGTACTACTTCAAAAGCGAGTCAAAGAATCAACGCTTTACTCGATGACAACAGTTTCGTTGAGATCGGCGGACTTGTTAGCGCAAGAGCGACTGATTTCAACATGAAACCAGATGAGACTCCCTCTGACGGCTGCATCACAGGTTACGGCGTGATCGGCGGAAAGCCTGTGTATGTGTACAGTCAGGACGTTTCGGTCATGAACGGAACCGTCGGAGAAATGCATGCGGTCAAGATCGCGAATCTTTACGATCTGGCAATGAAGACGGGATCTCCCGTCATCGGCCTGATCGACTCTGCAGGCATGAGACTTCAGGAAGCTGTGGATGCGCTGAACGCGTTTGGCACGATCTACAGGAAGCAGACGTTCGCGTCGGGCGTGATTCCGCAGGTGACGGTGATCCTTGGCAGCTGCGGCGGAGGACTTGCCCTTTTCCCTACGCTGACCGATTTTACTTTTATGGAAGAGAAGAACGCGAAGCTGTTCGTAAACGCGCCCAACGCGCTGGACGGCAACGTCATCACAAAATGCGACTCTTCCTCCGCGGACTTCCAGACGAAGGAGTGCGGCATTGTGGATGTGACGGCAGACGAGGCGACGCTGCTTGACAAGGTGAGGGAACTGATGGCGTTTCTTCCGGCAAACAACGAAGAAGGCACGGATATTACGGAGTGCGGGGATGATCTCAACCGCGTGAACGCGGAACTGGCAAACTGCGCAAAGGATACCGGTGCCGCGCTTTCCATCATCGCGGACAACAACGATTTCTTTGAGGTGAAGGCAGATTACGCCAAAGATATGGTGACGGGATTTCTGAAGCTGGACGGCGTGACGGTTGGCGCCGTGGCAAACCGCAGCGAGATCTGCGACGCGGAGGGCGCCGTGGCGGAAAAGCTGGACGACGTTCTGTCCGCGGAGGGCTGTGAAAAGGCGGCGGATTTCGTGAATTTCTGCGACGCATTCGATATCCCGGTGCTGACGCTTACCAACGTCGGAGGCTACAGGGCGACCGTGGATTCCGAAAAGAGGATCGCGAAGGCCGCGGCAAAGCTTACCTATGCGCTGGCGCACGCCACCGTGCCGAAGGTAAACGTGATCGTGGGAAAGGCTATGGGAACCGCGGGAATCGTGATGAATTCCAAGGCGATCGGCGCGGATCTCACCATCGCATGGCCGGATGCCCGGATCGGGATCATGGACGGCAGGCTTGCGGCAAAGATCATGTATGAGGGCCAGGGCGCGGATGTGATCGACGAGAAGGCCGCGGAGTATGAGACACGCAAGCTCAGCGCGGAAAGCGCTGCCCGGAGGGGATATGTGGATCAGATCGTGGAGCCGGCCGATACCAGAAAGTACATCATCGGCGCTTTCGAGATGCTCTTTACCAAGGGCGAGGACCGTCCGGCCAAAAAGCACGGAACCGTGTAGAAAGGTGATAGCAGAGATGAAGAGATTATTGACATTCGTATGTACGCTCGCCTGCGTCTTCGGTCTGACCGCCTGCGGCAGCGAAAAGACGCTGACGGAATACGAGCAGCAGAAAGTGGACTCCGCCAAACTTTTAGCCGCTCAGATCGTCGTGCCCATGATACAGATGTACACGACGGAGGAATATGACGGTTACTTTGACGGATATACCATGGAAGAGATAGCGGCCCTTGTGCAGAGTAGCCAGTACAACGTATATCAGCAGGTGCTCTTTGACGTTGACGGCTATGCCGTATACAAGGCGGTCGATTCCTTTCAGTCCGCGCTGAAGGACATGGGATCCTTTCAGTCCGTGGGCGACGCGACGGCGGAGATAGACGGCGACCAGATCGTCGTGAACGTACAGGTGAACGGAGAGAAGAAGAACGCCACGGCGGAAGTGATCTTTTCCAACGACATGTTCTTCCGGCTGGAGTCCGCTTCGCTGAATCCCACGTCCACCATGGGCGAGCTGATGACCGGCGCGGCGCTGAACACGCTGATCGGAATGGGAACGGTGTTTGCGGTGCTGATCCTGATCAGCGGCATTATTTCCTGCTTTAAGCTGATCTCCCGTTTCCAGAACAGGGCGGCGGAGAAAACGGCCGCGAAATCGGAACAAAACGGAACGTCCGGCGTTGACAATGCCGTGAATCAGATCCAGGCGCAGGAGGAAACCGCCGGGGACGATCTGGAGCTGGCCGCCGTCATCGCGGCTGCCGTAGCGGCTTATGAGGGATCGGCATCCTCCGACGGGTTCGTGGTGCGTTCCATCCGAAAGCTTCGTTAAACAAAAAAGCAAGCAGACATTTTTTGCATAGAGCCGCAGAGACGGCAGAAGGAGAAAAAACATGAAAAATTATACCATCACCGTAAATGGCAACGTATACGACGTAGTAGTGGAAGAGGGTGCGTCCGCAGGAGCGCCCGCTCCCGTAAAGGCGCCCGCAGCTCCCAAGGCTGCGCCCAAGGCCGCACCCGCGGCAGCGCCCAAAGCTTCCGGCGCGGCAGGCAGCGTGAAGATCGAAGCCGGCGCGGCAGGCAAGGTGTTCAAGATTGAAGCGAGCGCGGGCCAGGCTGTGAAGGCCGGAGACGCCGTCGTCATTATCGAGGCAATGAAGATGGAGATTCCCGTGGTGGCTCCCCAGGACGGAACCGTGGCAAGCATCAACGTTTCCGTTGGCGACGCTGTGGAAGCCGGCGCGCTGCTTGCAACCATGAACTGAAGTCCGGCAGAAGAATGAAACATTAAAAGCTGCCTGACGGCAGCAGAAAAGAGGAACAAATGGAATATATAGGCTCTACGCTGAACAACCTGATTCATCAGACGGCGTTTTTCAACCTGACCTGGGGAAACTACGTCATGATACTGGTTGCATGCTTCTTCCTTTATCTGGCTATCCGTCATGAGTTTGAGCCACTGCTCCTGCTTCCGATAGCCTTCGGCATGCTGTTGGTGAACATTTATCCCGACATCATGCTTCATGCGGAGGACGCCGCAAACGGTGCCGGCGGCCTGCTGTACTATTTCTATAAACTGGACGAACTGGCGATCCTGCCGTCCCTGATCTTCATGGGCGTGGGCGCCATGACGGACTTTGGCCCGCTGATCGCAAATCCCAAGAGCTTTCTTCTGGGAGCCGCGGCGCAGTTCGGCATCTTTGCCGCGTACTTCGGCGCGATCTGGATGGGCTTCAACGATATGGCCGCGGCCGCTATCTCCATCATCGGCGGCGCCGACGGCCCCACCTCCATCTTCCTGGCCGGAAAGCTGGGACAGACCGCGATTCTGGGACCTATCGCCGTGGCGGCGTACTCCTACATGTCGCTTGTGCCCATTATCCAGCCGCCCATCATGAAGCTTCTGACCACGGAGAAAGAGCGTAAGATCAAGATGGCGCAGCTGCGCCCCGTGACGAAGCTGGAAAAGATCCTCTTCCCCATTATCGTCACCATCGTGGTCTGCCTGATCCTTCCCACCACGGCGCCGCTGGTCGGCATGCTGATGCTGGGCAACCTCTTCCGGGAGTCCGGCGTGGTGAGACAGCTGCAGGAGACCGCTTCCAACGCCCTGATGTACATTGTGGTCATTCTGCTTGGAACTTCCGTGGGCGCTACCACAAGCGCGGAAGCGTTCCTGAATCTGGATACCCTTAAGATCGTTGCGCTGGGCCTGATCGCATTTATGTTCGGCACGGCTGCCGGCGTAATCTTTGGAAAGATCATGTGCATTGCCACAAAGGGCAAGGTGAACCCGCTGATCGGTTCCGCCGGCGTGTCCGCGGTGCCCATGGCGGCCCGCGTCTCCCAGAAGGTAGGAGCCCAGGCCGATCCCACCAACTTCCTGCTCATGCACGCAATGGGGCCCAACGTTGCCGGCGTGATCGGCACCGCCGTGGCAGCCGGAACCTTTATGGCGATCTTCGGCGTATTCTGATACGGCCCGGACGCCGTCCGACGGCAGGCACATTTATCTATGCCTTATAACGCATAGCAGTTACAAAAATCATTATGGAGGAAATACGCAATGTCTGAACAAGTCAAAAAACCGATAAAAATTACGGAAACCGTTCTGCGTGACGCCCATCAGTCCCTGATCGCCACCAGAATGCCCACCGAATTTATGCTTCCCATTGCAGAGAAAATGGATCAGGTCGGCTATCACTCCGTGGAATGCTGGGGTGGCGCCACCTTCGACGCGTCTCTGCGTTTCTTAAAAGAAGATCCCTGGGACCGTCTCAGGAAGCTCCGCGACCGCTTTAAGAAAACAAAGCTTCAGATGCTGTTCCGCGGCCAGAACATTCTGGGATATAGACCCTACGCGGACGACGTGGTGGATGCTTTCGTGCAGAAATCCATTGCAAACGGCATTGACATTATCCGTATCTTTGACTGCCTGAACGATCTGCGCAACCTGCAGGAGGCCGTAAACGCCACCAACCGGATGAAGCAGCAGGAGGGCAGAGGCCACGCGCAGGTAGCGCTGTCCTATACGCTGGGAGACGCCTACACGCTGGAATACTGGACCGATATGGCAAAGAAGATCGAGGAGATGGGCGCGGATTCCATCTGCATCAAGGATATGGCGGGTCTGCTGGTTCCCTACAAGGCGGCGGAACTGATCTCCGCCATGAAGAGCGCCACAAAGCTTCCGATTCAGCTTCACACCCACTACACCTCCGGCGTGGCCGGAATGACTTACCTGAAGGCTGTGGAGGCCGGCGTGGACGTGATCGACACCGCCATGAGCCCCTTCGCAATGGGAACCTCGCAGCCCGCTACCGAGGTGATGGTGGAGACCTTCAAGGGAACTCCCTACGACACGGGCTTCGATCAGAACCTGCTGGCGGAGATCGCAGACTACTTCCGTCCTTACAGGGACGAATGTCTCAAGAACGGTCTGCTCAATCCCAAGGTGATGGGCGTCGATATCAAGACGCTGCTCTATCAGGTGCCCGGCGGCATGCTTTCCAACATGGTGAGCCAGCTGAAGGAGCAGAACGCGGAGGACAGATACTACGACGTGCTGCAGGAGATCCCCAAGGTGCGCAAAGACCTGGGCGAGCCCCCTCTTGTTACGCCTTCCTCCCAGATCGTGGGTACCCAGGCCGTGTTCAACGTGCTGATGGGCGAGAGATACAAGATGGCGACCAAGGAGACAAAGGCGGTCCTGCGCGGCGAGTACGGCCAGACCGTAAAGCCCATGAATCAGGAGGTCATCGACAAGGTCATTCCCGGCGAGACCCGTATTACCTGCCGTTACGCCGATATGCTTGAGAACGAGATGGATAAGCTGGAAGGCGAGATGAAGGAGTGGAAACAGCAGGACGAGGACGTTTTAAGCTACGCGCTGTTCCCTCAGGTTGCCACCGATTTCTTCAAGTACCGTCAGGCGCAGCAGGAGAAAGTGGATATGACCCAGGCCGACACGAAGAACGGGGCTTATCCCGTATAACGGCGTCATTCTGCGGCCGACACAACAGAACGTTTCAAAACCCCGGACAAAGCCCGCAATTCCGGCGGCAGGTGATACTGCCGCCGGAGGGAACAGGTCCGGGGTTTTTCTTTTGGACCGCGCAGAGACTTGCGGGAAGGAAGGTTTCGCTTGACAGAAACAGGCTTTTCAAGTAAAATAACAAGTGTTATAACATGCCGCGCTGCGCGCGGCGGAAACGGACCGTCCGCCGGCTTACGGAAAAGACCGCCGGCGGAAGAAAGGAAGGCCGAGTATGGCTCGTAAGGAGACGATAACGGTACAGATGATTCTGGACACGGCGTTTGCCATGACCAGAGAGGACGGCTTTGCTCAGGTGACGGCCAGAAAGGTGGCCGCAAGGGCGGGATGTTCTACCCAGCCTATCTTCCACGTATATAAGAATATGGACGAGCTGTGGGACGCGGTCTACGAAAGGGCGGCCGGATTCTTTCAGGATTACTACAGGGTCTATCCCAGACTGGGAAAGGCTCCCTTTGTCAATCTCGGCATGGCCTACATTGCGTTTGCGAGGGAAGAAAAGCATCTGTTCGAGCTTCTTTTTGTGACGGCCGGTCCCGGACGAAGGAGCATGTACGAGCTTTTGAACGGCGCGGCCGGCAACGTGGTCCGCGAGATCAATCAGGCCAGGGCCGCAGGCTGTACGGATCCCAGCGATCTGTTTATGAAAATGTGGATCTTTATCCACGGAGCCGCCTGCATGACGCTGACGGGAGACTATGATCTGTCCGAGGTACAGACGCTGGATCTGCTGGAGAAATCCTATCAGGCGTTTGTGTCCGTCAATCAGTAAGGGTGCGGGGGGAGCCGGAACATGATGAAACAGGAAGACATCCTGACCAGAATATCGGAACGTTACGACAGGATGAGCAAGAGTCACAAGGCCATTGCTCGTTATATCATGGAGCATTACGATCAGGCGGTGTTCATGACCGCGGCGAAGCTGGGCGAGACGCTGGGGATCAGCGAATCGACGGTGGTGCGGTTTGCCTCCGGGGTGGGCTGCGAGGGATATCCCGAGTTTCAGAAGGCGCTGGAAGAGTGCGTGAAAAACAAACTCAACAACATCCAGAAGATGGGCGCCAAGTATGGGAGAAGTTCCCAGTCCGAGGTCCTTGCTTCCGTCATAACGGCGGATATCGAGAAGCTCCAGCACACCATCGAGCATCTGGATCCGGCGGCTTTTGAGACGGCGGTGAGCACCATCCTCGAGGCGGAAACCATTTATATCATGGGGCTTCGCAGCAACGAGCCGCTGGCGGAGTTTCTGCATTTTTATCTGAATATGGTGCGTGGCGGGGTGGTCCTGTTAAAGACCACCAGCGTCAGCGAGACGTTTGAACAGATGATCCGGATCCATGAAAAGGACTGTTTTATCGGCATCAGCTTTCCGAGATATTCCATGAGGACCCTGAAGGCGATGGAATTTGCCAATGACAGAAACGCGAAAGTGGTTGCCATCACGGATTCCGCCAATTCCCCCATGTGTCTGTATTCTTCCTGCAATCTTCTGGCCAGAAGCGACATGGTCTCCATCGTGGATTCTCTCGTGGCGCCCTTAAGCGTGATTAACGCACTGGTCGTGGCGCTTTGCCTGAAGTGTCCCCAGGAAGTGAGAAGAAATCTGGAGACGCTGGAGGAAACATGGAATAATTATCAGGTGTATCTGAACGATGAAATCAACTTTATCGATGATGAGCCGATCCTGAATTATTCCCTTCGGAGGGAACAGGATGCAGCGGAACAATAGGGTACTGGTGGTGGGCGGCGGCGCGGCGGGTATGATGGCGGCCGCGGCGGCCGCGGAGAGCGGGGCGTCGGTCTGCCTTGTGGAAAAGAACGAAAAACTGGGGAAGAAGCTTTTCATCACGGGGAAGGGGCGCTGCAACGTGACAAACGCCGCGGATGTGGAGACGCTTCTTTCCAATGTCTGCACCAACAGGAAGTTTCTGTACAGCGCGTTCTATGATTTTGACAACAGGGCGCTGATGAAATGGCTGGAGAAGGCGGGCTGCCCGCTGAAGGTGGAGAGGGGAGAAAGGGTCTTCCCCGTCTCCGATCACTCTTCCGACGTGATCGCCGCCCTCCGGCGCGAGCTGATAAAGAGAGACGTGAAGATCCTGCTGAACAGGGAGGTGGAAAGCCTTCTGCTGCGGGAGCCGAAACAGGACGAAAAAGGCGCTGTCCCGTCCCGCAGAGAGATCGCGGGCGTCAGGTTTCCGGACGGAAGCGGCATGGAGGCCGACAGTGTCATCGTCTGTACGGGGGGCTGCTCTTACCCTTCTACAGGCTCCACCGGCGACGGCTATCGGTTCGCGCGGGAGACGGGGCATAGGGTGGCGGAACAGAGCCCGTCTCTGGTGCCCCTTCTGGTAAAGGAGGACTGGTGCGGGAGACTGATGGGGCTTTCCCTGAAAAATGTCCGGATCGTTCTCAGGGAGGACGGCAGAGAGGTTTACAGCGGTTTCGGCGAGATGTTGTTTACGCATTCCGGCGTCAGCGGCCCTCTGATCCTGTCCGCCAGCAGCTGCCTTGGCAGGGGGAAAAAGAGATCCGGGGAAAACGGCGCCGGGGAAGCCGCGCTGTATATCGACTTAAAGCCCGGCCTTGACGCGCAGCAGCTCGACAGGCGTCTTGTGCGGGAGTTTGAGGCCAACCGGCACCGGCAGTTCAAAAATTCGCTGGGGGAGCTTCTGCCGGCAAAGCTGATCCCGGTCATGGTGGAGCTTTCCGGGATCCGTCCCGACAAAAGGGGGGACGAGATCACCCGGGAGGAACGGAGGGCTTTTGGGGAACTGCTCAAACGCCTGCCCCTGACGGTGACGGGGACGGGAGGCTTTGGGGAGGCCGTGGTCACAAGGGGCGGCGTGTCCGTGAGAGAAGTGAACCCGTCCACCATGGAGTCAAAGATCGTGAAAGGCCTGTATTTTGCGGGCGAGGTGCTGGATCTGGACGCGCTGACCGGCGGGTTTAACCTTCAGATCGCGTGGTCCACGGGACATCTTGCCGGAAAGTCGGCTGTTGGAAAGGAGAAAGAGGATGCGGTTTAATGTAGCCATAGACGGCCCTGCGGGGGCCGGGAAGAGCACCATCGCCAGAGAAGCGGCAAGGAGACAGCGCATGATCTATGTGGACACCGGAGCGATGTACCGGGCAATGGCGCTGTTTATGCTCCGGAACGGGATCGATCCGTCGGATGCGGAAAGCGTTGTGAAACAGTGCGCGCTCGCCGATATTACCATACGGTACGAAAACGGCGAGCAGATGGTTTTCCTGAACGGGGAAAACGTAAATGCCTATCTGCGGACGGAAGAAGTGGGAAACGCGACCTCGGTGGTGAGCGCGATCCCGAAGGTCAGGGAAAAAATGGTGGAGCTGCAGCAGAATCTCGCGGCGGAAAACGACTGTATCATGGACGGGCGGGACATCGGGACCTGTGTGCTGCCGAACGCCGGGCTTAAGGTTTATCTGACCGCGGACAGCGCGGTCAGGGCAAGACGCCGTTATGACGAGCTGAAGGCGAAGGGGCAGGAATGCGATCTGGAAAAGATCCGCGAGGACATTGAAGAACGGGATTACCGGGACATGCACCGGGAGACGTCCCCGCTGCGCCAGGCGCCCGACGCGGTGCTTCTGGATACTTCGTTCATGACGGTGGAGGAAGTGGTCGAGCGTCTGATGGAGCTGTGCAGGGAGCGCAGGGGATGAGACGACGGCCGGCCCTTGTGGAGAAGAAGGCAAAACGGCCGGAAGGAGAGACGCCATGGAGGTCAGGCTTGCGGAGCATACGGGATTCTGCTTTGGAGTGCAGCGCGCGGTTGACACCGTGTATGAACAGGTAAAAACCGGGAAAACTATCTATACCTACGGCCCTGTTGTCAATAATGAGGAAGTCGTGCGGGAGCTGGAAGAGAGAGGCGTCCGCGTCCTGAACTCCAGAGAGGAGCTGGAGCGGCTTGAAACCGGAAGCGTCATCATACGGGCCCACGGAGTGCCGGAGGACATTTACCGGCTGCTTCAGGAAAAGGGGCTTGAGTGCATCGACGCCACGTGTCCCTTTGTCAGGCGGATCCACAGGATCGTACGGCAGGAGAGCGAAAACGGCAGTTACATTGTGGTGATCGGGAACGCGGGACATCCGGAAGTAGAGGGGATCGTGGGCTGGTGCCGGGGAGACGTGACCGTTCTGGAGGAACCGGAGGATGCCATGGAGTTTGTCCCCCCGCCGGGGAAAAAGCTCTGCGTGGTCTCTCAAACGACATATAACTACAATAAATTTCATTATATAGTTGAAATTTTTGAAAAAAAAGGTTACAATACTAGTGTTGTCAATACTATATGTAATGCGACAGAGGAAAGACAGCGGGCCGCGGCAAAGCTTGCGGCGGAAGCTGACGTAATGATTGTAATAGGCGGAAGACACAGCTCCAACACGAGAAAGCTGTATGATATCTGCCGGGAGAAATGTGCGGATACCTATTACATACAGACACTGGATGACTTGCATTTAGAACTGCCTAAAGCTGTTCGCCTGGTGGGTATTACGGCGGGGGCTTCCACCCCGAATAAATTAATTGAGGAGGTTCAAAATTATGTCAGAATTAACTTTTGAACAAATGTTGGAAGAATCTATCAAGACAATACATGCAGGAGAGGTAGTCGAAGGCACTGTCATCGATGTGAAACCGGATGAGATCATTCTGAACATCGGATACAAGTCGGACGGTATTCTGACCAAAAACGAATACACCAACGATTCCAGCGTGGACCTGACGGCTGTGGTAAAGCCCGGCGACACCATGGAGGTAAAGGTCCTGAAGGTAAACGACGGCGAGGGGCAGGTGGTCCTGACTTATAAGCGCCTTGCGGCTGACAGAGGGAACAGGAGAATCGAGGAAGCGTACAACAACCAGGAAGTGCTGAAGGCTGTGGTTTCCCAGGTGCTGGAAGGCGGTCTCAGCGTCGTCGTGGACGAGGTCCGTATCTTTATCCCCGCAAGCCTTGTTTCGGATACCTATGAAAAGGATCTCACAAAGTACGCGGGACAGGAAATCGAATTTGTCATCAGCGAGTACAATCCCAGAAGGAGAAGATATATCGGCGACCGCAGGCAGCTGATCGCGGCCCGGAAGGCGGAGCTTCAGAAGGAACTTTTCGCAAGGATCAAAGAGGGCGACGTGGTGGAAGGCACCGTCAAGAACGTCACCGATTTCGGCGCTTTCATTGATCTTGGGGGCGTGGACGGGCTGCTCCATATCTCCGAGATGTCCTGGGGAAGGATCGAGCATCCCAAGAAGGTGTTCAAGGTGGGAGACCAGCTCAAGGTCCTGATCAAGGAGATCAACGGCAGCAAGGTGGCGCTCTCCCTGAAGTTTGACGACGCCAACCCCTGGAAGGACGCGGCGGAAAAGTATGCCCCCGGCACCGTGGTGACCGGAAAGGTGGCCAGAATGACCGACTTCGGCGCTTTTGTCGAGCTGGAGCCTGGCGTGGACGCGCTTCTGCATGTCTCGCAGATTGCGAAGGAACATATTGAAAAGCCCGCAGACGTGCTGAGCGTGGGACAGGAGATTACCGCGAAGGTGGTTGATTTCAACGAGACGGAAAGAAAGATTTCCCTGAGCGTGAAGGCGCTGCTTGCTCCCGAGCATGCGGCCGGGGAGGAAGCGGATTCCGACGAGGTGTCCGTTGATATCGACGCGGTGATCGCGTCGCAGGAGGATGCGGAATAACCAATGGCTGCATCTGCAGCAGAAGGGTGGTTGAAATAAAGAAAACGGGGTGGTGTTGGCTGTGACATACGATTATGCGTACTTTAAGAGAGAAGTGCTGGCACTGACAGCAATCGATCTGAACTGCTACAAGGAAAACCAGATGAAGCGGCGCATAGATACTCTGATCGCGAAGCATAAGATCGAGGGGTACGACAAATATGTGCAGGGCCTGAAGAGCGACCGGGAGCTGTTTGACGAGTTTGTCAATTATATCACCATCAATGTATCTGAATTTTATCGGAATCCGGAGCAGTGGAGACTTCTGGATGAACAGGTGATACCGGATCTGATCGGAAAATTCGGCAGAAACCTGAAGATCTGGAGCGCGGCGTGTTCCACGGGAGACGAACCGTATTCCCTTGTGATGGCGCTCTCGAAACACATTCCGCTGAACAATATCAGAATATTTGCCACCGATCTGGATAAACAGGTGATCGAAAAGGCGAAAGTGGGGCTGTACGCCGAAAAGAGCATCGCGTCCGTTCCGGCGGAATTTAAGGCGAAGTATTTCACGAAGGTGGGGCCTTCCTTTAAAATTGCCGATGAGATCAAAGCCCGGGTGGAGTTTAAGGAACACAATCTGTTAAAGGATCCCTATCCTTCGGAATGCCACCTGATCGTCTGCAGAAATGTGCTGATTTATTTTACGGAGGAAGCGAAGGAGGATGTTTTCCGGAAGTTTTGCAGAGCGCTGGCGGGCGGCGGCGTGCTGTTTATCGGCAGCACGGAACAGATCATCAATTACAAGGACATCGGCTATGTGAGAAAAAATTCTTTCTTTTATCAGAAGCCGTAAGCGGAATACATATTACGTCAAAAAGAAACTCCCTGATCCGTCTCATAGGATCGGGGAGTTTTTTCGACCGGCGGCTTCTCAGTAGGTCGCGGCCATCATCTTCAGCACATGGGACGCGTATTTTGAAAAGGCATTTCTGTCTCTTTTCAGTTCGTCCGTAAGTTCAAAGAACAGTTCCCGGCTCTTGTAATCCCGCTTGAAGAAAGGCTCAAAGACCACATCCCACTGGGGCAGGTAGCTGGAGAATTTCCGGGTGTAGCAGTTTGCCGCCGAAGCGGGAATGCGGTGCTGCGCGTCCACAAAACCGGCCACCGACTTGTGCAGGGCTACGTCCTCGGCGGGAAGATAATAATAGTCGTGGTAATTTGAGTAGAAATACTTTAATTCTTCCTCAAAGATCGGGATCTTCAAAGTCGCGGTTTCCCCCTCGCCCCGGAAGAAGCATCCGTTTACGTTGGAAAGGACGGCTTTGGGGAGCGGCTGGTCAACGGCAAGCGTGATGAGCAGTTCCTTGCGGCTGCAGCCGTTCAGATCCCGGTAGCTGTTGGCCTGAACCTTTTTTGCGCGGACCGGCTGGTTAAAAAGATCATAATAGGCGAGCATGGGAAGGGTTTCCAGCATTCCCTTCAGATCGTCGGCATTGTGCAGGAACAGGGCGTTCTCGGAAAATTCGGCGGGATTTTTTATATAATCGTGATAAATGCCGATCAGTTCCCCGCCGGAGAAGACGTCCTTCCGGTCGATACCGAGGAACTGTTCCAGCGTTTTCTGTTTACAGTTCGGCAGCTTCAGAAAAAACCTGCTGGGGGAGATCCGCCGGTACAGGTCGATTCCCTCGAAACTGTCAAAGTTGTAGGGGAGGGAATACTGCTGGCATTTCTGAGTGATAAAGGGCATGTCAAAATTGTTGCCGTTAAAGTGGATCAGGTACCGGTAAGGCCTGGCAAACTCGAAAAAGGCCCGCAGGATATGGGCTTCCTGATCATATTTTTCTGCCATCCACTGGATGGTATGCCATTTCCCGTTCAGGTAATAGGCGCAGCCGATCAGGTAAAGGCAGGAAGAGCGGGGGGTGAAGCCGGTGGTTTCAATATCAAGAAACAGTACCCGTTCAAGGGGAGCAAGCTTTTCCAGCGGATAGGAGATGGAAAAGTTGTTTATGGTCTCCTCACATTTTCTCATAATGGCCTCCACTTATATGATGCGCGGGAACGTCTTTCTCCCGCAAAAATATCATATCATAAAAATGAAAGAAACAGTAGTATTTTATCAAAAAAAATAGTATATTTAAATAGGAAAGCGTTTCTGATTTCGACAAAAACGGCGCCGGTTTCGACGCCGGGAAGAAAGGAAGAAAAACGGTATGGCAAAGTTGACGTTTGCCGGCGGAATCCATCCTTACGACGGAAAGGAACTGTCCAAGGATAAGCCGATACAGGACATCCCGCCGGGAGAGGAACTTGTGTATCCGCTGTCTCAGCATATCGGCGCGCCCGCCAGAGAAATTGTGGCAAAGGGAGACAGGGTTCTGGCCGGTCAGAAGATCGCGGAGAGCGCGGGATTTGTTTCCGTCCCGATCCACGCGTCCGTGTCGGGAACCGTGAAGGCCGTGGAACCGAGACGCACGGTTTCCGGGGACATGGTGATGAGCGTGGTGATAGAGAACGACGGCCTGTATGAGGACGCGGGCTTTTATCCCGTGGCGCCCCTGGAAAAACTGACCCATGAGGAAATCCTCGACGCGGTTCGGGAGGCGGGGATCGCAGGCATGGGCGGCGCGGGATTCCCGACCCATGTAAAGCTTGCGCCAAAGGAACCGAAGAAGATAGATTATGTGATCGCAAACTGTGCGGAGTGCGAGCCCTACCTGACTTCGGACTACCGCAGGATGCTGGAGGAACCCGATAAGCTCATCGGCGGTCTGAAGATCATTCTGAAGCTGTTTGAGAACGCCCACGGCATTCTCGCCGTGGAGGACAATAAACCGGACTGCATCGCCCTGCTGCGCCAGCTGACGAAGGATGAGCCGGGGATCAGCGTGAAGGCGCTGAAAACCAAGTATCCCCAGGGCGGTGAAAGAACGCTGATCTATGCGGTCACGGGGCGGAAGATCAATTCCACCATGCTTCCCGCGGATGTGGGGTGCATCGTGAATAACGTGGACACCATCGTGGCGGTGTACAGGGCCGTTGCGGAGGGAAGGCCGCTGATGGAGCGGATCGTCACCGTGACGGGAGACGCCGTGGCAAATCCCAGGAATTTCCGGGTGAAGATCGGAACCAGCTATCAGGATGTGCTGGCGGCCGCGGGCGGTTTCGTAGAAAAACCGGAAAAGATCATCTGCGGAGGCCCCATGATGGGGACCAGCCTGTTTGATCTGAACGTTCCCGTTATGAAGACTTCAACGGCGCTCTTATGTTTTACCAAAGACGAAGTGTCCGCCATGGAGCCCGGCCCCTGCATCAACTGCGGCCGCTGCGCCGAGGTATGTCCCGGAAGGGTGATCCCCAGCAGACTGGCGGACTTTGCGGAGCGATCCGACGAGCAGGCGTTTCTGGACAATTACGGGATGGAGTGCTGCGAGTGCGGCTGCTGCAGCTTTATCTGTCCGGCGAAACGTCCCCTGACTCAGGAGATCAAGTCCATGCGCAAGATCCTGCTTGCAAAACGAAAGAAATAGGAGGCGAATCATGAGCGGACTGTATCAAGTGTCTTCCAATCCCCATATCCGTTCCAAAGTGACCACGAACGGCATTATGCTGGCCGTGATCGTGGCGCTGATGCCGGCTACAGGTTATGGGATCTATCATTTCGGATCCAGAGCGCTGGCTGTGATCGCGGTGACGGTGGCAAGCACCGTGCTGACGGAATATCTGTACGGACTCTGCCGGAAAAAAATGACCGTGACCGATCTGTCGGCTGTGGTGACGGGTCTTTTGCTGGCGCTGAATCTGCCGGTGACGATCCCGCTCTGGATCGCGGCTCTGGGCGGGGTGTTTGCCATCCTTGTGGTAAAGATGCCGTTCGGCGGACTGGGGCAGAACTTTATGAACCCGGCTCTGGCCGCAAGATGTTTTCTGCTGCTTTCCTTTCCCACCCGAATGACGGATTTTCAGTGCGACGCCTGGACGGGCGCGACGCCGCTGGCCCTTTTAAAGGCCGGGGAGAAGGTGAATGTGACGGATATGGTTTTGGGGAATGTGGGAGGAACCATCGGAGAGACCTCGGTGGCCGCCATCGTGGTCGGAGCCTGCATCCTGCTTCTGCTGGGCGTCATCGATCTGCGGATTCCGGGAAGCTATATCGTGACATTCGCGCTGTTTGTGGGAATTTTCGGAGGAAGGGGATTTGATCCCTATTACATATCCGCCCAGCTGGCCGGAGGCGGTCTGATGCTTGGCGCCTTCTTTATGGCGACGGACTATGTGACCCGGCCCATTACCGCGGGCGGACAGTATCTGTACGGGATTTTTCTTGGCCTGATGACGGGAATCTTCCGCATTTTTGGCCCGGGAGCGGAGGGCGTTTCCTACGCGATCATTCTGGGCAATCTTCTGGTTCCGCTGTTTGAAAAGGCGACGAAGCCGGTTGCCTTCGGTTATAAGAGGGGAGGTGCGCGCCGTGGGAAATAAGAGCAATGTGAAAAACATGCTGCGGGAGGCGGGCATTCTCTTTGGAATCACTCTGGCTGCGGGATTCCTGCTGGGAGTGGTTTATGAGCTGACCAAAGAGCCGATCAGGGTTCAGCAGGAAAAGGCGGTGCAGGAAGCCTGCGCGGAAGCGTTCCCGGCGTCCGGGGAAGCCGGCGGGGCGTCGTACGAATTTCAGGCTGTGGAGTATGAGCTGGACGCGGATTTCCTGGCGCAGCTTGCGGAGAACGGCGTCAGGATCGGTTCCGTCTATCTTGCCGTTTCGGACGGCGCGGAGAGCGGCGGGATACCGGCGGATTATGCGGGATATGTCATGGAAGCGGTGTCCAGCGAGGGATACGACGGAGACATCGTTCTGTATGTGGGAGTGGATCTGGAGGGGACGGTGAGAGGCGTCTCCATCCTGGAACTGTCGGAGACCGCCGGACTCGGCATGGAGGCGCCGAAGAAGCTTGCGCCCCAGTTCGCGGGGAAGAAGGCGGAAAGCTTCGTCTATACAAAGTCGGGCGCATCGGCGGACAATGAAGTCGACGCCATCACAGGCGCCACCGTTACCACTTCCGCGGTTGTGAACGCGGTAAACGGCGGTCTGGAGACCGCACGGTATCTGACGGAGGATCCCGGCCGGATCACCGGACGGAAGGGAGGCGAAGGCAATGAATAGAGCGGGAGAGAGACTGCTGAACGGTCTTGTGAAGGAGAATCCTACTTTCGTGCTGATGCTGGGCATGTGTCCCACGCTGGCGGTGACGACCTCCGCGATGAACGGTCTTGGCATGGGACTTACCACCGCGGCCGTTCTGGCCCTGAGCAACCTGTTTATCTCTCTGCTTCGGAAGATCATTCCGGACAGAGTCAGGATACCGGCGTTTATTGTGATCATCGCTTCTTTCGTGACGGCGGTGCAGCTCCTTCTGGAAGGATATCTGCCGGAACTGAACAAATCTCTGGGAGTGTATATTCCTCTGATCGTGGTAAACTGTATCATCCTGGGAAGAGCGGAGAGCTTTGCCTATTCCAATCCCCCCATTCCCTCTCTGTTCGACGGAATCGGAATGGGACTTGGCTTTACGGTGGCGCTGACCTGTATCGGCGCGGTCCGGGAGATCCTGGGATCGGGCGAGCTGTTCGGATACGGTCTGATGCCGGATTCCTTTGAACCCATCCGCATCTTTGGCCAGGCGCCGGGAGCGTTCTTTGTGCTGGCGGCGCTGACGGCTCTTCAGAATCTGATAAAGGAGAAGCGCAAGAGCGCGGGGAAATCCTATCGGAAGATCGGCTCCGGCTGCAGCGAGGACTGCGGCAGCTGTTCGGACATGGGCTGCGTGAGACGGTTTTACGGGGAGAAGCAAACCGGAAAGCAGGGAAGCCGGGACAAAAGACAGAACGAAGAACGGGACGGAGGACAGGACGAAAACCGGGACGAAAGACGGAAAGGGAACCGGGACGGAAAACAGAAGGAGACCCGAGGCGGGAGAGGAAAAGGAGACCGGAACGAGGGACAGGATGACGGCGGCGTAAGACAGGACGGCGGACGGGACACAGGAACGGACGGACTGGAGTACGTCGATCTGGAAGAGGAGGAAAGGTAAATGGAAAACGTAAAAGATCTGTTGGTGCTTCTGGTGACCTCTTCTCTGGTCAGCAACGTGGTGCTGAGCCGGTTCCTGGGGCTTTGTCCCTTTCTGGGCGTATCGAAAAAGACCAATACCGCCGCCGGTATGGGCGTTGCGGTGATCTTTGTCATCACGCTGGCAAGCGCGGTGTCGGGGCTGCTTTACAGGTACGTGCTGCAGCGGTTTCATGTGGAGTATCTTGAGACCATCGTATTTATCCTGGTCATTGCGGCTCTGGTGCAGTTTGTGGAGATGTTTCTCAGAAAGGCCATGCCTGCGCTGTACAGGGCGCTGGGCGTCTATCTGCCCCTGATCACGACAAACTGCGCCGTGCTGGGCGTTGCCCTGACCAATGTGCAGAAGGAGTACGGGATCGTTGCGGGCATCGTAAACGGCTTTGCCACGGCGGCAGGCTTTACCATAGCCATCATCATTCTGGCCGGCATTCGGGAGAAGCTGGAACACAACGACATTCCCAAACCCTTTCGGGGAATGCCCACGGTTCTGCTGACGGCCGGGCTGATGGCTATTGCTTTCTGCGGCTTTTCCGGACTGTTATAGAGGAGGTTGACACATGAGCGTGATGGGAATACTTGCCGCCACGGCTGTGGTGGGAACGGTTGGAATTTTTGTGGGCCTCTTTCTGGGCGCCGCCGGTATTAAATTCAAGGTTCAGGTGGATGAGAAGGAAGAACAGGTGCTGGGCGCGCTTCCGGGCAATAACTGCGGAGGATGCGGATATGCGGGATGTTCCGGTCTGGCGGCCGCCATCGCAAAGGGGGAGGCGCCCGTCAACGCCTGTCCGGTAGGCGGCGAGGCGGTGGGGAAAAAGATCGCCGCCATCATGGGCGTGGAAGCGCAGGCGACGGAGCGGATGACGGCGTTTGTCGCCTGTCAGGGAAATTGTGAGAAAGCGGCGGCGGATTACCGGTATACCGGCGTGGAAGACTGCAGGGTGATGAGTTATGTGCCCGGAGGGGGACCGAAAACCTGCCGCAGCGGCTGTCTCGGCTTCGGCACCTGCGTAAAGGCCTGTCCCTTTGGGGCCATCCACGTGGAGAACGGCGTGGCGGTGGTGGACCGGGAAGCGTGCAAGGCCTGCGGGAAGTGCGTGGAAGCCTGCCCCAGACATCTGATCGCGCTGATTCCCTATCGGGCGAAGCAGGCCGTTGCCTGCGGGTCGAAAGACAAGGGGCCTGTGACCATGAAGGCTTGTCAGGCCGGATGTATCGGATGCGGGCTGTGCGTAAAGGCCTGCCCTGCCGGGGCCGTTACCGTGACGGATTTTCACGCCGTGATCGATCAGGAGAAATGTATCGGATGCGGCGCCTGCGCGCAGAAATGTCCGAGAAAGGCCATTGTTGCCCTGCAGGGCGGCGGGACGGTTGGGAAGCCGTAGACCGGGCGCGCGACGGAAGGCGGGGAGAAAAAGACATTCAGGTACGGAAAAGGAGGGCGCGCGGATGAAGCTGCCGGATGATTTTAACGAACATTCCGGGATGACGCCGACGGTGGTGATGACCATTGTGGCGGTCACGCTTTTTGTGGCGGCCATTCTGGCGGCGGTTCTGCTCATGAACCGCGACGGGGACGGCGGACGCGGCCGGGCGGACCGGGGCGCGGAGTCCTCAGACTTCATAGACGACACCCCCGGGGAGGAATTGACAAAGGGCGAGCTGCGCCCCGGCGACCTGGATTTCTGGGATCTCTATCCGCCGGAGGAGACGGAAGCGCCTGTGGAGACGGAAGCGCCGAAAGAGACGGTAGAAAACGACCCGTCCACAGACGGACGCCACACGAAAGTGGTGAAACCGGACGGCACGGAGGAATGGGTGCTGATCAGTCCCTACCTGCCGAAGCACGAGTATGATTTTACAAAGCTGGTCTGCCAGTCGGACAGAATGAAGTATTTTGAAAACGGGAAACAGACTTCCTACGAGGGGATCAATCTCTCCGAGGTTCAGGACTATGTGGATTTTGGGGCGGTGAAAAAATCGGGGATCGATTTTGTGATGCTCCGTGTGGGGGCCAGAGGCTACAGCACGGGCCAGATGATCCAGGACGAATACTTTGCGGACAACCTCAGGCGCGCGACGGACGCCGGACTGGAAGTGGGCGTGTATTTCTTTTCTCAGGCCATTACGGAACAGGAGGCCGTGGAAGAGGCAAACATGGTCATCGAAAGCCTGGGAGAGTACGAGCTTTCCTATCCTGTGGCCTACGATATGGAGCGTGTGGCAAACGATTCTTCCAGAACGGATGTTTTAAGCAAGACGGAGAGAACGGATATCGCGCTGGCGTTTCTGAAACAGATCGAGGACGCCGGTTATCAGGCGCTGCTCTACGGCAACAAGGAATGGCTGCTGCGCCAGATCGACCTGTCGAAACTGACGGCGTACGACGTCTGGCTTTCTCAGGAGGAGGATATTCCGGACTACCCCTACAGGTTTACTATGTGGCAGTACGACAGAAGCGGGACCGTGGACGGCGTGTCCGGCTATGTAGACCTGAACATCAGCTTTGTGGACTATTCCGAGAAATGATGTCCGGGCGGTACCGGTACAGCCTGGGAGAAATCTTTACGCTGCTGTAGATTTCGGCATACCGGCTGGGGGAAAGTCCCTCGATATAGTTAGGCGTATAATTTTTGGAGACGCCGTTTTTTCGGAGCACGTCGATGGCCTTGTTGTAGGCGATGGCCGCTTCCAGGCGATCCGGATAACGGCCCACCAGATAGTTTCCTTTTACATGAATGCGGACGGTATAGAAATACTGTCCGTTTTTTAATTCCGGGGTGACGCCGCGGTACACGTTCAAAATCTCCAGATTTTCCCGGCGGAAATCCGTGGAATCCCCGTTGATAAAGCGATAGTCGCGCCCCTGTCTGGCGTAGGGCATAATGCCGTAGCGTCCGGCGATGCTGACCTGCATGCCGTAGTCCGCCACAAAATAATGTCCGCCTCTGCGCAGGATCCTGTGGGAGGAATAGTAAAAGAGGTCGTCGGGATCAAATTTCAGGGCGAGGGAGGGGGACAGGTAATAGGTGAACATTCGGGCGCCCACATAGATGGGAGTGCCGAAATACAGGCCGTTGTCGCGAAAGTTGATCAGACAGACCCATTTGTCGAATGCAAGGGGGGAGCCGGCGGTATAATCCTTCAGCGGGACGGATCCGTCAAGAAGCCGGCGGCCCTCTCTGTAAGCGTCATGGGCTTTTTCGGGCGTGGAAAAACTGCCCAGACTGATATGCCTGCGCCGGTACGTCAGAGAGGCGCGGTAGTAGGGTTCCCCGTTTTTTCTGACTGCCGGAAAAACTCCCTCCGGGCATTTGCGGCCGGAGACTTTGTTTTTCCCGGAAATCTTCTTTTCTGCCACAGTTCGGCGCTCCTTTCAGAGTCTGCGTTTTCCTGATTATAGCATGAAGTACGGAAAATTGGCAATCCTCAGGATATATTTTCGCAGGTTGTCTCATATATTGATATATCGGACAGGCTGAGTTTGTCTGTATGAGCGCGGAATGCGGAAAGGACGATGAGAGATGTATAAAAAATCGGCGGGACTTTTGATGCTGGGGAACCTGATCTTTATGCTGGGCTTCCTGTGTTTTAAGGGCGCGGCGGAGCTTAAGCTCTCCGCCGGACCGGCGAACCGGCTGGAGCTTGGGCTGGAAGAGATAGAAGAGAGGGCGGCCGGCATGTTCCGGGTCACATGCGCCAGCACCATGTCGGGGGATGTGCTTTCCGCCGCCCGGGGACTTGGCATCGTAGAGGTCGCGGTGTCGGGCCAGCGGGTGGTGGATTACGAAATGATGGAAGAGCCGCAGGGGTACGATCTGTCGGAGGAAGACAGGGAAGCACTTCTTCGGATCGTGGAGGCGGAGGCGGGAAGCGAGGATGAGGACGGCAGACTGCTGGTGGCGAATGTCGTGCTGAACCGGGTCAACAGCGAAGCGTTCCCTTCCACCGTAAAGGATGTGGTGTTCCAGAAGTCAAAGGGCGTGGCGCAGTTTTCGCCGGTTTCCAGCGGGCGCTATTACAGGGTAAAAATCAGCGAAAAGACCGAGGCGGCGGTGGAACGGGCGCTGGCGGGGGAGGATATCTCCGAGGGAGCGCTGTACTTCGCCTCAAGAAAGCGGGCGGACAGCGGCAAGATGAGATGGTTCGACACAAAGCTGACCTTTCTGTTTGAACACGGCGGACATGAATTTTTTAAGTGAATCCCGCAAACGGCCGAACGGGTCCGGGAAGGAACGCGGAAAAAGGGGAAAGTCCCCATGGAAAAGGAAAAGCTTGCAAAACACGGTCGTTTTGTTATAATGTAGAAAGAAACGAAAAAGCGAACCGGAAACAGATAAATACGGCGTGCGGCGCGCGCCGCGGGGAAAAGAGGAGACTATGGAAGTATTCTACAGGAGCACACGGGACAGCGGAGTCTGTGTCAGGGCGTCGGAGGCTATTCTGAAAGGCCTTTCGGAGGACGGCGGGTTGTTTGTGCCGGACCATATCCCGGCGCTGGACGTCAGTTTAAGGGAACTGGCGGGGATGGATTACCGTCAGATCGCCTATGAAGTGATGAAGCTGTATCTTACCGACTTTACGGAGGAAGAGCTTAAGACCTGCATCCAGCGGGCCTACGATGCAAAATTTGACACGCCCAGAATCGCGCCCATGCGGGAAGCGGCGGGAGCATGGTATCTGGAACTGTTCCACGGCCCCACCATCGCGTTTAAGGACATGGCGCTTTCCATCCTGCCGCACCTGATGATCACGGCGGCACAAAAGAACAGGATGGAGAAAGAGATCGTGATTCTTACGGCGACCTCCGGGGATACCGGCAAGGCGGCGCTGGCAGGCTTCGCGGGGGTAAAAGGGACCAGGATCATCGTGTTCTATCCGAAGAACGGCGTCAGCCCCATTCAGGAAAAGCAGATGGTGACCCAGAAGGGGGACAATACGCTTGTGGTGGGAATCCACGGCAATTTTGACGACGCCCAGACGGGGGTAAAGAAAATCTTTTCCGACAGGCGGCTGGCGGAAGAGATGGATCGAAAAGGGTTTCGGTTTTCCTCCGCAAACTCTATCAACATCGGACGGCTCGTCCCTCAGATCTGCTATTATGTGTACGCCTATACCAGACTTCTGGCGCAGGGAGACATCCAGGAGGGCGAAGCGATCAATATCGTCGTACCTACCGGCAATTTCGGGAATATTCTGGCGGCCTATTACGCAAAGAACATGGGGCTGCCTGTCGGCAGGCTGATCTGCGCCTCCAATGAAAACAGAGTGCTGTACGATTTCTTCCGCACCGGAACCTACGACAGAAACAGGGAGTTTGTCCTGACGTCGTCTCCCTCCATGGATATTCTGATCTCCAGCAACCTGGAGCGTCTGATCTATCGGATCGCGGGAGAGGACGCGGACAAAAACCGGGAACTGATGGCGGCGCTGGGCGGTCAGGGCCGGTATGAAATCGATCCCGGGATGCGGGAGAGCCTGAAGGACTTTTACGGAAATTATGCCGACGAGACGGAGACGGCTGCGGAGATCCGCCGGCTGTATGAAACCTGCGGTTATGTGGTGGATCCCCATACGGCGGTGGCCAGCGCCGTGTATCAGAAATATCTTGCACAGACGCAGGATACCGCGAAGGCGGTGATCGCTTCTACCGCGAGCCCCTTTAAGTTCCCGGGAAGCGTCATGAGCGCCATTGCCGGAGGGCATGACGCCATGGGAGATTTTGCCCTTGCGGACGAGTTGTCGAAGCTGGCGAAGGTAAGGGTTCCAAACGCCGTTGAAGAGATCCGTACCGCGCCGGTCGTCCACGATAAGCAGTGCGATGTGGATGGGATGGAGACTGTGGTGCGGGAGTTTCTGGGAATTTAAGAGACCGCGGGCGCCGGAAGGATCCGCATGCGCGGGACAGAGCGCGAAACCGTGAAATGAGGAAAGGACTGAGACGAGGGCAGGAAAATGTTTAAAATTACGACGGATTCCACCGCCGATCTGCCGGCGGAATACTTAAAGGAACACAATGTGGGCTGCATGCCCATCAGCTACATCCTTGACGGCGTCACCTACGGCCGGGACAGGGAGATGGACTGGAAAGAGTTTTACTCCCTGATGCGTAACGACGGCAAGATGCCGACCACCTCCCAGATCAATCCGGAGGAAGCGAAGGAATACTTTGAAGAATATATAAAGAGCGATAAGGAGATCCTTCATCTGGCTTTTTCTTCCGGCTTGAGCGGAACCTATAACAATATGTGTATCGCGGCGGCGGAAGTGATGGAGGAACATCCGGACTGCCGGATCGTTGTTGTGGACAGTCTCTGCGCCTCTCTGGGGGAGGGGCTGTTCGTGCACAAGGCCGTGCGGATGCGCGACGCCGGCAGGACGCTGGACGAGACGGCGCAGTGGCTGAGGGACAACGTACAGAATTTCGTGCATGCCTTTACCGTGGACGATCTGTTCCATCTGTACAGGGGAGGCAGGGTCAGCAGGGCCGCGGCGATCGTCGGGACGATCGCGTCCGTCAAACCCAAGCTCCATGTGGACGGGGAGGGACATCTGATCGTGATCGGAAAGGTCAGGGGAAGAAAAAAATCCCTGAACGCTCTGGTAGATTACATGGAGGAGAAGATGGGAAGCCGTCTGGAGGAAAACCGGGAGGATGTTGTCTTCATCAGCCACGGGGACGCGCTGGAGGACGCAGAGTACGTGAGAGATCAGGTCAGGGTGCGGTTCGGGATAGAACATTTCCTGATTCATCACATCGGCCCCACCATCGGAGCGCATTCCGGGCCGGGGACGATCGCGCTGTTCTTTATGGGCGAATCCAGATAACAGAAAAAGCATAGTGGAATCGGACGGAAAAAAGCCCGGTCCCTGCCTTTTGGAAGGCGGCGGACCGGGCTTTTTTTGCGGAAGGGATTCGGGCGTCTCGCCTGCCGGGGATTGAATTCACAGTTTTTGGGGCCTCACATATCATAATACCAAGGAAAGCTTAAAAAGCTGAAAATTTGGAAAGGAATCAAAATGCAGGACTATTTGTATGACAACCAGATTGACAAATTTCCTGTAGCCATGGCTTATGTGCCCTGGCAGAAATTTGACAAGCTGTACGACGATCTGGAGAAGGCTTACTGTTACGGAACGGTGTTCCCTGAGTTGAACAAACCTTTCACGGGAAGGAGATGCGTATAATGGGAAATAAGGAGCAGCTTCTGCACGACATCGGGATCGTAAATTTTGTGCTGACGGAACTTTCGTTATATCTTGACACTCACCCGGACGACTGCAGCGCCATGGAATATTTCAACCACTATAACAGGATGCGAAACCAGATGGAGAAGGAGTTCAGCCAGAAGTATTATCCGCTGACCCTTCGGCTCGCAGACTGCAGCAAGGAGTGGAGATGGGGCGCCGCGCCTCTGCCCTGGGAAGGAGAGTGTGTATAAATGTGGAGTTATGAAAAGAGACTGGAATTTCCGGTAAACATCAAAGAGCCGAACGCGAAACTGGCGCAGGCTATTATCTCCCAATACGGCGGGCCGGACGGCGAGATGGGCGCCAGCATGCGTTATCTGTCCCAGAGGTATTCCATGCCCTACAGAGAAGTGGCGGGGCTTCTGACCGACATCGGCACGGAGGAACTGGCGCATCTTGAGATGGTTGCCACGATCGTGCATCAGCTGACCAGAAATCTGTCCATGGAAGAAATCGAAAAGAGCGGTTTCGCCAATTATTATGTGGATCATACCATCGGAATCTGGCCCCAGGCCGCGGGCGGGATCCCGTTCAATGCCTGCGAGTTTCAGGTAAAGGGCGACATCATCACGGATCTGATGGAGGATATGGCGGCGGAGCAGAAGGCGAGAAGCACTTACGACAATATTCTTCGTCTCGTGGATGATCCCGACGTGTGCGGCCCCATCCGGTTCCTGCGCATGCGTGAGATCGTGCATTTCCAGCGTTTCGGCGAAGCGCTTCGGATTGTCCAGGATAAGCTGAACGCCAAAAACTTCTACGCGTTCAACCCGGAATTTGACTGCGAAGAGTGCTCCGGAAAGAACTGAAGCCGGCGGATCTAAAGCCGCAAAGCTGTCCGCGGGGCGGCAGACGGAACGATGGAACGGATTCCGTCCCGCGGGCAGCGGCGCTGCCGGCAAACGGCGGCGGGCGTCGCCGGATCCGCCTGGCGGCAGGACGGTTGTAATTGAGAAAATGCCGGAAATGTGGTATGATTTTGTCAGGCGGATCAAAGGAAGGAAAACCGACGCGCCGCATTCTGATACAAAAAAGATACATCCCCGATTTAACATGACAGTATCATTGCCGCAGCTATGCGCAATTGCCTGCATCAGCGGAAACAACATTCGGAACATACGGGAAACGGGGTGGAATATGATAAAAATACTGATCGCGGAGGATGAGGAACCCATTGCAAATCTGATCAGAATGAATCTGCGCCGCGCGGGTTATCAGTGTACCTGGGCGCCGGACGGCGAAAAGGCGGCCGATCTGATGGATCATGAAAAATTTGACCTGCTGCTTCTCGACATCATGCTGCCGGGAATCAACGGGTATGAACTGATGGAATATGCACGGACGATAGAACTGCCGGTGATTTTTCTGACCGCGCTGGGAAGCACCGGAAACAAGGTGAAGGGCCTTAAGATGGGGGCGGACGATTATCTGACGAAGCCCTTTGAAATTGTGGAGCTGCTGGCGCGGGTGGAGGCGGTGCTGCGCCGGTATCATAAAGCGGAGACGGTGCTGACGGTTTTTGATGTGGTGATCGACTCTTCCTCCCGCTGCGTGACGAGAAACGGGGAACAGATCCCGCTGACGATGAAGGAGTTCGACCTGCTTCTTCTGCTTGCCAGAAACCGGAACATTGCGCTTTACCGGGAGACGATCTATGAGAATGTCTGGGGCGGAGAGTACATGGGGCAGAGCAGGACGGTGGATCTCCATATCCAGCGTCTGAAGAAAAAGCTGAACTGGGACAATGAAATCACGGCGGTGTACAAGGTTGGCTATCGGCTTGAGGGAGAAAAGTAGTTCATGAAATTTGCCGACAAACTTTTTTTCGCAACAGTGGTGTTTCTGACACTGATCTTTACGGTGTTCGGGGTCTGGATGCTCTCGTTTAATTTCTCCAGGCTCCTGGACAGGGAACTGGAACGGGGAAACAGCGAGAGCCGTATGTTTCATTTCCTTTTTGAGATGGGATATCACTTCGCGGAGGAATTTGGCATGGAATATGCGGTCAACCGGACCATGGAGAGCATCGCGGGAAGCGTTGAGCGGGACGGGAACCACTGTTTTGTGCTGCAGAGGGATGGCGAGTGGTATTACGGCAGAGAGTACGCGGACATGACGGGACTGGAGAAAGAAACGCTGGAACTGGCGAAATCTCTGGACGGAAGCGACTCTTACGGTTACTGTGTCCGCAGGGCGGGGGACGGCTATTATATGCTCACCGCCGCCGTGTCGGAGGTGGGAGAGACGCCGGTCTATCTTGGGACATGCAGGGATCTGACGGCCATCTATGAGGACAGAAGAGACCTTCTGACCCAGTACCGCATCGCGCTGGTATGTCTTCTGACCGTTGGCGGGATCGGAATTTATCTGCTTTCCCGTTATATCACCGGGCCGATCATCCGGCTGGACAGGCTGGCGGAAAAGATCGCGGAGGGGCGGTATGAGTTCCGCTCCCACAGCAAGAGCAGAGACGAGGTGGGATCTCTGGCGAGAAGCTTTAACCGGATGGCGGACAGGCTTGTGGAACAGATGGAGACGAAGGCGCTGGAAGCGAAGCAGAAGGAGGATTTTACCGCCTCGTTTGCCCACGAGCTGAAGACGCCCCTGACTTCCATTATCGGGTACGCCGATATGCTCAATTCCGTGGATCTCACCGAAGCGGAGAGAAGGGAAGCGTACTTTTATATCTACAGTCAGGGAAAACGGCTGGAAAGCCTTTCCCACAAGCTGCTGGAGCTGTTCAGCATGGAGCGGGGCGTGGAGGATTTCCGGCAGGTGCCCATGAAGGGACTGGAGGAAACGATCCGGGCTACCATGCGGCCGATCTATAAAAGCCGGGGCATCCGCGGAAAGATCGAAATGGACAGAGGAATCGTCTGGGGGGACGGGGAGCTTTTGCTTTCCCTGTTCTATAATCTGCTGGACAACGCCATGAAGGCCATGGACAAAGAGGGCGAAAGCTTTATTCTGTTAAGGGGAACGGCCCTGAAGGAGGGGTACGAGGTCAAGGTGGTGGACAACGGCCGGGGAATTCCGAAGGAAGAGATCGGGCGGATCACGGAAGCTTTTTACATGGTGGACAAGTCCCGCTCCCGAAAGGAGGGCGGGGCCGGGATCGGCATGGCGCTGTGCCAGAAAATTGCGCAGCTGCACGGGGCGGAGCTGAAAATCGACAGCAACCCCGGAGAAGGCACGGTGGTACAGATCCGCTTCCCCGATATGGGGGTATTTGTCGCAAAGATGCTGCAGAGAGAAACGGAAAGCGCTGCGGAGCAGGAGAGGGAACTTAAATGAGGAAAAGCCGGGGCGTAAAAAAGGAGAGGAAAAGCAGAGTCCTGTATGCGGCGGGCGCGTTTGGGCTGCTCGTCGTGCTGCTCTGCGCTTTTTTTGTGCCGCAGATCCTGTTCCGGATCCGTGACGGATATCTGTGCAGGGACGTCACTTACGAGGAACGCGAGAAGACGGATCTGTCCCTTTTAAGCTCCGATTATGAGACGTCGTTATTCCGCAGACTTCAAAATTTTTCCGATGGTCTGTACCGGGGAAGGGATTATTACGTTTCCGTGGAAGAACTCCCGGTGACGGAAGAGACTTATCGGGAGATAGACTGGAGAAAGCTGGCGGACTATAATCAGAGAAATTATATTCTGCCTATGTTATGGGAAGCGGGCCTGCTTTCCCGCCAGGATTTTAGCGAGAACATTTACGAAGACGTCATTTTCATCGAGCCCAGGAATTCTCCCACCGTGATCCATACATGGAAGCAATATGTGATATACAGCGACAATTATTCGGAGGGCGTGAATTTCCTGATCTGGTATTTTGAACTGACCATAGACGACAATCGGATGAAGCTCCTTGTTGACGCGGAGGATATGACGGTGTATGGCGTTTGGGCGGAGCGGACGGAACCGGCGGCATACGATGCCGAAAAGGACTATATCATGCATAACAGATCCAGCCTGCAGGCCCTTCTCGATTCGTCGGGGATCGACCTTACGGAGCTTTGCTTTTTGATCTATTATACGTATGACTGCGTCGATATGGCGGATATGGACGACTGGTACGACGGCGTGGCTGAAAAGGATCCGGCCGACAAGTCTGACAAGTCTGACAATTCGGCTGCGGGCGGCGTGCAAAATTCATCCGCCGAAGAGGACGGCCGGGACAGCGGCCGACTGACGAGGGATGAGGTAGTGCAGATGTATAAAGACGGAAGAGCGACGGATATTTCCTGGGACGGAAATACGTTTTTCATCCATCTGTTTCCTTCCGTCCGGTCTCTGGATTTCAGCATTCAGATGACGCCGGCGGAGGCGGACGCGTCGGAGGAAGTCTTCTGGTTCCCGGAAATTTACTGCGGCATCGACGATATCTGCCGTCTGATCCCGGAATTTGCCGATCAATGATAGATTGTCTGCATAAAAGACCTTCCGGACCGATATATTTTTACAAAGCGGCCGGGAGGTCTTATTTTGAATATGAGGGATCTGATCGCAAGGGCGGACGATTTTGTCTGGGGTCCGTGGATGCTTCTGCTCCTTCTTGGTACCGGCGTGTACCTGATGGTCAGAATGCGTTTTCTGCCCTTGAAAAATCTGAAATACGCAATGAAATGCGCCGTCAGCGGAGAATCGAAAAAGAGCGGCGGAGCGGGAGGGATTTCTTCCTTTTCCTCTCTGATGACGGAGCTTGCCATTACGATCGGCACCGGCAATATTCTCGGCGTGGCGACGGCCATGATGCTGGGAGGTCCGGGCGCGCTGTTCTGGATGGTTGTGACAAGCCTGATCGGACTTGCCACAAAGCTGGCGGAAAGCACGCTTTCGGTGGCGTGGCGGACGAAAAACAGCCGCGGGGAGCCGGTGGGCGGGCCGATGTATACCTGTGTCAGGGCGTTTCCGGGGAAAAGGGGGAAGCTTTTAGGCGGATGGTTCGCGCTGATGGCGGTTCTGGCTTCCCTTGGGATGGGAAACATGACCCAGTCCAATTCCGTGGCGGACGCTTTCTGGTACGCGTTCAGGATCCCGAAAGCGCGCACGGGGCTGATCCTGTCGGTGCTGACGATCCTTGTGGTGCTGGGAGGCATCGGCGTGATCTCGAAGGTGACCAAGGTGCTTGTGCCCGCCATGGGGCTTTTGTATCTGCTGGGGAGTCTGGCCGTGATCGCGGTAAACTGGCGGAACCTGCCCGGCGCGCTGGGCGGGATCGTGGCGGGCGCCTTTGCGCCGGGGGCGGTGTCCGGCGGCCTGTTCGGGACGGTGGCCGTCACGGCGTTTCAATCCCTGCGCTGGGGCGTGGCGCGGGGGATCTTTTCCAATGAAGCCGGACTCGGGGCGTCCGGCATTACGGCCGCGGCAGCCGACACCGACGATCCCGTAAGGCAGGGATACATAAGCATGACCGGCGTTTTTCTCGACACGGCGGTGATGTGTACCCTGACGGGACTTGCGCTGGCGGCTTCCGGCGTCCTGGGGACGGAGGCGGTACAAAGCGGAAGTCTGGACGGAACGGGGGTCATCCTTGCGGTTTTTGCCACCGCTTTCGGACGGCGGGCGGATCTGTTTGTCAGCGTCTGCATCGGCCTGTTTGCCTTTGCCACCATCGTGGGATGGGCGTATCAGGGGGAGAAGGTGTTTGAATTTCTCATGGGCGGCAGCGCCAGATACAATCTCTGGTACCGGCTGGTCTATGGGGTCTCGGCTTTCTTCGGCTGTGTGTTTTCCCTGAAGACCGTCTGGATGCTGTCGGATATCTGCAACGGCCTGATGGCAGTGCCGAACCTGATCTGTGTGCTGGCGTTGTCCGGCGCGGTCTGCAGGATGGTGCGGGAACACGGGGCAATTGGGACTTGAATAATACTTCGGAAACGATATAATGGAATTACAGTTCATGGGAAGGGTAAGAAAAAGCATGTGCGGGAAAACAGATTTTGACCGGGTCGGGCCGGAAGGGGGACCGCCGTCCGGCGAACCGGAAAGACAATATTATTTCATGGAAAAATGCCGTCGGTGGACAGACGCGTTTGAAAAAGATAACGGAAGGCGGCCCACCGCCAACGTGACCACGTTCGGGTGCCAGATGAACGCAAGGGACTCGGAAAAGCTGGCGGGGGTTCTGCAGAACGCCGGTTATCTGCTGACGGAGGAGGAAAACGCCGATTTTGTGATCTTTAATACCTGCACCGTCCGGGACAACGCAAACCAGCGGGTATACGGCCGGCTGGGAGAACTGAACGGATATAAGCGCAGGAACCCGAAGATGAAGATCGCGCTGTGCGGCTGTATGATGCAGGAGCCGGAGGTCATCGAAAAGCTGAAAAAAAGCTATGGTTTTGTAGATCTGATCTTCGGCACCCACAATCTGTACAAGTTTGCCGAGCTGCTCTGGACCGCCCTTGTCTCGGAGAGAATGGTCATCGATATCTGGAAGGAAACGGACCGGATCGTGGAGGAACTGCCCGTGAAGCGAAAGTATCCCTTCAAATCCGGCATCAACATCATGTTCGGGTGCGACAATTTCTGCAGCTACTGCATTGTGCCCTACGTAAGGGGAAGGGAACGCAGCAGGGAGCCGAAGGAGATCCTGCGGGAGATCGAAAAGCTGGCGGCGGACGGCGTTGTGGAGGTGATGCTGCTGGGGCAGAACGTCAATTCCTACGGGAAGAATCTGGACAACCCTCTGACCTTTGCGCAGCTTCTGAAGGAGGTGGAAAGGGTCCCGGGGATCCAGCGCATCCGTTTCATGACCTCCCATCCGAAGGATCTCTCGGACGAGCTGATCCGGACGATGAAGGCGTCGAAAAAGATCTGCCGTCACCTCCATCTTCCTCTGCAGTCCGGCTCCGACAGGATTCTGCGGCAGATGAACCGGCGCTACACGCGGGATCAGTACCTGGAGCTGGTGCGGAGGATCCGCCGCGAGATCCCCGATATCGCCATTACCACGGATCTTATCGTGGGCTTTCCCGGGGAGACGCCCGAGGATCTGGAGCAGACCATCGATATGGTGCGCAGGGTAGGCTACGACAACGCGTTTACCTTTATCTACTCGAAGCGCACGGGAACGCCGGCCGCGGCCATGGAGAACCAGGTGCCGAAGGAGCAGGTGCAGGAGGGGTTTGACCGTCTGCTGAAGACGGTGCAGGAGACGGCGGCGGAGCAGGCCGCAAAGCTGAAGGGACGCGTTCTGGACGCGCTCATCGAGGAAGTAAACGAAAGCAGTCCCGGGTTTGTCACAGGGCGGCTGTCGAACAACAGGATCGTCCATGTGCCGGGGGACGCTTCCCTTGTGGGTAAGATCGTGGACGTTTCGCTGGAGGAATGTCACGGCTTCTATTATACGGGACGTTTGACATGAAAATTGCGATGGACATTGCCAAAATATTTGGGACAACGGTAGAGGAACTGTTTTCGTTTGAGAAATAAATCGGAAATATGATGCGGACAAAACGGCTGAGTTTTCCGGTTAAAGGATCGTTAAAAGAATCTTAAGAGGTTCTTAATAGGTTTTGGTCCGGGGCATATTGATATCAGGCAGGCGGATGCTACAATATTCTTATAAAGACGAAAAACCCTGGATAGGAGAGAATCACAATGAGCAGACAAGATATGAAACATTTTTGGAAAGCGGTTCTTGCGATGTCTTTTGTCTTGTTATTGCTTACGGGCTGCGGGAGCGGATCGGGGAATTCCGGATCCCTGGGCGCGGGAGACGGGCTGGGCGAGGCCGCCGGCAGCGCCTTTCGGGTGGAGAGCATAGTCTCCCTTTCTGTGGAGGATCCGGATACGGACTACTCAAATAAGCTGGTATACTCCGGCGTCTACGGCGGCACGCTTTATGTGCTGGCTGCCTATCAGTATAGCGAAAAACCGGTTCCGGATATGTGGCTGTATACTTTCCGCATGGACAGCGGTGAAACTGAGAAGACCGTTTTTTCCTTGCAGATACCGGACATTGAGGAGCTGTATGTGGATTCCATGACCGTGACCGGAGAGGGAGAGTTCACCCTTCGTATCAATGCCGCATCGGAGGGGAAAGCCCCGTCCTCTTTTTTGTGCCGGACGGATCTGACGGGGAAACCCATGGACGAGGAGACGCCGCTTACGGAGGATACGGGGTACCCGCCGCAGTCCGGCAGGTTTTGTGCCGGGACGGACGGTTTTTCCCTGTTTACACAATCGGGCAATCTGGGGACGGATGTTCTGCGTTATAACGTCCAGAATCAGACTTCCGCTGTATGGGTCTCGCTGGAGGGATTTGTAAATGCGCTCTGTCCCGACGGGCAGGGAGGGCTCTTTTACATTCTGGACGGCTCGGATCTTTGGTATCTGGCTTCGGACGGCGGGCAGGAGGAAAAACTGTTAAGTATGAGCGCGTCCGGCGTTGATCTGACGATTGACAACCACCTTCTTACAGACGGAGAGGGAAGGCTTGCGGTCTGCTGTGTCGACAAGGAAGGCGCCAGGATTTATCTGCTCGCGGAAGCGGAGGGCTCCGGTCGGCAGGAAGGCGGGGACGGGGAGAAGGACTCCGAACAGGCGGTCAGCGCGGAAGGGAAAGAAGCGGAAAAAGAAGCGGAATATGAAACGATACGGATGACAAATCTGTTTTGGTCTTCAAAGATTGACGTCTTGAGACTTGCGCAGACCTGGGCCGCCCGCTCGGGCCGCTATCGGCTTGTTTTGGAGGCGGCGGAAGTGGATTTTCAGGCGATGGATACGCAGGAGCTGGATGCGCTGCGAACTCGAACGCTGGCGGACCTTACATCCGGCCAGGGACCGGAGATGCTGCTGGTATCAAATGACGACATGCGCATGCTGGCCGAAAAGGGAGTTCTCATGGATCTGTCGGAGGTGGTTCCGCAGGAGATCAGGGAACAGCTGCTTCCCTGCTTACGGGAGCTTGGGACCGTGGACGGAACCTGGGTGGGACTGCCGGGCTCCGGTGTTGGCGTCACAACCCTGTGTACTTCGGACATACTTTGGAATGAGGCCGGCTGGACCCTGGCGGATGTTCTGAATATCGCCGATACAAGGGAGGATTGGGATTGGATTCTTGGCTGGCATGACCAATATGCGAAGGAAGATTATCTGTGGGAAAAATATGACGGCCAGGAGCTGTTTCGCTCGTTTGTCAGCGGGCGTCTTGGCGATTCTCCGTTTTTGAATCTGGAAGAGAAAGTCTGCCGTTTTGACGGGGAAGAATTTATCAGGGCTCTGGAGTTCTGTAAACGATACGGACAGGGCTCGGGCCAAAAGGACAGCGAAGAGGTGAATACCATGCTCTCGGAAGGAAACCTCATCGCCGTTGGTGTGCCGTTTTATTCGGGACTGGCCAGCTACACGGAGATGATGGCTTCCCTTCCCGGCTGCCATGCGGTGGGATATCCTGCGGAGAATGGGAACGGAAATTACGTGAGGGCGGATACCTATCTGGTGTTCAGTGTCAACGGTGCAAAACCGGATGCAGTCCGTGATTGTATCTCTTTTCTTTTCAGCTATGACAATCAGATCGGCCAATCGTTCCCGGTCAGAAAGGATGTGATCCGCGATCAGGTGGTCCAGACCGACCATTCGGAGACAGGATGGGCTTTGAACGTGATGGGCGGTGAGATGGCAATTGAAGCAAAGCCGGACGGGAGCAGTTATCTGGAGGAATACTGCGCCTTCTTGGACAGCTGTGAGCCGGAACCCTATTGCCCTCAGGCGATCAGGGATATCGTGGAGGAAGAAGTCGGTTTGTTTTTTGACGGAAGCCGCAGCGCCCGGGATACGGCGGAGGTGATCCAGCGGCGGGTACAGCTGTATTTTGACGAACAGTAGAAGAGTCGGGGCGGAACGGAATCTGCGGTGATTTTTTCAGGCTGCCGCCCGGCAAAAGGCTCCCGGCAAAAGCAGAGGATTTCGGATTTACAACAACAAGATTTTGTGGTAGACTTAAGGCAAATGCGCAACGATTTGTGTATTTGCCTTGTTTTTCGGATTTTACACACCGCGCCGTATGGTTCGGCGCACGTACCTACAGAACAGGAGTATAAACCAATGTCGGAAAAAATTCCCATGGAAGATCTGACGCCCATGATGCAGCAGTACATGGAGACAAAGAAGCAGTATCCTGACTGTATCCTTTTTTACCGTCTGGGGGATTTTTATGAGATGTTTTTTGACGACGCCGTTGTGGCGTCGAAGGAACTGGAACTGACGCTGACGGGAAAAGCATGCGGGCTGGAAGAGAGAGCGCCCATGTGCGGCGTCCCTTATCATGCGGTGGAAAGCTATTTGACCAAACTGGTCAACAAAGGATATAAGGTCGCCATCGGCGAACAGATGGAGGATCCGAAACTGGCCAAAGGGCTTGTAAAACGGGAAGTCATCCGCGTTGTGACGCCGGGAACGAACCTGAACGTACAGTCTCTGGAGGAGACAAAGAACAATTTCCTGATGTGTATTGTCTATACGCCGTCCAGAATCGGCATTTCCGCTGCGGATGTCACGACCGGGGATTATTATCTGACGGAAGTGGATGACTTAAAAAAGCTGAACGACGAGCTGATGAAATATTCGCCCGCGGAGATCATTCATAACGATGCCTTTCTTGTGAGCGGCTTTGACATTGAGGAACTGCGCGGGAAGTACCGGATTTCCGTAAATGCGCTGGAGCCCCGCATGTTTGACGACGACGGGTGCAGACGCGTCCTGCTGGAACATTTCCACGTCGGTTCCCTTGCGGGACTTGGCATGGAGGATTTCCCTGTGGGTATGCTGGCGGCGGGCGCGCTGCTGCAGTATCTGACCGAGACCCAGAAGACGGATCTGGCCCACTTTACCCATATTTCGCCTTATCTGACCAGCAGGTACATGCTGCTGGACAGCTCTACCCGAAGGAATCTGGAGCTGACGGAGACGCTGCGGGACAAGCAGAAGCGCGGTTCCCTGCTCTGGGTGCTGGATAAGACGAAAACCGCCATGGGCGGCAGACTGCTCCGGAGCATGCTGGAACAGCCGCTGATTGACCGAAATGAAATGGAGAAAAGGCTCGACGCTATAGAGGAACTTTGCGGCGACAGCGTCTCGAGGGACGAGATCCGGGAATATCTGAACCCTGTTTACGATCTGGAGCGGCTTCTCAGCAAGGTGACGTACAAGACGGCGAACCCAAGGGATTTTATCGCCTTCCGAAACTCGCTGGAGATGCTGCCCGCCATCAAGAAGGTCTTAAGTTCCTTTTCCAAGGAAGAGCTGAAGACGATTGAGAAAGAGATGGACGGCCTTGAGGACATTTATGAACTGATCCGCTCCGCCATCGAGGAGGATCCGCCCATAACCGTTCGGGAGGGCGGAATGATCAGGGACGGCTTTAACGAGACCATCGATATGCTTCGCAGCGCAAAGCGGGACGGCAAGCAGTGGCTGGCCAGACTGGAAGAGGAGGACAGGGAGCGGACCGGGATCAAAAACCTGCGGATCCGGTACAATAAGGTGTTCGGCTATTATTTCGAGGTGACCAATTCCTATCGGAACCTTGTGCCGGAGGACTATATCAGGAAACAGACGCTGGCCAACGCGGAGCGCTATACCACGCCGAGACTGAAGGAACTGGAAGATACGATTTTAAACGCGGAGGACAAGCTCACCGCGCTGGAATACGACCTGTTCTGCCAGATCCGGGAAACCATAGCGAAGGAGCTTGAACGGATCCAGCGCACGGCCCGGGCGCTGGCCAGACTGGATGTTTACGCCTCCCTTTCTCTGGTCTCCGAAAGAAATCATTATGTGCGGCCGAAGCTGAATGAAAAAGGGGTCATCGACATTAAGGACGGCCGCCATCCCGTGGTGGAGCAGATGATCACAAACGATATGTTTATCGCCAACGATACCCATCTTGACAACGACAGCCACTGTATCAGCGTTATCACGGGGCCCAACATGGCCGGGAAGTCTACCTACATGCGCCAGACCGCCCTGATTGTGCTGCTGGCGCAGATCGGATGCTTTGTGCCCGCAAAAAACGCGAATATTGGCATTGTGGACAGAATCTTTACCAGGGTGGGCGCGTCTGACGATCTGGCCAGCGGCCAGTCTACGTTCATGGTGGAGATGAACGAGGTGGCGAATATTCTGCGAAACGCCACCGCAAACAGCCTGCTGATCCTGGACGAGATCGGGCGCGGAACATCCACCTTCGACGGGCTGAGCATCGCATGGGCGGTGATCGAACACATCAGCAACCGGAAGCTTCTCGGCGCGAAGACGCTTTTTGCCACCCATTACCACGAGCTGACAGAGCTGGAAGGCAAGATGAGCAACGTGAACAATTACTGCATTGCCGTAAAGGAAGTGGGAGACGATATTGTATTCTTACGGAAGATCATCCGCGGCGGTGCGGATAAGAGCTATGGGATTCAGGTGGCGAAGCTGGCCGGGGTGCCCGACATGGTGATCGACCGGGCCAGAGAGATCGTCAATCAGCTGACGGACAACGACATTATCGAAAAGATCCAGAGCATCGCGGTGGATGTAAAGGATGACAGAAAGCCGGCAAAACAGCCCCGGCCCGACGAGGTGGATCTTGCTCAGATGTCCCTGTTCGACACGGTGACGGACGAGGATGTCATAAAGGAACTGATGGAGATCGAGGTAAACACGCTGGCGCCCATCGACGCGCTGAATGTGCTTTACCGGCTGCAGAACAAGCTTAAGAACCGCTGGCAGTGTGAGATAAAACCTTAACTCCCGCAGATGTTGTGGGAGCGGGGGAAGGCGGGATTTTGGATGGAGTTTGAAGAAGAACGGCAGAAACCGCGGAGGGAGCAGATGGCGCAGATACACGTTCTGGATTCGGAGACAATTGACAAGATCGCGGCGGGCGAGGTGGTGGAACGGCCCTCCAGCGTGGTGAAGGAGCTGGTGGAGAATGCCATTGACGCCGGGGCGGACGCCATTACCGTGGAAGCGAAGGAAGGCGGGATCGAGTTGATCCGTGTCACCGACAACGGCTGCGGCATGGAACG
This sequence comes from uncultured Acetatifactor sp., assembly GCA_947586055.1. Lineage (GTDB taxonomy): Bacteria > Bacillota > Clostridia > Lachnospirales > Lachnospiraceae > Acetatifactor. Next base: position 32,830 of record CANPXL010000004.1, on the reverse strand, counting down.
GGATCAGCTCCGGACCGCGTTTCTGAGACATGCGACCAGCAAGATTGACAACGCGCAGGATCTGGCGAGGATTTCCAGCCTTGGATTCCGGGGAGAGGCGTTGTCCAGCATTGCCGCAGTGTCGAAAGTGGAGGTGATCACGAAGCCGAAGAACTGCATTACCGGCAGCCGTATTCTTCTGGAAGGCGCGCAGGAGACGGGGTTTGAGGAGGTCGGCGCTCCGGACGGCACGACGTTTCTGATGAGAAATCTTTTTTATAATACTCCCGTGCGGCGCAAATTTCTGAAGCAGGCGCCGACGGAGGGCGGATACATTGCGGATTTGATGGAGCATCTCGCCCTTTCCCGACCCGACATTTCCTTTAAACTGCTTCTGGGAAACCAGCTGAAATTCCACACCTCCGGGAACGGCGACTTAAAGGAGGTTATCTACCGGCTTTACGGAAGGGAGACGGCGGCCTGCCTGATTCCGATACGTGCGGACGGGGACGGCGTCAGCGTGGAAGGATATCTTGGAAAGCCGGAGACGGTGCGGTCCAACCGGAATTTTGAAATCTATTTCATCAACGGACGCTTTATCCGGAGCAATGTGGTGGCGAAAGCCGTGGAAGAGGGCTACAGGGAATACCTTATGCAGCATAAGTTCCCGCTGTGCGTGCTGCATATCGCCATGGACCGGGAGCGGGTGGATGTCAATGTCCACCCCACAAAGATGGACGTCCGGTTCAGCAACGGCATGGATTTCGCCGCTTTTCTGTCGGCGGCGGTGCGGGATACCCTGCGGGCGCAGGAAATGATCCCGGACGCCGGACTTGACACGGACCGGGAACAAAAAGCCGAAGAAAAGCGGGAACGGCTGGAGCGGGAGCGGCAGAAAACGCCGGAACCGTTTGAGACGAACCGAAGGAACGACTATCGTCTTATGGAAGAGACAAAATACGCCGCGGAATCGCAGAAAATGCAGGATTTTATGCAAAATCCCCCAAAAACCTGTGAGAAAGGCGGAGAAAAAGGGGACGGAATGATGCAAAAACCGTCAGAACCGGAGCTTTTTCCCACGGGCGCCGTATCCCAGCGGAATCTCTTTGAGGATAAGATTATATCTGCGGACAACCGGGCGAAATTCCGGATCATCGGTCAGGTTTTCGAGACCTACTGGCTGGTACAGTTCGAGGACCGGCTTCTGATGATCGATCAGCACGCCGCCCATGAAAAAGTAAACTATGAGCGCCTGATAAAGCGGTTTCGGGAGAAGGCGGTTGTTTCCCAGACGCTGATGCCCCCCGTGATCGTCTCGCTCTCCGGACAGGAGGAAACCGTCTTAAAAGAGCATCTGGAGACGTTTCAGGGGCTGGGGTTTGAGATCGAGGCCTTCGGCGGCAGCGAATATGCGCTGCGCGGCATTCCCGTGGATCTGTACGGCTGCAACGGGCAGGAAATGTTTCTGGAGGTGCTGGATCAGCTGGCGGACGGGACGTCTTTCACAGGGATAAGAGTCATAGAGGAAAAGATCGCTTCCATGTCCTGCAAGGCTGCGGTGAAGGGCAACCATCTTCTCAGCCTTCCGGAGGCGGAAGCGCTGATCGACGAGCTTCTGACGCTGGACAACCCCTATCACTGTCCCCACGGCCGCCCCACGATCGTCTCCATTACAAAGAGCGAGATGGAACGGAAATTTAAACGCATTGTAAACTGAGAAGGAAGGGATCCGATTGGAGCATGGTATGAAAAAGCCCCTGATCGTTTTGGCCGGCCCTACCGCGGTGGGAAAAACAAAACTTTCCGTGGCGCTGGCGAAGGCGGTGAACGGAGAGATTCTCTCTGCGGATTCCATGCAGGTTTACCGCTATATGGACATTGGATCCGCAAAGATCACCCGGGAGGAAATGCAGGGCGTTCCCCATCATTTGATCGATCTTCTGGATCCCCGGGAGCCTTTTAATGTGGCGGTTTTCCAGCAGAAGGGCAGAGAATGTCTCGCCGGGATTTATCGGCGGGGACATCTTCCCATCGTGGCGGGAGGCACCGGATTTTATATTCAGGCGCTGCTGAAGGACGTGGATTTTACGCAGGAGGAAGAGGACGCGGCGTACCGCCGCACGTTGGAAACGGCCGTGAAAGAACGCGGAGCGGCGTATCTGCACGGACTGCTGGAGCAGGTCGATCCCCTATCCGCCGCGGCGATCCACCCAAACAATGTAAAGCGCGTCATACGGGCGCTGGAATACCGGCACCTCACGGGGACGCCGATCTCCGCGCACAATCAGCGGGAGAGGGAGAAGGGCAGCGCCTACCTGTCCTGTTATTTTGTGCTCAACGACGAGCGGGAGAGACTCTACCGCCGGATTGACGAAAGGGTGGACGAGATGATGGCGCAGGGCCTTGCGGAAGAAGTGAGACGTCTGCGCGACATGGGCTGCAGAAGGGACATGGTTTCCATGCAGGGTCTGGGCTACCGGGAACTGCTTTCCTGGATGGACGGGGAGATCTCCCGCGAGGAAGCCGTGGAGGCGATCAAGCAGAACACAAGACACTTTGCAAAACGTCAGCTGACGTGGTTTCGCAGGGAGCCAGATGCGATCTGGGTCAACAAGAACGAGTTCGGGTATGACGAGGACAGGATACTGGAATATCTGCTCGGAAAGCTGCGGGAGAGAGGGATTGCCGGATAAAGCCCGGGAGCGGAAGCAGGCCCGGAGGAAGACCCGGAACTTCAGGGAAAAAGCGGAAGGAAAGGAACTATATCATTTATGTGCGACGATAGTTTGCGGAAAGAGTACGAAGCTCTTGGCATTACGGCGCCTGTCTATGAATACGGCGTGAAAATTCTGGAAAAACTGGAAGAACGCTTCCGGGAGATCGACCGGACTGCGGAATACAACCAGCTCAGGGTAATCAGGGCCATGCAGGAATGCAGGGTCAGCGAGGCGTGCCTGCTGGGCACCACGGGCTACGGTTACAACGATCTGGGCCGCGACACTCTGGAGCGGGTGTATGCGAAGGTTTTTCACACCGAGGACGCGCTGGTGCGTCCCCAGATCACCTGCGGCACCCATGCGCTGGCGCTGGCTCTGATGAGCAATCTCCGCCCCGGGGACGAACTTCTCTCCCCGGTGGGAAAACCTTACGATACGCTGGAGGAAGTCATCGGCATCCGGCCGTCCCGGGGATCCCTTGCGGAATACGGGATCTCCTACAGGCAGGTGGATCTTCTTGCGGACGGCGGTTTCGACTATGAAAAGATCCGGGAAAACATTACGGAGAAAACCCGTCTTGTGACCATTCAGCGCTCCAAAGGATACCAGACGAGACCGACCCTGTCCGTGGAACGGATCGGCGAGTTGATCGCCTTTGTCAAAGGCATAAAGCCCGACGTGATCTGCATGGTGGACAACTGCTACGGAGAATTTGTGGAGGAAAGGGAGCCCGGCGATGTGGGGGCCGATATGGTGGTGGGATCCCTGATCAAGAATCCCGGCGGCGGCCTTGCCCCCATCGGCGGTTATATCGCCGGCACAGGAGAATGTGTGGAGAACGCCGCCTGCCGCCTGACCTCGCCGGGACTGGCGAAGGAAGTGGGGGCATCGCTGGGCGTACTGAAGGATTTTTACCAGGGACTTTTTCTTGCGCCGACAGTCACGGCGGCGGCTCTGAAGGGAGCGATTTTTGCGGCAAATCTCTATCAGTCTCTGGGGTATGGGGTGACGCCGGACGGCAGCGAGAGCAGACACGACATCATCCAGGCGATCACGCTGGGAAGCCCGGAGGCCGTCGTCGCCTTCTGTCAGGGCATCCAGGCCGCGGCGCCGGTGGACAGCCATGTCACCCCGCAGCCATGGGACATGCCGGGATATGACGCCAGGGTCATCATGGCGGCGGGCGCTTTCGTCTCCGGCTCATCCATAGAGCTTTCCGCGGACGGCCCCATAAAGCCGCCTTATACCGTCTATTTTCAGGGAGGTCTTACCTGGCCGCATGCCAGATTCGGCATCCTGCGGTCGCTGCAGTCCCTGGCGGACAGCGGGCTGGTCAAAAAGGAAATGTGCGGCGGCAAAGAAGAAGGGGAGCGCGATTGTAGAAAAACGTCAAAATAATTTCTATGATTTTTATGTACAGGCTTTCCATTTTGTGGTACTATAAAAAGACATATGGGACCGGTTCTGCCCGGGCAGCGGACGGTTCTGTAGGGGTTACCGACGAAAAAGAGAGGGATCAGGTTGAAAAGAATAAACTGGGTTTTGGTACTTTTGGTTCTTGTGGGCTTTGTGATCGGCAGATTTATCGGCACATACTTTGAGGGAAGCTTCCTGAACTACGGCCAGTCCTTCGGTCTCAGTTCTCCCGTGGTGCTGGATCTCGGATTTTTTGTGCTGACATTCGGGCTCACGATCCAGATCACGATCGCCAGCGTTATCGGCGTTGTGATCGCGCTTTTGGTCTATCGCTTTATCAGATAGGCCGCCCGTTTCAGATGCGTCGGAGAAGGTTGGAAGGAGACGCATGAGAAAAATACGGGAAGAGGGCAGTCAGGAGATGCCCTACGAAAGATTTCTCCGGTTTGGCCCGGAAAATCTGACGGAAGCTGAACTTCTGGCCATCATCATCCGGACAGGCACAAAGGAAAACAGCGCGCTGCAGCTGGCGGAGCAGGTGCTTAAGCTGACCCGCTATCCAAAGGAAGGACTGCTTGGGCTTTACAACGTGACGCTGGACGACCTTAAGAGCGTGAAGGGAATCGGCCAGGTGAAAGCCGTGAAGCTGAAATGTCTTGCGGAACTGTCAAAGCGGATGAGCGCCGCGACCGCAAGCCAGGGACTCTGCTTTTGCAGTTCCGGTCAGACGGCAGGCTATTTCATGGAAAAATTAAGGCATTTGACAACGGAGTGCGTTGTCCTTGTATGCCTGGACGCAAAGGGTCAGATGATCGCGGAGAGAAGGCTTTCCCAGGGCAGCGTCCGGATGGCTCTGATCTCGCCGCGGGAAATCTTTCTCGAGGCGCTGCGGTACAGAGCGGTAAACATTCTGCTTGTGCATAACCATCCCAGCGGCGATCCGACGCCCAGCGGCGCCGACGCCGACCTTACGCGTTCGCTCAGGGAGCTGGGAGAAAAAATGGACATTCCCCTTCTGGACCATATTGTCATCGGTGACAACCGGTATTTCAGTTTTAAAGAGAATGCATGGTTTTGCGGTTGACGGCGGAAATTTAAATACAATGCGATGGCGGCGCCTCGGGCGCCCCTGCGTCAGAAAGGAGTTTCACTTTGGCAGCAAACGCATTTGGTATCGATCTGGGTACCAACAACATTAAAATCTACACAAGAAGCGACGATCACATTCTCGTGGAAAAAAACATGATCGCCATCGAGAATAAGAACACGTTGTTCGCTTACGGGGACTCTGCATTTGAAATGTATGAGAAAGCGCCGGGGAATATTCATATTTCATACCCCCTGTCCAACGGCGTGATAGCCGACATCAAAAACATGGAAACCCTCGTCAGATATTTTGTCAGCGATCTGCAGAGAGGAAACAGCAAGCCGGCTGATTTTTATATCGCGGTTCCCACGGATGTGACGGAAGTCGAGAAGAGGGCGTTTTACGATCTGATCCGGGACGCCGGCGTGAAGGCGAAGAAAATCATGGTGGTGGAAAAAGCGGTGGCCGACGGGCTGGGGCTTGACATCGACGTGAAAAATTCCCAGGGCGTTCTGGTGGTCAATGTGGGATATGAGACGACGGAGATTTCCATCCTCTCGCTGGGCGGCATCGTGCTGAGCCGCCTGATCAAAACCGGCGGACTGAAATTCGACGAGGCCATCCGCGCCGCGGTAAGGAAGGAATACAGCCTGATCATCGGCGGGAAGACCGCCGAGACCGTAAAAATGTCCATCAACGATCTGGAACGGGAGGGGAAGGGCGCCGTCGTATACGGCCGGGATATCGTCACCGGACTTCCCGTGGAGCGGGAAATCCCCACAAAGCTCGTGGTGGAATGTCTTGAGGAACATTTCCATACCATTATCGATAATGTGAAAGTGATATTGGAGCGCACCCCGCCGGAGCTTGCCGCCGATATTTACCGGCACGGGATCTATCTCACCGGCGGCGCCTCCCAGATCAGCCATCTGGCGGAGCGGCTGGAGGTGGGAACGGGCCTTAAGATCAATCCGGCGGAGGACCCCATGGTCAGCGTGGTGACGGGTCTGGCCAGAATCATCAAGGACGACAATTATAAGTCTGTCGCCTACGCCATCGAAGGGATGAGTAAATGAGTCCGGTAGTGAAAAGAAAAGGGGAAAAATTTACGATCCCCAGCAAATATCTTCTCCTGATCCTGACGATCCTCTGTACGGTCCTGATGCTGATTACCTTTGGCACGGATGTGTTCAACAGGCCGTTGAACGCGGCGGCGGGAAAGGTGATCGTTCCCTTCCAGCAGGGGATCGGGAAGCTGGGCGGATGGCTCGCCAACCGCTCCCGGGAGCTGGTCCGGATCCGGGACCTTCTGGAGGAAAACGAGCAGCTTCGGCAGGAGATCGCACAGCTTACGGAGGAAAACACGCTGCTGCAGAAGGATAAGTATGAGCTGAATCAGCTCAGGGAACTGATAGAACTGGACGAACAGTACGCCTCCTACAGCAAGGTCGGCGCCCGGATTATCGGCCGGGATACCGGGAACTGGTATGCCGTCTTTCTGATCGACAAGGGGACGGACGACGGACTGGCCGTTGACATGAATGTGATCGCGGGAGGCGGGCTCGTGGGACGCATCACCGCCACAGGGCCAAACTGGTCCAGAGTCACCTCCATTATCTCCGACAACAGCAATGTCAGCGCCATGACGCTTGCGACCGAGGACAACATGATCGTTTCGGGAAGCCTGCAGCTCATGACGGAAAACAGTATATCCTTCAGCCAGCTTGTCGACAGCCGGAATGCGATCGCGGTGGGAGATAAGGTTGTCACGTCGAACATCAGTGACAAATATCTGCCGAACATTCTGATCGGATACATCAACAGGATAGAGACGGACGCCAACAACCTGACGAAATCAGGGCGCATCACCCCGGCAGTGGATTTTGAACACCTGGGTGAGGTTTTGGTTATCACGGATCTGAAGCAGACCATTGACGGGGAATAGTTTGAAATGCTGCGAAAGGTTACAGTTGCCATTTTCATATTGGCTTGCTTTCTCCTGCAGAGCAGCGTGCTGGGCAGCGTTGCCTTTGCGGGGATCATTCCAAACCTGATGATCATTCTGACTTCCTCCTTCGGATTTATGAGAGGGGAGAAGGAGGGGCTTATCATCGGATTTGTATGCGGGCTTCTCAACGATATTTTTTACGGGGATTTTCTTGGGTTTTACGCGTTGCTTTTAATGTATGCGGGCTATTTGAACGGCAAGTTCAGCCGTATCTTTTACCCCGAGGATATTAAGCTTCCCATGGCGTTGATCATTACCAGCGACCTGTCGTACGGCCTGATCTGTTATATTCTGATGTTCATGCTGCGCAGCAGGCTGCAGTTTACATATTATCTGGGGCATGTGATCCTGCCGGAAGCGTTGTATACCATTGTGGCTACCCTGTTTCTCTATCCGCTGATACTGAAGGTCAATGAGAAACTTGAAAACCATGAAAAAAGGAGAGCGCAGAAATTTGTTTGATGAGTTGAAGGAAAAACTGATCGGTTTTCTGACCAGCAGGCTTACGGTTTTTACCGTAATCTTCTTTATGCTGGGCGGCATTCTGATTTACCGCTGCTTTCAGCTTCAGATCGTGCATGGACAGGAATATCTGGATGAGTTTGTGCTGGAGGTGGAAAAAACCAGAGACATTGCCAGCACCCGCGGAAACATCTATGACCGGAACGGAAACATTCTGGCTTATAACGAGCTTGCGTATTCCGTAAAGGTGGAGGACGTCTTTGAGTCCGGGAAAAGCAAGAATGCGCAGTTGAACGGGATGCTCTACCGGCTGATCGGAATGATCGAAAAAAACGGCGACAATGTCATTACGGATTTCCGCGTCATCATCGACGAGGACGGACAGTTCGCGTTTGGCGTGGACGGAACGGCAAAGCTGCGGTTTCTCGCCGATGTCTACGGCTACGCCACCGTCGATCAGCTTAAGGAGGAGGAACGGACCGCCACTCCCCTTGAGGTGATGGAATACTTAAGCGGTCCCAGAAGTTTCGCGCTGGGAAGGTATGAGGACCCGGAGGACACGGACAGCGCTTTTCTGGCCGGGGACGGCTACACAAAAGAGGAATGGCTCCAGCTTGTGACGCTGCGCTATGCCATGAGACTGACTTCTTATCGGAAATATATCGGAACCACCGTCGCCACGAATGTCAGTGAAAAAACCGTCGCGGTCATTATGGAAAATTCCGACGATCTGCCCGGCGTCACCATCGTGGAGGACACGGTCCGCAGATATGTGGACAGCAAGTATTTTGCCCATGTGCTGGGATATACGGGAAAGATTTCCTCGGAAGAGCTTACGGAACTGAACGCAAAGCTGGAGGAAGAAGGCGCGGTGGGCAGCATACCGTACGACATCAACAGCGTTGTTGGCAAGGGCGGCATCGAAGGGTATCTCGAGACGACGCTTCAGGGCGTGAAGGGCCATGAGACGGTGATCGTCGATATCATGGGCAAGGTAAACGCCATCATAGAAAGACAGGAGCCGAAGGCCGGACAGGATGTCTACCTGACCATTGACAGCGATCTCACCAAGGCGGTCTACAATATTCTGGAGCAGAGGCTTGCCGGACTTGTGTCAAGCAAGATCATAAACGCAAAACAGTACGTTGCCACCGAGAACTCCAGCAGTTCGGATATCAGGATCCCCATTTACGAGGTGTATTTCGCCATGTTCAACAACTCCATCATCGATCTGAAATCGCTGGCGGACGACGACGCGGAGGCGACGGAGAAAGAGGTTTATCAGGAGTATCTGGCTTACCGGGAAAAAGTGTATGAAAAGCTCCGAGACGAGCTGCAGACGGGGGATACGCCGTACAATAAGCTCCCGGAGGAATATCAGGTGTATGAAAGCCGCATTGTTTCGCTGCTGAACAGTCAGGGCGTCATCATGACGGAGGCGGTTGACACGACGGACAAGACCTATATCGCATGGACCACGGACGAGGTCATCAGTCTGGGGGAGTATCTGCGATACTGCATCGCACGGAACTGGATCGATGTCAGCAAGCTGGATCTGAACGACAAATATTCGGAATCCGAAGAGATTTATGCGAAGATCGTGAATTATATCATTCAGATGGTGGACAACAATACCGAGTTCCAGAAGCGGATCTACAAGTATATGCTTCTCTCCGACGTGATAACGGGGCGGCAGGTGTGCCAGGTGCTCTGCGAACAGAGGCAGGTGGATATTCCCATGGAAGAGGAGGAAGCTCTGTTTGCGGGGAAGCTTACGGCTTACCAGTTTATGATGAACCGGATCCAGAATCTGGACATTACGCCGGCTCAGCTGGCGCTGGATCCCTGTAACGCGTCCGTTGTGATTACGGACGTAAACACCGGGGATGTTCTGGCGCTGGTGTCCTACCCGGGCTACGACAACAATTTAATGGCCAACTCCATCAACGCGGAATATTATGCCAGGCTGAACGCCGACAAATCCAATCCGCAGTTTAACTACGCGACCCAGTCGGCCATGGCGCCCGGATCCACGTTTAAAATGGTTACGGCGTCGGCGGGACTGATGGAAAACGTGATCACGCTGAAAAACCAGATTACATGCACGGGCGTGTACACCAACATCGCCGATTCCCCCCGCTGCTGGAAGATCTACGGCCATGGAAACGAGAATGTGGTCACTGCGATCCGGGATTCCTGCAACTATTACTTTTACGACGTCGGATACCGGCTGGCGACCAGGGACGGTTCCTACGACGAGAGTGCGGGACTGAACGCCCTTTATCAGTATGCGGATCTCTACGGCCTGACGGACAAATCCGGCATCGAGCTGTCCGAGGCGGCGCCCACGGTCTCCGATATGGACCCGGTGCGTTCCGCCATCGGACAGGGCACCCACAGCTACACAACGGCGGCGCTGGCGCGTTACGTGGCAACGGTGGCCAACGGGGGGACCTGTTATAATCTGACGCTGATCGATCGGATCACGGATTCCCAGGGCGGCCTGATCTCGGAACCGGCTCCCAAAATCAGAAATACGGTGGACATGCCGCAGGAGTATTGGGATGCCATTCATTCCGGCATGAGACAGGTCGTGCAGAATAAAACCTATTTCAGCGATCTTGCTGTGGAGGTGGCAGGGAAAACCGGTACGGCAGAGCAGACGAAAAGCCGGCCCAGCCACGCGCTCTTTGTCTGTTATGCGCCTTACGAACAGCCGGAAATCGCAATTGCCACAAGGATTCCGTTCGGCTATTCCTCAGACAACGCGGCTCAGGCGACCAGAGATATTATCCGGTACTATTACGGTCTGGGGGATGAGGAACTGATCACGGGTACGGCGGATATGCCGGACGCCGGCGTCACCAACGAAATATAAGCGTCATTGCCGCGCAGGCGGCGGAATGTGAGGATATATGAAGGATACGGTACTGATCAAAAGCTATACGAACGGGATCTCCCTGCATCTGGACCCGGAGGCGCCTTTTGAGGAGCTTTTGAAGGAGATAGCCTGTAAGTTCGCCGAGGCAAGGGCTTTCTTCGGGAAAGCTTCCGTGGCCCTGTCCATCGAGGGAAGGAATGTCACCAATCCGGAAGAGATCCGGATTCTGGATGCGATTCACACAAACAGCAGCCTGAACATTATCTGCATCGTCGGAAAGGACGAAGCGACAAACAAAAACTTTATCAAGGCCCTGGCGCATATGGAAAAGAAACTTGCCGGCGACGGGGACGGGCAGTTTTTTAAGGGGAGCCTGAAGAACAGGGAAGTGCTGGAGACGGAAAACAGTATCATAGTCCTGGGAGACATTTATCCCGGCAGCGCCGTGATCAGCGCGAAAAACGTGATCATTCTCGGCGGGCTCTACGGGGAAGCCTACGCCGGAGGAAACGGAGAAGAGGGGGCTTTTGTGGCAGCGCTTGAAATGGAGCCGGAAAGAATCAAAATCGGCGATTTCAAATACAGACCCGGTAAACAGGGGAAATGGGGCATACGTCCTAAAGTACAGCCGAAGATCGCTTATGTAAAAAACGAAAAGATCATTCTGGAAACGCTTACGAAGGACCTGCTTGGCGGCTTCTGAGGAAAGACGCGGGGCGGGATGAAGGACGACATTATAAAAGAATGACAAAAAAATAAGTGGAGGATTCGGAAAATGGAAAATCAGTTTTCCCCGGAGCGGAAAAGCTCCGAAGTCATTGTCGTCACTTCAGGAAAAGGCGGAGTCGGAAAGACTACCACATCCGCAAACGTAGGTACGGGCCTGGCAAAGCTGGGCAGGAAGGTCTGTCTCATCGACACGGATATCGGACTCAGGAATCTGGACGTGGTCATGGGACTGGAAAACAGGATCGTCTATAACCTTGTAGACGTGGTGGAGGGCAACTGCCGGGTAAAACAGGCGCTGATCCGAGACAAGAGACACCCGGGGCTCTATCTGATGCCCTCGGCCCAGACCAGAGATAAGTCGGCGGTGACGCCGGGCCAGATGATAAAGGTGATCGAGCATTTAAAGGAACAGTTTGATTACATTATTCTGGATTGTCCCGCAGGCATTGAGCAGGGGTTCCAGAATGCCATTGCCGGCGCAAACAGAGCGCTGGTCGTGACGACGCCGGAAGTGTCGGCCATCCGGGATGCGGACCGGATTATCGGTCTGCTGGAAGCCAACGGATTTAAGCAGATGGATCTGATCATCAACCGCCTTCGGGCGGACATGGTAAAAAGAGGCGATATGATGTCCGCTCAGGATGTGGTGGATATTCTGGCGATTCCGCTGATCGGCATTATTCCCGACGACGAAAACGTCGTGATCGCCACAAATCAGGGAGAGCCGCTGGTAGGCGGGGAAAGCCCGGCCGGACAGGCTTACGCCAATGTAGTGCAGCGCGTTCTCGGAAAGGAAGTGCCGTATCTGAACTTTGAGCGGGGTATTTCCTTCTGGACCCGGGTGACCGGAATTTTTCACAAGGCGTAGGAAGGAGCGGCGGACATGAGACATTTTTTTCGTAGAAAAAGCTCCTGTCAGGTAGCCAAGGACAGGCTGAAAATCCTTCTGATCTCGGACCGGGTAAACTGTTCACCGGAAATGATGGAGCTGATTAAGGCTGATATCGCAAAGGTTATTTCAAAATACATGAAGATCGACGCGGACAACATCGAGATCCAGATCAATACGAAAGGCGCAAAATCAGGGCGGGGCGCGAAGCCCAGTCTGTATGCGAACATACCGATCGTGGATGTGTCGTCGGATATGACGGTCAACCGCTGACGGCGCCTCCCGGCTGTGGAGACAACAGGTTATGTTAAGAAAATTAAGGCTGCGGGATTATGATTTTAAATTGGTTCTGATGGTAACGGCGCTGGCCGTCATAGGCGTGCTGGCCGTCGGAAGCGCTGCCGACAGATCGCTCCAGACCAGACAGCTGGCTGGAGCGGCCGCCGGCATTTTTCTGATGCTTGTGATTTCTTTTTTTAACTATTCCTGGATCCTTAAGTTTTACTGGGTCATGTACGGCCTGAACATCCTGATGCTTTTGCTTGTCTGGACGGTCGGGAAAGTACACGGCGGCGCCCAGCGCTGGCTCGTCATCGGTGGTCTGCAGTTTCAGCCGTCGGAAACGGCTAAAATCTTGTTGATTTTATTCTTTGCACAGTTTATTATGAAATATAAGGAAAAGATCAATTCCGTCCGGGTGCTCGGCGCCTGTCTGCTGTTGTTTGCGGTTCCGCTTTATCTTGTGCTGCAGCAGCCTGATCTTTCCACAAGTATTGTTCTGATCGTTCTGTTCTGTGTGATCATGTTTGTCGGGGGCGTCAGCCTGAAGCTTGTATTCGGGGTGCTGGCCTTCGCGATCCCGACTGTGGCGCTGCTGATTTCCCTGTCGCTGCAGCCCGGAAAGGACGTCGGCATTCTGCAGGGGTTTCAGCAGGAGCGCCTGCTGGTATTCTTCAATCCGGAAGAGTATCCCGACAAGGCGCTTCAGCAGCAGAATTCCGTGAAAGCGATCGGTTCCGGGATCCTGAACGGAAAGGGATATAAAAACAACGAGATCACCTCCGTAAAAAACGGAAACTTTATATCTGAGGACGAAACGGATTTTATCTTTGCCGTCATCGGAGAAGAGTTCGGATTTAAGGGATGCCTTGTCGTTATCCTGCTTTTATTCGGCGTCTCTCTGGACTGTATTTCGGTGGCGCGGAAATCGAAGGACATCGCGGGCAGGATCATTGCCGCCGGCATGGGGGGCCTGGTGGCATTTCAAAGCTTCATCAACATAGGTGTCGCCACCTATATCCTGCCGAACACAGGTCTTCCGCTTCCTTTTATCAGTTACGGTCTTACCTCGCTGCTGAGCCTTTTTATGGGGATGGGCTTTGTCTTGAGCGTGGGGTATCAGGCCAGAAAGAATAAAACAAAGAGAGGGTATTAAAATGAATGTCGCACTGATCGCACATGATGCAAAGAAAAAGCTCATGCAGAATTTCTGTATTGCCTATCGGGGGATTCTGAGTCATCATATGCTGTACGCCACCGGAACGACGGGGCGGCTGGTGGAAGAGGTTACGAACCTTACCATTCACAAGTTTCTCGCCGGCCATCTCGGAGGCGAGCAGCAGCTCGGCGCGCAGATCGAGCATAACCAGATGGATCTCGTGATCTTCCTGCGGGATCCGCTGACGCCAAAAGTGCACGAGCCGGACGTGAACAATGTTGTACGGCTTTGCGATATGTACAATATTCCGCTTGCAACCAATCTTGCAAGCGCGGAACTGTTGATCAAAGCGCTGGAAAGAGGAGATTTTGAGTGGCGTGAAATGTACAGATAGAAAAAGAACATCCTTATTTTCAGGCGTCATACTGGCTCTTGCACTGCTTCTTTCCGGATGCGGAGATCCCGCGTACGATATGGCTTATGACGCCGACAGCAGTGTAAGCAGTTTTAATGTGATTTCCAGACAGGATTCCAGGGTGGCGGAGCCTTTTGCCGCCAACCTCTGCGTGGTGACGGGGGATGTGGAGGGGAAGAACGAGCTGAGCCTGACTGCGGAGGCCGCCATGCTGTGCGATCTGAACAGGAATCAGGTTCTTTACTCCAAAAATCCCCATGAGTCTCTGAATCCCGCCAGTCTGACGAAGATCATGACGGCCCTTGTGGCGATTCAGAACGGAAGACTGGATCAGGTCCTCACAGCTACCGATTCCGTCAACATTACGGAGAGAGGCGCCCAGCTTCTCGGGCTGAAGGCGGGAGATACCATGACGCTGGATCAGGCCCTGCGCATTCTGCTCATATATTCGGCAAACGACGTCGCCATGCTGGTGGCGGAAGGCGTGGCCGGAAGCGTGGACGCTTTTGTGGATATGATGAATCAGGAGGCAAGGCAGATCGGCGCCACGAACACTCACTTTGTAAATCCCCACGGTCTTACGGCCGAGGGCCATCTCACGACCGCGTACGATCTGTACCTGATCTTCAACGAAGCGCTGAAGTACGAGACGTTCCGTGAAATCATCCAGATGTCTTCCTACCAGACCACCTATTATGACGCCGGCGGCAATCCTCAGACCGTCGATAAAAAGACCACAAATCTCTTCCTGCGGGGCGACCGCAGCGCGCCGTCCAACGTGACGGTGATCGGCGGGAAGACGGGCACAACGTCGGCCGCGGGCCACTGTCTTGTTCTGCTTTCCAGGGACGCTGCCGGGGCGTCGTATATCTCCGTTATTCTGAAATCGGATGATACGCTTTATGAGGAAATGATAAAACTGCTGGAGGAGATTTAGGGGTTGTTTTTTGATCCCGTATCCCTTATAATTGTTTTATCGGGCAATGCAATCCATACATATTACGACAGGAGGGTTTCCAATGGTTCAGTTAATCGTAGGTAAAAAGGGGAAGGGCAAGACCAAGCAGCTGCTGGACAAGGTAAACAGCGAGATCAGGGAGGTTTCCGGCAGTATCGTCTACCTTGACAAGAGCACCAAGCACATGTACGAATTGAACAATAAGGTACGCCTGGTAGATGTGTCACAGTTCCTGATTACGAACAGCAGCGAATTCCTTGGCTTTGTCAGCGGCGTGATTTCTCAGGACCATGATCTTCAGCAGATGTATTTTGACAGCTTTCTGAAAATTGCCTGTCTCGAGGGCGAAAATATGGAACCGGTTATTGAAAAGCTTGAAACGCTCAGCAAAAATTTCGGCGTGGATTTCATTCTCAGCATTTCCATGGATGAAGAGGAACTTCCTGTATCCCTGAAGGATAAGATTCTCATTTCCCTTTAAACGTTAATATGGTATCTGTTCAAAATACACAAAAGCCTCGGACCAGAGCCGGGGCTTTTCTTGAGAAGCAAAAAACGGTATCGGAGATATCACATGGCACAGAATGGCAGCAGAAGGGCCGGGGGCGACGGAAGGCATAACGGCAGCCGGCAGGGCGGCGCACGGCCGGGGAAGATCAGAAAATACAGAAAACCGCTGAATCTGAATATCGGAATGATCATCTTTGGCGTCGTTTTCGTCTATGTGGTGGTCTGCGTCATCATTTATTTTCAGACGAGTCATATCGTCCGGTACGAAGTCAGGGAAGGATCCCTTGTCACAGACAATATTTACCGCGGGGTCGTCATACGGGACGAGACGATAGTGAACGCCGACACGGCGGGGTATGTGAACTATTACGCCAGAGAGGGCGGAAGGGTCGCAAAAAACGATCTCGTCTACATCGTGGACGAAACGGGGCGTCTGAACGAGGACCTTCAGGATATGTCCGTGGGGGAGAATACGCTGGGAGACCGGGAACTGGCGGAATTCCGCGACGAGCTGGCCTCCTTTGTGCACGGGTTCGACAGCCGCAGTTTTGAGACGGCCTATGACTTTAAGTATTCTCTGCAGAATACCCTGATGAAGCTGGCAAATGCCAATATGCTGGAAAGCATGTCCGGCACCGCCGGAGAGAGCGGAAATATCGTGAATTACGCCTATGCGCCCAGAACGGGGATCGTTGCCTACTGGATCGACGGGTATGAGACGCTCACGGCCCAGCAGGTGACCGCAGACGTTTTTGACAGCGGGAAATACCAGAAAACGCAGCTTCTGAGCAATACGCTTCTCGCCGCAGGAGACCCGGTGTACAAGCTTTCCACGAACGAAAACTGGTCCATCGTCTTTCCGGTGGAACCGGACAGGGGCGCAAAGCTTCAGGAAGAGCAGTATATCAAGGTCCGATTTCTGAAAAACCAGTATGAAGCCTGGGGGCAGGCGGAGCTGATGACAAATCCCGACGGAAAAACCTATCTTCAGCTGTCCTTTACCAATTCCATGGTCACTTTTCTGTCCGACCGTTTTCTGGACGTGGAACTGATCGTGGAGGACGAGACGGGCTTAAAGATTCCGGTTTCGTCCATCGTGCAGAAGGAATTTTTCCTGATCCCGGAGGATTATGTCAGTCTCAGCGGCAGCAGCGGAAAGGGCGGCATTATCCGTCAGTGTTATCTGGAGGACGGCACTATTTCCAGCGAGGCGCTGGATGTTGACTTATACAGTTTTGACGAGGAGACCAGGGAATATTATCTGGACAGTTCCATCCTGAATGCGGGGGACATCCTCTATAAGCCGGACAGCCAGGAGACGTTTACCGTCAGCAGGCGCGCCACTCTGATCGGCGTCTACAATATCAACAGGGGATACGCCGATTTTAAACAGATCAATATTCTGTATCAAAATGAGGAATATGCCATTGTAAAGTCCAATACCAGATACGGCCTGAGCGTTTACGATTATATCGTTCAGGACGCGTCCACCGTAAGCGACGACCAGTTTATAAAGCAATAGCGGGGGAGCGGTTCCCGCGGAGGGCAGGAAGATGATTCGGGAAAATCTGAAGAATGTCAGAGAACAGATTCAGGCGATTTGCCTGAAGGCAGGAAGGGATCCCGGGGCGGTGACGCTGATCGCCGTCAGCAAGACAAAGCCTGTGGAGGCTCTGCGCGAGGCGTACGAAGCCGGCGTCCGGGATTTCGGCGAGAACAAGGTTCAGGAGCTGACGGAAAAGATTCCGCAGCTTCCGCCGGACATCCGGTGGCATGTAATCGGCCACCTGCAGCGCAACAAGGTGAAGTATATCGTGGGAAAGGTGGCTTTGATCCACAGTGTGGATTCCTTCCGTCTCGCGGAAGAGATCAGCCGGGAGTCGGTAAAGAAAGGCGTGGAGACCCACATCCTCATCGAGGTGAACGTGGCGGGAGAAGAGACAAAATACGGCGTATCCTGCGACGAAGCGCCCAATCTTGTAAAAGAGATTTCCGTTTTGCCCGGGGTCCGCGTCAAAGGGCTTATGACAATAGCGCCATATACGGTGGATGGAGAAAAAAACCGCCCATATTTTGATAAATTAGTCCAATTGTCTGTTGACATAGCGGCAAAAAACATTGATAATGTCAGTATGGATGTTCTTTCAATGGGAATGACAGGAGATTATCCCGCAGCCCTTCAGGCAGGCGCCACCTGTATCCGGGTGGGCACCGGCATTTTCGGGGAGAGGGATTATGGGGCGGATGGAACCGGCCGGTAAATCGGAGAGTCAGAAAGGTATGGTAGAAGCATGGGAGTAATGGACAAGTTTTTAAACTACATGAAGCTGAACGGCGAGGAAGAGGACGATTATTACGACGACGATTATCTGGACGATGAGGAGGAACCCGCCGCTTCGCCGAGAAAGTCTTCCGCATCCAAACAGAAGAACGACGATTATGAGGAAGCGCCTGCCAGAAAGCTTCAGCCGGCCGGTAAGATCACGCCGATCAAGCAGTCTTCCTCCCGGCGTATGACGAACAGCTCGGGAATGGAGGTGTGTGTGATAAAGCCCACTTCCGTGGAGGATGCGAGGGAGATTACGGAAACGCTGCTGGCAAACCGTACCGTGGTTCTGAACCTGGAGGGACTGGACGTGGACATCGCGCAGCGGATCATTGATTTTACCAGCGGTTCCTGTTTTGCAATTTCCGGAAATCTTCAGAAAATTTCGCATTACATCTTTATCATCACGCCCTCCAGCGTGGATGTATCCGGTGATTTTCAGGATATTTTCGGCGGCTCTTTTGAAATGCCGTTAGGCGGCAACTGACATAGCGGAACTGACAGCGGTGGAGCCCGTACAAACGGGCTCCTTTGACGTTACGGTAGAAACGCCGGGTATCCGGCGGAGAGGAAAGGAAAAGAAAAATGTCGGAGAGACTGCCGATCTATTATCAGAAAAAGCCCTGTTACGATATTGTCTTCACGGAATCCTTTGACGATCTTGTGCCGGAACTGCAGGCGCTGGGCGCGAAGCCGGAGGAGAGACGGCCGGACGGCCTGATCTCCCGGCGTGTCTGTATCGTGACCGATTCCAACGTGGACGCGCTCTACGGGGGACAGGCGCTGGAACTGCTTCAGGGGAAATGCAGAAAGGCCGTAAAATATGCCTTTCCCGCCGGGGAGCCGAACAAGAATTTAGACACCGTAAAGCAGATTTATGTGTTTCTGATCCAGGAGGGCTTTGACCGCAAGGACCTTCTTGTGGCGCTGGGGGGCGGCGTTGTGGGAGACGTCACGGGCTATGTGGCAGCCACCTATCTGCGGGGCGTGGATTTCGTTCAGGTCCCCACCACGCTTCTCGCGCAGGCGGACAGCAGCATCGGCGGCAAGACCGGGGTGGATTTCGATGGCTATAAGAACATGGTCGGCGCCTTTAAGATGCCGAAGCTGGTCTATATGAACCTGGCCGTCTTAAAGACGCTGGACGACAGGCAGTTCTTCTCCGGCTTTGCGGAGGTGATGAAGCACGGCCTGATCCGCGACGAGCTGCTTTACCAGTGGCTCATCGAAAATATGTATGAGATCTGCGACAGAGATCCGGCGATCCTTCAGGAGATGCTGAAACGAAGCTGTACGGTAAAGAAGCTTGTGGTGGAAAAGGATCCCACGGAGCAGGGAGAGCGGGCGCTTTTAAACTTTGGACATACCATCGGACACGCGATTGAAAAGGCAAAGAACTTTGAGCTGTTCCACGGGGAATGCGTCGCCCTGGGGGCGGTTGCCGCCGCCTATATCTCCTGGAAGCGCAAGATGCTCTCCATGGAGGAATATTACGAAATCAGGGATATGTTCGTGCCTTTTCGGCTTCCTATTTCCGTCGATGATATCGATCCCGACGAAATTCTGCGCCTGACATGGTCGGACAAAAAAAGGGAGGCCGGACATATTAAATTTGTGCTGCTGAAGAAGATCGGCAGGGCAGTGATCGACACGACCGTTACGGACCAGGAGATTCTGGACGCGGTCAACGAAATTTATTTTGGAGAAGAGGATGCCAATGCGTAAGAAAAAGACAGTTCTGCTTTTAACGGATCTTATGGTGATGCTGGTTCTTCTGTTCCTTGATCAGTTCACCAAGCATCTTGCCATCGTCAATCTGAAGGATCAGCCCGCCGTCGTTTTATGGGACGGCGTGCTGCAGCTGCAGTACCTTGAGAATCCCGGCTCCGCCTTCGGCATGCTGCGCAACCAGAAATTTTTTATTCTGTTTGTGGGCTTTGTCTTTCTGGCCGTGATCCTGTTTTTCCTGTTCAAACTGCCCCAGACGAAGAAATTCTATGTGGTCCACATTGCGCTTTCCGCTATTGTCGCCGGTGGTCTCGGCAATATGATCGACCGGTTCCGGTTCGACTATGTTGTGGATTTTATCTATTTCGTCCTGATTGATTTCCCCATCTTTAACGTTGCGGATTGTTATATTGTGGTATGTACGTTCCTGCTGTTCTTCCTGTTCCTTTTCTATTACAGGGAAAGTGACCTTGAATTTTTAAATTTCAAGCAGAAGAGATACCGGGAGATGAAGTAGATGGAAGAATTTTGCTTTGAGATCACGGAGGAACTGGAGGATGAGCGCGTGGACAAATGTCTTGCGTATCTCATGGATACGCTGTCCCGGTCCTATATCCAGAAGATGGTGAAGGAGGGACAGGTCACCGTAAACGGCCGGCCCGTCAGGGGGAGCTTTCGCCTGAAGGCGGACGACAGGGTGGTTTTTTCTCTTCCTGCGGCGCAGGAGCCGGATATTCTTCCCGAAAATATCCCCCTTGACATTCTCTATGAGGACAGCGACGTGATCGTGGTGAACAAGCCGAAAGGCATGGTCGTCCACCCCGCCGCAGGCCACTACAGCGGCACACTGGTCAACGCGCTTCTGTATCACTGCGGCGGCGAGCTGTCCGGTATCAACGGGGTCTTGCGGCCCGGAATCGTGCACAGGATCGACCGGGACACCACCGGATCCGTCATTGCCTGCAAGAATGACCGCGCCCACAGGATCATCGCCCAGCAGCTGAAGGAGCATTCCGTCACAAGGCGATATCAGGCCATCTGCTGCGGGGCGCTGAAGGAGGACGAGGGCGTCGTTGACAGGCCCATCGGCAGACATCCCGCGGACCGGAAAAAAATGGCCGTGAACGAACGGAACGGCAAGCGTGCGGTGACCCATTATCAGGTATTGGAGCGCTTTGACAAATATACCTTTCTGGAATGCCGGCTCGAGACGGGGCGTACCCATCAGATCCGGGTGCATTTGGCGTCTCTGGGGCATCCTCTGCTGGGGGACGAGGTGTACGGAAACGGGAAATGCCCCTTCCGCCTGCAGGGACAGACTCTTCACGCCAGGACTCTGGGCTTTATTCATCCCTCCACGGGAGAATATGTGGAGGTGGACGCGCCGCTTCCGGCTTATTTTTTGGAACTTTTGCGAAAAATGAGAACGAATTGTGTTGTCTAAAAACTCAAATTGTTGTATAATGTTCCTATCATAAAAGTGAAAATTTCCAGACAATACTTTTATGACAGAAAAAAAGAATGACAGGAAAAAGAAAGAGAGGGTGGCCTATGAATACAGTGATCACAATTGGACGTCAGTTCGGGTCCGCAGGACGTGAGATCGGCGAAAAGCTGGCGGAGTATTTCGGCATCAAATGCTATGACAAGGAGCTTCTCACCCGCGCGGCAAAGGAAAGCGGCTTCTGCGAGGAGATGATCCAGAACCACGACGAGAGACCCACAAACTCCTTCCTTTACAATCTGGTCATGGACACCTATTCCTTCGGCTACAACACGTCCTCTTTTGTGGATATGCCGATCAGTCACAAGGTGTTTCTGGCGCAGTTTGACACCATCAAGAAGATCGCTTCCGAGGGGCCCTGCGTTATCGTGGGCCGGTGCGCGGATTATGCGCTTGCGGGGTATCCGAATGTACTGCATCTGTTTATCTACGGCGACGAGGAGACGAAGGTAAAACGCATCATGGAAAAATACAGTCTCACGGAGTCCAAAGCCAGGGACATGATCATCAAAAAGGATAAGCAGCGGCAGAGCTATTACAATTATTATTCCTCCAAGAAATGGGGCCGCGCGGACAGCTATGACCTGTGCATCAACAGCAGCGTTCTGGGCGTTGAGGGAACCGTGAAGCTGATCGTACAGTATGTGGAGGATTTTGAAAAACAAAACGGACAAAACGGCTGAATTTATTTATTGTCTCTCAGAGGATATCCCTTTCGGATATCCTCTGTTTTTTTACTTTCTTTTTCTCTTTTTCCGGGGAGTTTTCCGTTTAAAGGATCGTTAAAGGAATCTTAAGGGGTTCTTAATGGGTTTTTGGCCGGGGCATATTGATATCGGGCAGGCGGATGTTACAATATTTTTAGGGATATGAAAACCCTGGATGGGAGGGAAGAACAATGAGCAGACAAACAAAGTTTTTTCGGAATATCAATTTCGGCAGAAGGCTGGGCGCATGGTTCCTCTGTGGAACGCTTCTTCTGGGTTCTGCGGCCTGCGGCAGGGAAAACGGAGGATGGGAAAAGCAAGATTCCGCTCAGACAGTCAAAACCGCGGAGGCACAGGGCGGCGTGACTGCGGAAGACGGAGGGCTTTTCTACCAGCCGGAAGAATTTCAACTGGCGGAAGGCGGCAATTACAGCTACAACATGTATGACATACAGATCACAGACGACAGGCTTTACTGTATCGTGTCGGATGAGGAAAACGGATACATGCTGCGCTGTCAGTCCCTGACGGACGGATCCGTGACGGATTATCCCACAGGCTATGTGGACTGCTGGACCGTGGGGGAAGACGGCAGTCTGTATATGATCCGCGGCGAGACAGAAAAGAGGGAAGAAAGAGACGATTATATCCTAAAACGCTTCCTGATAAAATGGGATGCCTCCCAAAGGGAGGTGTACCGACAGGACATTACGGATCTGTATCAGCAGCCGAAGATCTCATTCCAGTATTCTCTGGCTGTGGACGCGCAGAACAGAGCCTGTGTTCTGGCGGACCGGGAGATCTATCTTTTTAACGAAAAGGGAACACCTGCCGGCGTCATCCACAGCAATGAAATACAGGACAGCACAGTCAGCTCCTGCCGATTCGGGCGCGGTGCGGACGGCAGAGTCTATGTGACGGACGGCCGTAACCCCGCCACCCTGTATACGGTGGATTATGAGGATGCCGTACTGAAAAACGGAATGTCTGGCATACCGTTCGGCAGCGGGCGCCTTTGCTGCGACCCGGAGGGAAATTTCCTGACGGTGGATTCCATGGGGGTATACCGCTATGATCCAGAGACCAAAAAGAATGTCACATTATTCAAACTCATCGAGACGCAGATCCCTTATCTGCAGCCGTCGGTGTCCGTCGGAGCCCTGTCCGACGGGCGGATCGCTGTGGCGTACAGTGACTGGGAAAGCGGGGACTATGGGCTGGTGCTGATGAGCGCCACGGACAGGCCGCGGGAGACGAAAGAGGCAGAGAAGACGGAACTGATCCTTGGCGTCATGAACAGCTTCCCCGGGCTGGAGGCTGCTGTCAGCCGTTTCAACAGCCAGAGCGAAACCTGTTATATTACGATCAAGGCTTATATGCAAAAGGACGAATATATGCTGCAGGATGGAATAAACCGGATGCAGGCGGATATCGCAGCCGGAAACTGCCCCGATATCCTGAATGTTGACACGTATTCCATGGACTGGCGCAACTTGGTGGAAAAAGGAGTGCTGGAGGATCTGACGCCCTATCTTGAAAAGAGCGAGGTTCTTTCCAGAGAAGATATGTTTGAAAATGTGCTGCAGCAGTGTACCCATAACGGCAGGCTGGCGATTCTTCCCACGGTGCTGCAGCTGCAGACTTATGTAGGCAGCGGCGACGTGCTGGGAGATCAGGACAGCTGGACCATTGACGACGTGATTGCCCTCGCGGACGCTTATCCGGATGCGTTCCTGCTTGGAGAGTATTCTCCCAGGACCTGTCTGCTGTACTGCCTGCAATGTACGATAAACTCCTTTATCGACGCGGATACCGGAAAATGTCGATTTGACAGTGAGGAATTTCAAAAGATCCTGAAATTCTCCGCCAGGGCAGCGGAGGGTCAGAACAAGTATGAAGCCCAGTCCGCGGATAAATCCTGGCGGGAGATGGCACGGGACGGCGAGCTGCTGCTTGCCCGTACGGACATGTATGATGTCTACGGACCGCAGATGGCCGCGGATCCGTTTTCCAATCCGGTATTTGTTGGCTGTCCGGGTCCGGACGGGGTCGGTGTCGGAACAATCGCGCCCAGCGAAAGCTTCGGCATCAGCGCGAAATCCCGCAACAAGGAGGAAGCGTGGGCTTTTCTGGAAAACTATCTTTCCACCAAACAGAAAGATGACGGCGGCAGGGTGGGATTCCCTGTGGTGAAATCCGAACTTGACGCCATGCTGGAAGAAGCGCTGGCAGATTATAAAGTAGACGAAAACGGGAACCCGATAAAAGATGAGTTCGGAAATTATATGACGAAATCGACATATAACATTTCCTTTCCCAACAATTATACTTATACGGCTCACACGTTAAGCCAGGAGGAAGCGGACGTTATCCGAAATATCATTGAAAACGGACTGCTTTTGGATTGGAATAATCCGGTAATCACGATCGTCATGGAAGAGGCGCCGGCGTATTTTGAAGGCCAGAAATCTCTGGACGAAGTGACAGACATTATTCAGAACAGGGTACAGCTGTATGTGGATGAAAATATGTAACCGCCTGTTATGCTGCGGTCTTACAGCGGCGCTTTTTACAGCCTGCGGAACGGAAGCGGGACAGAAGACCGCTGCGGATCCGGATCAACTCTATTATCACTTTCAGGAGACGGTCCTTCCCTACAGCGCAGGCATTTCCGGGGTATTTGAACAGGAATACGTTGTTTCCGGGGACGTTTCACGGTTATGCGGGGATACGTTGTACCGTTTGATCCGCTTTTCCACTGTGGAAGAACCCTTTCTGCAAAAAAATTATATTCAGCTGCTGAAGCCTCCTTATCAGGAGTGGGAAACGGAGGAAGCCGATTCCGGTGGGGATGTTCCGGTAAGCATTCTGGGGGAAGCGGAAGGGCGTCTGATCCTTTTGATGCGCGGCGGGACGCAGGGAAAAGATCCGGAAGGCGTGGACGGCAACGATCCGTGTACGTATTATCTCGCGCGCTGGCAGCCGGGGATGGAGAGCATGGAGCGGGTCTCAGAGGGCGGTTATGAAGGGGAATGGGAGGATTTTTCGGCCAACGGGGAATTTTTCCTGACCTCTGCCGGGGAAGTTATTGGCTTTCATTTTGAAGGGCAGGGCACAGTTTCCATATATGACGCACAGTTTCACCTGAAAGAGAAAAGAGAGCTGGGAGAGGGAGCACAGATCAGCGGGATTCTGGAGGAACCGGAGAGCGGCAGGCTTCTCTGGTACGGCGCAAAGGATTCCGGGACGGGAGTCTTTTCTTTGGAGGGCGACGCGCCGTTTCCCGAGGGAGACGTTCTCCTTGAAGGGGCAAACGCGGGAAACCTTCATGGAGTCTATGATGCGGACGGGGTGTTGTATCTGGCGGATAATCGAACTCTATGGCGTGTGACAAAAGGGGAGCCTGAGACGGTCTGCCGCTTTCAGGACCGGAATTATCCGATGTCAATTCTGTTTGAGATGACCGCCTTGGATCAGGGAGGTCTGCTTCTGCATTCCCTGTGTACGGATGAGATTTTTCTGCGTATTGAAGGGAACCATGAGCCCCTGCCGGAAAAACAGGAAATCATCATCGCGTCATCATGGCCTGTCAATACCCTTGATCTCGCCGTCGGAAAATTCAACAGAACGAGTGAACAGTACAGTGTTAAAATACAATACCCTTATGATCCCTATGGAGAAGAACCGGCGGACATACAGGCGGCTGTAAAGGAATTTTACGACAGGCTGCAGATGGAAATTTCCGCGGGACGCGGACCGGATCTGTTCCTGTCCGGCGCATCCAATCTGTACATGGATATCCCTGCGCTGGCAAGGGAGGGATATCTGCAGAATCTGGATGGCGTCCTGGAGGATGAAGAGGATTTCTGGCCGGCGGCGATGGAGATGGGAAGAATGAACGGGGTGCAGTATGGTCTTCCCTATGAGGGAAAGCTGAGACTGACGTCGTATTCCCGGGACCTTACGGGGGAACGGAAATCCTTTACCCTGCCGGAACTGATGGAAACGGTACGGAATTCCGGCGTGGAAGTTCTGCAGTGGGGATACGACGGAACCAGCATCGTCATGTATTACGGTTTGTATGACAATGACAACAGAGATTTCATAGACTGGGAGACCGGGCAGAGTCATTTGAAAGAAAAGCCGTTTCGGGAGTTTCTGGAATTTGCCGGAAAGTATGCGGATCCTGTGACCATTGACACATTCCCGGACTTTGAAGCCGCGCGCAGTGCCGTGGCGGAAGGGAAGGTCTTTGCCGTGGACAATTTTATGGAACCAAACTGGGGAACGATCTGGGGCGGCGGCCCGGAAAGCCTGAAAACCATTTTTCAGGGAAAGGTCTCCTGTATTGGATATCCCAGATCCAGAGGAAACGGAATTTATGTGGCGCCGGAGTTGTTTTTTATGAACGTAAACTCGGACAGGCAGGAGGGAGCGAAGGAATTCCTGCGGTTTCTTCTGTCAAAGGAGAACCAGAGATTGTTGACTGTGGATAGCATTCTCGGCAACAGAGGCCAGCCGCCCAGAATGCCTGTGCGGCTCAGCGTGCTGGAAGAAAGCATTGAGACGGCAATGGAAAGAAAGGAACGGGGAGAGACGGGAGATGAAAGGTTCCCCGCTCTGACGCGGGAGGAAGCAC
Organism: uncultured Acetatifactor sp.; assembly: GCA_947586055.1. Taxonomy (GTDB): domain Bacteria; phylum Bacillota; class Clostridia; order Lachnospirales; family Lachnospiraceae; genus Acetatifactor. The sequence goes on along the minus strand of CANPXL010000004.1, from coordinate 6,437 downwards.
AGGAAGCCCGATTCCTGATCGAGAACGCCCGGCCGGCAAGCTGGAAGGTGTCTGAGATAGAGGATATCTTTTATGAGGAACTTCCCCTGTATTTTGATGGACAGCGGAGTCTGGACGAGACGGTGGAGATTCTGGACAACAGGGTACAGCTGTTTCTGGATGAAAATTGGGAGAAATGATATGTGTCACAGATACCCGGGCCGAACGCCCGGGTTATTTTTTTATTGTGTTTTGACGCCGCGGGTATTAAAATAGAGGACAGATGTGAAACGGCCGTATCGGCGGCGGAAATGTGAGGAAGTTATGACGAGAGAAGAAATGCTTGGAAAGGTCGATCATACCCAGTTAAAGGCGTTCGCAACATGGGACGATATCAGAACGCTGTGCGAAGAGGCATTGGAATGTAAAACCGCGAGCGTCTGCGTCCCGCCTGCCTATGTGGGCCGGATCCGCAGCGCTTACGGGGACAGGATCCGTATCTGTACGGTGGTCGGATTCCCTCTGGGATACAGCGTCACCGAGGCAAAGGCGGCGGAGGTGAAGAAAGCGCTGGAGGAGGGCTGTGATGAGATCGACATGGTTGTGAATATCAGCGACGTGAAAAACGGCCTGTACGACAAGGTGGAACAGGAGATCCGTCTGCTGAAGGGGCTCTGCGGGGATCATATTCTGAAGGTGATCGTAGAGACCTGTTATCTGACGGAGGAAGAAAAGATCGCTATGTGCAGGGCCGTTACCAACGCCGGGGCGGATTATATCAAGACGTCAACAGGATTCGGTACCGGCGGCGCGACGAGGGAGGACGTGGAACTCTTTAAAAAACATATCGGGCCGAAAGTAAAGATCAAGGCGGCCGGGGGCGTGTCAACGCTGGAGGATTTGGAGATGTTTCTCCGCCTGGGATGCGACCGCGTCGGGACTTCCCGGGCAGTGGGACTGTACAGGAGAGAGCGGGAAGGAAGCTGAATGCGAAACGTCGTCCGTAGATGCCGGAATGTGACGGCGGGAGATGCGGTTATCCCCGAAGAAAGCCGGAGTTAGTGACGGCGGGCGCGGATGGAGCCGCTTACGGTGAAAACGGTGCCGCCGGAAGCAGACAGGCGGGGAATGCCGGAAACGGTTATGGCGGCGGAAGTAACGGAAAGGGAGAGGAAAGGCAGGGTATAAAATGGAGAACAGGATCATCAGGGAGAGACTTGCGGTGCTTCGGTCCGTGATGAGAGAAAAAAACATGGACTATTATCTGATACCGACGGAGGACTTTCACAACTCCGAGTATGTGAATGATTATTTTAAGGTGCGGGAATATTTCTGCGGATTTACCGGTTCCAACGGTACCCTTCTGGTCTGGCAGGAGGGCGCCGGTCTCTGGACGGACGGCAGATATTTTATTCAGGCGGAAAGGGAGCTGCAGGGAACGGGAGTGGAACTGTTCCGCATGCTGGACGAAGGCGTGCCCACTCTGGAAGAATTTCTTGTGCAGAACATGAGAGAAGGACAGACGCTCGGCTTTGACGGAAGAGTCGTTTCCGCTGGGGACGGCTTGAAGTATGAAAGGAAGCTGAAGGAAAAGAAGATCCGTTTTGCATGCGGGGAAGATCTGGCGGAGAAAATCTGGCGCGACCGCCCGGCTTTTCCGGCGGGAAAGGTGAGCGTACTCGACGAGACGGTTGCGGGAGAGAGCGTGGAATCGAAGCTTGACAGGACGCTGGCGCAGGTGGAGAAGGAGGGAGCGGACGGTCTGTTCCTTTCCAAACTGGACGACCTGATGTGGCTTTTTAACATCAGGGGTTGTGATGTGGAATGCAATCCCGTGGCTATGTGTTACGGGTATCTTGAGAGGGAACAGGCGGTCCTGTTCATCCAGAAGGCTGCGCTGGACCGGCAGACGCAAGTCTATCTTGCGGAGAAAAATATCCGGGTGGAAGAGTACGGAACCGTAAGGGATTTTCTGACGTGTCTTCCCGGAGAGAGGAAGGTTATGCTTGATTCCCGGTATACCGGTTACGCTCTGTACAGGGCGCTGAATGACCGCGGGGAGACGGTGGACAAAAAGAATCCCACGGAATTGTTGAAGGCTGTGAAAAATCCCGTGGAGCTGGCCCGCATGGAGGAAATCTTTTTAAAGGACAGCGTGGCGGTGACAAAATTTATCTGTTGGCTGAAGACTAATATCGGGAAAACGGAGATCACCGAGCTTTCCGCGGCGGATTATCTGGAGGGACTGCGCCGCCGGATTCCGGAATTTCTGGATCTGTCGTTCCCTACCATCGCGGGATATCGGGCAAACGCCGCTATGATGCATTATGAGGCCACGCCGGAGAATCATGCCGTTCTGAAGCCGGAGGGGATGCTGCTGGTAGATTCCGGAGGACAGTATCTGGGAGGCACTACGGACGTAACCAGGACGATCGTGCTGGGACCGTTGACGGAGGAAGAAAAGCGGCATTACACGGCGGTGGCGGCGGGTATGCTGCAGATGAGCGCCGCGCGCTGGCTTCACGGCTGTACCGGACGGAATCTGGACATTCTGGCGCGCCAGCCCCTTTGGAACATGGGGCTTGACTATAAATGCGGCACCGGCCATGGGGTAGGCTATATCCTGAATGTGCACGAGGGGCCCCAGAGCCTGCGGTGGCGCTATGCGGAGGGCGTGGGCGAAACCGTGCTGGAAGCCGGCATGGACGTGACCAACGAGCCGGGCGTTTATATCGAGGGAAGCCACGGCATCCGCATCGAAAACGTGATGGTGGCCGAGAACGATGAAAAGAACGAATACGGCCAGTTCATGCATTTTAAGACGCTGACCTGGGTTCCCATCGATATGGAAGCCATAGACGAAGCGTACCTGACGCCGGAGCAGAAGACGTGGCTGTACGATTATCAGAAGAAGGTCTATGAGAAGGTATCCCCCTATCTGACGGCGGAGGAAGCAGAGTGGCTGAAGAAGGAGACCGATGCCGGATGAACCGGCGTGCCTGCGGTCTGTTCGTTTAGTATAGCGGCAATATCCTGCGGCGCAGTTTTATTGGCTTCATGTCCTGCACCGGGAATGATATGCAGTTTCGCCTGCGGCAGCAATTCCGCCAATTCTCTGGAAGCCTTTAAATTTGCGCTGTCTTTTTCTCCGCATACGATTGCTGCCGGACAGGTTATTGCGGTTAATTGAGACGTAAAATCCATTGTCCGCATGGAATGGGATAATTTTATCATATTCTTTTTTGATAGTCCCATATTTGCAAAAGACCTGTTCGGCATACAGCGAAACAATAAATTTTGAAAATCTATCAGGAAACGGGAGACTTTATACTGTGCGCCGATCAGAATGAGAGAGCAAACTTTATCTTTATGCCGGATAGCAAAGTCAAGCGCAAGAATTGCGCCTAATGAAAGACCACAAATACAAAGGGGTTCGGTTCCATCCGCATACTGTCGCTCCAGATCGGTTAAAAGCCGGAGATAGGATATATCGTTTGTGTCGGAAAAGAGCTCCGGACAATCTATGTTAGAAACTGAAAGCTGTCGGGTCACCTCGTCCCAGTCTTTTGCTGTTTGTCCCAGCCCATGTAAAAGAACTATTTTCATTTCTCTGAATTTCCCTCCCTGTGTGAAAAGAAATAATCCAAACCCAAAAATACAAGGGACAACAGGAGAGTAATTCCGCTGTTAAATATGTCGGATGTAAAGTCAATCTGAGCCTGTGGCAAAAAGTAAGACACAGTATGATTAATTACAATGGGTACAGGCACAAAAACTAACAGGGCAAAACCAGACGCCCGGTACCAACGCCTTTTGCATTTATAAAAAATGATATAAATTATCCATATTGCAACAATCGCTGTCAATGCGATACAACTGCCCAGTTTAAACAGGATCGTTTTTTTCAAAAGCAGAGAAAGAACTGCCAGCAGCGGAATCGGGATAACGCTGCAGATTACTATAGTCTTCAATATAATTTTTGTTTTGGCTGTTAAAAGGGGAAGCAGTACAAACCATGCCGCAGCGACGGACACACTGACAATTAATGACCAGGACAACTTTTCCGCAGTAAAGTAATCGCAGATTAAACATATATAAATTGCGATCAGTGCCGACGCAGAGACAATTACCAGGATCGTGCGCCTGCTTTTTTCGGACAATCGATAATTCCGTTTTTTATACGGCAACTCGTTGGGGACGTTCCATTCGTCTTTGATAAGGTAATCAGAAGACACATTAAAGATATCGCTGAGCCGGGCGACAAAATCTAAATCCGGAAGCGATTGACCCAACTCCCATTTTGAAATCGTCTGCCGTGTAACCATTACCTTTTCAGCAAGCGCTTCCTGGGAAAGCCCGCTTTGTTTCCTTAACTTTTGTATTTTTTCTCCCAGTGTCATGTAGTTTGCCTCCTGTCGCCAAGTCTTGAGATCATCATAGCCGTCAAGCCGTCTTACGTCTACCTGTTCATGCAGGAAGCGGCGCAACGAAGCGTTGCGACAAGCAATTTCAGCTATTTTCCGGGCGTCCCAAAACCGCATGTCCTGCTTTATTCCAGCTGCTGCTGCGGATGTTTCAGGTAAAGCCATAGTGCGTACCTTTTCCGCATATCTCCATTATACAGGCAAATTGAAAAATCGCAATTGCTGAACTGTTACCAAGTTGGAGTTCTTACAAAAATTTTCTGTATCTGGCTGCCCTGTTCTGATTTTCTGTTTTTTTCTGAGATTTCCTGTCCCTTTCCTGAGATTTTCTGTTTCTTTCCTGAGACTTTTGTAGGTTCTTTCCTGAAATTTTTTCCTTTACAAAACCTTTCAACCCTGTTACAATCAATCTATCCTTGAAAAATCAAATCTTCTTTATTTCACGCAATTTCTGCGGCATTTTTCAAGACAACAATTCATCTCACAGGAGGAGTCTGCCTATGACAGAGGACGAAACGAAAAACGAAACAAAAAACGAAGGAAAGGACAGAACGAAGAACCGGGCAAAAGACGGAACAACAAACAGAAATAAAAACAAAACCGGGAACGGAACCAAAAACGGAGCCCAAACCAAAACCAAAGGCAGAGCCGGAAAAAGGCTCCCCAAAGTGTCCAACCGGGAGTTAAAGTCCGACGTGTTCACGGCTCTTTTCAGCGAGCCGGAAAATGCCGCCAAGCTCTATACGGCCCTCTCCGGCGAAGAGACCGCCCCGGAGGATATCCAGATCACCACGCTGGAGGGCGTGCTGTTTTTGGCCCGCAAAAACGATCTGGGGTTTACCGTAAAGGAGCGGATGCTGGTCATCAGCGAGCACCAGTCCACGATCAACGAGAACATGCCCCTGCGGAGTATGCTCTATTACGGCCGTACCATGGAGAAGCTTCTGCAGGACCGGAACCTGTACCGGGAGAAGCGCGTCCTGATCCCCACGCCGGAGTTCTATCTGTTTTACAATGGGACAAGGGACGTACCCGGTGAAAAAGTATTAAAACTTTCGGACGGGTATATTGTCAAAACTAAAGATCCTATGTTAGAATTGAAGGTGAGGATGATCAACATTAATCTTCCGGCGGGACACAGGCTTCTTCGGGAGTGCGTGCCGCTGTATGAGTATTCCTGGTTCATCGAACGGGTGAGGGCATACATAAAGGAAGGTCAGGACCGCGACAGCGCGGTTACCCTTGCGGTGAGAGACAGTGTGCGGGAAGGGATCTTTTCGGACTTTGTGACGAAGCATGGGTCGGAGGTGGAGAATATGCTGTTTACGCAGTTTAACATGGATGACGCTCTGGAGGTGAGGTACGAGGAGGGCGTGGAGGATGGCATGGAACAGGGCAGAAAACAGGGCTTGGAGCAGGGCCGCACTCAGGGGGAACGCCGTCTTCTGATCCATTTGGTCTGTGGCAAGCTTCAGAAGGGAGAGAAGCCGGAGAAGATCGCGGAGGATCTTCTGGCGGACGAAGCGCAGATTAACCGGATCTGCGAAGCGATTGCGGCCTGCGGGCCGGAAGAGACGGCCATTTCCCGCTGGCTGGAAGAGCATTTTTGAATGCGACATGCAGGTCGGAGGTGGAGAATATGCTGTTTACGCAGTTTAACATGGATGACGCTCTGGAGGTGAGATACGAGGAGGGCGTGGAGGATGGCATGGAGCGCGGCCTGGAACAGGGCAGAAAACAGGGGCTGACGCAGGGCCTTGAGCGCGGACTGACACAAGGTTTGGCTCAGGGTCTGGAACGGGGCCGCACCCAGGGGGAACGCCGTCTTCTGATCCATTTGGTCTGTGGCAAGCTGCAGAAGGGAGAGAAGCCGGAGAAGATCGCGGAGGATCTTCTGGCGGACGAAGCGCAGATTAACCGGATCTGCGAAGCGATTGCGGCCTGCGGGCCGGAAGAAACGGCCGTTTTCCGCTGGCTGGAAGACGAGTCGGAGAATCCGGATACCTAAAATAAATATAAATTTCTAAACCGTTT